>CP099650.1:6857832-7481272 GCA_024123915.1 Oxalobacteraceae bacterium OTU3CAMAD1 | reverse complement strand
GAATCTTATCTATTCTCTACTGCTGATGAGGGTGTGGACCGGGGCTGTTGCGCCGCGGGTTCGCCACACGTAACGCGCTATTCTACTCTCGCTCGCTAAAGTTATCCACAGGCACGCCGCTTATTTTCGCACTTTCGGCTGAGCTGGAATCGCCGGCAATCCGGATCTGTTGTTGACAAGCAGGGCCGAAATGCTGATAATTCAGGGTTCCCCGCCCGTATTCCGTGTTTATTCACTTGAACGTCAATATGGAGTAAGCGTGGATTAGCGGGCGATGAGATGGACCCAGCTGTGCCGGTAGCGTTGGCATGGGTGCGCGAAGTGTCATTGGCACCAAAAATTGACGGGCGCTGGCCCGATTTTGTATTTTTTTCTGCTTTTAGCGAGACCAACATGAAACGTACTTACCAACCTTCCGTCGTGCGTCGTAAACGCACCCACGGCTTCCGCGCTCGTATGGCTACCCGTGGTGGCCGTGATGTGCTCAACGCACGTCGCGCAAAAGGCCGCAAGCGTCTGGCTGTATAAGCCACCTGCTTGTTAGCTGATCGCGTGGAAAGCTGTATTTCAAGCGGCTCGACAGGCGAAGGTTCCCACGACTTCGCGCGCGTTCGGCGTATCGTTAAAACGGATGAATTTTCATCCGTTTTTCGTTTGCGCCCCACGCAAAAAAGCGCGCATTTCGTGCTCTACACCCGTCTGAACGAATTGCCGCATGCGCGGCTGGGCGTCGTGGTGGCCAAGCGCTTTGCGCCCCGGGCCGTCACGCGCAACACGATCAAGCGCGTCACCCGCGAGCTGTTCCGCGTGACCGGCCTGCCCGCCATCGATTGCGTGGTGCGCCTGGCCAAGCCGGTCAACAGCAAGGACGGTCCCGCCACCACTGCGGCGCTCAAACGGGCGCTGCGGGTGGAATTGGCGCGCCTGTTCGCCGCGCAGGCCAAGTTGTCCGGTCGGCAGGCGCAGACCTCCGCGTCCGCGCAGCCCGCTGCAGTATCGGCAGCGCCGCCGGCGGCCTTGCCTTCGGCTACGACGCCTCCACTTACGCCGTCATGACGAAGTTGCTCCGCTTCCTGCTGCGCGCCTACCAGCTGACCATCAGTCCGCTGCTGGGGCCGCGTTGCCGCTTCTATCCAAGCTGCTCGAATTACGCGCTGGAAGCGTTGCAGGTGCATGGGGCGGGCAAGGGCAGCTGGCTGGCCGCCAAACGCGTGTGCCGCTGCCATCCGTTCAACGACGGCGGTTTCGATCCGGTGCCTCCGAAGGACGCGCCGGATGCCAAGAATTCCTCTTCAACGACCGCTTGCGGTTGCAACCACTCCTGATAAATACCCTAATGGATATCAATAAACGTACCATCCTGTGGATCGTGTTTGCCGTGTCGCTGGTAGTTCTATGGAACAACTGGATGGTCTCGACCGGCCAGCCTTCCATGTTCGCCCCGGCACCGGCCCAAACCGCCAAGGCGCCCGAGGCGAAGAAATCGGAACTGCCGACCGCCGCCGCAGCCGGAGCAACCGCCGGCGCCGCCGCATTGCCGGGCGCGACCGCCGCGACCGGCGCCGACGCGCCATTTAAGAGTGAGCGCATCACCGTAACGACCGACCTGTTCAAGGTCGACATCGACACCCTGGGCGGCACCATCCGCCGCCTGGAACTGCTCAACTACAAAGACGGCGTCGACACCCACAAGAATCAGGTGCTGTTCGACATCGACAGCGCCACCGGCAAGACCTATCTGGGCCAGACCGGCCTGATCGGCGCGCCGGGCCTGCCGAATCACACCACCGGCTTCGTCGCCAAGCCAGGTCCGCGCACGTTGGATAGCGCCAACCAGGTGCAACTGGTGCTGGAATCGGAGCAGGGCGGCGTCAAGCTGACCAAGACCTTCACGTTCAAGCGCGGCGACTACGTCATCGACGTGCGCCACGATGTGACCAACGTCGGCACCGCACCGGTCAAGCCTGAGCTGTACCTGCAACTGGTCCACGACGGCAACAAGCCTGCCGGCGACTCGTTCTTCAACAGCAGCTACACCGGCCCGACCCTGTACACCGACGCCGACAAGTACCACAAGCTGAAGTTCGAAACCCTGGAGAAGGACGCCGAGTCCGCCGCCAAGTCCGGCAAGGACATGATCCAGGAGCATCCAACCAAAGCCGACAACGGCTGGGTCGCGATCTCGCAGCACTTCTTCGTCTCGGCCTTCGTGCCGCAGGATAAGACGCCGCGCACCATCTTCACCAAGAAAGTGACGACCAACCAGTACGCGATCGGCACCATCCAGCCGCTGGGCACCCTGGCGCCGGGCGCCACCGTGTCGAACACCGCCAAGCTGTATTCCGGTCCGCAGGAAGAAAAGCTGCTGGAAAAAGTCACCCCTGGCCTGGAACTGGTCAAGGACTACGGCATGCTGACCGTGATCGCCAAGCCGATCTTCTGGGTCATGGTGCATATCCACCAGGTGCTGGGCAACTGGGGCTGGACCATCATCGTCTTCACGATCCTGATCAAGCTGCTGTTCTTCCCGCTGTCGGCCGCCGGTTACAAGAGCATGGCCAAGGTCAAGCTGGTCACGCCGAAGATGCAGGCCATCCGCGAGCGCTACAAAGGCGACCCGGCCAAGATGAACCAGGCCACGATGGAACTGTACAAGGCCGAGAAGATCAATCCGCTGGGCGGCTGTCTGCCGATCCTGGTGCAGATGCCAGTCTTCATCGCGCTGTACTGGGTGCTGCAGGCGTCGGTGGAAATCCGCGGCGCGCCGTGGATCGGCTGGATCACCAACCTGGCCGCGCCGGACCCATGGTTCATCCTGCCGGTGCTGTACGCGATCTCGATGTACATCACCACCAAGCTGAATCCGGCCCCGGCCGATCCGATGCAAGCGAAGATCATGCTGTTCATGCCGCTGGCGTTCTCGGTCATGTTCTTCTTCTTCCCGTCCGGCCTGGTGCTGTACTGGGTGGTCAACAACGTGCTGTCGATCGGTCAACAGTATGTGATCACCAAGAAGTATGCGACGCCGGAGCCCGCCAAGGCGTAATCCTTAGCGTTTAGTGTTGCCAGAAAGCCCGTGTTGATCGCGGGCTTTTTTTATATCCTCTACAATTAGCCCATGAATATCGACTCCTCCCCCATCGCCGCCATCGCCACCGCACCGGGACGCGGCGGCATCGGCGTCGTGCGCGCCTCCGGCAAGAATTTGCAACCGCTGATCGCCGCGCTGTTCGGCGCCACGGCCTTGAAGCCGCGCCACGCCACCTACATTCCGTTCACGCAGGCCGACGGCGCCATCATCGACCAAGGCATCGCCATCTGGTTCAAGGGACCGAACTCGTACACAGGAGAGGATGTGCTGGAGTTGCAGGGGCATGGCGGACCGATCGTGCTGCAACTGCTGCTGGCGCGCGTGCTGGAGGCCGGCGCCGAGCTGGGGTTGCGGCTGGCCGAGCCGGGCGAATTCACGCGCCGCGCGTATCTGAACGACAAGCTCGACCTGGCGCAGGCGGAGGCGGTGGCCGATCTGATCGACGCATCGACCGAGGCGGCGGCCAAGTCGGCGTCGCAATCGTTGTCGGGGGCGTTTTCGAAGACGGTCAACAAGCTGGTGGAGGGCGTGACCGGTTTGCGCATGCTGGTCGAGGCGACCCTGGATTTCCCCGAGGAGGAGATCGACTTCCTAGAGAAGTCGGATGCGCGCGGGCAGTTGGCGGGCATCGTCAGCGCGTTGGACCAGGTGTTCAAGCAGGCGGCGCAAGGCGCGCTATTGCGCGAGGGACTGAGCGTGGTGCTGGTTGGCCAGCCTAACGTCGGCAAATCGTCGTTGCTCAATTCGCTGGCCGGTTCCGACGTCGCCATCGTCACGCCGATAGCCGGCACCACGCGCGACAAGGTTACCGAAACGATCCAGATTGAAGGCATCCCGCTCAACATCATCGACACGGCCGGTATCCGTCATGCGGACGAGACGGTGGATGTGGTCGAGCGCATCGGTATCGAGCGCACCTGGGGCGAGGTCGGCAAGGCGGATGTGATTCTGCATTTGCTGGATGCCGACCACGGCCCGTCGCGCGCGGATGAAAACATCGTCGCGGCATTCCCTGAGGGCGTGCCGGTGCTGCGCATCTGGAACAAGATCGATTTGTCGGGGCACAAGCCGAGCGTGGATGCGATGCCGGATGCCACGCACGTGTATCTGTCGGCGCACGAGAACATCGGCATCGACCTGCTGCGCAAGGAACTGCTGCGCATCGCCGGCTGGCAGCAGACGGGTGAGTCGCTGTACCTCGCGCGCGAGCGGCATCTGATCGCGCTGAAAAACGCCGGCGCGCATCTGGAGCGGGCAGGGGAGCACGCGGCGCAAAACGATCAGTCTCTGGATTTGTTCGCGGAGGAATTGCGCCTGGCGCAGGCGCAGCTGTCGAGCATCACGGGCGCGTTCTCGTCGGATGATTTGCTGGGAGTGATCTTCAGCCGGTTCTGTATCGGCAAATAAACTCCGGGGTCAGGTCCGCCATTGCTACACGGGCTCAAGTGTATCGGTTAGCCGGGTAGCGTTACCTTGCCTCTGCCTCTACAAAAAAGCGGCGGCGGGGATGTTGAAACGTGCGGACAGTTCTTTGATCTGACGCACGTTGAGCTCTCGCTTTCCACTCAGCACTTCTGAGACTACGCTCTGCCCACCAATCTCGGGCAACTCGGATTGAGAGAGCTGATGCTGCTCCATTAAAAAGCGGATCATCTCGACTGGAGAGACATGCTCGGCGGGATATGCCCGATCTTCGTAATCCCCGATGAGGTTTCCTAAGGCGTTCACTAGATCGGCAAGCGGATGCTTCTCATCGGCGGCGCCAGCATCTAAAAGGCGATTAAGTGCAGAGATAGCGTTCTCGTAATCCTGCTCGCTATGAATGGCGCGCAGTGGCACAAGCGACGACAAGGCTTGATAGTGGGAGGTGATTTCTGCTACCACTGCTTGGTCCGTCAGGGCTTCCATTTGTTGTACTCCTCATGGGTAAATACATGCCGGATGTACAGCTTCTGGTGGGGAAAGCTGATCCCAGCGATGATGCGGTACTTATTTCCGCCAACGTCAAAAATATAGTGGTCGCCGGCTTTGTCCACGGCGTTGAAGGTGCTTTTAATGTCGGCGAAGTTCGAAAACGAGCGAGACTCAATGATCTTCCTCCACGTCTGCATCGGCAAGCGCGCAGGTGGATGAATTGTCGAGAAGTCGACCAGCGCTTTGTTGGAAATAACTCGCATGCTCCAGAGTATCGCAATTTGCGATATTTGGCTGATTTATCTCATTTCGGAGTGTGGGTTGGGACGACCTGGGCCGTCGACGGAGCCTGTCGGATTACGCTGCGCTAATCCGACCTACGTGTTTTAGATTTGGATTCGGGTTGTGGCCGCAGATATGGGGTTCGAAGCGCGTTCAGACTTTGGTTCGGGTTGTGGATCAGCTTTTGATTTGCAGCGCGGGCCAGGTCTGTTTCAGATCCCGGCCCGGATAGTGGTTCAGATTTGTTTGCCGCGCGATCAGTATGGCAACCCGCTCACGTTCAACGCGATCTTCCACACCGACCCCGCACCCGTGATGAACAAGGTCTTGCCATCGGCACCGCCGAACGCGGCATTGGTGACATTCGCATCCACCTTGATCGTGGCGATGTGCTTGCCCTGCGGCGTGAATACGCGGATGCGCTTGTCCGTGTGCTCGGTGACGTAGACGTTGCCTTGGCAGTCGATCGCCATGCCGTCCGGGATGCCCAGGCCATTGACCAGGTCGCGTCCCTTGCCAGGCTTGCCGTCGACGATGGCGTACGCGCGCAGCACGCCTTTTTCGCCAACCATACCGTTCACATACAGTACGTCCCCTGCCGGCGACAGCGATACGCCGTTCGGATTGGTGAGCGTGTCGTCCACCACGGTCACCGTGCCGTCGGCCGCCACGCGATAGACGCGCGTCTTGTCCTGCCCGCCCGGCGCGGCGTCGCGCTGGAAGGCCGGGTCGCTGAAGTACAAGGTGCCGTCGGCGGCCAGCGCCATGTCGTTCGGCGAGTTGAAGACGTTGCCGTTGTACTTGGTCACGACATCGCTGCGCTTGCCATCCATCGTGTAGCGCGACACGCTTTTGTACTTGTGCGTCGCCGCCAGGATGTTGCCGTGCGCGTCGACCGCCAGGCCGTTGCTGCCGCTGTCGGCGATCAGTGTGGTGACCTTGCCGCTGGCGTCGAGCTTCTGGATGCGCGACGGGAAGCCCGGACCGAACGTGAAGTCCGAGAAATACAGCGCATCCTTGATCCATACCGGACCTTCATACAGCCCCGGCTCCGAGCGGGTCGGGTTGGCGGCGACGATGCGCTGCGCGGTCAATTCGCCGGAGGGCGCGGCGCCGGTGCAGGCGGCCGGCGCGGCGGCGGCGGCGAAGGCGGCCGGGGCGCCAAAGGCCACCAAGGCAGTGGCGACGGCGGCGGAAAAGATCGATGCGAAGCTAAAGGCAGGGCGAATTTTCATGCGTTGGTTTCTTCCAGTTTGTGAACGATGACGCAGTCGCGTCCGGCGTGTTTGGCGGCGTACAGGCAGCTGTCGGCGGCGGCCAGCATGGTTTCGGCGGTGCACAACCGGTCCTTGACGAAGCTGGCCACGCCGATGCTCATTGTCACATACGGACGCATCGCTGCGGGTGCGTGCGTGACCTCCAGTGCGGCGATGCGCGCGCGGATGCCCTCGGCGACCAGCGCCGCCTGCTCCGGCCCGGTGTCCGGCAGCACGGCGCCGAATTCCTCGCCGCCGTAGCGCGCGGCCAGATCGGCCGGCCGCTGCAGCATGGCGGCGAACGCTTCCGCCACCAGGGTCAGGCAGGCGTCGCCCTGCTGGTGGCCGAAGTGGTCGTTATACGCCTTGAACGAGTCGATATCCATCAGCAGCAGCGACAGCTGGCCGCCGTTGCGCTGGGCGCGCCGCAGTTCGCGGTCGAGCGCGACGTCGAAGTGGCGCCGGTTGGCGATGCCGGTCAGCCCGTCCACGTACGATTGCGCGCGCAGCGCCTCGGCCTGGCCGCGCAGCTGGCGCTCGCGGCCGACGGTGCTGCTGATGTCGCTCACCTGGATCAGGCAAAACCGTTCCTTGCCTTCGGTGAACGGCGTCACCGATACAGACTGCTCGATGCGCTCGCCGCCCCAGGTACCGGTCGGGAACAGGGGGAAGGGCGAGCGGTTCAGTCCCGGCGACAGCTGCTGCGGCGTTTTGCTCTGCATCGCGCTGTGCACGGCCTGCTCCAGCCGCTGGCCGCGCAATTCGGGAAACACGTCGAACAGGTCGCTGCCGAGCACGCGGTGCGCGGACTGGCCGGAGTGGCTGGCCATCCATTGGTTCCACAGGACGATGCGCTGGCCGGCGTCGAGCACGATCAGGCCGAGGTCGGCGAGCGCCAGCGCGCGGGCGGACAAGTGGGAGTGGCCCGCCGTCGCAGGCGGGGAAGCATGAACAGTTTCAGACATTCGAACTTTCCAGGCGGGAATGATAATGGTGTAATGATTATAAGCCGCGCGGCCCGGCACGGGGTCGTCGAAGATGCCTTGGAGCCACAATTTCGTGGTGACTCACTATCATTTTCGACTTTTCAATTAAAAAATATTTATCCCCTATGAGCGCCCTCGGGAGCGCGCTGCGCATCGCTGGAGAAGTGTCGTTTGGGCGCATTTTTTGCCGATCCGGCCGCTGTGGCCGGTCCACCGAACCTGCTATGATTGATTCGTCGCAGAAGAGTGTTCGGTTTCCAACACATGGCTCGAAACCGGCACGGCCTTGAGAATTCTCATGCTTGAGATATTCCGCTGAAGTAACCTTGCAACGTTGACTTGGGCACTGCCTGGAACGGAGGGGATCGTGGAACCGACACAAGAAAGCGTACCGGACGACGGCGGCGGCACGGCGCCCCCTTCGATGGCGGCGCCCGTTTCGCCGGCCCGCACGCGGCAGATGTTGCCGCCCAAGGGCTCGTGCTGGTACTGCGAGAAGCCGCTCGACAACGTCAAACGTTTCTGCGACAAGGAATGCGCCGACGCCTTCGACGAAGAGAAAGAATATACGCGCTGAGGACTTAGCTCTTCGCCGCCTGCAGCACCGCCAGCGCCGCCTCGAAGTCGAACTGATGCGCCGCCTCGGTCACCTCCTGAAACACCGCCACTCCCAAGCTTGCCGCGAGCACCGTCGCCGAGTGCTCCAGCACATCGATCGCCGCGCCGTCGCCTTCTTCCAGCAGCCTGGCCAGATGCTGCACCAGCATGCGCGTCTCCGGGGGATGCTGGCCGGCGGCCGTCGGCTCCGCATGCGGTTGCTCGTCGGCCGCGCTCAACTCGGCGTCGATCGCGCCCATCAGGCAGCGCAGCGCGTGCTCCAGCTGCGCCAGCGGCCCCATGCACAGTGCCGCCGGTCCCGCGCAGGCTTGCTCCAGATTGGCTGCCAATAGATACACCTGCTGGGCGCCGATCATGCCGGCCGCTCCCTTGAGGGTATGGATGATGCGTTGCCCGCCAGTGGCGTCGCCGGCCGTCAATTCGTTGCGCGCCTGGTTGGCGCTGTCCTGATAGCGTTGCCGGAAGCGGCGCAGGATCTGCAGATAGAGGGCGCGGTCGCCCATCAGCTGCTGCAAGCCGGTTTCCACTTGCAAAATATGGCCCTCGGCGTGAACCGGTGAGGCAGGCATGCTGGAAAGTATCATGAGCGGTGCGTTATCGCGGATCGGTGGTTGGTCGGAAGCCGTACGGAACTATATCGAAGCCGTACCATAGCAGACCTTACCGGCCGCAACAACGCGTCGACCGCCCTCGCACGCGGTCACTGCCGGGTGGTGAACGACCAGGTGCGCGGGGCCGCCACGCCGTTCACCGTGCCGTCGAAGCTGACATCGTAGACGGTGCCCCTGCGAAGCGGCGCCAGCGGGATGATCGCGGCCACCTCGGGCGCGGTACGCGAGTCGGTTGCTCTGCTGAGCAGAAGCGTATTCAGCGCCGCGCCGCCGCGCGGCGTGATGGTAAAGCTGCGCACCACTACGCCGGCGCCGCCCCGGCCGCTGTCGGAGTGGACGCTGACCGGGTAACCCACCTCGTTCTGATTTGGCACGGGATCGGGCGATTCGGTATCGCTGAAGAAATTGATCGGGATGTTGGTCTGGTTGTTGACCGGGTAGTTGACCAGCCTGCCCGCGCCGATGCCGGCGCCCAAACCGTTGGTAGCCGTCAGGTCGGCGGTGAAGTAGGTGTAGCCGCCGGCGACCGTGGTGGCGCCGGTGCCGACTTCCCTGAAGACGGGCTCGAACATCACGAAGCGGTGATAGATCGCGGTGATCAGTTCCTCCGCCTGGTAAAAGCCGGAGGTGTCCGTCGTGGCGGAGATGACTTCGCCGATGGCGAAGCCGTTGGTGGTCAGCACATAGCCGGCGCGACTTAGCCGGTCGGTCAGGTTGACGCCGGTAAAGCCCGGCGCCCCCACAGTCTGGTCGTGGCTGACGGTGTTGTTCAGGCGCAGATAATTGGAATGTCCCAGCGCCGCCGCATCGACCTGGCTGTTACGCGTCAGCACCGACAAACCCAGCTGGGCGCGCCGGTAATTGAGCCAGTTGAAGCCGTCGAGGGCGGTGTTGCCGGTCAGCGTGGGCGCGCCTGGTTCCTGCGGCAGCGAGGTGGTGGGGGGAACCGATGTCACTGGCGCGGTCGCGCTATTGCTTTCCCCTCCTCCGCCACCACAGCCGGCGAGCAGGGCGGCGATAAGCACCATTGCCGCCGGCAACGGGGAAAAGGGGAGTTGCCGGTGCTTATGATCTGCCATGTTTGAAACTCCTGTGCGTGTGGGCGTTTTGCCCGGACTGGCTACAGCGATTTTAAGCCAGTTTGCTCGATTGCGGCACGCAATATGCTAGTCGGGCCGCCCTGTACGGGACGGCTTGCGTAAAATGGTAAGCTAACCGTTCAGCCAGCCGCCCGTTGGCGACGCATGCTTAACCTGGAAGTCGTCATTTGAAACCTATCAATCAAGCGCGCGTTCGGCGCGCCAAGTTCGCCTTGCCCAGTATGGTGACCCTGATGTCGATCGCCTGCGGCTTCGGCAGCATCGTCATCTCGGTCGACAACGCCCTTGTCGGGTCCGCCGAGGACTACCGGTTGGCGGCCATCTTGCTGGTGCTGGCCGGCGTGTTCGACGCGCTCGACGGCTTTGTCGCGCGCGCCACCAACACCGCGTCCGAGTTCGGCATGCAGCTCGACTCCATCGCCGACGTGATGAACTTCGGCTGCGCGCCGGGGCTGCTGCTGTATTGCTATGGCTTCGTGCAACTGGGCGTCGACCATCCGACCCTGCTGCGGGCCGGCGGCATCGCCAGTTTCTTCTTTGTCGCTTGCGGGGCGCTGCGGCTGGCGCGTTTCAATGTCAGCGTCGGCCGGACCGACCCGCGCTATTTCGTCGGCATGCCAATCACGGCGGGGGCCGCCTGCGTGGCGTCGGTGGTGGTTGCCTGGCCGGACCCGGCGGCCACCACCTGGCACGCGATTCTGGTCGTGCTGCTGTTGTTTGTGGTGGGCACGCTGATGGTGTCGACGGTGCGCTTCCCGAGTTCCAAGCAGAAGAAGAGCTGGGGCGCGCTGGTGCTGCTGGTGGTGAATCTGGGATTGCTGGCGTGGTTGCAGGCCGCCTACTTCGTGCTGTTCTTTGTGGTGTATATCGCCTTCACGCTGGCGCTGAACCTGGCTTGGAAGAGGGGCTGGAAGGGGATCGCGCCGCCGGTCGTGTATGACGACATTTGAGCGCGGTACGTGACGCGCCACCGGGGCCTGCGACTGTCAAAAAAATCTGATCCGCGTTTGCGGCGGCCTGCGGCCACCGAAAAAATCTAAAACACGTAGGGGCGGATTAGGCGGAACGCCGTAATCCGCCAATGCGTGAGCTGTCGAAACGCATGCATTGGCGGATTACGCTGCGCTAATCCGCCCTACGTGTTTTAGAATTGAGCAAGGTTTTGCAGCGCTTAGCTCACGCTACTTCGTGGCCGCGCGCGGCGCGCAGGATCTCAAACCACTGGCTGCGGCTCAGCGTGAACTGCGTCGCTTCCACCGCCTCCGCCACCGCCTGAATCCGCCCTGATCCGGTCAGTGGCACCGGGCGGCTCGGCAACTGCATAATCCAGGCGAACACCACGCTGCCGAACGGACGCCGCACTTCATCGGCGATCTTCTGGATCACGGCGCTCACCCGCACGCCGGCCGCATCGTCCTTGCTGAACAACCGCCCTCCGGCCAGTGGCGACCAGATCATCGGCGCTACGCCCAAATCCTGCAACCCGTCGAAGGTCTCGTCGAACATCGGCGCCACGCACAGCGGCGAGAACTCCACCTGGTTGGTCGCCAGCGCGATGCGGCGGTTCAGGCTCTCGAACTGGTGGCGGCTGAAATTGGACACGCCGAAATGCCGCACCTTGCCCTCCTGGCGCAGGCGCCCGAAAGCCTCGGCGATCTCGTCGAAATCCATCAGCGGATCGGGACGGTGGATCAGCAGCAGATCCAGGTGATCGGTGCCCAGCTGGCGCAGCGAGTTCTCCGCCGACGCGATGATGTGGCTGGCGCTGGTGTCATAGTGCTGAATCGTATGGTCCGGACGTGCCGCGTTGAGTAGTTTGATGCCGCACTTGCTCACCAGCTGCATGCGCGCGCGCAGCGACGGTTGCAACGCCAGCGCCTCGCCGAACACCGCTTCGACGCCGTAGCCGCCGTAGATATCTGCGTGGTCGAAGCTGGTCACGCCCATGTCCAGGCATTGCTCGATGAACGCCATCCGTTGCTGGGGCGTCAGCTTCCATTCGTTCATGCGCCACATGCCGGCGACGATGCGCGACAAGGTCGGACCGCCCTTGCTGGTGACGATGGAAGGGCAGGACAGGTCGGTCGGCGGGACGTAGCTCATGAGCATGCTTTCACAGGTGGCGGGAGTGCGCAGATTATACGAGAACCCTGTATTTTAGTTACAGAGATTGCGTGGCGGCGCCCCGGGTTTTTTCGCCATGCCAAGTTGTGCGCCATAAATTCCACGGTATGATCGTTGTAGAAAACGCTTCCGCAGAGGGTATGACGTGGGATTTTTGTCTTTTCTGAGGCCGAGGGCGCAGCCTGCCGCACCTGCCGTCAGCATGTCCGTCATGGAGCCACCGCCGGTGCAGGTGCCAGGGCCGACGCCGGTCAAGCCTCCCGCCGGCGATCCGGACGCCGTCGTCGTGCGTGCCGAGATCGTCGACACGCGCAACCGCCTTTGCGGCTACCGGTTCTCCGTTCCCCTTGGTGGCAGCGGGCTGCCATTGGTCGAGCCGCTCGCGATCGACACATTGGCCGCTGCGGGCCTGCCGGAGTTCGCGCAGAACCGCCTGGCACTGGTACAGCTCAGCATGGATGCGGTAGTCGCCCAACACCACCTTCCGCTGATCGCGCCGCACACCATATTCATGCTGGACCTTAAGGCCACCGAACTGCCCGTGGCGCAAATCGCCGAGCGGATGGCCGCGCTGCGCCAGTCCGGCTGCAAGGTCGCCTTGCGCGGCGTGTCGCTGGACGCCGACGACGTGCCGCTGCTGGCGCTGTGCGACCTGGCGATGCTGTACTTGAATGAACATGCGCTGGCGGACTTCCAGACGCTGGCCAAGCAATTGCGCATGCGCTACCCGGACATGATGCTGGCGGTCGATGGCGTCGAATCGTGGGACGAGCAGCGCATGTGCCTGTCGTGGGGCTGCGACTATTTCCTCGGCCACTACCTCTCCACCAGCGACCAGGTCGATCCGGACGCCAAGGTCGATCAAAGCCGCATGACGTCGATTGAGCTGCTGAACCTGCTGCGCACGGACGCCGAACTGCCCGCCATGATCGAGGTGGCCAAGCGCGATCCCGGCATGACGTTCCAGGTGCTGCAATGGGCCAATGCGCCGAGCAACGGTCAGACCACCAAGGTCACCAGCCTGCAGCAGGCGTTCATGGTGCTGGGACGCAATCAACTGTATCGCGGGCTGACGGTGTCGATGTTCCGTCTGGGCAGTGGTGCCAACCGCGAGCGTGACGCCTCCTTGTTGGAAGTGGCGCTGACGCGCGCGCGTTTTTTGGAGACGTGCAGTCCGCTGCCGTTGGCCAAGCGGGACGAATTGTTCCTGGTGGGGCTGTTGTCGCTGTTTGATGTGTTGCTGGGCGTGCCGATGGCCAATTTGGTCGGCAAGATGCATCTGTCGGACGATATCCGCGATGTGCTGCTGGGTAGCGAGGGCGTGTACGGGCCGTATTTGATGGTGGTGCTGCTGCTGGAGCGGGACAAGGTCGAGCGGGCGCTGGAGATCGCGCGGACGCTGGGGATGGAAGCAGATGGGCTGGCGGCGTGTGGCAGAGCCGCGTTCAAGTGGGCCCAGGAATCGATGCGTTACACAGGAGACCCGGGAAACACGGGAAATACGTAGGGCGGATTAGGCGGAACGCCGTAATCGGCCAATCCATGCGTCGTCGAAACGCACGCATTGGCCGATTACGCTGCGCTAATCCGCCCTACGTGTCTCCACGTGTCCCCACGTGTATTGACATCAGCGAGCCAAATCGGATGTCGTCTTAGTTCATCCAGAGGCGCATCGAATCCCAGGCGCGGCCGAAGATCGACGCTTCTTCCACATTCTCCAGCGCCACCACCGGCAGTTCCAGCAGCGGCTTGCCGTCCACCATCATCTTCAGCGAGCCGACACGGGTATTGAGCGGCAACGGCGCGACCAGCGGGTCCTTACGCTCAAGCACCGGCTTCATCTTGGCGGCGACCCCCTTCGGCACCGTCACCATCACATCGCTGGTGAAGCCGATCTTGACCGAACCCTGCGAGCCCTTCCAGATTTCCGGCGTCGCGATGGCCTGGCCCTTGGAGTACAGCTTGACCGTGTCGAAGTTCTGGAAGCCCCAGTTCAGCAGCTTCTGGCTTTCCTGCGTGCGGGTGTTGTCGGAATTGGTGCCCAGCACCACCGAAATCAGGCGGCGCTCGCTGGCGCCGTTCGGACGACGCGCCGAGGCGATCATGCAATAGCCGGCCGCTTCGGTGTGGCCGGTCTTCATGCCGTCGACGGTCGGGTCCAGCCACAGCAGGCGGTTGCGGTTTGGCTGCGTGATCTTGTTATACGTGAAGCTCTTGACCGAGTCGATCTTGTAGAACTGCGGGAAGTCCAGGATCACGCGCTTTGCCAGCACCGACAGGTCTTGCGCAGTGGAATAATTGTCCGGGCTTGGCAGGCCATGCGGATTGGCGAAGCGGGTCGACTTCAAGCTCATGCGCTCGGCTTCCTTGTTCATCATGACGACGAAGGCCGATTCGTCGCCGGCGACGGCCTCGGCCAGCGCGACGGCGGCGTCATTGCCGGATTGAATCATCAGACCGTGCAGCAGGTCGTCGATGCTGACCGGCGTGGCCGGGTCGATGAACATCTTCGAGCTGCTGGCGTCGACCTTCCACGCCTTGGTCGAGACGTTGACCATCTGGTTCAGGGTGAGCTTCTTGTCGCGCAGCGCGCCGAAGACGACGTAGGCCGTCATGATCTTGGTCAGCGAGGCAGGCTCGACGCGGGCGTTCGGATCTTGCGAGGCGATCACCTGGCCGCTGGTGGCGTCCAGCAGCAGCCAGGATTTGGCGGCGATGGTAGGGGGCGGCAGGGTTTGGGCCACAGCGGCGGACATCAACATCACACTGGTGGCCAGTGCCGCGATCAATTTTTTCATGGGCTAGTTGTTCGGTGGTAAGGTTAAAAAAGTGCGTAAAAAAACAGCGGGGATTATAGAGCGTTAATCCGCTGCGGAGGTGTCCGTTTCGGTGCCGGCGACGTCGCCGGGACGGCGCCACAGCTGGGTTACCCAGCTTTTGATGTGTTGCAACTTGCGATGGAAGAAGTGGTCGGCGCCCGGGATGACGATCACCGGGATCTCCTGCGGACGCAGCCAGTCGAGCACGTCGATCAGCGGGATGGTGTCGTCGTTTTCGCCGTGGATCAGGATGGTGTCGGCTGGAATGTCGGCCATTTCCCATTTCTTGGCGGCGCTGCCGACCAGCACCAGGCGCTCGGCCGGGGTGCCGGCGGCGACCAGGCGCTGCGCCAGCTTCGACTGCACGAAGGTGCCGAACGAGAAACCGCCCAGCGCCACCGGCAGGCCCGGATATTTCTCCGTCATCCAGGCGTGCAGGATGGCCATGTCGTCGGTCTCGCCGTGGCCGTGGTCGTGCACGCCCTCGGAGGCGCCGACGCCACGGAAGTTGATGCGCGCCACCACGTAGCCGAGGCTGGCGAAGGTGCGCGCCAGCGTGACGGCGACCTTGTTGTCCATCGTGCCGCCGTACAGCGGGTGCGGATGGGCCACCAGGGCGACGCCGACCGGCGTGTCGTTCTTCGGATAGTCGATCTGGCCTTCCATCAGGCCGGCGTTACCTGCCAGGGTGAATTTTTCGTTCTTGTTCATAGCTCTTTAAATTTTAAGACGGTCAACAATCTTGCCTTGTACCAAGTGACTGTCGATGATTTCATCGATGTCGCTGGTGTCGACGTAGGTGTACCAGACGCCTTCCGGGTAGACCACCAGCACCGGGCCTTCCTCGCAACGGTCCAGGCAGCCTGCCTGGTTGATGCGGACGCCGCCGTGGCCGTTGATGTCCAGTTGCTTGCAGCGTTTCTTGGCGTGCTTTTGGGCGGTTTCCGCGCCGTGGTCGCCGCAGCTGTTGCGGCCGTCGTCACGCTTGTTCATGCAGAAGAAGACGTGGTGTTTGAAATACGGAGTGTCGCTCATGGCTATCTCTCTCGGAAAAAGTTGTCAGCCGGCGAGGCCAATGCTTGAGGCGCTATGATACCCGCCCTTGGCCCGGGCCGGTGTTTGGGTCTCTGGGCTCCTTGTTGAGCTTGTGCGAGGGCAGCCACAGGAACCAGACCGCGAAGAACGGCCACAGCAGCGACAGGAATTGCGCCGCGCCATTGAAGTTGAGGAACTTACCCTGCACCCATGTTTGCAAAGTGGCCACGAAATACGGGTTGGCGGGTGTGGTGTTGATGACCACCAGGCTTAACAACAACGTCACCGCGCCCAGCCGCCGCTGCGCCACGTGCGGGGCGAACATCAGGCCGGCGAGCATGATGGCGCCGATCAGGAAGCCGCCCTCGGCGCCCGGCGTCACCCAGGCGAAGGCGTTTTCCGGCGAAAATAGCAGCGCCGTCGCCAACGCCTTGACGACGATGGCCGAACCGATCATGGCCACCACCAGCAGGGCGCGCGGGGCCGGCTTGCGCAGCAAACATAGCAAGGTCAACGCCGCGCCGACCATGCCGCAGGCGGTGATAATGGTCTCCGACAGCCAGTATTGTTCGACCGTCAGCACCATGTCCGGCCGCACGTAGCTGGCCAGGTCGATCTCCATGTCGAGCAGCTGCGACATCCAGTCCGACAGGATCGGCAGCAACTGGCCCAGGCCGAACAGGAAGCTTTGCGGATAGATCTGCGCCAGCGGCCAAAGCGCCAGCAGCACCAGGCCCTGGCTGGCGTGCGGCGCGAACCAGGCGCGCCGCAGCCGCTGCAGCGGGCTTTCATCGAGCAGCCGCCGCACCGTTAGCGCGCCGATCAGGCCACCGATCGCGCAGCCGGCGGCGTTGGTGTAGAAGTCCAGGTTGGACGAGACGCGGCTGGGCAGGTAGGTTTGCACCGCCTCCATCGTGCCGGACACCAGCAACCCGCATAAGGTGGCGAGCAGGAAGGCGAAGATGCCGCGAATGCGCGGGTACAGCGAGTAGACGATCAGCGCCCCCAAAGGCACGTAGCCGACCACGTTGATGATGGCGTCGAACTTGGTCCAGTAGCGCGGCATGCTGGAGGTTTCGAGGAAGATCAGCGGCGACAGGCCCTGGTTCTGCCAACCGGAGAACGGGAACCAGCTGGCGTAGATGATCAGCAGCAGATAAGCCAGCAGCGCCGCGCGCGAGAGCGGCGAGCCTTTGCGGACGGGCGCCGGAACGGGCGGCGCCGATGCCGCCGGTTGCGTCATTGTCCTTGCGGCGGCAGCGCCGCCAGCCACACCAGCACGTCGGCGGCCAGTGCGTCGGAGGCGTCGGCCAGGGCGCGCGCGCCGCCGGCGGCATCCGCGCTAGGCGCCGGGGCGCTGCGGGCAAAGGTCTTCTGGTCCACCAGGCGGTGGTTGCGGAACACCGAGGCGCGCAGGCTGATATTGCCGCTGCTTTGCGTGGCCGTCTCGAAGTTCTGTGCGAAGTCGTCGACCTCCAGCCGTAGCAGGTTGACGGCGGCGGCCGAGTCGGTGGTCGACAGCACCTTCACGCCGGCCTGCGCGATGCGCGCCTTCATGCGCTGCGTGACCAGCTGCAGCGGGGTGCTGGTCCACTGGTTGTAGGCGTAGGGGCGCGATTGGCGCGCGTCGGCGTACAGCAGGCGGTATTGCATGCGCTCCGAATCGAGCGACGCCGGACCGGTGGCGTCGGCGACGATGATGGCGCCGATGCTGTTGGCGGCGGCCGCCTGGGTTGGCGGCGGCAGCGGGCCAAAGTCGTAGTGGGCGTTGGTCGGGCCTTTGCTGGCGCAGGCGCTCAGCAAAACGGCGGCGATGATGATGGCGGCGCGGGCGCGCAGGGTCGTGGTCATCGGTGATCCTTATTTGGTCGGAGCGGTAAAGCCTTCTTCCCCCGGGCCGGGCGGGGTGCCGGGCGCGCCGAAGATCAGGCTTTGCGGACGATCGTTAATCTTGTTCATGGTCTTGCGCAGCGCGCGCATCGACGAGCGGGTGTCGTCGGCCAGCGAGTTCACCTGCGGCAGCGTGTCCAGTTCCAGGCCTCCGGCCACCGATTCGACCGACAGGCCGATGCGGTCGACGGTGCCGCTGACGCGCGCGATCGGCCCGTCCGGCGCTTGCAGGCCGGTGGTCAGGCGATTGACGTCGGTCGCCAGCGCGTTGACGGACACCAGCGTCTTTTGCACCTCGTTGGCCAGCGCCGGCAGCTTGACGATGGTCGGCTCCAGCTTGGCCGGCAGGTCGCGGTATTTGTTGGCGGTCGCGCTGACGTCGGCGAACGCCGCCAGCATGATCTTCTGGTTTTCGGGGCTGAGCAGGGTGTTGAGGCGTTTGGTCACTTCCTCGGTCTGCGACAGGATCTCCTTGCCGCGCTTTTCCACCTGGTCCAGGAAGCCCTGGCGCAGCGGAATGACGGCCGGCGCCTCGTTGCTGGTGGCCAGCAGCGGCGAGCCGGTTTGCTCGTCGTCGAGCTGGATGAAGGCGATCCCGGTCACGCCCTGGTAGCCCAGGGTGGCGTAGGTGGTCTTGGTGATCGGCGCGTCGGTGTTGATGTTGAGCGTGACGAGGATCTGGCCGGCCATCTTGGGATTGAAGGCGATGCCGCCGACCTTGCCCACTTCCAGGCCCCGGTAGCGCACCGGCGCCTGCGGGTTCAGGCCCGGCACCGATTGCGTGGTGGCGATCACGTACGGCGCCCGCTCGACGCGGTCGCGGTTGAACCAGATGCCGAACAGGATCGCCGCGATCAGCAGGGTGATCGTGAAAAAGCCGGTGGTGAGTGCGTGTGATCTGTTTTCCATCAGTGATCCTTATTGGTTTTTTCGTCCAGCGCCTTTTCGTCCAGTGCCTCCAGCGCGCGGCGTCCCCGGTCGCCCAGGAAGAACTCCTTGATGAACGGGTGGTCGACCTTCAGCACATCCTGCAGCGGGCCGAGGGCGATCACGTGTTTTTCCGCCAGCACGGCGATGCGCGTCGACAGTGCGAACAGCGTATCCAGATCGTGCGTGACCATGACGACGGTCAGTCCCAGCTCCCGGTGCAGCGATTTGATCAGGGATACAAACGCTTCCGACAGGTCGGGATCGAGGCCGGCGGTCGGCTCGTCGAGGAATAGCAGCTTCGGTTCCAGCGCCAGCGCGCGCGCCAGGGCCACGCGCTTGACCATGCCGCCGGACAGGTCGGACGGCATCTTGTTCGCGTGTTCCGGTCCCAGGCCGACCATATTCATTTTCAGCAGCACGGCGTCGCGCACCAGGTCTTCCGGCAGCACCTGCAGCTCGCGCATCGGCTGGGCGATGTTCTCGAACACCGTCAGCGCCGAATACAGCGCTCCCTGCTGGAACAGCATACCCCAATGGTTGCGCAGCTGCTGGAGTTGCGCCGGACCGATCTCGCTGATGTCTTCGCCGAACACGCGCACGCAGCCGCGCGCGGGGCGCTCGAGGCCCAGCATCTGGCGCACCAGTGTGGTCTTGCCGGTACCGGAGCCACCGACGATGGACATGATCTCGCCTTGTTCGATTTCCAGGTTCAAGTCCTGGTGCACGACGGTGCGGCCGTACTTGGTCCACAGGCCGGTGATGTCGACGATCGGCACGCTGCCGTCGAGGGTTAGTTCACCTGTGCCCGGACCGCAGGCTTTGTCGGGAACGAGTGCAAGATCGGCCATCAGAACCCCACGCCGTTGAACAGGATGGCGAACACCGCGTCGGCCAGGATCACGACCGTGATGGCCGTGACCACCGAGGTGGTGGTGCCGCGTCCCAGGCTTTCCGTGTTCGGCTTGATGCGCAGGCCGAAGTGGCACGACACCAGCGCGATCAGCACGCCGAACACCACGCCCTTGCCAAGGCCGATCATGTAGTTCGCCAGCGGCACCGCGTCCGGCAGCTTGGAGATGAAGTACTGCGGCGACAGGCCGAGTTCTACCTGCGCCGACAGCATGCCGCCGATCAGCGCCATCGAATCGGTCCAGATCACCAGCAGCGGCATCGAGATGGCAAGGGCCAGCACCTTCGGCATCACCAGGCGGAAGCCGTGCGAGATTCCCATCACCAGCATGGCGTCGAGTTCCTCGGTCACCCGCATCACGCCCAATTGCGCGGTGATCGAGGAGCCCGAGCGGCCCGCCACCAGAATCGCCGCCAGCAGCGGTCCCAGTTCGCGGATGATGCTCATGCCGAGCAGGTTGACCAGATAGATGTCGCCGCCGAAGGCACGCAGCTGCTGGGCCGACAGGAACGACAGCACCACGCCGATCAAGAACCCGACCAGCGCAGTGATACCCAGCGCCTGGAAGCCGGCGTGGAAGATGTTGGCCGAGATTTCCTTCCACGGACCGCGTTGCGGCGCGCGGACGAAGCGCCACAGGTCCAGGGTCAGTTGGCCGATCAGCGTGATGAAGCCGAGCATGTGCTCGAAGAACAGCAGCATCGCGAAGCCAAGCTTCATCACCCACGTCAGGCGCTGCTGGCGTGGGCGCGGCAGTTCGATTTTGCCGGTGGTTTCGAGCCGGTTGAAGAATTCTTCCTGCCCCGGCGCCAGGTGCAGGTCGGGCGGGCGGGTTTTGCCCCAGGCGTTCCAGAACAGCTGGGCGCCGATGTGGTCCATGCTGTCGATCGCCGACAGGTCCCAGCTCACTTTGTCGGCCTTGAGGGATTTCAGCAGCCCGGTGATGGTGGCCATCGCCTTGCCCTGCGCCAGAGCGTGCACTTGCCAGGTGCCGCCCGCCGCGACCGACGGGCCGTTGGCGGCACCTGGATTGAGGGTGAGGGTGGGCTCTTGGGCTGTAGGCATTACGTCAGTTTAAGGGAGTTTGGCACTGTCCGCCATAGGAGTTCGCGGCGGCGGTGCGCTGCCGCCCTCTGGCAAATGGCGGAGGCGCTAAAGGCGAAACCCGCACCGCCAGGCGGGGACTCGGCGTCCCCGTCGACCCAATGGGGTACGACCCCAGGCTCCGGTTTGCGGGTTGGCGGCATCAGGCAGCCAGCCTCCGGGCCTGCCGCTTGGGCGCCGGCGTCTCGGCCGGTTTGGGCTTGGACCCGGCGTAATCGCTGGCCAGCAGCGCGTCGGCGTCCGACTTGTCCATGCCGCGTTCCTGCAAATACCGCGACACCATAGCAACCAGCCGCTCGAGCGCGATGCGGTGGGTGGCGTCGGTGTTCGCGTACAGCCAGTCCGAGAAGGCCATGAAGTGTTCGAACGCAGAATCCCCCAGCAGCACCGGCAGCGTATTGCCAAAGCGGCCCGAGTTGGCCACCAGGTCCCAGTAGCGGGCGAAACGCACCAGCCGCTGCATGGTGGGGAAGTCGATATCGCGGTTGGCCAGGATGGTATAGGGCGCGTACGGCTCGAACACCAGCCCGAATTCCTGCGTGTGGCGGATGATCGGCGTGCCGCGCAGGCGTTTGAGGATGCCGAACTGGATCTCGTGCGGATCGAGCGCCCACAGTTTGTTGAAGCCTTCGGCGAAGCTCTCCACCGTCTCCCCGGGCAGGCCGGCGATTAGGTCCACATGCATGTGGGCGTTGGAGTGGTCGGTCAGCCAGCGGATGTTGTCGGCGGCCTTCTGGTTGTCCTGCTTACGGCTGACCAAGGTCTGCACCGCCGGATTGAAGCTCTGGATGCCGATCTCGAACTGCAGCGCGCCGGGCGGGAACTTGCTGATGCCCTCTTTCAGGGCGTCCGGCAGGTGGTCCGGCACCAGCTCGAAGTGGGCGTAGACCGGATCGTCCGGGTTGGCCTCCAGCTTATCGAGAAAGAACTGCATGATCTTCAAACTGGTCTTGATATTCAGGTTGAAGGTGCGGTCGACGAACTTGAACAGCCGCGCGCCGCGCGCGTGCAGCGATTCCATCTCCGCCAGGAAGCTCTCCAGCGCGAACGGCCACGCCGTCTTGTCCAGGGCAGACAGGCAGAATTCGCACTTGAACGGGCAACCGCGCGAGGCTTCCACGTAGATCGTGCGGTTTTTGATGTCGTCGTCGCTATATAAGGAGTAGGGCAGCTTGATCTCGGCCATCGGCGGCTGCACGCCGGCGTGCACCTTCATCAGCGGTTTCGGGCCGTTGAGGATTTCGCCGCACAGCTTGGGGAAGGTGACATCGCCCCAGCCGGTGATCAGGTAGTCCGCCAGTTTGACGATTTCCTGCTCGTTCGACTCGTACGACACTTCCGGCCCGCCCAGCACCACCATCACATGCGGCGCCACGCGCTTGAGCATGGCGATGACTTTGGTCGATTCCTCGACGTTCCATATATAGATACCGAAACCGACGATCTTCGGCGCGTGCGCCAGGATGCGCTCGACGACCTCGGTGGTCTTGGCACCGATGACGAATTCCTGCAAGCGCGTCTGTTCCTGCAGCTCTCCCATATTTGCTAATAGATAGCGCAATCCCAGCGAGGCGTGGGTGTAGCGGGCGTTGAGGGTGGTGAGCAGGATGGACATGACGCACTTTTGGATCGGTAAAAGCGACATTTTACGCTGTCGCTCTTGTCAGCAGTCGAACCCTTTGCTATAGTTCGCCTCCCCGCAAAACGGTGTGCACAAAACAGCGTGTCGCAGAATGAAGCGGGGCAAAAAGAAGTGGTTGACGAGATGTTCGAAACGCCTCATAATCTTGCCTCTTCGCTGATGAACACAACGCTCCATCAGCAAGCAGTACCGAATAAAGTTCTTTAAAAATTAACAGTCGATAAGTGTGGACGTTTGATGAAAGTGCACGCGGAGCAAGGGTAACCAAGTTCCGCGATACTTAAAATATCAAATGTTCACAAGAAGTAATGAAATAGGCGCTACGAAAGTAGTGGCCTGTCAGTATTTTGAGTGAGCGACCTCTTAGCAATAAGAGTGCCGGTAAAACGGCAAAAGTAACAGAGATTAAACTGAAGAGTTTGATCCTGGCTCAGATTGAACGCTGGCGGCATGCCTTACACATGCAAGTCGAACGGCAGCGCGGGGCAACCTGGCGGCGAGTGGCGAACGGGTGAGTAATATATCGGAACGTACCCTGGAGTGGGGGATAACGTAGCGAAAGTTACGCTAATACCGCATACGATCTAAGGATGAAAGTGGGGGATCGCAAGACCTCATGCTCCTGGAGCGGCCGATATCTGATTAGCTAGTTGGTAGGGTAAAAGCCTACCAAGGCATCGATCAGTAGCTGGTCTGAGAGGACGACCAGCCACACTGGAACTGAGACACGGTCCAGACTCCTACGGGAGGCAGCAGTGGGGAATTTTGGACAATGGGCGCAAGCCTGATCCAGCAATGCCGCGTGAGTGAAGAAGGCCTTCGGGTTGTAAAGCTCTTTTGTCAGGGAAGAAACGGGTCTTTCTAATACAGAGGCCTAATGACGGTACCTGAAGAATAAGCACCGGCTAACTACGTGCCAGCAGCCGCGGTAATACGTAGGGTGCAAGCGTTAATCGGAATTACTGGGCGTAAAGCGTGCGCAGGCGGTTTTGTAAGTCTGTTGTGAAATCCCCGGGCTCAACCTGGGAATGGCAATGGAGACTGCAAGGCTAGAGTTTGGCAGAGGGGGGTAGAATTCCACGTGTAGCAGTGAAATGCGTAGATATGTGGAGGAACACCGATGGCGAAGGCAGCCCCCTGGGTCAAAACTGACGCTCATGCACGAAAGCGTGGGGAGCAAACAGGATTAGATACCCTGGTAGTCCACGCCCTAAACGATGTCTACTAGTTGTCGGGTCTTAATTGACTTGGTAACGCAGCTAACGCGTGAAGTAGACCGCCTGGGGAGTACGGTCGCAAGATTAAAACTCAAAGGAATTGACGGGGACCCGCACAAGCGGTGGATGATGTGGATTAATTCGATGCAACGCGAAAAACCTTACCTACCCTTGACATGGATGGAATCCCGGAGAGATTTGGGAGTGCTCGAAAGAGAACCATCACACAGGTGCTGCATGGCTGTCGTCAGCTCGTGTCGTGAGATGTTGGGTTAAGTCCCGCAACGAGCGCAACCCTTGTCATTAGTTGCTACGAAAGGGCACTCTAATGAGACTGCCGGTGACAAACCGGAGGAAGGTGGGGATGACGTCAAGTCCTCATGGCCCTTATGGGTAGGGCTTCACACGTCATACAATGGTACATACAGAGCGCCGCCAACCCGCGAGGGGGAGCTAATCGCAGAAAGTGTATCGTAGTCCGGATTGTAGTCTGCAACTCGACTGCATGAAGTTGGAATCGCTAGTAATCGCGGATCAGCATGTCGCGGTGAATACGTTCCCGGGTCTTGTACACACCGCCCGTCACACCATGGGAGCGGGTTTTACCAGAAGTAGGTAGCTTAACCGCAAGGAGGGCGCTTACCACGGTAGGATTCGTGACTGGGGTGAAGTCGTAACAAGGTAGCCGTATCGGAAGGTGCGGCTGGATCACCTCCTTTCTAGAGTGGCACGAACTTCGGTTCACTCATCAAGCGTTCACACTTATCGACTGTCAATATAAAGAACAGCATTTGGGGCTGTAGCTCAGCTGGTTAGAGCACCGTGTTGATAACGCGGGGGTCGTTGGTTCGAGTCCAACCAGCCCTACCAGTTTCTGCCTGTAGTAAATCTCAGGGGGATTAGCTCAGCTGGGAGAGCACCTGCTTTGCAAGCAGGGGGTCGTCGGTTCGATCCCGTCATCCTCCACCAAGAGTTCAAATGTAAGCCACAAGGTTTAGATTTGATCTTTTAGAGATCAAGTGCTGTACGTTCTTTAACAATCTGGAAGAAGTAAGTAAATTTTTATTGATCGCGACACCGACAGGTGGCGCGATGGGTAATGATTGTATGTATCAACAAACGCAACAACGTAGTACTTCTTATTTCTATAACCGCTCCTTTGTTTAGTCGCAAGGGGCTAACGTTATAGGGACAAGTGAATAAGTGCACATGGTGGATGCCTTGGCGATTACAGGCGATGAAGGACGTAGTAGCTTGCGATAAGCTGCGGGGAGCTAGCAAACAAGCTTTGATCCGCAGATTTCCGAATGGGGAAACCCGGCCTTTTAGGTCATTGCATACTGAATACATAGGTATGCAAAGCGAACGCGGCGAACTGAAACATCTAAGTAGCTGCAGGAAAATAAATCAACCGAGATTCCCAAAGTAGTGGCGAGCGAAATGGGAAGAGCCTGCACGTTTTAGCATGACGCATAACAGAATCCTCTGGAAATAGGAGCCATAGCGGGTGATAGCCCCGTATGTGAAATGCGATGTGTGGAACTAAGCGTGCGACAAGTAGGGCGGGACACGAGAAATCCTGTCTGAATATGGGGGGACCATCCTCCAAGGCTAAATACTCGTAATCGACCGATAGTGAACCAGTACCGTGAGGGAAAGGCGAAAAGAACCCCGGGAGGGGAGTGAAATAGATCCTGAAACCGTGTGCATACAAACAGTAGGAGCGGACTTGTTCCGTGACTGCGTACCTTTTGTATAATGGGTCAGCGACTTACATTCAGTGGCAAGGTTAACCATATAGGGAAGCCGTAGAGAAATCGAGTCCGAACAGGGCGATAGTCGCTGGGTGTAGACCCGAAACCAAGTGATCTACTCATGGCCAGGATGAAGGTGCGGTAACACGCACTGGAGGTCCGAACCCACTAATGTTGAAAAATTAGGGGATGAGCTGTGGGTAGGGGTGAAAGGCTAAACAAACTTGGAAATAGCTGGTTCTCTCCGAAAACTATTTAGGTAGTGCCTCAAGTATCACCATCGGGGGTAGAGCACTGTTATGGCTAGGGGGTCATCGCGACTTACCAAACCATTGCAAACTCCGAATACCGATGAGTGCGAGCTTGGGAGACAGACGTCGGGTGCTAACGTCCGGCGTCAAGAGGGAAACAACCCAGACCGCCAGCTAAGGTCCCAAAGATTGGCTAAGTGGAAAACGAAGTGGGAAGGCTAAAACAGTCAGGATGTTGGCTTAGAAGCAGCCATCATTTAAAGAAAGCGTAATAGCTCACTGATCGAGTCGTCCTGCGCGGAAGATGTAACGGGGCTAAGCCAGTCACCGAAGCTGCGGATATGCGTAAGCATATGGTAGGAGAGCGTTCTGTAAGCCTGCGAAGGTGTCTTGTAAAGGATGCTGGAGGTATCAGAAGTGCGAATGCTGACATGAGTAGCGATAATGGGGGTGAAAAGCCCCCACGCCGTAAGCCCAAGGTTTCCTGTTCAACGTTCATCGGAGCAGGGTGAGTCGGCCCCTAAGGCGAGGCAGAGATGCGTAGCTGATGGGAAGCAGGTTAATATTCCTGCACCGTCGTATGATGCGATGGGGGGACGGATCGCGGAAGGTTGTCCAACTGTTGGAATAGTTGGTTGCTGCTTCATAGAAGGCGCTTAGGCAAATCCGGGCGCGTAATTCAAGGGAGCGGGACGAGAGACTTAGGTCTCGAAGCAATCGGAAGTGGTTCCAAGAAAAGCCTCTAAGCTTCAGTCATACGAGACCGTACCGCAAACCGACACAGGTGGGCGAGATGAGTATTCTAAGGCGCTTGAGAGAACTCGGGAGAAGGAACTCGGCAAATTGGTACCGTAACTTCGGGAAAAGGTACGCCCTTGTAGCTTGGCTGATTTACTTCAGTAGGGTGAACGGGTTGCAATAAACTGGTGGCTGCGACTGTTTAATAAAAACACAGCACTCTGCAAACACGAAAGTGGACGTATAGGGTGTGACGCCTGCCCGGTGCTGGAAGATTAAATGATGGGGTGCAAGCTCTTGATTGAAGTCCCAGTAAACGGCGGCCGTAACTATAACGGTCCTAAGGTAGCGAAATTCCTTGTCGGGTAAGTTCCGACCTGCACGAATGGCGTAACGATGGCCACACTGTCTCCTCCCGAGACTCAGCGAAGTTGAAGTGTTTGTGATGATGCAATCTACCCGCGGCTAGACGGAAAGACCCCATGAACCTTTACTGTAGCTTTGCATTGGACTTTGAATCAATCTGTGTAGGATAGGTGGGAGGCTTTGAAGCGGGGACGCCAGTTCTCGTGGAGCCAACCTTGAAATACCACCCTGGTTCATTTGAGGTTCTAACCTTGGCCCGTTATCCGGGTCGGGGACAGTGCATGGTAGGCAGTTTGACTGGGGCGGTCTCCTCCTAAAGTGTAACGGAGGAGTTCGAAGGTACGCTAGGTACGGTCGGACATCGTGCTAATAGTGCAATGGCATAAGCGTGCTTAACTGCGAGACTGACAAGTCGAGCAGGTACGAAAGTAGGACATAGTGATCCGGTGGTTCTGTATGGAAGGGCCATCGCTCAACGGATAAAAGGTACTCTGGGGATAACAGGCTGATTCCTCCCAAGAGTTCATATCGACGGGGGAGTTTGGCACCTCGATGTCGGCTCATCACATCCTGGGGCTGTAGCCGGTCCCAAGGGTATGGCTGTTCGCCATTTAAAGTGGTACGTGAGCTGGGTTTAAAACGTCGTGAGACAGTTTGGTCCCTATCTGCCGTGGGCGTTGGAAATTTGAAGGGGGCTGCTCCTAGTACGAGAGGACCGGAGTGGACAGACCTCTGGTGTACCGGTTGTCACGCCAGTGGCATTGCCGGGTAGCTAAGTCTGGAAGAGATAACCGCTGAAAGCATCTAAGCGGGAAACTTGCCTTAAGATGAGATTTCCCAGAGCCTTGAGCTCTTTGAAGGGTCGTTCGAGACCAGGACGTTGATAGGTCAGGTGTGGAAGTGCAGTAATGCATTAAGCTAACTGATACTAATTGCCCGTACGGCTTGTCCCTATAACCTTAGCAGGTTATGGTTGAATAAGAAGTACGTTGAAACGTTCGTTGATACACAACTTCATTACCCCATTTACTTACTTCTCCAGATTCTGAGCAACGTTCACAAGAACGCGGCTCGTACAAGTCAATGCCTGATGACCATAGCAAGTTGGTCCCACCCCTTCCCATCCCGAACAGGACCGTGAAACAACTCTGCGCCGATGATAGTGCTGCAACCAGTGTGAAAGTAGGTTATCGTCAGGCTAGTTATATAGAAAAACCCCCATCAGCCTGAACGCGCTCAAGATCGCGTTCAGTGCAGGTGGGGGTTTTTTGCGTTTGGAAACCCGCACGGCCATGCGGGGTCGTACCCCAAGGGGTACGACCCCATTCCACGGCGGCTCGCGGTGCGGCGGCGGGCGGTTGGGTTAATTGCCACCCAAACCCACCCCCAACCGCTTCCCAAGACAAAGCAACGTCAACGTCGGCGGCAGTCCCCACGGCGCCGGAATCACCGAAGCATCGCAAACAAACAAGTTCCGCGTAGTCGTCTGCAAATTACCGTCCACCACATCGCCTATGCGCAAACTCCCTCCAGGATGCGCGGCGAAATGCCAGCTCTTGAAAATCTTCTTCGCTCCGGCCGCCCGAAGAATCTCGCGCGCCATGCCAACCCCGGTCGCCAACTTCGCCCTATCCCGGGCGGTCAACGTCTTATCCACCCATCGCGGGCCGACGTCTCCACCGATATCGTCGCGTATCTTCACCATCAAAGTCAGCGTCCGCGCATGCGACATCAGCCGGTCAAGTCGCCCGACCTGCGCCGCGAAGGCCTGATACATCGGCTTCGGCAACGTCATATCCGCCAGCGCGATACCTTCCTCATGCAAATACATCCCGGCAGCCATCGGCACCTCGGCGCCGCCGTCGATATCGTCCACCACACCCATGACCGCGATCACCGGATCGCTGAAGAAAGCGCTGCTTTCCGCATGCAGACCAGAGCGATGCAGCAGTCGCGGACTGCCGATGCCGCCTCCCGCCAACACCACGTTCGCGCCGAACACTTGGAGCATTTCACCATCCCGTCGATAGCGCACGCCGGTGGCACGGCCGTTCTCCACAATCACTTGCTCCACCTTGGCCTGGTCGATGAGGACCGCGCCAAGCTGAACAGCTTCATCGACGAAATCCCGGGCGGTCCACTTGGCGCCGAACGGGCAACCATAGACGCACCGCCAACAACCGGTGCGGCAAGATTGCGGACGAATCAGCTTATCGAGCTTGCGCCACCCCAGCTTGCGCGCCAGGGCGCCTTGCTGGATGCGCTTCGCCATCGGGCCGATCAACTCGTCCGGCAGCGGCGCCATCGGCAACTCGGCGCGCAGCGATTCCAACGCCGGCGCCAGGTCGATGCCGTGGGCGGCGAACATGGGCAATGGCGGCGGGGCGGCGGTGGCGAAGTTGATGGTGGTGGTGCCGCCTGCGGCGATACCGCTGACCAATAGTGAAGCGTCGCGATGGATGAACGCGCCCTTTCCGGGAACGGCGGCGATGCCAGCCATTTGCGAGAGCGTCCCTTGCAGTGGCGCCGCGCTTCCCTGTTCCAGTATCAATACGCGGAGTTTCCGGCGCGCCAGTTCTCGCGCGACACTGGCGCCGCCAGGTCCACTGCCGACAACGATCGCATCAAACGTTTGGACGGCTTGCTGGTTCATGGGGATATTCCTATATGAGGCGTTCACCTTAGCGCATTTTGTGCCCGCTTGCGCAAACACATAACCGATTTGCGTCAGCGGGTCACTATCCTGATTCCACAACTTTGCAGGAGCGTTGACATGAGCGACACCAACGAGCACAGCCGAATGGCCGAAAAATTGACCGGACCGGTTTCAGCGATATTGGACAAACACCATGCGACCATCATGCCCATGCTGGGCGGGGGCTCGGGATCGATCACGCGCGCGGCGCTGCGCGATGATGAGGCGGTGCGTAAGGTTGCGGGGTATTGTTATTTGATGTTGCCGGGGTTGGTGAGGCTGGCGGTGAAGGAGCCGGTGTTTGTTGATTTTGTGTTGGACAATCGGGAGCGGTTGCTGGACAGGTTGGTTGAGAAGGCCGCGTGATTCTTTGAGCTTCGCGGGCGGAGCATGCATGGCGGATTACGGCTTCGCCTAATCCGCCCTACGTGTCTCCGTGGCATTTGAACTTCGCGGTCGTTAGAACTGGTATTGCGCGCTTGCGCCGACTAGCCAGTTGCGTTGCGGGGCGGCTTCGTAATAGCGCTTGTTCGTGTCACCGACGATCACCGAGCCGACGTAGTTTTTATCCAGCAGATTGTTCAGCCGCACGAATTGTTTGAAGCGCCAGCCTCGCCACTGCTGCTTGGCGCTGACCCGTGCATTCAATATGCCGTAGCCGGGCGCCGGCTGATCGACGTTCCCATCGTCCGCGTAGATCTTGCTGCTGGCGATCGCTTCCAGCGCGGCGCCATAGCGGTCGCCGCTATCCTTCCACGCCACCTCCGCATAGGCGTTGGCATTCGGAACGCCGGGCAGGCGGCTGCCTTCCAGCACCGCGCCGTAGCTTTGATCGTAGATCGCGCGCAAGCTGGTCAGCGCGACGCGCGTGCTCAAACCGTAACGCCATGACGAGTCGAGCGACACTTCCAATCCTTGCCGCAAGGTCTTGCTGGCGTTGCGATAGCTGGTGCGGCCGCCGCCGCTGCTGTCGACCACCACTTCATCCGTCGTGCGGACCTGGAACACGGCGGCGTTGATGCTGGTGCGCTCGTCCAGCTTGCTCTTGATGCCCGCTTCCAGATGCGTGCTCTTGGCTGGTTGCAGGCCGAAGTTGAAACCGCCGCCGGTACCCGAGTAGAACAGTTCGTTGAGCGTCGGCGTTTCGAAACCGCGCGCGGCGCTGGCGTACACGTTGAGCATCGGCGACACGCGGTACAGCACGCCAAGCACCGGCGTCGTGTGGCTGTACTCCAGGCTGCCGCTGTCGTTGCCATTGCTCAGGAAGCGGTCGTCGACGGAAATCTTCACCGTGCTGCGGCGCAGGCCCGCGCTCAGCATCCAGGGACCGGATTGCCACTCGGCCTGCACATACGGATCGAGATTGGAGACCTTGTCCTGTTCGTCGCGGCGCAGCGCGCCCTTCACGCCCAACTGGGCGCCGATGAAATTTTCATATCCCTGACGACCATCGGTGGAGCGGCCGTACTCGACGCCGACGGTTGTGCTCAGCTTCCCGCCGGCCAGCTGGCTGACGTGCATCCAGCTCAGGTCGGTTCCATAGAAGTCGCGGGCGAAATTCACCACGCCGCCCGAGTGCGTCGGCGGCGCCTGGAAGCCACGCGAAAACGCCTGGTACTGGATCACCTCGCGATTGCCGCCGTAGGCGGTCACGCGCAGCCGGTCCTGGCCGAAGCGTTGCTCCCACGTGGCGCCGATCTGCGTGTGATCGATGCTCTTGCGGGTGTTGTAGCGGTCGGCCAGCGTGCGCTTCGGTGTCTGGGTATCGGTGGCGTCGGTTTCGCCCGCGCGCGGGTCGCGCTGGTAGGTGGCCCAGGTCACGCCCAACGGATCTTGGGTGTCGTCCTGGCGCAGCGCGTTGGCGACGATGGTCAGCTTGGCGTTGTCCATAGGCTTCACGGTCAGCTTGGCAAACGCCTGGTCGCGCGTGGCGGCGCTGTGTGCGCGGTAGCCGTCGGTCTCGAAGCGCGAAGCGTCGAGCACGTAACCGACACCGGCTTGCTTGCCCTGCGCGTTGACGTCGGCCTTGCGGGTGCCGTAACTGCCGGCGGTCAGGCTGGTTTCGATGGTGGGCGCGCCGTCGCCATCGCGCGTGAACATCTGGATCACGCCGCCCGAGTGGTTGCCGTAGATGGCGGAGAACGGGCCGCGCAACACTTCGATGCGTTCGGCCATGTCGAGATTGAAGGTGGCCGCCTGGCCTTGGCCGTCCGGCATGCTGGCGGGAATGCCGTCGGCGATCAACCGCACGCCGCGCACGCCAAAGGTCGACCGCGCCCCGAAGCCGCGCGACGAGATCTGCAAGTCCTGCGCATAGTTCTGGCGGTTCTGCGCCACCAGGCCCGGCACCGCCGCCAGCGCCTCGGAGGCGTTCACCCGTGCCTGGGACTCATGGATGCGCGCGGCGTCGACCACATCGATCGCGGCCGGCATGTCGAAGACGGTGTGGCCGACACGCGTGGCGCTGACGACGACAACTTCGACCGGCGCGTCTGTATTGCCTGCATTGTCGGCGGCGGTGGCCACGCTGGAAGCGCCAAGCGCGAACAGCGCGGCGACGGCATTAAGTTGAATTGGGGAACGCTTCATGTTTTCTCCGGATGGGCAGCCTGCAATATACCTGTCCGACGCAAAAAGTGCGCCGCGTTGCTCCACCGGTGTGTCAAAACTGAACACTGTCACCGGCGGACAACGTGGAAATCCCCGGCCATCCCTCTCAACGCCGCTGGCACGGTGTTTGCGAAAGAATGGTGGTCACCAACACCACACAACCATAGCAGAAAGAGGACGACATGAATCTCGCAGACATCAGCAAACTGGGCGTAGCCAATCCATTCAAGCCACGGTACGACAACTACATCGGCGGCAAGTTCGTCGCGCCGGTCAAGGGCGAATACTTCGGCAACATCACGCCGATCACAGGCCAGGTGTTTTGCGAGGTGGCGCGCTCGACCGCTGAAGACATCGAACTCGCGCTCGACGCCGCGCACGCCGCCAAGGACGCGTGGGGCAAGACCTCGCAGACCGAGCGCGCCAACATCCTCAACAAGATCGCCGACCGCATGGAGGCCAACCTGGCCCTGATCGCCACCGCCGAGACCATCGACAACGGCAAGCCGATCCGCGAAACCACCGCCGCCGACATTCCGCTGGCGATCGATCATTTCCGTTACTTCGCCGGCTGCATCCGCGCGCAGGAGGGCTCGGTGGCGCAGATCGACTCGGAAACCTACGCCTATCACTTCCATGAACCGCTGGGCGTGGTCGGCCAGATCATTCCGTGGAACTTCCCCATCCTGATGGCGGTGTGGAAGCTGGCGCCAGCGTTGGCGGCCGGTAATTGCGTGGTCTTGAAGCCGGCCGAGCAGACGCCGGCCTCGATCATGGTGCTGCTGGAAATCATCGCCGATTTGTTGCCGCCAGGTGTGTTGAACGTGGTCAATGGATTCGGCCTGGAGGCGGGCAAGCCGCTGGCGTCGAACAAGCGCATCGCCAAGATCGCTTTCACCGGTGAAACGGGCACCGGCCGCCTGATCATGCAGTACGCCGCGCAGAACCTCATCCCCGTGACCCTGGAGCTGGGCGGCAAATCGCCGAACATTTTCTTTGCCGACGTGATGGACGCCGACGACGCCTTCTTCGACAAATGCCTGGAAGGCTTCTCCATGTTCGCGCTCAACCAGGGCGAGGTGTGCACCTGCCCGTCGCGCGTGCTGATCCAGGAATCGATCTACGAGAAATTCATCGAGCGCGCGCTGGCCCGCGTGGCCGCGATCAAGCAAGGCAATCCGCTCGACGCCTCCACGATGCTCGGCGCGCAGGCGTCGCAGGAGCAGCTGGAGAAAATCATGTCGTACATCGACATCGGCAAGCAGGAGGGCGCCGAGCTGCTGGCCGGCGGCGAGCGCAATGTGCAGGGCGGCGACATGAAGGATGGCTACTACGTGCGTCCAACCGTGTTCAAGGGCGACAACAAGATGCGCATCTTCCAGGAGGAGATTTTCGGGCCGGTGGTGTCGGTCACGACCTTCAAGGATGAGGCCGACGCGCTGCGCATCGCCAACGACACGCTGTACGGGCTGGGCGCGGGGCTGTGGACGCGTGACGGTTCGCGCGCCTTCCGTGTCGGCCGCGCGATTCAGGCCGGCCGTGTCTGGACCAACTGCTACCACCTGTATCCGGCGCATGCCGCGTTTGGTGGCTACAAGCAATCGGGTATCGGCCGCGAGAATCACAAGATGATGTTGGACCACTATCAGCAGACCAAGAACTTGCTGGTCAGCTATAGCCCCAACGCCTTGGGGTTCTTCTAACCATGAGCGCGGCCATCGCCCGTGTCACGGCCACGCCGGCGGCGCTCGAGCTGATCGCCGCGTTGCGCGACCGGCACGGGCCGCTGATGTTCTTCCAGTCCGGCGGCTGCTGCGACGGCAGCACGCCGATGTGCTACCAGGCGGGAGAGTTCAACATCAGCGATACCGACGTGTTTCTGGGGGAGTTGGACGGTGCGCCGTTCTACATGGGGTGCGAGCAGTTCGCTTACTGGGAGCACACGCAGCTGATCATTGACGTAGTCGCCGGCAACGGCGGCATGTTCTCGCTCGACAACGGCACCGGCAAGCGCTTCCTGACGCGCTCGCGCTTGTTCAGCGACGAGGAGGTGTCGCTGTTGAAGCAACAGGCTTAGCGCTATTTGAGGTTCGGGACTTTGCGGTAAATCGTATTGCGCGAGATGCCGAGAGCGCGCGCGGCGGCGGAGACATTGCCGCCGTGCGCCGCCAGCGCCTTGTTGATGGCGTGTATCTCCATCTCCCCCAGGTTGGCATCGGCGCCCCCGTTGCTTTGAGGCGGCGCCGCCTGTTCATCATCCTGTTCAACGTCGTCCAGAAAATCGTCCGGCATATGGCGCAGGCAAATCTCATGTTCATCGCCCGCCATGACCACGGCCGTGCGCAGCAGATTGGTCAACTGCCGGAAATTCCCTGGCCAGCGATGGCGGCGGAACAGTCGCAGGATCTCGTCGGAAACACGATAGCGGCCGCTCTCCGCCTCGGTGGAGAGGATCTTCTTGACCACGCTCTCCAGATCGGTCCGGTCACGCAGCGGCGGCAGCTTGACCACCAGCCCGTTCAGCCGGTAGTACAAGTCTTCGCGGAACAAACCTTTGGCGATGCGATCGCGCAGATTATGATTGGTCGCGCAGATCAGTTCCACGTTCACCGGTATCGACTTGTCGCTGCCGAGCGGCGTCACCACGCGCTCCTGCAGCACCCGCAGCAAGCGTGCCTGCAAGCTATACGGCATGTCGCCGATCTCGTCGAGGAACAAGGTGCCGCCGTTGGCCTGCAGTATCTTGCCGACAGCGCCTTTCTTACGCGCACCTGTGAAGGCGCCGTCCTCATAGCCGAACAGTTCGGATTCGATCAGCGTCTCCGGGATCGACGCGCAGTTGACCGCCACGAAAGGACTCATCGCACGCGGCGAATCGTTATGGATCGCCTGGGCCAGTAGCTCCTTGCCGGTGCCGGTCTCGCCCATGATCATGATGGGAATGTCGTGGCCCAGCACGCGCGTGACCTTGTCGATCACCAATTCCAGTTGGGGATCGCCGGTGCGCAGGTAGCGCAGGCCGGACAGGCGCCGTTTGGCCGCCGCGGCCTGGGTGGCGCTGGGCCGCTCGGTGCGTTGCGTTTTGTCGTGCGTCAGCGATTGCTGGAACACGCCGTTGCTCAGGCGCAGCTGGGCGCGGCCGGCCACACGCACGCCGCTGTGCATGCACAAATTCAGCAGGCCCGGCGAAGCGGTGCGGTAGTGCTCGTACAGCGCCGACAGCGGCAGGCCGAATAGAGAGCTGAAGGTGTGCGATTGCAATTCCGCCGGCGACAGGCCCAACTGGAACTGGCCGTTGCGGTTTGCGGCGAGGAAGCGGCCACCGGGGCTGAACGATGCGATTCCTTCCATCAACGTGCCGATGAATTCCGGACGCGCATGGAAGTGCAGCGTGATCGAGTCCTCATAGGTGGCGGAGAATAGCTGGTTCTCGATCATCAGCGCGGACATGCGCACCAGTGCCATGGTGTGCTTGTGAAAACTGCGCTGGTCGCCGGAAACATCGAGCACGCCGATGACGTTGCCCAGGTGGTCGGCGATCGGCGCGGCCGAGCAGGTGAGGAAATGATTGGCGGTCAGGTAGTGCTGCTCCGCATGGACCAGCACCGGCGCCTGTTCCGCGATCGCGGTGCCGATGGCGTTGGTGCCCTTGCTTTGCTCGGACCAGGCGGCGCCGGGCTGCAGCGCGACGCGGTTGGCTTTCTCCAGAAAGTCGTCGTCGCCGAGGGAATGGACGATCACGCCGTGCGCATCGGTCAGGATCACCATGTTGTGGGTGTTGACGATCTGCTGGTACAGAGTTTCCATGGCCGGTACCGCGTGGGTGTGGAGCAGGCGGTTTTGTTCGAGCAGCAGCGAGAGATCGACGGTGGGGACGCGGCTCAAGTCCGCAGCGGAGTCTGGACGCAGTCCGTACTGCCGGGAGCGGCGGTGCGAGGTTTCGATAATCAGCGGCATGGTGTCTTCCCATGCCGTGCTCAGATGTGGCGCGGTGTGGCGTTCCATTTGTCTCGGTCTCCGATGGCTGTTGGCAGCTCTGGGCCTTAATGTAGCACCATCCAAGTGCACCGCGCAGCGTTCAGGACGCTGATGCAAAAATAAACCTTGTCAGTTCAGTCCCGGCTTTGCTATAGTTCGCCCCCTCGCAGAACAACGCATCTCAGCGACAAGCTAAATGCGGAGTGAAACGAGAAAAGAAGAAGTGGTTGAGGGGTTGACGAAATAAGCGAAACGCTTCATACTCTTTCTTCTGCGCTGACGAACAAAACGATTTGTCAAGCGTGCAAGCAGTACCAGACAAAGTTCTTTAAAAATTAACAGTCGATAAGTGTGGACGTTTGATGAAAGTGCACGCGGAACTTCGGTTCCGCGATACTTAAAATATCAAATGTTCACAAGAAGTAATGAAATAGGCGCTACGAAAGTAGTGGCCTGTCAGTATTTTGAGTGAGCGACCTCTTAGTAATAAGAGTGCCGGTAAAACGGCAAAAGTAACAGAGATTAAACTGAAGAGTTTGATCCTGGCTCAGATTGAACGCTGGCGGCATGCCTTACACATGCAAGTCGAACGGCAGCGCGGGGCAACCTGGCGGCGAGTGGCGAACGGGTGAGTAATATATCGGAACGTACCCTGGAGTGGGGGATAACGTAGCGAAAGTTACGCTAATACCGCATACGATCTAAGGATGAAAGTGGGGGATCGCAAGACCTCATGCTCCTGGAGCGGCCGATATCTGATTAGCTAGTTGGTAGGGTAAAAGCCTACCAAGGCATCGATCAGTAGCTGGTCTGAGAGGACGACCAGCCACACTGGAACTGAGACACGGTCCAGACTCCTACGGGAGGCAGCAGTGGGGAATTTTGGACAATGGGCGCAAGCCTGATCCAGCAATGCCGCGTGAGTGAAGAAGGCCTTCGGGTTGTAAAGCTCTTTTGTCAGGGAAGAAACGGGTCTTTCTAATACAGAGATCTAATGACGGTACCTGAAGAATAAGCACCGGCTAACTACGTGCCAGCAGCCGCGGTAATACGTAGGGTGCAAGCGTTAATCGGAATTACTGGGCGTAAAGCGTGCGCAGGCGGTTTTGTAAGTCTGTTGTGAAATCCCCGGGCTCAACCTGGGAATGGCAATGGAGACTGCAAGGCTAGAGTTTGGCAGAGGGGGGTAGAATTCCACGTGTAGCAGTGAAATGCGTAGATATGTGGAGGAACACCGATGGCGAAGGCAGCCCCCTGGGTCAAAACTGACGCTCATGCACGAAAGCGTGGGGAGCAAACAGGATTAGATACCCTGGTAGTCCACGCCCTAAACGATGTCTACTAGTTGTCGGGTCTTAATTGACTTGGTAACGCAGCTAACGCGTGAAGTAGACCGCCTGGGGAGTACGGTCGCAAGATTAAAACTCAAAGGAATTGACGGGGACCCGCACAAGCGGTGGATGATGTGGATTAATTCGATGCAACGCGAAAAACCTTACCTACCCTTGACATGGATGGAATCCCGGAGAGATTTGGGAGTGCCCGAAAGGGAACCATCACACAGGTGCTGCATGGCTGTCGTCAGCTCGTGTCGTGAGATGTTGGGTTAAGTCCCGCAACGAGCGCAACCCTTGTCATTAGTTGCTACGAAAGGGCACTCTAATGAGACTGCCGGTGACAAACCGGAGGAAGGTGGGGATGACGTCAAGTCCTCATGGCCCTTATGGGTAGGGCTTCACACGTCATACAATGGTACATACAGAGCGCCGCCAACCCGCGAGGGGGAGCTAATCGCAGAAAGTGTATCGTAGTCCGGATTGTAGTCTGCAACTCGACTGCATGAAGTTGGAATCGCTAGTAATCGCGGATCAGCATGTCGCGGTGAATACGTTCCCGGGTCTTGTACACACCGCCCGTCACACCATGGGAGCGGGTTTTACCAGAAGTAGGTAGCTTAACCGCAAGGAGGGCGCTTACCACGGTAGGATTCGTGACTGGGGTGAAGTCGTAACAAGGTAGCCGTATCGGAAGGTGCGGCTGGATCACCTCCTTTCTAGAGTCGCACGAGTTAGCAATAACTCACTCATCAAGCGTTCACACTTATCGACTGTAAATTCAAAGAACAGCATTTGGGGCTGTAGCTCAGCTGGTTAGAGCACCGTGTTGATAACGCGGGGGTCGTTGGTTCGAGTCCAACCAGCCCTACCAGTTTTACCCTAGTAGTAAATCTCAGGGGGATTAGCTCAGCTGGGAGAGCACCTGCTTTGCAAGCAGGGGGTCGTCGGTTCGATCCCGTCATCCTCCACCAAGAGTTCAAATGTAAGGGTAAGCCTTTAGATTTGATCTTTTAGAGATCAAGTGCTGTACGTTCTTTAACAATCTGGAAGAAGTAAGTAAATTTTTATTGATCGCATCACCGACAGGTGGCGCGATGGGTAATGATTGTATGTATCAACAAACGCAACAACGTAGTACTTCTTATTTCTATAACCGCTCCTTTGTTTAGTCGCAAGGGGCTAACGTTATAGGGACAAGTGAATAAGTGCACATGGTGGATGCCTTGGCGATTACAGGCGATGAAGGACGTAGTAGCTTGCGATAAGCTGCGGGGAGCTAGCAAACAAGCTTTGATCCGCAGATTTCCGAATGGGGAAACCCGGCCTTTTAGGTCATTGCATACTGAATACATAGGTATGCAAAGCGAACGCGGCGAACTGAAACATCTAAGTAGCTGCAGGAAAATAAATCAACCGAGATTCCCAAAGTAGTGGCGAGCGAAATGGGAAGAGCCTGCACGTTTTAGCATGACGCATAACAGAATCCTCTGGAAATAGGAACCATAGCGGGTGATAGTCCCGTATGTGAAATGCGATGTGTGGAACTAAGCGTGCGACAAGTAGGGCGGGACACGAGAAATCCTGTCTGAATATGGGGGGACCATCCTCCAAGGCTAAATACTCGTAATCGACCGATAGTGAACCAGTACCGTGAGGGAAAGGCGAAAAGAACCCCGGGAGGGGAGTGAAATAGATCCTGAAACCGTGTGCATACAAACAGTAGGAGCGGACTTGTTCCGTGACTGCGTACCTTTTGTATAATGGGTCAGCGACTTACATTCAGTGGCAAGGTTAACCATATAGGGAAGCCGTAGAGAAATCGAGTCCGAACAGGGCGATAGTCGCTGGGTGTAGACCCGAAACCAAGTGATCTACTCATGGCCAGGATGAAGGTGCGGTAACACGCACTGGAGGTCCGAACCCACTAATGTTGAAAAATTAGGGGATGAGCTGTGGGTAGGGGTGAAAGGCTAAACAAACTTGGAAATAGCTGGTTCTCTCCGAAAACTATTTAGGTAGTGCCTCAAGTATCACCATCGGGGGTAGAGCACTGTTATGGCTAGGGGGTCATCGCGACTTACCAAACCATTGCAAACTCCGAATACCGATGAGTGCGAGCTTGGGAGACAGACGTCGGGTGCTAACGTCCGGCGTCAAGAGGGAAACAACCCAGACCGCCAGCTAAGGTCCCAAAGATTGGCTAAGTGGAAAACGAAGTGGGAAGGCTAAAACAGTCAGGATGTTGGCTTAGAAGCAGCCATCATTTAAAGAAAGCGTAATAGCTCACTGATCGAGTCGTCCTGCGCGGAAGATGTAACGGGGCTAAGCCAGTCACCGAAGCTGCGGATATGCGTAAGCATATGGTAGGAGAGCGTTCTGTAAGCCTGCGAAGGTGTCTTGTAAAGGATGCTGGAGGTATCAGAAGTGCGAATGCTGACATGAGTAGCGATAATGGGGGTGAAAAGCCCCCACGCCGTAAGCCCAAGGTTTCCTGTTCAACGTTCATCGGAGCAGGGTGAGTCGGCCCCTAAGGCGAGGCAGAGATGCGTAGCTGATGGGAAGCAGGTTAATATTCCTGCACCGTCGTATGATGCGATGGGGGGACGGATCGCGGAAGGTTGTCCAACTGTTGGAATAGTTGGTTGCTGCTTCATAGAAGGCGCTTAGGCAAATCCGGGCGCGTAATTCAAGGGAGTGGGACGAGAGATTTAGGTCTCGAAGCAATCGGAAGTGGTTCCAAGAAAAGCCTCTAAGCTTCAGTCATACGAGACCGTACCGCAAACCGACACAGGTGGGCGAGATGAGTATTCTAAGGCGCTTGAGAGAACTCGGGAGAAGGAACTCGGCAAATTGGTACCGTAACTTCGGGAAAAGGTACGCCCTTGTAGCTTGGCTGATTTACTTCAGTAGGGTGAACGGGTTGCAATAAACTGGTGGCTGCGACTGTTTAATAAAAACACAGCACTCTGCAAACACGAAAGTGGACGTATAGGGTGTGACGCCTGCCCGGTGCTGGAAGATTAAATGATGGGGTGCAAGCTCTTGATTGAAGTCCCAGTAAACGGCGGCCGTAACTATAACGGTCCTAAGGTAGCGAAATTCCTTGTCGGGTAAGTTCCGACCTGCACGAATGGCGTAACGATGGCCACACTGTCTCCTCCCGAGACTCAGCGAAGTTGAAGTGTTTGTGATGATGCAATCTACCCGCGGCTAGACGGAAAGACCCCATGAACCTTTACTGTAGCTTTGCATTGGACTTTGAATCAATCTGTGTAGGATAGGTGGGAGGCTTTGAAGCGGGGACGCCAGTTCTCGTGGAGCCAACCTTGAAATACCACCCTGGTTCATTTGAGGTTCTAACCTTGGCCCGTTATCCGGGTCGGGGACAGTGCATGGTAGGCAGTTTGACTGGGGCGGTCTCCTCCTAAAGTGTAACGGAGGAGTTCGAAGGTACGCTAGGTACGGTCGGACATCGTGCTAATAGTGCAATGGCATAAGCGTGCTTAACTGCGAGACTGACAAGTCGAGCAGGTACGAAAGTAGGACATAGTGATCCGGTGGTTCTGTATGGAAGGGCCATCGCTCAACGGATAAAAGGTACTCTGGGGATAACAGGCTGATTCCTCCCAAGAGTTCATATCGACGGGGGAGTTTGGCACCTCGATGTCGGCTCATCACATCCTGGGGCTGTAGCCGGTCCCAAGGGTATGGCTGTTCGCCATTTAAAGTGGTACGTGAGCTGGGTTTAAAACGTCGTGAGACAGTTTGGTCCCTATCTGCCGTGGGCGTTGGAAATTTGAAGGGGGCTGCTCCTAGTACGAGAGGACCGGAGTGGACAGACCTCTGGTGTACCGGTTGTCACGCCAGTGGCATTGCCGGGTAGCTAAGTCTGGAAGAGATAACCGCTGAAAGCATCTAAGCGGGAAACTTGCCTTAAGATGAGATTTCCCAGAGCCTTGAGCTCTTTGAAGGGTCGTTCGAGACCAGGACGTTGATAGGTCAGGTGTGGAAGTGCAGTAATGCATTAAGCTAACTGATACTAATTGCCCGTACGGCTTGTCCCTATAACCTTAGCAGGTTATGGTTGAATAAGAAGTGCGTTGAAACGTTCGTTGATACACAACTTCATTACCCAGTATTGAGATACTGATTACTTACTTCTCCAGATTCTGAGCAACGTTCACAAGAACGCGGCTCGTACAAGTCAATGCCTGATGACCATAGCAAGTTGGTCCCACCCCTTCCCATCCCGAACAGGACCGTGAAACAACTCTGCGCCGATGATAGTGCTGCAACCAGTGTGAAAGTAGGTTATCGTCAGGCTAGTTATATAGAGAAGCCCCCATCCGCCTGAATGCGCAAGAACGCGTCCGGTGCAGGTGGGGGTCTTTTCATCCCAAGATTCTCAGCGGCGCGGAAACGCGACGTTTGTAGTACCGGTCAATGCTTGATGACCATAGCAAGTCGGTCCCACCCCTTCCCATCCCGAACAGGACCGTGAAACGACTCTGCGCCGATGATAGTGCTGCAACCAGTGTGAAAGTAGGTTATCGTCAAGCTAGTTATTCCTAAAAGCCCCACCCGCCATGAGCGCCGGTGGGGTTTTTTTTCGTCCTGCTTTTCATCTCGCGTTTTCTTATCCAGATACTCTGGTTCCCGTTACGCCCTTCCTGATCCCGTTCCCCGTACCGAAAAGTATCGAGACTTGGGTTTTCAGTATCGGAAAGTATCGGAGGCCGATGATACATTGCAGGAGTGGTGCTCACAGGCGCCGCCCCGACAAAAAATCATAAAATCTGGAGACAACACCATGAATCGTATCGCCCTCAGTGCGTTATGCGTTGGTCTTTTATGCGCCAGCGGTTCCCCTCTCGCCGCCACCGACCTGGTTATCGCAACCGTCAACAACGGTCACATGATCGAGATGCAAAAACTCGGCAAACACTTCGAACAAGCCAATCCCGATATCAAACTGAAGTGGGTCACCCTGGAAGAGGGCGTGCTGCGCCAGCGCATGACGACCGACATCGCCACCAAAGGCGGACAGTTCGACCTGATGACGATCGGCATGTACGAAGCGCCGATCTGGGCCAAGAAGGAATGGCTGCTGCCGATCAAACCGGACGCCGCCTACGACGTCGACGATTTGCTGCCGACGATACGCGAAGGCTTGTCGTTCAACGGCCAACTGTACGCCGCGCCGTTCTACGGCGAGAGCTCGATGATCATGTACCGCAGCGATCTGGTGAAAAAGGCCGGCATGACAATCGCGGACCGGCCCAGCTGGGACCAGTTGCGCGCCGTGGCGGCCAAGATCCACGACCCGGCCAACGGTGTTTACGGCATCTGCCTGCGCGGCAAACCAGGCTGGGGCGACAACATGGTGCTGCTGACCACCATGGCCAACTCCTACGGCGGCCAGGTGTTCGACATGAAATGGCAGCCGCAGTTCACCAGCAAGCCGTGGCGCGACGCGTTGACCATGTACGTCGACTTGATGAAGAAGTACGGGCCGCCCGGTTCGTCCTCCAACAGCTTCAATGAAATCCTGGCGATGTTCAACGAAGGCAAGTGCGGAATCTGGATCGACGCCACCATCGCCGCCTCCTTCGTCAGCGATCCGAAGCAAAGCAAGGTGGCCGACAAGGTCGCCTACGCGCAATCGCCGTTCGCCGTCACCGAGCGCGGCGCCAACTGGCTGTGGGCCTGGGCGCTGGCGATACCGAAAAGCTCCAAGCATCCGGAAGCGGCGCAGAAGTTCATCAACTGGTCCACGTCCAAGGAATACATCAAGCTGGTGGCCAAGGAAACCAGCTGGGCCAACGTCCCCACCGGCACGCGCAAGTCCACCTACGCCAATCCCGAGTTCGTGAAGGCGGCCAAGTTCGCGGCGGCCGAAGGCAAGGCCATCGCCACCGCCAGTCCCAAGCAAAACACCCTGCCACCGTCGCCCTACATCGGCGTGCAGTACGCGGCGGTGCCGGAGTTCCAGGCGATCGGCATGGCCACCGGCCAGCAGATCACCGCAGCGCTGTTGGGCAAGGTGACGGTCGACCAGGCGCTCGAGAAGTCGCAACAGGCGGCCGACCGGGAAATGCGCAAGGCAGGCTATTACAAATAGCGCGACCGTCGTACCCGCACTGACAGTCATCCGGGCCGTCGGCATCCGCCGGCGGTTCCGTAAGCACCCGCACGCACTTTGAGATTACCCATGAAACGACTGATACCTCGGACTTTGCTGACGCCGGCGGTGCTTTCCATCGCCATCATTTCCATCGTCCCGCTGCTGATCACGCTGTACTACTCGCTGGTCAAATTCAGCCTGCTGGCGCCGGGCGACCACCCGTTCCACGGGCTGGAGAATTTCTACTTCTTCTTCACCGACGGCGCCTTCGTGCCGGCGCTGCACAACACCTTCGTGCTGATGTTCTCGGTCATGCTGATCACCGTGCTGGGTGGCGCCGCCCTCGGCCTGCTGATCAACGAAGCCTTTCCCGGCCGCGCCATCGTCCGCGTGCTTCTGATCTCGCCGTTCCTGGTCATGCCGGCGGTGAACTCGCTGATGTGGAAGAACATGCTGCTCAATCCCATCTACGGCCTGTTCGCACAAGTCAGCCATTTGCTCGGGCAGACGCCGATCGACTGGCTGTCGGAGTATCCGCTGCTGTCGATCGTCATGATGGTGTCCTGGCAGTGGCTGCCCTTCGCCTGCCTGATCTTCATGACGGCGCTGCAGTCGATGGACCGCGAGCAGCTGGAGGCGGCCGGCATGGACGGCGCCAACTACCTGCAGCAGCTGCGCTACCTGTACATCCCGCACCTGGGGCGCGCGGTGTCGGTGGTGCTGATGATCGAGATGATCTTCCTGCTGTCGGTGTTCGCCGAAATCTTCACCACCACCGGCGGTGGCCCCGGTTTCGACACCACCACGATCACGTTCATGATCTATCAACAGGCGCTGCAATCCTACGACATCGGCGCGGCGTCGGCCGGCGCGTTGTTCGCTGTGCTGCTGGCGAATATCGCCGCCTTCTTCCTGATGCGCGTCATCGGCAAGAACCTGGCCAAATAAGGAGACCGCGATGCACAAGCACACCACCCTGCACGTCCGCACCGTAGCCGCCTGGTTCTTCGCGCTGCTGCTGTTCTTTCCGATCTTCTGGCTCGGACTGATGGCCTTCAAGACCGAAGCCCAGGCCATCTCCACGCCGCCGCTGCTGTTCTTCTCGCCGACGTTGCAAAGCTTCCGCGACGTCATGGCGCGCGACCACTACATCGGCTACGCGCTCAATTCGCTGCTCACCAGCGTGCTGTCGACGGCCATCGGCCTGGCGATCGCGCTGCCTGCAGCGTACTCGATGGCCTTCTTCCCCACGCGCGGCACCATCGGCCTGCTCAAGTTCATCCTCAGCTCGCGCTACATGCCCGGCGTGGGCGCGCTGATGCCGATCTATATCTGCTACCAGTATTTCGGCCTGCTCGATAGCTGGGCCGGATTGACCGTCATGTTCATGCTGATGAATTTACCCATCATGATCTGGCTCCTGTACACCAACCTGCGCGAACTGCCGCGCGAGATTTTGGAGGCGGCGCGCATGGACGGCGCCACCGTGTTCCACGAGTTCCGCCACATCGTGCTGCCGCTGTCGACGGGCGGCATCGCCTCGACCGCGCTGGTGTGCATGGTGTGGGCCTGGAACGAGTCGTTCTGGTCGCTGAACCTGGGCGCGGCCAACGCCGGCACCCTGGCCTGGCTGATCGCCTCCTACTCCAGCCCCGAAGGCCTGTTCTGGGCCAAGCTGTCGGCCGCCTCGCTGATGGCGATCGCGCCGATCATGGCGCTGGGCTGGTTCTGCCAGAAGCAGCTGGTGCAAGGCATGACGTTCGGCGCCGTCAAATAAGCGCGGCAACCATCAACTTAGGACAGCAACCATGGCATACCTCCAACTCAGTAACATCGAAAAATTCTTCGGCGAGCACCACGCCATCAAGGGCATCGACCTGGCCATCGAAAAGGGCGAATTCGTGGTCTTCGTCGGTCCATCCGGCTGCGGCAAATCGACCTTGCTGCGCATGATCGCCGGCCTGGAAACCATCGACAAGGGCAGCCTGCTGCTGGATGGGCGCGACATCACCGCGCTGCCGTCGTCCAAGCGCGACCTGGCGATGGTGTTCCAGTCCTATGCGCTGTATCCGCACATGACGGTGTTCGAGAACATGTCGTTCGCGCTCAAGCTGGCCGGCGTCGACCGCGCGGTGATCCGCGAGAAGGTCGAGAAGGCCGCCGCCATTCTCGACCTGGGAAAATACCTGCAACGCACGCCGAAGGACCTGTCGGGCGGACAGCGCCAGCGCGTGGCGATCGGGCGCGCGATCGTGCGCGATCCGAAGGTGTTCCTGTTCGACGAGCCGCTGTCGAACCTCGACGCGGCGCTGCGCGTGCAGACCCGCATCCAGATCGCCAAGCTGCACGCCGAACTGGGTGCGACCTCGATCTACGTCACCCACGACCAGGTCGAGGCGATGACATTGGCCGACCGCGTGGTGGTGCTGCGCGACGGCCAGATCGAGCAGCACGGCACGCCGCTGGAACTCTACGACCGTCCCGCCAACCGTTTCGTGGCGCAGTTCATCGGCACGCCGAGCATGAACGTGGTGCCGGCGACCGCCCTGCCGATGCTGGGACCGCTGGCGGGGAGCGGGGCGCGTGGCGACGGCTTCGTCGGCATCCGTCCGGAACACGTGCGGCTGTGCGGGACGGGGGAGGGCGCGACACCCGGCAGCCTGCCGGCGACGGTGGACTTGGTCGAATCGCTGGGCGTGGAGACGCTGGTCTACGCGCGCCTGGAAAACAACGTGCAGATCGTCACGCGTGGCGGCGAGCGCACCGCCCTGCGTCCCGGCGACGGCACGCGGCTTTGCTTCGACCCGGGCGCGGTGCACCATTTCGACGCCGCCGGCAAAACCTATGCCGCCGCGCGGGGAGTGTCGGCATGAAGGCTATCGCATTGAACCAGACCGCGCTGGCCAATCTGCCGCCTAATGTCGCCGGGCCGGATTACGATCGCCGGGATGTCGCGCGCAGCATCGTGCATATCGGCGTCGGCGGATTTTTCCGCGCGCACCAGGCGGTCTATCTGGACCGGCTGCTGCACCTGCCCGGACACCAGCAATGGGGCTACTGCGGCGTGGCCTTGCTGCCGCACGACGCGGCCATCCGCGACGCCATGCTGGCCCAGGATTGCCTGTACACCGTGGTCGAACGCGGCGCGCAGGGCGATGCGGCGCGCGTGATCGGATCACTGCTGGAATTCCTGTACGCGCCGGACGACGCCGGGGCGGTGCTGGAAAAGATGGCCGATCCCGGCACCCGCATCGTCGCGCTGACGATCACGGAGGGCGGCTACTACATCAACCAGGGCACCGGCGAATTCGACGCCGGCCATGCGGACATTGCGCACGACCTGGCGCACCCGCTCACGCCGCGCTGCTCGTTCGGCTATCTGGCCGAGGCGCTGAACCGCCGACGCGAACGCGGCCTGGCGCCCTTCACGCTGATGTCGTGCGATAACCTGCAAAACAACGGCGACGTGCTGCGCAAGATGCTGCTGGCCTTCACCGCCCTGCGCGATCCGGCGTTGAGCGAGTGGGTGGCGCAACACGCCGCTTTCCCCAACAGCATGGTCGATCGCATCACGCCCGCCACCACCGACGAACACCGCGCGCTGCTGCGCGACCGCTTCGGCCTGGCCGACGCCTGGCCGGTGATGACCGAGCCATTCCTGCAGTGGGTGATCGAGGACCGTTTCCCCGGCGGCCGGCCGGCGTGGGAGCTGGTCGGCGCGCAGATGACGGGCGACGTGCTGCCCTACGAAAAAATGAAACTGCGGCTGCTCAACGCCGGCCACCAGTCGCTGTGCTATCTCGGCATGCTGTTCGACTACGAGTACGCGCACGAAGCGATGGCGGACGCCGGCATCCGCCAGCTATTCAGCGACATGATGGATATCGAGGTCACGCCCTTGCTGCCCGCCGTCGAGGGCATCGACCTGGAGGCCTACAAGCGCACGCTGATCGAGCGTTTCTCCAATCCGACCATCCGCGACCAGTTGTCGCGCATCGGCACCGAAGGATCGGCGCGCATTCCCAAATTTGTGCTGCCCTCGGTGCGGGAACAGCTGGAACGGGGCGGCCCGATCACGCGGCTCGGCTTTACCGTGGCGTGCTGGTTCCGCTACCTGAACGGCCGCTCCGAGTCGGGCGCGGTGATGCCGCTGATCGACCCGCACGGGGAACGCTTGCGCGAGCACGCGCTGCGCGGCGGCGCCAATGCGGGGCCGCTGCTATCGCTGCGCGAATTGTTCGGAGAATTGGCCGACGAGCCGCGCTTTGCGGCGGCCGTTACAGAGTCTCTCGCGCGCCTGTACCGCGACGGCGTGCGAGCCGCGCTGGATCACGTGTTGGCCACGAAGGAGTAGGACCATGTATCTGGGCATAGACCTGGGCACTTCGGAGGTGAAGGTGCTGCTGATCGACGCGGAGCAACGCACCGTCGCCAGCGCGCACGCGCCACTGGCGATCAGCCGGCCGATGCCGCAATGGTCGGAGCAGGACCCGGCCGACTGGTGGCTCGCCACCCGGACCGCGATCGACGCCATCGTCCGCGAGCATCCCCAGGGGATGGCGGCGCTGCGCGGCATCGGCCTGTCCGGCCAGATGCACGGCACGGTGCTGCTGGACGCTTCGGGCCGGGTGCTGCGTCCGGCCATCCTGTGGAACGATACCCGGGCCGGCGCCGAATGCGCGGAGCTGGAACGGCGCGCGCCGGAACTGCGCCATATCACCGGCAACCTCGCCATGCCCGGCTTTTCCGCGCCCAAGCTGCTGTGGGTGGCGCGCCACGAGCCTGAGCTGTTCGCCCGCATCGCCACGGTGCTGCTGCCCAAGGACTACCTGCGCTACCTGCTGACGGGCGAGTTCATCTCCGACATGTCCGACGCTTCCGGCACCTTGTGGCTGGATGTAGCGCGGCGCGACTGGTCCGACACAATGCTCGAGGCCTGCGGCTTGTCCCGCGCCCACATGCCACGTCTGGTGGAGGGCACGGCGCCGGGCGGCATGCTGCGCGCGGAGTTGGCGCGCGGATGGGGCATCGCGACGCCGGTGGTGGTGGCCGGCGGCGCCGGCGACAACGCGGCCAGCGCGGTGGGCATGGGCGTCGCGGCGCCGGGCGACACCTTCATCTCGCTGGGCACCTCGGGCGTTTTCTTCGCCGCCAGCGATGCCTACCGGCCGAATCCCGCGCAGGGCCTGCACACCTTTTGCCACGCGCTGCCCGGGCAATGGCATCAGATGGGCGTGATGCTGTCGGCCGCCAGCTGCCTGCGCTGGGTGACGGCGCTGACGCATGCCGCCGACGAGGCGGCGCTGCTGGAGGAAATCGAAAGCGCGGGACCGGGAGTGCGCGCGACCGCGCCATTGTTCCTGCCGTACCTGTCGGGCGAGCGCACGCCGCACAACGATCCGCTGGCCAGCGGCGTGTGGCTCGGCCTGCGGCACGACACCGACCGCGCGTCGCTAGGCTACTCGGTACTGGAGGGCGTTGCGTTCGGCCTGCGCGACAGCTACCTGGCGCTGCGCGACGCCGGCGGCGACATGCGCACGGCGGCACTGGTGGGCGGCGGCAGCCGAAGCCGATACTGGGCGCGGCTGCTGGCCAGCGCGCTCGATGTGCCGCTGACGCTCAATGCCGGCGCGCACGTCGGCGCGGCGTTGGGCGCGGCCCGGCTGGCGATGTTGGCCGCCGATCCCGGTCTTGATGTGGCGCGGGTATGCGTGGCGCCGCCGGTGCTGGAGGTGATCGCGCCGGAACCCGATTGGCGCGCGCAGCTGCTGCCGCGCCACGAGCGATTCCGCGACTTGTACCGGAAGGTTCAGCCATTGTTTTGAGGCGGATCGGCTTTGCTATACTCATTTGGCGCAGCACATACCGAGGAGAGGAGGACAGCGACATGCCACCCAAGAGCATACACCGCACACTGGAGCTGGAACACGATTGCGCGCGCGACGCGAGCGAGGGGTTCGAGCCGAATGGACGATATGGTTTTATCCGCTACCTGGAGCATGGCTTCCCCAGCTCCCTGGTACGCTGGCACTACCACGACGAGTACGAGCTGCACCTGATTTGCGCCAGCAGCGGCAAGGTGTTCGTGGGCGACTATATCGGCCAGTTCTCCCCCGGCCATCTGGTACTGACGGCGCCGCGCATTCCGCACAACTGGGTGTCGCTGGACACTCCCGCCGAAGGCGTCAAGTTGCGCGACATGGTGATTCAGTTCACCCACGCGCCGCTGGAGCAGATGGCCGGCGCCATTCCCGAAGTTAAGAGCATCATGCCGCTGCTGCAGCGCGCCACCCACGGCATCGAGTTCTTCGGCATCAGCGAACAGGCAAGGCAGCGCTTCATCCGCATCCGCGACGGCAAGGGCCTGCCGCGTTTCATCGAGTTCCTCACCTTGCTGGGCGAGCTGGCCGACAGCAGCGACTACCAGCTGCTGTCGACCGTGCCGATGCAGTCGTTCGACGACGACGACGCGCTGGCGCGCATCAGCTCCGCAGTCGACTTCATCGTGCAGAATTTCAGCAGCCAGTTTTCGATGGGCGACCTGGCGCGGCAACTGGGCATGTCCGAGCGCATGTTCACGCGCTTCTTCCGCACCGCCACCGGCAACAGCTTCACCGATTTCGTCAACCGCCTGCGCGTCAACAAGGCCTGCCAGCTGCTGATGGAAACGGAGCGCTATGTCACCAACATCTGCTACGACGCCGGCTTTAACAACGTCGCCAATTTCAACCGCCGCTTCCTGGAGCTGAAGGGCATGACGCCCAAGGAGTTCCGCCAGCAGGCGTCGGGACGATTCGGCGCCTGACAGGTATAAGAGTATCGATTATCGCGCTTGCAGTATCGATTTTGCCGAGGGGCCGCTGCTAGACTTTCTTTCACGATGCAGATGACTGTATCGACTATAACGAAAGGAGATCCGCATGAATCGTCTCGCTTCCCGGCATGCGTTGTTGACCGGCGCCGGTGGCGGCATCGGCCTCGCGGTGGCCGAGGGCTACCTGGCCGAAGGCGCCAGCTGCACCGTGGCCGACCTGGCGCCGCAAGCGCCGCCCGCGCTGGCCGAGGTGATGGCGCGCCATCCCGCGCAGCTGCAGTACGTGCAGGCCGACGTCACCAGCGCCGAATCGGTCGGCGCGCTGCTGGCCGCGGCCCAGGGCCGCTTCGGTCCCATCGACATCCTGTTCAACAACGCCGCCGTGTTTGACATGGCGCCGCTGCTGGAATCGGATCTGGACATGTACCAGCGCCTGTTCGATGTCAACGTCAAGGGCATGTTCCTCGTCATGCAGCGGGTCCTTCAAAGCATGCGCGACGCCGGCCGCACCGGCGCCATCGTCAACCTGGCGTCGCAGGCCGGCCGCCGTGGCGAGGCGCTGGTGGCGCATTACTGCGCCAGCAAGGCTGCCGTAATCAGTTACACCCAGTCGGCCGCGCTGGCCATGGCGCCCTACGGCATCCGCGTCAACGGCATCGCGCCGGGCGTGGTCGACACGCCGATGTGGAACCATGTCGATTCCCTGTTCGCCCGCTACGAAGGTTTGCAGCCGGGCGAGAAGAAGAAAGCCGTGGGCCTGGCCGTGCCGCTGGGGCGCATGGGCACACCGGCGGACCTGGTCGGCGCCGCGATCTTCCTGGCCAGCGACGACTCGGCCTACATCACCGCCCAGACGCTCAACGTCGACGGCGGCAGTGTCATGAGCTAGACGCTCGTTCTTTTTCCCGCAGTGGCAAACAGCGGAGCGCTCCTCGACGGCGCTCCGGCGGCACCCCTACGTCCGTCGAAAACAAAAAAACGATAAAACCGGAGACAAACATGAAAAATCAAATGCAAAAAGCGGCGCTGCCGATGGCTATGGTGCTGGCGCTTGGCGTCGCGAGCGGCACCGCCGCTGCCCAGGCCGGGCAGGACGCCGAAGGCTTCCACGGCTATCTGCGCGTGGGCGCCGGCACCTCGCTTAACGGCGATCGCGGACCGCAAGGCTGCTATGGCCTGGGCGGCAGCACCCGCAAATACCGGCTGGGCAACGAGTGCGATTCCGACTTCGAAGGCGGCTACACCAAGGAGATCGCCGAATCGGATGGCGTGCGCTACGTCGCCACCCTGTGGGTGATCGCCTACGGCAACAAGTCCGGCTTCCGCGACGCCGAGTTCGATATCTTGAAGGGCTACGTCGAGGCCAAGGGCCTGGACTTCCTGCACGGGGGCACGGCCTGGATCGGCAAGCGCTACTACAACCGTCCCGATATCCACATGATGGATTTCCAGTACATTAATTTCAGCGGCACCGGCGCGGGCCTCGACAAGATCCAGGCCGGCCCCGGCAAGATCTCATACGCCTTTTTCAAGGACAACGATATCAACGCCATCGCGCCGAACGGCGCCGTGCTCGGCTCCACCGCCGCCACCCGCCAGAACCTGATGTACCAGGACTTGCCGGTCAACGCCGGCGGCACCATCGACATGGCCGCGTCCATCATCACGGCGCAGGGCGACGAGACCTTGGGCGCCCGTCACAACGGCTGGCAACTGTCGGCCTTCCACAAGCAGGCTGACGTGTTTGGCGGCGCCAACAACTTCGGCGTGCAGTACGGCGTGGGGCCGGGCACCGGCATCGGCGGCGACCATGGCGGCATGGGGTCGGCCGGCAGCACGCTGCTGGGATCGGACGTGACGCGCATGCGTGTGTTCGACAACCTGTGGATCCAGCCCACCTGGAACTTCGGCGTGGAAATGGTGGCGCTGGTGCAGAAGGACAAATCCGACGCGATCGGTTCGAGCACCTGGACATCGCTGGGCGTGCGCCCGGTCTACGCGCTGACCAAGAACTTCAAACTGGTGATGGAGCTGGGCACCGACCGCGTGACTTCGCCGACCGGCGGCGCGGCGCAGCGGTTGACCAAAGTGACGTTCGCGCCGACCATCTCGGCCGGGCCCGGTCTGTGGGCGCGCCCCGAACTGCGCGCCTTCGTCACGTACGGCAAGTGGAACGACGCGGCGACCGCGTCCGTGAACGCCGCCAACAGCAGCGGCCCGGTGTATAACAACCGCACCAGCGGGACCTCGGTCGGCTTCCAGGTCGAGACCTGGTTCTGACGAGGACCCCAGGGCGCCCGCCGCGCATGACGCCGGCGGGGTATTTTTATTTCGCTCTCGCGGTTGCAAAAATGGTATCATTTTCTCCTTGATAATTGGAGATGACCTCATGAAGATCCCATCGAAAGTTGCATGTCTTTGCGTAGTGGGCGCGGCGTTGAGCGCTTGCGGTGGCTCGGACACGGAAACCACCGGGCAAAAGGCGGCGTTGCTTTCATCGGGAGCCACCGTGGTCTCGCCACAGGCCGCGCAGCAGGCCGCTTCGGTTTATACACCGCTGCTGCAGCAAATCTATCTCGGCTTCTACGGCCGCCCGGCCGACCCGGCGGGATTGGCGTTTTGGGGACAGCAGTTCAGCAATGCCAATATGCCGCTGACGTTGCTAGGTCTCGCGTCGAGCTATGCGACCAATGACGGTGTCAAGCAAATGGTCGACGCCTTCGCCCTGAGCGTCGAGGCGCAGGATGTCACCTCCGGCACCAGCGCGGCCTTTGTCAACGCCGTCTATCTCAACGCGTTTAATCGCATCGCTGAATCAACCGGAAATGACTACTGGAGTGCGCTTGTCGATGGCGGAAAATTCACGCGCGCGCAAATTGCGCTGGTCATCCTGAACGGTGCGCAGGGCAGCGACGCGATGATGATCACGAAGAAAACGCAGGGCGCCACCGCTGTCACGGCCGCGCTGGATACCCCGGCCGAGAGCGCCGCCTATGCCGGCGATTCCATCCTGCAGGGCGCACGCGATCTTCTTAGCGCGATCACAGCCACAACGGACATGGCCGCCTACCAGGCGCAGATCGACGAATATGTTGCCTCGATACAGGGGCCTGGAGCATACCCGACGATCGTGCGTTACTCCGGGTTCAGCACGGCGCAACGTCCGACCGGCACGCCATCCTATTCCGCGCGCTTCAGCTACTCGGCGGGAGGCGTCGCTCCCCCCGCCACGGCCGGCAGCCTGATTTATGGGCTGGGGCAAACAACCGTCGGCTGGACGCGCGGCGCCGCGAATCAGATCCAGTACGCTTCTACTTTTATCACCAGCTCCACTATCCAGGGAGGCGGCTTGATGCCTGCGGTGACAATGTTGTGCCGGCCTGCGACGGGCACCACCTCGGTTCCCGACGCCACCGACGTGCTGGTGGCGCGCGCGGCGCGGCAGCTCGGCGCCGCCTCGGAACTGGCGGGCCAAACCCTGGCGACGTACCGCGAGGATTGCGCCATCAACAGCGTTCGGCAATCGATCAGTTTCGATAGCGCTGGCAACGCTACATTCACTTCTGCTGCCGGCGTGAGCAAGATCGACGCGGCGACCGTGAACGCGGGTCTGAAAGGCCAGATGCTGCATGACTCCGCGAATAACCTGGATTTCTATTTCTTCGCATACAGCTATGTGCGCGCCAACGGCGCCACCGGATATGCCCTGGTCCAGCGCATGAGCGTTCCCGCGACCACGGGCGGCACGAGCGTCCCGGCGGCAAGTATTTTGCCGGGTGAAAGCGTTGCCGTCTGGTCGCAGGAATAGGTAAAGGCTGTGTTGCCGATTACAGCAAATTCAGCCCCTTGAGCATGACGAGCAGGATCAGCAGCGGCGACACATAACGCAGCAGAAAAAACACCACGCGCGCGGTGGCCTGGTTGGCCAGCGCGCCGTGATTCGACAGCGCATGCGCGAACCGGTCGGGGCCCCAGGCCCAGCCGACGAACAAGGCCAGCGCTATGCCGCCCAGCGGCAGCAGCACGTTGGAGGACACAAAGTCGAACAGGTCGAACATGTTCATGCCGAACAGTTTGAAGTCGGCCAGTACATTGTTGGTCAACGCGCAGGTCGAGCCGAGCAGCATCAGGATGGCGATGGTCAGCAACGTCGCCTTCGCGCGGCTCATGCCGAGGCGCTCATGCAGGATCACCACCGGCACCTCCATCAGCGACAGCATCGCACCGGTCGCGGCTACCGCGGCCAGCACAAAGAAGGCGATCATCAGCAGGTGGCCGCCGGGAATCTGCGAGAACACGGCCGGAATGGTGATGAACACCAGCGCCGGGCCGGCGGCCGGCTCGAAACCGAACGTGAAGACCGCCGGAAAGATGGCGATCCCGGCCAGCATCGAGACGCATAGATCGGCCGCCATCACGCGCAGCGTTGTTTGCGGAATGTTCTGGTCGTCGCGGAAGTAGGAGCCGTAGGTCATCATCGTCCCCATGCCCAGCGACAGTTTGAAGAATGCCAGGCCCATCGCCGTGAGGATGACACCGGCCGTAATCTTGCTAAAGTCCGGACGGAACAGGAAGGCAAGGCCGTCTGCCGCCTTGTCGAGCGAAAGACTGACCGCGCACAGCACCAGTAGTAGAAAAAACAATATCGGCATCAGTTTCTTGGCGATTCCTTCGATGCCTTTGGTCACACCCATCAGCAGGATGCCGCCAATAAACACCAGCACCGCCCATTGCCACAGCAGCGATTGCAGGGGATCGCTGATCAGGGAGGTGAAAGCCGCCTCCGTGACTTGGCGATCGCTGCTGAGGATTGAGCCGCCAATGGCTTTGAAGACATAGGCGAACACCCACGCCACCACTTCCGAATAGAACGAGAGGATCAGGAACGCTGCCGCCATGCCGGCGACGCCGATCAGCCACCAGGGCATTTTGGTGGGTGCGAGCTGTTGCAGTGTGGTGATGGGATTGGCTTTCGCGGCGCGGCCCATGGTGATTTCGGCAATCATTACTGGCAGGCCGATGACCAGTGTGGCGAGCAGGTACACCAGCAAAAAGCCGGCGCCGCCGTTGGCGCCGGTTAGATAGGGGAACTTCCAGATGTTGCCGAGGCCGACGGCGGAACCGAGGGTGGCGGCGAGAACGCCGAAGCTGGAGCTGAAGCCGCCGCGCTTGATGGATTGCTTAGTCATTGCTGCAGGTCGCTGTGTCGAAAAAGGCGCGATTGTAGCAGCCGAAAAAAAAGCCTTGCAGGGATGAAGGGGCCTTTGCTATAGTTCGCCTCCTCGCAAAACGGTGCACACAAAACAAGGTGTTGCAGAGTGAAGCGGGATAAAAAAGAAGGTTGACGAAACGGTCTAAACGATTCATACTCTTCCTTCTTCGCTGACGAACAAAACGATTTGTCAAGCGTGCAAGCAGCACCAAACAAAGTTCTTTAAAAATTAACAGTCGATAAGTGTGGACGTTTGATGAAAGTGCACGCGGAACAAGGGTAACCAAGTTCCGCGATACTTAAAATATCAAATGTTCACAAGAAGTAATGAAATAGGCGCTACGAAAGTAGTGGCCTGTCAGTATTTTGAGTGAGCGACCTCTTAGCAATAAGAGTGCCGGTAAAACGGCAAAAGTAACAGAGATTAAACTGAAGAGTTTGATCCTGGCTCAGATTGAACGCTGGCGGCATGCCTTACACATGCAAGTCGAACGGCAGCGCGGGGCAACCTGGCGGCGAGTGGCGAACGGGTGAGTAATATATCGGAACGTACCCTGGAGTGGGGGATAACGTAGCGAAAGTTACGCTAATACCGCATACGATCTAAGGATGAAAGTGGGGGATCGCAAGACCTCATGCTCCTGGAGCGGCCGATATCTGATTAGCTAGTTGGTAGGGTAAAAGCCTACCAAGGCATCGATCAGTAGCTGGTCTGAGAGGACGACCAGCCACACTGGAACTGAGACACGGTCCAGACTCCTACGGGAGGCAGCAGTGGGGAATTTTGGACAATGGGCGCAAGCCTGATCCAGCAATGCCGCGTGAGTGAAGAAGGCCTTCGGGTTGTAAAGCTCTTTTGTCAGGGAAGAAACGGGTCTTTCTAATACAGAGATCTAATGACGGTACCTGAAGAATAAGCACCGGCTAACTACGTGCCAGCAGCCGCGGTAATACGTAGGGTGCAAGCGTTAATCGGAATTACTGGGCGTAAAGCGTGCGCAGGCGGTTTTGTAAGTCTGTTGTGAAATCCCCGGGCTCAACCTGGGAATGGCAATGGAGACTGCAAGGCTAGAGTTTGGCAGAGGGGGGTAGAATTCCACGTGTAGCAGTGAAATGCGTAGATATGTGGAGGAACACCGATGGCGAAGGCAGCCCCCTGGGTCAAAACTGACGCTCATGCACGAAAGCGTGGGGAGCAAACAGGATTAGATACCCTGGTAGTCCACGCCCTAAACGATGTCTACTAGTTGTCGGGTCTTAATTGACTTGGTAACGCAGCTAACGCGTGAAGTAGACCGCCTGGGGAGTACGGTCGCAAGATTAAAACTCAAAGGAATTGACGGGGACCCGCACAAGCGGTGGATGATGTGGATTAATTCGATGCAACGCGAAAAACCTTACCTACCCTTGACATGGATGGAATCCCGGAGAGATTTGGGAGTGCTCGAAAGAGAACCATCACACAGGTGCTGCATGGCTGTCGTCAGCTCGTGTCGTGAGATGTTGGGTTAAGTCCCGCAACGAGCGCAACCCTTGTCATTAGTTGCTACGAAAGGGCACTCTAATGAGACTGCCGGTGACAAACCGGAGGAAGGTGGGGATGACGTCAAGTCCTCATGGCCCTTATGGGTAGGGCTTCACACGTCATACAATGGTACATACAGAGCGCCGCCAACCCGCGAGGGGGAGCTAATCGCAGAAAGTGTATCGTAGTCCGGATTGTAGTCTGCAACTCGACTGCATGAAGTTGGAATCGCTAGTAATCGCGGATCAGCATGTCGCGGTGAATACGTTCCCGGGTCTTGTACACACCGCCCGTCACACCATGGGAGCGGGTTTTACCAGAAGTAGGTAGCTTAACCGCAAGGAGGGCGCTTACCACGGTAGGATTCGTGACTGGGGTGAAGTCGTAACAAGGTAGCCGTATCGGAAGGTGCGGCTGGATCACCTCCTTTCTAGAGTCGCACGAATCAGTAATGATTCACTCATCAAGCGTTCACACTTATCGACTGTAAATATAAAGAACAGCATTTGGGGCTGTAGCTCAGCTGGTTAGAGCACCGTGTTGATAACGCGGGGGTCGTTGGTTCGAGTCCAACCAGCCCTACCAGTTTTACCCTAGTAGTAAATCTCAGGGGGATTAGCTCAGCTGGGAGAGCACCTGCTTTGCAAGCAGGGGGTCGTCGGTTCGATCCCGTCATCCTCCACCAAAAAGTTCAAATGCAAGCAACGCCAAGCGGCGTATGTTTATGTTTGATCTTTTAGAGATCAAGTGCTGTACGTTCTTTAACAATCTGGAAGAAGTAAGTAAATTTTTATTGATCGCAAACACCGACAGGTGGGTGCGATGGGTAATGATTGTATGTATCAACAAACGCAACAACGTAGTACTTCTTATTCCTATAAACGCTCCTTGTTTAGTCGCAGGGGCTAACGTTATAGGGACAAGTGAATAAGTGCACATGGTGGATGCCTTGGCGATTACAGGCGATGAAGGACGTAGTAGCTTGCGATAAGCTGCGGGGAGCTAGCAAACAAGCTTTGATCCGCAGATTTCCGAATGGGGAAACCCGGCCTTTTAGGTCATTGCATACTGAATACATAGGTATGCAAAGCGAACGCGGCGAACTGAAACATCTAAGTAGCTGCAGGAAAATAAATCAACCGAGATTCCCAAAGTAGTGGCGAGCGAAATGGGAAGAGCCTGCACGTTTTAGCATGACGCATAACAGAATCCTCTGGAAATAGGAGCCATAGCGGGTGATAGCCCCGTATGTGAAATGCGATGTGTGGAACTAAGCGTGCGACAAGTAGGGCGGGACACGAGAAATCCTGTCTGAATATGGGGGGACCATCCTCCAAGGCTAAATACTCGTAATCGACCGATAGTGAACCAGTACCGTGAGGGAAAGGCGAAAAGAACCCCGGGAGGGGAGTGAAATAGATCCTGAAACCGTGTGCATACAAACAGTAGGAGCGGACTTGTTCCGTGACTGCGTACCTTTTGTATAATGGGTCAGCGACTTACATTCAGTGGCAAGGTTAACCATATAGGGAAGCCGTAGAGAAATCGAGTCCGAACAGGGCGATAGTCGCTGGGTGTAGACCCGAAACCAAGTGATCTACTCATGGCCAGGATGAAGGTGCGGTAACACGCACTGGAGGTCCGAACCCACTAATGTTGAAAAATTAGGGGATGAGCTGTGGGTAGGGGTGAAAGGCTAAACAAACTTGGAAATAGCTGGTTCTCTCCGAAAACTATTTAGGTAGTGCCTCAAGTATCACCATCGGGGGTAGAGCACTGTTATGGCTAGGGGGTCATCGCGACTTACCAAACCATTGCAAACTCCGAATACCGATGAGTGCGAGCTTGGGAGACAGACGTCGGGTGCTAACGTCCGGCGTCAAGAGGGAAACAACCCAGACCGCCAGCTAAGGTCCCAAAGATTGGCTAAGTGGAAAACGAAGTGGGAAGGCTAAAACAGTCAGGATGTTGGCTTAGAAGCAGCCATCATTTAAAGAAAGCGTAATAGCTCACTGATCGAGTCGTCCTGCGCGGAAGATGTAACGGGGCTAAGCCAGTCACCGAAGCTGCGGATATGCGTAAGCATATGGTAGGAGAGCGTTCTGTAAGCCTGCGAAGGTGTCTTGTAAAGGATGCTGGAGGTATCAGAAGTGCGAATGCTGACATGAGTAGCGATAATGGGGGTGAAAAGCCCCCACGCCGTAAGCCCAAGGTTTCCTGTTCAACGTTCATCGGAGCAGGGTGAGTCGGCCCCTAAGGCGAGGCAGAGATGCGTAGCTGATGGGAAGCAGGTTAATATTCCTGCACCGTCGTATGATGCGATGGGGGGACGGATCGCGGAAGGTTGTCCAACTGTTGGAATAGTTGGTTGCTGCTTCATAGAAGGCGCTTAGGCAAATCCGGGCGCGTAATTCAAGGGAGTGGGACGAGAGATTTAGGTCTCGAAGCAATCGGAAGTGGTTCCAAGAAAAGCCTCTAAGCTTCAGTCATACGAGACCGTACCGCAAACCGACACAGGTGGGCGAGATGAGTATTCTAAGGCGCTTGAGAGAACTCGGGAGAAGGAACTCGGCAAATTGGTACCGTAACTTCGGGAAAAGGTACGCCCTTGTAGCTTGGCTGATTTACTTCAGTAGGGTGAACGGGTTGCAATAAACTGGTGGCTGCGACTGTTTAATAAAAACACAGCACTCTGCAAACACGAAAGTGGACGTATAGGGTGTGACGCCTGCCCGGTGCTGGAAGATTAAATGATGGGGTGCAAGCTCTTGATTGAAGTCCCAGTAAACGGCGGCCGTAACTATAACGGTCCTAAGGTAGCGAAATTCCTTGTCGGGTAAGTTCCGACCTGCACGAATGGCGTAACGATGGCCACACTGTCTCCTCCCGAGACTCAGCGAAGTTGAAGTGTTTGTGATGATGCAATCTACCCGCGGCTAGACGGAAAGACCCCATGAACCTTTACTGTAGCTTTGCATTGGACTTTGAATCAATCTGTGTAGGATAGGTGGGAGGCTTTGAAGCGGGGACGCCAGTTCTCGTGGAGCCAACCTTGAAATACCACCCTGGTTCATTTGAGGTTCTAACCTTGGCCCGTTATCCGGGTCGGGGACAGTGCATGGTAGGCAGTTTGACTGGGGCGGTCTCCTCCTAAAGTGTAACGGAGGAGTTCGAAGGTACGCTAGGTACGGTCGGACATCGTGCTAATAGTGCAATGGCATAAGCGTGCTTAACTGCGAGACTGACAAGTCGAGCAGGTACGAAAGTAGGACATAGTGATCCGGTGGTTCTGTATGGAAGGGCCATCGCTCAACGGATAAAAGGTACTCTGGGGATAACAGGCTGATTCCTCCCAAGAGTTCATATCGACGGGGGAGTTTGGCACCTCGATGTCGGCTCATCACATCCTGGGGCTGTAGCCGGTCCCAAGGGTATGGCTGTTCGCCATTTAAAGTGGTACGTGAGCTGGGTTTAAAACGTCGTGAGACAGTTTGGTCCCTATCTGCCGTGGGCGTTGGAAATTTGAAGGGGGCTGCTCCTAGTACGAGAGGACCGGAGTGGACAGACCTCTGGTGTACCGGTTGTCACGCCAGTGGCATTGCCGGGTAGCTAAGTCTGGAAGAGATAACCGCTGAAAGCATCTAAGCGGGAAACTTGCCTTAAGATGAGATTTCCCAGAGCCTTGAGCTCTTTGAAGGGTCGTTCGAGACCAGGACGTTGATAGGTCAGGTGTGGAAGTGCAGTAATGCATTAAGCTAACTGATACTAATTGCCCGTACGGCTTGTCCCTATAACCTTAGCAGGTTATGGTTGAATAAGAAGTACGTTGAAACGTTCGTTGATACACAACTTCATTACCCCATTTACTTACTTCTCCAGATTCTGAGCAACGTTCATATGAACGCGGCTCGTACAAGTCAATGCCTGATGACCATAGCAAGTTGGTCCCACCCCTTCCCATCCCGAACAGGACCGTGAAACAACTCTGCGCCGATGATAGTGCTGCAACCAGTGTGAAAGTAGGTTATCGTCAGGCTAGTTATAAGAAGAAGCCCACCAGGTGATCCTGGTGGGCTTTTTTGCGTTTAAGGTCTGGAACTGGCTGTAAAAAAGCGCTTCCGAAGAAGCGCTTATCTGGTCAGGTACTTAATTAAAAGTGGTACGCCGCTTTGACTTCAAGGAAGTTCGCGCCGCCGTTAGGGCTCTTGATGCTGCCATTGGAGAAGTGCTGCAACTTGAGGGCGACTTCCCAATTGTTCTGCATCACATAGCCGATGCCGATGTGGTCGCCGAATTGGAACGCTGTCGACAATTCCTTGCCGTCGTTCCTGTACAGGCTGGACAAGAGGTGAACACCGACGCCGGCTTCGTAGTAAATGCCCTTCTTGTTGTCGTTCTGGAAGCGGAACACCGGGGTGAAGCCCACGTCCCACAGGCCTTTTTCCCAGCCCGGCACGTTGCGGTATTGGTTCTGGCGCCAGTAACCGACGCTGCCTTCCCAGTAGCCGCTCAGGTGCGTGCCGTTCGACTGGAACCATTTTTTATCCCAGTCATTGGCGGCGCTCAGGCGCACCATACGCTGCTTTGACGCCGTGCCGTAGTCCACCGACACCGAGTCGATCAGTTGTTGGGCCATTGCGGCCTGGCTCACCATCAGGGCGGCAACCGCCGCCATCATTGTTTTCGCGAACATAGTATCCTTGTGTTTGTACCGACTCTATTTGCGCTGTATATATCTTTATACGGCTGCCAAGATTGTACCGGTGTTCCCAAATTTCTTCCGGCGCACCGTTGTTTTGATTAGTCCAGGAGCAGAATTGTCCATGCGAATCGCATTTCTCGGTATTGGCTTGATGGGAGACCCGATGGTACGCCGCCTGCTGGCGGCCGGCCATTCCGTTACGGTCTGGAATCGTACCTTCGCCAAGGCGCAAGCGCTGGCGCCGGCTGGCGCTCTGCCGGCCGCGCGGCTGGACGAGGCCGTACGCGACGCGGCCATCGTCATCTCGATGCTGGAGGCGGGGCCGATCGTGGCGCAAGTGATGCATGACGCCTTGCCGGCCATGGGGCAGAGCGCCTTGTGGGTGGACATGAGTTCGACGCAGCAGGCGGAGGCGCAGGCGTTTCACGCGCTGTTGCAAGCGCAGGGCCGGCGCTTTATCGACGCGCCGGTCTCGGGTGGCGTGGGCGGCGCGGCGGCGGGCACCCTGGCGATCATGGCGGGAGGCGATCCTGCGGACTTCGCCGAGGTGGAGCCGGTGTTGGTGGCGATGGGACGGCCGACCTTGGTCGGACCTGCCGGCAGCGGCCAGGTGGCCAAGCTGTGCAATCAGTTGATCGTGGGCGCGACCATCAATATCGTCGCGGAGGCGATGCTGCTGGCGCAAGCTGCCGGCGCCGACCCGGCGGCGATGCGCGCGGCGATCCGTGGCGGCTTTGCCGAGAGCAAGATATTGGACGTGCATGGCCAGCGTATGCTGGAGCGGAATTTCGTTGCCGGCGGCAAGGTCACGACGCAGCTGAAGGACCAGCGCAATATCCTGGCGGCGGCGGAAGCGGCGGGGGTGAGGTTGCCGGTAACGGAGCTGGTGACGGAGCGCTATAGGGTGTTGGCGGAAACGCTGCCGCAGGCGGATCATTCGGCCGCGCTGGTGGGGCTGGAGCAGCTCAATCCTGGGCAGCGGGTGGGTACAGGGCCAGATAAGGTGTAGAAGTTAATGATGCCACGGAGACACGTAGGGCGGATTAGGCGGAACGCCGTAATCGGCCATTTCCGGGCCGCCGACGGAACATGCATTGGCCGATTACGCTTCGCTAATCCGCCCTACGTGTTACCTCGGTAAGCTCTTCTCAGCGAGCCGTACCCAGAAGCTGGCACCCACTGGCAACAGGTTGTCGTTGAAATCATAACTGCCATTGTGCAGCACGCACGGACCCAGTCCGTGGCCGCCATCGCGGTGATCCCCCTCGCCATTGCCGATAAAGATATAGCACCCCGGCTTAGCCTGCAGGAAGAACGCGAAATCCTCAGCCCCCATGGTCGGCTCGACATTGTCATCGACCCTATCCGCGCCAACCACCTCCTTCATTACCTCGACGGCGAAGCGCGTCTCGGCCGCATGATTCACCAGCGGCGGATAATTTCGTCGGAACTTGTACTCCACCTCCGCCCCGAACGCCGCCGCCGTGTGCTGCGCGATCTCGCCCATGCGCGTCTCGATCATGTCCAGCACCGGCGTGGTGAAGGTGCGCACGGTGCCCACCATCTTGGCCTCGTCCGGAATCACATTGGTGGCGCTGCCCGCGTGGATCTGCGTGATCGACAGCACCGCCGTATCGAGCGGACTTTTCTGCCTGGAGATAATGGTCTGCCAGCTCTGCGCGATCTGCACCGCCACCATCACCGGATCGATGCCCTTGTGCGGCTGGGCCGCGTGCGCGCCCTTGCCCTTGATCGTCAGGTAAAACTCGTTACTGGAGGCCATCATCGGCCCCTCGACCACGCTCATGTGGCCGGACGGAATACCCGGCCAGTTGTGCATGCCGTAAATAGCGTCCATCGGACATTGCTCGAACAGACCATCCTCGATCATGCGCTTGGCCCCGGCGCCGCCTTCCTCGGCCGGCTGGAACACCAGGTACACGGTGCCGTCGAAGTTGCGGTTCTCGGCCAGGTGCTTGGCGGCGCCCAGCAGCATGGCGGTGTGGCCGTCGTGGCCGCAGGCGTGCATCTTGCCCGGATGGCGCGACGCGTGAGGGAAGGTGTTCACCTCCTGCATCGGCAGCGCGTCCATGTCGGCGCGCAAGCCGATCGCGCGGTTCGAGCTGCCGTTCTTGATGATCCCGACCACGCCGGTGAGGCCGAGGCCGCGAATCACGGGGATGCCCCATTCCGTCAGCTTGGCCGCCACCACGTCGGAAGTGCGCTGCTCTTCGTAGCAGAGCTCCGGATGGGCGTGCAGGTCGCGCCGGATGTGCTGCAATTCGGACTGAAAGGCAATGATGGGATCAACTAGTTTCATTTGCTTCTCCAAAATGGGTCGTTCACCTTGTGGGCGGGCGAGAATAGCCATTGTAGCCCTTGTCGTACGACTTTATCCAGAGCGGCCCCAAGCTTGGTATCCACCGGCCCGTAATGGTTTACGATACTGCTTTCAGTGTACGCTTTTTGGACTTTTGACAATGATAACCACACAAGTTCGCGCGGTCTGCCCGCACGACTGTCCCGACACCTGCGCCCTGCTGGTGACGGTCGAGGACGGCGTCGCCACCGCCGTCAAAGGCGATCCCGATCACCCGACCACCGCCGGCGTGCTGTGCACCAAGGTGGCGCGCTACACCGAACGCACCTACCACGCCGAGCGCTTGCTGCACCCGCTGCGCCGGATCGGCAAGAAGGGCGAGGGCAAGTTCGAGCGCATCAGCTGGGACGAGGCGCTGGCGACCATCGCCGCCAGGCTGAAGCCGATCGCCGCGCGCGCGCCGGAAGCGATCCTGCCGTACAGCTACTGCGGCACCATGGGCCTGCTGCAGGGCGAGTCGATGTCCTCGCGCTTCTTCAACAAGGTCGGCGCCTCGCTGCTGGACCGCACCGTCTGCGCGACCGCCGGCGCGACCGGCTACAAGTACACGATAGGCGCGTCGGTCGGCACCGACATGGAGCAGTTCCAGAACGCCAAGCTGATCATCATCTGGGGCGGCAATCCGATCGCCTCCAACCTGCACTTCTGGACGCGCGCGCAGGAGGCCAAGCGCAACGGCGCCAAGCTGATCGCCATCGACCCGTACCGCTCGCTGACGGCCGAGAAATGCCACCAGCACATCGCGCCGCTGCCGGGCACCGACGCCGCGCTGGCGCTGGGCCTGATGCACGTGCTGATCGCCGAGGACTTGCTCGATCATGACTACATCGCGCAGCATACGCTCGGCTTCGAGCAGCTCAAAGCGCGCGTGGCTGAATGGACGCCGGAACGCGTCGCCGAGACCTGCGGCATCACCGCCGCCGAGGTGGTCGACCTGGCGCGCCTGTACGGCGGCGCGGCCAAGGCCGGCGAGCCGGTGGCGATCCGCGTCAACTACGGCGTGCAGCGCGTGCGAGGTGGCGGCACCGCCGTGCGTAACATCGCCTGCCTGCCGGCGCTGGTGGGCGCCTGGCGCCACGCGGCCGGCGGCATCCAGCTGTCGTCGAGCGGCTCTTTCCCGTCCAACAAGGTGGCGCTGCAGCGGCCCGACCTGCTCAAGTCCATGCCGCGCACCATCAACATGACCACCATCGGCGACGACCTGCTGCGCCCGGCTTCGCCGGAGTTCGGGCCTGCCGTGGAGGCCGTCATCGTCTACAACTCCAACCCGGTGGCGATCGCGCCGGATTCGTCGAAGGTGGCGGCGGGCTTCGCGCGCGAGGACCTGTTCACGGTCGTGCTCGAGCACTTCCAGACCGACACCGTCGACTACGCAGACATCGTGCTGCCCGCCACCACGCAGCTCGAACATGTGGACACGCACACCTCGTTCGGCCACCTGTACATGATGGCCAACAACGCCGCGATCGCGCCGCTGGGCGAGTCCAAGCCCAACACCGAGATCTTCCGTCTGCTGGCGGCTGCCATGGGCTTCGACGATCCCTGCTTCCGCGACAGCGACGACGAGCTGGCATCGATCGCCTTCAACACCAAGGACGTGCGCGCCGTGCACTTCGACTGGGAGTCGTTGAAACTGAAGGGCTGGCAAAAGCTCAACATGCCGGAGGCCCCGTTCGCACAGGGCGGCTTTACGACGCCGTCCGGCAAGTGCGAGTTCTATTCCGCCGCGATGGAGGCCGACGGACTCGATCCGTTGCCGACTTATCTACCTCCGTACGAATCTGTTGCTAGCAACCCTCAACTTGCGAAAAAATATCCGCTGGCGATGATCTCTCCGCCGGCGCGAAACTTTTTGAATTCGACATTTGTAAACGTCAAGAGTTTGCGCTCCGCGGAGGGCGAACCGCACCTCGACATCCACCCCGACGATGCGGCAAAACGCGGCATTTTCGACGCCGATATGGTGCGCATCCACAATGACAGAGGCAGTTTTATCGCCAAAGCGCGCGTGACGGACAAGGCCCGTCCGGGCCTGGTTGTCGGTTTGTCAGTGTGGTGGAAGAAGCTAGCAAAGGATGGTAAGAACGCCAATGAGGTCACCAGCCAACGCCTCACCGACATGGGCCGCGCACCGACTTTTTACGATACACTCGTAGAGATTGAAAGAGTCGTTGCTTGAAGGTAGCATATGCGCAATTTTTTCCGCCGTGTCGTGCGGGCCAAGTACTGGCTCGCGACGGCATGCTCCGTACTTCTGCTGGCCGGTTGCGCCCAGTTGCGGTACTACGTACAGGCCGCGCAAGGCCAGTACGCGCTGTGGTCGGACGCCCGTCCGATCGACGATTGGCTGGGTGATCCCAACACCGATCCCCGCCTCAAGGCCCGCCTTGAAAAAGCCCTGCTGATACGCCGCTTCGCGGTGAAGGAACTGGGCCTTCCCAACAACGCCAGCTACAAGAATTACGCCGCGCTGTCGCGTCCGTTTGTGCTGTGGAACGTGGTGGCCACGCCGGAGCTGTCGCTGCGGCCGATCCAGTGGTGCTTCCCGATCGCCGGCTGCGTCAGCTATCGCGGCTACTACAGCAAGGCCGACGCCACCGCCTACGCCGACGAGCTGCGCGAGGAGGGCAACGACGTCCAGGTCGGCGGCGTGCCGGCGTACTCCACCCTGGGCTGGTTCAGCGATCCGCTGCTATCGACCTTCATCAATTATTCCGATGCCGAACTGGCGCGCATGGTGTTCCATGAGCTGTCGCACCAGGTCGTGTATGTGCAGGGCGATACCCAGTTCAACGAGAGCTTCGCCACCGCCGTCGAGGAGGCCGGTGTGCAGCGCTGGATGGAACTGTACGGCACGCCCGAGATGCGCGAGAGCTACGTGCGCAACAACGCGCGCCGCCAGGATTTCCTGGCGCTGCTGGTCAAGCACCGGCAGATGCTGGCCGATAATTACGCCAGCAAGACCAGCACCCGCCACCGTCGCGCCGAGAAGACCCGCATCTTCGCCCACCTGAAATCGGACTACCAGAAGCTCAAGGAAAGCTGGGGCGGCTATGCCGGCTATGACCGCTGGTTCGCCGAGCCGCTGACCAACGCGCACCTGAGCGCTGTGGGAACTTACCACGATTATCTGCCCGCCTTCCGCGAGCTGATGAAACAAGAAAGAACGTTCGTGCGATTTTATGGTGCAGCGCAAAAATTGGCTTTGCTTGATTTCGCTCAACGTCAACAGCAGCTCGACCATCTCACCCGCCTCGCAACGCTGGACGCCGAGCGGGTTGCCAGCCCGCAGCAACAAGCTGCCATCGCTGAAGGCGTCCGCTGATGCTGCTATGCAGCATAAATAGCCGTTAGAAGCGATGTTCTAATTATGCTTAATTGCGCTTGCGTCCGGGCTGACTGCCCGATAGCATCGCATCTTAAGCAGGCTCATACTTGATCGCGCAGACGATCCCCACCTGCTCGGAGCGGCACTGTGCGCCGCGACTATAATGATAATGAGACGAGAGGCACAGGATGGAGAAAATCTGGTTGAAGTCCTATCCGCCGGGCATGCCGACGGAGGTCGACACGGCGCAGTACCGTTCGCTGGTGCAGTTGCTGGAGGAGTCTTTTCATAAGTTCGCGGACCGCAACGCTTACGTCTGCATGGACAAGTTCCTGACCTACGCCGAGGTCGACGTCCATTCCAAACGCATCGGCGCCTGGCTGCAAAGCCGCGCCATGAAGAAGGGCGCGCGCGTCGGCATCATGATGCCCAACGTGCTGCAATATCCGATCGCCATCGCCGCCATCCTGCGCGCCGGCTACACGGTGGTCAACATCAATCCGCTGTACACGCCGCGCGAACTCGAACACCAGCTCAACGACTCCGGCTGCGAGGCCATCATCATTCTCGAGAACTTCGCCAACACGCTGGAGCAGGTGCTGAGCCGGACCCAGGTGCGGCACATCCTGGTCGGCAGCATCGGCGAGATGCTGGGGCCGAAAGGCGTGCTGGTCAACTTCGTCGTGCGCAACGTCAAGCGGCTGGTGCCGCCGTTTTCGCTGCCGAACGCCGTGCGCTTCAAGGATGCGCTGTCGCAAGGCGGCGGCATGAAGCTGACGCCGGTCGAGGTCGACCAGGACGATCCGGCCTTCCTGCAATACACGGGCGGCACCACCGGCGTGGCCAAGGGCGCCGTGCTGACGCACAAGAACGTGATCGCCAACCTGCTGCAAACGGAAGCGTGGGGACACCCGGCGATGGGCGGCCTGTCCGAACAGACCGTCATCGTGGCGGCGCTGCCGCTGTACCACATCTTCGCGCTGACGGCCTGCGCGATGTGGGGCATGCGCGTGGGCGCGCTCAACATCCTGATCCCGAACCCGCGCGACATCGGCGGCTTCATCAAGGAGCTGGCGAAGTACCGCTTCCACATGCTGCCGGCGGTCAACACGCTGTACAACGCGCTGCTGAACCACCCCGATTTCATGCACCTGGATTTCTCGGCGCTGAAGGTGTGCAACGGCGGCGGCATGGCGGTGCAGCAATCGGTCAACGACCGCTGGCGCAAGCTGACGGGCGTTCCCATCGTCGAGGGCTACGGCCTGTCCGAGACTTCGCCGGTGGCCACCTGCAACCGCACCGACATCGCCGACTTCACCGGCACCATCGGCCTGCCGATGCCGTCGACCGACATCGCCATCCTTGATGACGACGGCAACGAGGTGCCGCTGGGGCAGCCCGGCGAGATCGCCATTCGCGGCCCGCAGGTGATGGCCGGCTACTGGAACCGTCCGGACGAGACGGCCAAGGTGATGACCGCCGACGGCTTCTTCAAATCGGGCGACATCGGCGTGATGGACGAGAACGGCTACACCAAGATCGTCGACCGCAAGAAGGATATGATCCTGGTCTCCGGCTTCAACGTATACCCGAACGAACTGGAAGGCGTGATCTCGTCCCATCCGGGCGTGCTGGAATGCGCGTGCATCGGCGTGCCGGACGAGCACTCGGGCGAGGCGGTCAAGGTGTTCGTGGTGCGCAAGGACCCAAGCCTGACCGCCGACCAGCTGATGGCCTTCTGCAAAGAGCAATTGACCGGCTACAAAAAACCGAAATACATAGAGTTCCGCGAGGAGCTGCCAAAAACCAATGTCGGTAAGATCCTGCGGCGCGTGCTGCGGGACGAACACACCAACGAGAAGAAAAAGGCTGCATAAAGATGGAAAAAATCTGGCTCAAGTCCTATCCCGAAAACATGCCGACGGAGATAGACCCGACGCAATACCGGTCGGTCACGCATCTGCTGGAGGAATCGTTCCGCAAGTACGCCGACCGCAACGCCTACGTGTGCATGGATAAATTCCTCACCTACGGCGAGTTGGACAAGCTGTCGCTGCGCATGGGCGCCTGGCTGCAAAGCAAGGGCCTGCAACCGGGCGCGCGCGTGGCGATCATGATGCCGAACGTGCTGCAATATCCGGTGGCGATGGCCGCCGTGATTCGGGCCGGCTACATGGTGGTCAACGTCAACCCGCTGTACACGCCTCGCGAGTTGCAGCACCAACTGGTGGATTCGGGCTCGGAAGCGATCATCGTCCTGGAGAATTTCGCCACCACGCTGGAGCAGGTGATCTCGCATACCAAGGTCAAGCACGTGATCGTCGCCACCATGGGCGACATGCTCGGCACCCTCAAGGGCGCGATCGTCAACCTGGTGGTGCGCAAGGTCAAGAAGCTGGTGCCGGCGTTCTCGCTGCCCGGCTCGATTTCGTACAAGAAGATGCTGTCCGAGGCGGCCAACATGACCCTGCAGCCGTCCAAGCAGGGGCATGACGATATCGCCTTCCTGCAGTACACGGGCGGCACCACCGGTGTCTCCAAGGGCGCGATGCTGCTGCACCGTAACATCATCGCCAACGTGCTGCAGAACGAGGCCTGGCTGCAGTTCAAAGAGCACAAAGAGCAGATCGTGTTCGTCGCCGCGCTGCCGCTGTATCACATTTACTCGCTGACCATCAGCGCGCTGATGGGCATGCGCATGGGCGGGCTGACCCTGCTGGTGCCGAATCCGCGCGACATCCCCGGCTTCATCAAGGAACTGTCCAAGTACCGCGTGGCGGTGTTCCCGGCAGTGAACACCTTGTACAACGCGCTGCTGAACAATCCGGAGTTTTCCAAGCTCGACTTCTCCAGCTACTCGGTGTGCAACGGCGGTGGCATGGCCGTGCAAAAGGCAGTGGCCGACAAGTGGCTGAAAGTGACCGGTACGCCGATCATCGAAGGCTATGGTTTGTCGGAGACGTCGCCGGTGGCCACCGCCAACCGCGTCGACATCAAGGAGTTCACCGGCACCATCGGCCTGCCGATTCCGTCGACCGAGGTGCAGATACTGGACGACGACGGCAATCCTGTGCCGCTGGGCCAGACCGGCGAGATCGCGATTCGCGGTCCGCAGGTGATGGCCGGCTACTGGAACCGCGCGGACGAGACCGCCAAGACGATGACGGCCGACGGCTTCTTCAAAACCGGCGATATCGGCATCATGGACGAGCGCGGTTATACGCGGATTGTCGACCGCAAGAAGGACATGATCATCGTGTCCGGCTTCAACGTGTATCCGAACGAGGTCGAAGGCGTGGTGGCGGCACATCCGGGCGTGCTGGAGGTGGCGTGCATCGGCGTGCCGGACCAGAACTCGGGCGAGGCGGTCAAGCTGTTCGTGGTGCGCAAGGATCCGAACCTGACGGCCGAGCAGTTGCTGGATTATTGCAAGCACGAGTTGACGGCGTACAAGAAGCCGAAGTTCATCGAATTCCGCGACGAGCTGCCGAAGACCAACGTCGGCAAGATCCTGCGGCGCCAGCTGCGCGACGAGAAGCCGAAGACGGCCGCGTAATTTTCTACGGCCGGCAAACCCGCACGGCCATGCGGGGTCGTACCCTACCGGGTACGACCCCTAAGCGGTAATGTTCGCGTATCGCTAAAATCATACGGGTTGGTGCAGCTCTCCGTCCGCGTCAGTCGTCGCGATTTAATCGTGGCCGGCCGTTTTGCACGACGAAACTAGCGGCGGTCGCGATGCCGCTGGCCGCGTCGTGCACATCGTTCAATCCGACGAAATGCGCGGTGGTCGCCGCCGGCGTGATGTGGAGCAGCATGAAGCCGCGCTGGTCGCTGCGTCCGTACTTGATGCTCGGGTTCATCGCCACATACTGCTCCGTGCGCGACTGCGGGCGCGACGACGACGTGATCGACGTGCCGCAAAATTCCGTTGCCAGCACCGCGTTCGCGCCCGACCGGGGACGCGCCGGATCGCGGTTGATCTCGGCGGCGAAGAAGCTGTGCACGTCGCCGGACAAAATCAACGGATTGCTCGCCTTGCTGATGGCCAGCCCGTCGAGCAGACGCCGGCGCGCCATCGGATAACCATCCCAGCCATCGGTCCAGATGCGCGCGTCGCCCTCGCTCTTGAACGGCACCTGGCTGTTGTGCGCCATCAGCGTTTGCTGCGCCAGGATGTTCCAGCGCGCCCGCGAGGATTTCAGGCCATCGTCCAGCCACCGCTGCTGCACCTCGCCCAGCATCGTGCGCCCGGTGTCGCCCAGCGCCGAGCACTGGCGCCGCACCACCGACGACGAGCCGCCGCGTCCCGCCGGCGGGCAGGCCTGCCACGCGCGGTACTGCCGGTCGTCCAGCACATGGAAGCGCGCCAGCCTTCCCCAGTCGTAGCGCTGGTAGATGCGCATGTTGGCGAAGTCGCCCGGCTTGGGCAGCACCAGCCGCACCGGCATATGTTCGTAGAAGGCCTGGTACGCCGCCGCGCGCCGCTCCGAGAACTTCGGATTCAAACGCTCGTCGCGGTCATCGGCGTAGTCGTTGGCGACTTCGTGGTCGTCCCAGGTGACGATCCACGGCGCGGCGTGGTGCGCGGCCTGCAAATCGCGGTCGCTTTTGTACTGGGCGTAGCGGTTGCGGTAATCGGCTAGCGTGAAGCACTCGGAGGACCGTACGGCCTTGTGCGGGTGCCGCAGCTGGTACGGGCCCCACTCGTAGATGTAATCGCCCAGGAAGGCCACCAGATCGGGCGAAGCGGCGGCGATGTGGCGGTGCGCGGCATAGGTGCCGAACTCCCAGTGCTGGCACGAGGCCACGGCCAGCTTGAGCTGGTCCGGCATCGCATCGGCGGCGGGCGCGGTGCGGGTGCGGCCCACCGGACTGACGGCGTCGCCCAGCATGAAGCGGTACCAGTACCAGCGCGCCGGCGACAAGCCCGTGACATCGACATGGACGCTGTGCGCCAGCTGCGGCGCGGCGCTGGCAGTGCCCTTGGCGACGATGCGGCTGAAGCGCTCATCCTCGGCCACCTCCCAGCGCACGGCGAAGGCCACCGACGGCATCGCCGCCGCGTTGAGCGGATCGTGCAGGATACGGGTCCAGATGACGACCGCGTTGGGCAGGGGAGAACCGGAGGCGACGCCGAGGGTGAAGGGATAGGCGCCACCCAACCCCAAGCCGGAGCCGGGGTCGTACCCCGTACGGGGTACGACCCCTCGACTTGGCTGTGCGGGTTGAACGCCTCCGCTCACCGACGCGGCCAGTGCTGCTAACAGGAGGCGGCGTTGCGCGTCCATCCGAGCGATTACGGGTGCATCAGCGTTTCGATCGGCGGCACCTTGCGCGGCTTGCGGTCCGAGTCGGTCGCCACATAGGTCAGCACCGCCTCGGTCACCTTGACGGTATCGGCCTGCAGCCGGTTGCGCTCCGCGTACACCTCGACGTTGACGGTAATGGACGTATTGCCAACCTTGACAATATCAGCATAGAACGACAGCAGGTCGCCCACGAACACCGGATTCTTGAACAGGAACGAGTTCACGGCGATGGTCGCCACGCGGCCGTTGGCGCGGCGGGTGGCCGGCAGCGAGCCGGCGATATCGACCTGCGACATGATCCAGCCGCCAAAGACGTCGCCGTAGACATTGGCGTCGGACGGCGACGGCATCATGCGCAATTCAGGCATTTTGCCGGCCGGCAGGCCGCGGTTGACCGTGGTGACGGCGATGGGTGTTGGATTTTCGGGCGTGGTCATCGTGAATTCTCTTCAGGGGCTACAATTACCGGGATTGAACCATAAAAAGCCGACATCCGCCATGCGCCGTTACCCGAATTCCCCGCCAGACCCCGTCGGCACAGCCGCCGCCTCCGCACCGACCCGCAGCGACACCGCCACCCTGAAGACCCTGGTTCCCTACCTGTGGGTCTACAAATGGCGCGTGCTGCTGGCGCTGTGCTGCCTGGTGGGCGCCAAGCTGGCCAACGTCGGCGTGCCGGTGGTGATGAAAAAGTTGATCGATTCGCTGACGATCACGCCGTCGCATCCGCAGGCGCTGCTGGTGCTGCCGGTCGCCGCGCTGGTGGCGTACGGCGTGTTGCGCGTCTCGACCACGCTGTTCACCGAACTGCGCGAATTCCTGTTCGCGCGCGTCACGCAGCGCGCCGTGCGCACCATCGCGCTGCAAGTGTTCCGCCACCTGCACGCGCTGTCGCTGCGCTTCCACCTGAACCGCCAGACCGGCGGCATGACGCGCGATATCGAACGCGGCACGCGCGCGGTCGGCTCGCTGATCTCGTACACGCTGTTCAACATCCTGCCTACCCTGGTGGAGATCACGCTGGTGCTGGGCTATCTGGTTCTGCACTACGACATCTGGTTCTCGGTGATCACCTTTGTCGCGCTGGTGTTGTATATCACGTTCACCGTGGTCGTCACCAACTGGCGCACGCACTTCCGCCGCACGATGAACGATCTGGACTCGAAGGCCAACACCAAGGCCATCGACTCGTTGATCAACTACGAGACCGTCAAATACTTCGGCAACGAGGACTACGAGGCCAAACGCTACGATGAAGGCCTGCAGCGCTACGAATCGGCCGCCGTCAAATCGCAAACATCGCTGTCGCTGCTGAACACCGGGCAGTCGATGATCATCGCGATTGCCGTCACGTTGATCCTGTGGCGCGCCACGGTCGGCGTCATCAACGGCACGATGACACTGGGCGACCTGGTGCTGGTCAACTCGTTCATGATCCAGCTTTATATTCCGCTCAACTTCCTGGGCGTGATCTACCGCGAGATCAAGCAAAGCCTGGCCGACATGGAAAAGCTGTTCTCGCTGCTGGACCAGAACCGCGAGATCGCCGACGCCAAGGACGCGCAGCCGCTGGTCACGCACGGCGCGCAGGTGCGCTTCAACCACGTCGACTTCAGCTACGAATCCAAGCGCCAGATCCTGTTCGACGTCGACTTCACCATCGCCCCGGGCACCACGACGGCGGTGGTGGGCCACAGCGGCTCGGGCAAGTCGACCTTGTCGCGATTGCTGTTCCGCTTCTATGAAGTCAATGCCGGCGGCATCACCATCGACGGCCAGGACCTGCGCTCGCTAACGCAGGACTCGGTGCGCCACGCGATCGGCATCGTGCCGCAGGATACGGTGCTGTTTAACGACACCATCGAATACAACATCGCCTACGGCAAGCCGGGCGCCAGCAAGGAGCAGATCGTCGCGGCGGCGCGCGCGGCATCGATCCACGACTTCATCGAGAGCCTGCCGGACGGATACGGCACGATGGTCGGCGAGCGTGGCCTGAAGCTGTCGGGCGGCGAAAAGCAGCGCGTGGCGATCGCCCGCACGCTGTTGAAAAATCCCGCCATCCTGATCTTCGACGAAGCCACGTCCGCGCTGGACTCGAAGGCCGAGCAAGCGATCCAGGCGCAGCTCAAGGAAATCGCCAAGAGCCGCACCACGATGGTCATCGCGCACCGGCTGTCGACGGTGGCCGACGCGCAGCAGATACTGGTGCTCGACCACGGCCGCATCGTCGAACGCGGCACGCACCAATCGCTGCTCGCGGCCGACGGCCTGTACGCCCAGATGTGGCAGCGCCAGCAGGCCAAGGCTGACGAGGAATTGACCGCGTCGCCCGAGGACGAGGCGCGCACAGAGTAAGTTGTCCCCACTTTTAAACCGCTGATAAGGAATCGACCATGAAGTCTCGCTTTGTCCTGGGTGCTGTCACCGCGCTGGTGGCGTGCGTGCAAAATGCCTACGCCGACCCCACTGAACAGCAATTCCGCGCCCTCTACAAAGAGCTGGTCGAAACCAACACCACTTTATCGGCGGGCAGCTGCACCCTGGCGGCCGAGCGCATCGCCACGCGACTGAAAGCGGCCGGCTTCCCTGACTCGGACCTGCATCCCTTCGCCGATCCGCAGTTTCCGAAGGAGGGCGGCCTGGTCGCCATCCTGCCGGGCAGCGACCCGAAGGCCAAGGCCATCCTGCTGCTGGCGCACATCGACGTGGTCGAGGCCAAGCGCGAAGACTGGGTGCGCGACCCGTTCACGTTGATCGAGGAAGACGGCAAGTTCTACGCGCGCGGTGCGCTGGACGACAAGGCGCAAGCGGCCATCTGGGCCGACTCGCTGATCCGCTTCAAGAAGGAAGGCTTCAAGCCGCGCCATACGTTGAAGATGGCGCTGACCTGCGGCGAGGAGACCGCCGGCGCCTTCAACGGCGCCGAGTGGCTGACCAAGAACAAGCGCGATCTGATCGACGCCGGCTACGCGCTCAACGAAGGCGCGGGCGGCGAGCTCAATGCCGCGGGCAAGCGCGTGTCGATGACGGTGCAGGCGGGCGAGAAGGTCGCGCAGAACTACCGGCTGGAAGTGACCAATCGTGGCGGCCACAGTTCGCGTCCGCAAAAGGACAACGCCATCTACCGGCTGGCGTCCGCGCTGAAAAAGGTCGAAGGCTACGAGTTCCCGATCCAGCTGGCCGACGGCAGCCGTGGTTACCTGAACGGCATGTCGAAGATCCAGGCGGCGGCCGGCCGCAAGGACGTTGCCGACGCCATGCTGGCGGTGGTCAAGAACCCGGGCGACGCCAAGGCGGTCGCGCTGCTGTCGTCGACCGACTCCAGCTGGGGCGCGATGCTGCACACGACCTGCGTCGCGACCCTGCTCGACGCCGGCCACGCCACCAACGCGCTGCCGCAGCGCGCCCGCGCCAACATCAACTGCCGCATCTTCCCGGGCGTGACGCAGGAGGAAGTGCGCCAAACCCTGGTCAAAGCGATCGGCGACCCGGCGGTGAAGGTGGAAACGCTGGAAATCCGTGGCGAGAACTCCGCCCCGCCTGCATTGACGAAGGCGATCCTTGAGCCGGTCGAGCGCATGACGGCCAAGATGTGGCCGGGCGTGCCGGTGATGCCGATCTTGCAGTCCGGCGCCACGGACGGCCAATTCCTCAACGCCGCCGGCATTCCGACGTACGGCATCAGCGGCATCTTCCTCACGCCGGACCTGGGCAACATCCACGGCCTGAACGAATACATCGGCGTGCAATCGCTGATGGAAGGCCGCACCTTCCTGCACGAGCTGGTAAAAATCTACGCCAACCAGTAAGACCCTTCACCCGCGCGCCTTGAGCGATACGCGTGCGTCGCGACTTAAGGGTCGTACCCCAAGGGGTACGACCCTGCATAGCCGTGCGGGTTGGAGGACCAAAAAAAAGGCCACCTCGCGGTGGCCTTCGCTTTTGCGCGTGCTCTTTTACGCGGCGTCTTTTACCATCTCATCTTCCTGACCCGGATCGAGCAGCTCGCCCTCCCACTTGGCGACGACCGCCGTGGCGACGCCGTTGCCGATGACGTTGGTCGCGGAACGCGCCATGTCGAGGAAGTGGTCGATGCCCAGCAGCAGCAGCATGCCCGCTTCGGGGATGTTGAACTGGCTCAGCGTGGCGGCGATCACCACCAGCGAGGCGCGCGGCACGCCGGCCATGCCCTTGGAGGTGAGCATCAGCACCATCATCATCGTCATCTGCTGGCCCAGCGACATTTCGATGCCGTACGCCTGGGCGATGAACACGGTGGCGAAGGTGCAGTACATCATCGAGCCGTCCAGGTTGAACGAGTAGCCGATCGGCAGCACGAACGAGGCGATCCGGTTGCGCACACCGAAGCGCTCCAGGCCTTCCAAGGTCTTCGGATAGGCCGCTTCGCTCGAGGCGGTCGAGAAGGCCAGCAGCGCAGGGCCGCGCAATTCCTTCATCAGGCCGAACACGCGGCCCTTGAGGAACAGGAAGCCGGCGAAGATCAGCAAGCCCCACAGCAGGATGATGCCGAAGTAGAACTCGGCCATGAATACGCCGTAGGTCGACAGCACGCCCAGGCCGCTCTTGGCGATGACGCCGGCGACGGCGGCGAACACGGCGATCGGTGCGAATTTCATCACGTAGCCGGTGACCTTGAGCATCACGTGGGCGACGCCATCGAGCGCGTCGACCATGATGTCGGCCTTCTTGCCGACGGCAGCGGCGGCAGAACCGAAGAACAGCGAGAAGATAACGATCTGCAAGATCTCGTTCTTGGCCATGCCGTCGATGATGGAGGACGGCACCAGGTGGGTGACGAAATCCTTCAACGTCAGGCTGGACGTGGCCAGTTCGACCTTGGAGGCGGCGGTGGCGGCCATATGGCCCAGCAGCGCGTCGCCCGGGCGGAAAAGGTTGACCAGCACCAGGCCCAGGCTCAGCGACATGACCGAGGCGATGAAGAACCAGCCCATGGTCTTGATGCCGATGCGGCCCACTTCGCTGGCGTCGCCCATGCGCGCGATGCCGACGACCAGGGTCGAAAACACCAGCGGGGCGATGATCATTTTAATCAGGCGCAGGAACAAAGTCGTAATCAGCGACATCGAATCGGCGAAACTGACGGGGTTTTCCATGTTGGCATGAACGATGTAGCCCGTAAGGATACCTAGCGCCAGTGCGATCAGGATGTATGTGGTCAAACGACTTTGTTTATGCATGTTCTCTGTTTTCCATGGTAGTGTCTCTATGGACGCTGGCTGTGGCGGGATTAGTCCGCCAAAGCACAATCTCGTACAAAATAATGTCATTTCCCCGCAATGTGGAGGTATGATCCAGCCAATGCAGCTTTGTAAGCTGATGAAACATTGAGCAAGTTCCGCAGTATCCTTGTGGTCAAGGGTACTGTCAAGTTCGCGTGGACGCAGGTCCACACACCTGTCGCGGGCACTCTAACTTTGCCAAAAATATGATAGCGATAAATAATCTGAGCAAATGGTATGGCCAGTTCCAGGTATTGGCCGAATGCACCACCAGCGTCTCCAAAGGCGACGTGATGGTCATTTGCGGGCCGTCCGGTTCGGGCAAGTCGACCTTGATCAAGACCGTCAACGGCCTCGAGCCGTTTCAACAGGGCGAAATCGTCGTCGACGGCATCTCCGTCGGCGCCAAGGGCACCGACCTGCCCAAGCTGCGCGCGCGCATCGGCATGGTGTTCCAGAATTTCGAGCTGTTCCCGCATCTGTCGGTGCGCCAGAACCTGACCCTGGGCCAGGTCAAGGTGCTGGGCCGCAGCGAGGACGAGGCCAACGCGCGCGGCCTGCAGTACCTGGACCGGGTCGGCCTGCTGTCGCAGCAGGACAAATATCCGAACCAGCTGTCCGGCGGCCAGCAGCAGCGCGTGGCCATCGCCCGCGCGTTGTCGATGGACCCGATCGCGATGCTGTTCGACGAGCCCACCTCCGCGCTGGACCCGGAGATGATTAACGAGGTGCTCGACGTGATGGTCGGCCTGGCGCAAGAGGGCATGACGATGATGGTGGTCACGCACGAAATGGGATTCGCCAGGAAGGTGGCCAACCGGGTCGTCTTCATGGACAAGGGGCGGATACTGGAGGACTGCACCAAGGATGAATTCTTCGGCGCGCCGCGTTCCGAGCGCGCCCGCGATTTCCTGGCGCGGATTATCCACTAGCTTCACATCCACCCGCATCACAGATAGCATGCGCCGGCGCCCGCCGGCAGGTCGTTTTTGACGTTCATTGTATTTTTCTTAGGAGGAATCATGTCGTTACCGCGAGTGCTCTATCGTTTTGCCATTGTCGCCGCCAGCGCGGTCTTCGCCACCGGCCCGGCCGCCGCCCAGGAAGCCGGCGGCACGCTGGCCAAGATCAAGCGCACCGGCACCATCACGCTCGGTGTGCGCGACGGCTCCATTCCCTTCTCCTACCTCGACGACAAGCAGCAGTACCAGGGCTATTCGGTCGACCTGTGCCTGAAGGCGGTGGCGGCGATCGAGAAGAACCTGGGTCTTTCCGGCCTGAAGGTGGTGATGAATCCCGTCACCGCCGCCAACCGCATCCCGCTCATGGCCAACGGCACCATCGATCTCGAATGCGGCTCGACCACCAACAACGCCGAGCGGCAGAAGCAGGTGGCGTTCGCGCCCACCATGTTCGTCATCTCCAACCGGCTGCTGGTCAAGAAGGCGTCGAACATCCGCAGCCTGGCCGACATGAAGGGCAAGACCCTGGTCGCCACCGCCGGCACCACCACCCTCAAGCAGATGACGATGTTGAACAACGAGCGCAAACTGGGCATGACCATCGCCGTCGGCAAGGACCATCCCGAATCGTTCCTGATGCTGGAGACCGGGCGCGCCGCCGCCGAGGCCAACGACGACATCCTGCTGGCCAGCCAGGTCGCCACCGCGCGCAATCCGGCCGAGTACACCATCCTGCCGGAGGCGTTGTCGGTCGAACCGTACGCGATCATGATGCGGCGCGGCGATCCGGCCTTCAAGGCGGTGGTCGACGCGGCGCTGACGCAGTTCTACCAATCGCCGGAATTCTCCAAGACCTACGACAAGTGGTTCATGAGCGCCATCCCGCCGCGCGGCATCAACCTGAACTTCCCGATGCCGGCCACGCTGAAGGCGGTCGCCGCCAAGCCGACCGATTCGCCCGATCCGGCGGCTTATGCCGTCACGGCGGCGCCGGCGCCCGCCCAGAAGACCGACGCCAAGAAATAAGCGGCGCCGTCGCGATGAACTACCAATGGAACTGGAACATCTTCTGGGAGATGTCGCCGGACGGCGTGCAAACGTACTGGGACACGCTGCTTTCCGGCCTGGCCTGGACGATGGCGACGGCGCTGGCCGGCTGGGTGATCGCGCTGGCGCTGGGCTTCGCCGTCGGCGCCATGCGCACCTTGCCCAACCGCTGGCTGCGGATGGTGGGCACCGGCTACGTCGAGCTATTCCGCAACGTGCCTTTGCTGGTGCAGATGTTCCTGTGGTTCTTCGTGATGCCGGAGCTGCTGCCGCAGGCCGGCGGCGACTGGCTCAAGTCCCTGCCCAACGCGCCCTTCGTGACGGCGGTGCTGTGCCTCGGTTTCTTCACGTCGGCGCGGGTGGCGGTGCAGGTCACCGCCGGCATCGAGGCGCTGGCAGGCGGTCAGCGCCTGGCCGCGCTGGCGCTGGGCCTCGACCTGCCGCAAACCTACCGTTTCGTGCTGCTGCCGCTGGCGGTGCGCATGATCCTGCCGCCGCTGACCAGCGAATTCCTCAACATCATCAAGAACAGTTCCGTGGCGCTGACCATCGGCTTGATGGAGCTGACCGCCAGCGCCCGCGCCATCCAGGAGTTTTCCTTCCAGGTGTTTGAAGCCTTCACCGCCGCCACGCTGATTTATGTCGTGGTCAACCTGGTGGTGATCGCGGCCATGCGCTGGCTGGAGCACCGCCTCGCGCTGCCCGGCACCCTGGGAGGCCGCTGATGTTCGCCCAATTCGACTTCAGCGTCATCGCCAACTCGTGGGTCTACCTGTTCCAGGTCGGCATGGCGTTCACCTTGGAGCTGACGGTGCTGTCGATGATCGGCGGCGTGGCGCTGGGCACCTTGCTGGCGCTGGGGCGCATGTCCAGCTTCAAGCCGCTGGCGCTGGTGGCCGCCGCCTACGTCAACCTGATACGCGCGGTGCCGCTGGTGTTGGTGATCTTCTGGTTCTACTTCCTGGTGCCGTACATGGCCGCGTGGGTGATCGGCGCGCAGGAGCCGGTCAAGGTCGGCACGTTCTGGTCGGCGCTGATCACGTTCACCTTGTTCCAGGCGGCGTACTACTGCGAGATCATGCGCGGCGGCATACAGGCGATCCCGCGCGGCCAGGTGCTGGCGGCGCAGGCGCTGGGCCTGAGCTACTGGCAGACGATGGGGCGCATCGTGCTGCCGCAAGCCTTCCGCAACATGCTGCCGGTGCTGCTGACGCAAACCATCGTGCTGTTCCAGGACGTGTCGCTGGTGTACGTGCTGTCGGTGCCGGACTTCGTCGGCGCGGCCAGTAAGGTGGCGCAGCGCGACGGTCGGCTGGTGGAGATGTATACCTTTGTGGCGCTGGTCTACTTCGTTCTGTGCTGCCTGCTGTCGTGGCTAGCGCGGCAGCTACACAAGCGCGTGGCGATCGTGCGCTGAGTAATCCTTCAGCGCTGCCTGCATGTAGTCGATGAACAGCCGCACGCGCGACGGAATCAGGCGCGATTCGATGATCGCGTGGACCGGCGCCGGCGAGACATCCCACTCGGGCAGCACGCGCTGCAGCGTGCCGCGCAGGGCGTCGTCGCGCATCTCCGGTCCCGCCGAGATGGCGATGCCCACGCCGAGCGTCGCCAGGGTACGGCACATGCTGACGTTGTTGGCGCAGTAGCGGCCGGAGACGTCGACCGTGGCGGTTTGTTTTCCCGACATGAGCGACCATCGCGAGTGCCTTCCCGACGCCGCCTGGATCACGCACTCGTGGTGCGCGAGGTCGTCCGGGTGCTTCAGCGCCGGGGCGTCGCGCAGGTACTCCGGCGCCGCGAACAGATAGCGCGGCAGGAGGCCGATCTGCCTTGAGATTAATGTGGACGGTGTCGGTGGCGGCGCGCCCATGCGAATCGCACAATCGAAACCATCCGTCACCAGGTCGATGCGGCGCGGGGTCAAATCCATTTCGAAATCGATTTGCGGATACAGGTCGCCGAAGCGCTTGATCGACGGCGCCAGGTAGGTGACCGCCAGGTCGACCGGCAACGACACCCGAAGCAGTCCGCTGGGACGCTCGGCCAGTTCCATCAGCGATTCATGTGCGATGCGCGCCTCGGCGACGATGCCCTGGCAGCGGCGGAAGTAGGCCTGGCCGGCTTCCGTCAGCTCCACTTTACGGGTGGAGCGGTGGAACAGGCGCACGCCGATTTCCTTTTCCAGATCGGAGATGCGGCGCGAGAGCGTCGAATTTGGCATGTCCAGCATCTCGGCCGCACGGCGGAAGCCCTTGGCGTTGGCCACCGCCACAAACAATTCCATACTCGCCAGCAGTGTCATCGATTGCTCCATTGGTGGATCAGTGATTTCATTTTAAGCTATTTATCCACAGGGAGAAACAATGGATGATGGCTTCACTGTCATCCACTTCCCGAGGAACCTGAAATGAACCAGCTCTCCACCGCAGTCAAGATCGGCCCTTACGACCTTCGCAACCGCATCTTCATGGCGCCGATGACGCGCTCGCGCGCCAACGACGCCGACGGCGTCCAGTCCGACCTCGCCGTCACTTACTATCGCCAGCGCGCCGGCGCGGGCCTGATCATCACCGAAGGCACCTTCCCGAGCGCGATGGGCAAGGGCTATGTCGCCACGCCCGGCATTTACAGCGATGCCCAGGTCGAGGCCTGGAAGCGGGTGACCGACGCGGTCCACGCCGAGGGCGGACGGATATTTCTGCAGTTGATGCACACCGGCCGCATCTCGCATCCGTCGATGCTGCCGCAAGACGCGCTGCCCGTGGCGCCGTCGGAGATCAAAGCGGCTGGCCAGGCGTACACGATGTCCGGCATGGCCGATTTCGTCACGCCGCGCGCGTTGGATACGGCGGAAGTGGCGGCGGTGGTGGACGAATACCGCATCGCGACGCGCCGCGCGCTGGAGGCGGGCTTCGATGGCGTCGAGCTGCACGCGGCGTCGGGTTATCTGCCGGAGCAGTTTCTGTCGTCCGGCACCAACTTGCGCACTGACCAATATGGCGGCTCGATAGCGAACCGCGCGCGCTTCATCCTGGAGGTACTGCAAGCGATGGTCGCGGAGGCGGGCGCCGACCGCGTCGGCATCAAGATCTCGCCCGAGATGGGCTTTAACGACATCGTCGACGAGAACCCGGTGGAGACCTATACCTATCTTGTGGGCCAGTTGGCGCATTTGAAGCTGGCGTATCTGCATGTGGCGCTGTTCAAAGCGAACTACGATTACCACGCCGCGCTGCGGCCATTGTTTGGTGGCGTCTATCTGCTGGGCGGTGGCCAAAGCCGTGAATCCGGCGAGCAGCGCCTCTCCGCCGGAGAGGCCGACGCCGTGGTCTACGGCAGCACCTTCCTGGCCAATCCGGATCTGCCGCGCCGCTTTGAACTGAACGCGCCGCTCAACGCGGCGAATCCCGCGCTGTTCTACGTTCCAGGTCCACAAGGGTATATCGACTATCCGGCGCTCGATGATGAACGTGCCAATCGCGCGCTGCGTGTGCACGCGTATGGAGGCCCGGAGGTTTTGGGATGGGACGAAGTGCCGGTGCCGCAGCCGGGGGAGGGCGAGGTGCTGGTGCGCGTGACCGCCGCCGGTGTCAACGGCCTCGATTGGAAAATTCGCGACGGCTTGGTGCAGGACGCTTTTCCATTGCCGTTGCCGGCCACGCTGGGCATTGAACTGGCCGGCGAGGTTGCCGCTGTCGGTGCGGGCGTGAAAGGCTACGCCATCGGCGACCGTGTGCACGGCGCGCTCGGCGCGTTGGGAGCGTATGCCGGCCATGTGGTGGTCGGCGCCGCCAAGCTGGCGCGGATTCCGGCGGCCATCGACGATGCCACCGCCGCCGCCATCCCGGTCGCATCGCTGACGGCCTGGCAGTCGCTGTTCGAAGCGGGTCAACTTCAGCGCGGCGAGACGGTGCTGATCCACGGCGGTGCCGGCGCCATTGGCAGTTTCGCCGTGCAGTTCGCCAAGCAGGCCGGCGCCCGCGTGATTGTCACCGCACGCAGCCAGAATGCAGATCTATTGAAGCGCCTTGGCGCCGACGAGGTGGTCGACTATCGGAACGTCCGCTTCGAGGACGTGCTCAACAACGTCGACTTGGTGCTCGATCTGGTCGGCGGTGAGACCTTGGCCCGCTCCTGGCAAGTGCTGTCGCCGAAGGGCCGCATTTTCACCACGGCGGCGCCGGAGATCGCGGCGCAATTGTCGGAGGGAAGGCGCGGCGGCTGGTTCCGCATGCGTGCGGACGGCGCCCAGTTGGCCGAGATCGCGGCCAAAGTCGCCGCTGGCGATCTCACCGTGGTGATCGACGAAGTCGTGACGGCGGAGCAGGCCGGCGATGCCATCGAGCGCAACAAACAAGGCCACGGCGCCGGCAGGACGGTGATCCGACTCTGACGAAATCGGATCCCGTCCTGTGCCGACCAATTGGGGTGACATTTACCAGTCGAGTTCGGTCGCGCCTTTGTCTAACGGCTCGGACATCCCGAGCCGGATCGAATCACGCATGCCAGGCAGTGACAAAAGATAAAGGGTTTCCAATATCGCGCTCCACTCTTCTGCTGAAATTAAGGCATTCATGGTATCCATCTTGTGAGCCGTAGAACTTATACGATGATACTCCCGTGAGCCCGGGATCGACCTGCAAGTCGTCTTGGCTGCGGATGCGGGCCCACAGCAGGTAAAATGGCGGTATCCGCACTTTGATAGCCAGAAAGCCCGCAGCCATGTCCGACTTCGAAAACACCCCCGACAGCATCACCATCGCCCGTCCAGACGACTGGCACCTGCACCTGCGCGACGGCGCCACCCTGGCCAGCGTGCTGCCGCACAGCGCGCGCCAGTTCGCCCGCGCCATCGTGATGCCCAACCTGAAGCCGCCGGTGACCACCACCGCCGCCGCCGAAGCCTATCGCAGCCGCATCATGGCAGCGCTGCCGAGCGGGATGAAGTTCGAGCCGCTGATGACGCTCTACCTGACCAACAACACGCCGCCCGACGAGATCCTGCGCGCGCAGGAGAGCGGCATCGTGCACGCCGTCAAACTGTACCCTGCCGGCGCCACCACCAATTCCGACGCCGGCGTGACCGACCTGTCGAACTGCTACAAGACGCTGGAGATGATGCAGGAAGTCGGCATGCCGTTCCTGGTCCACGGCGAAGTCACCGACCAGGATATCGATCTGTTCGACCGCGAGGCCGTCTTCATCGAACGCGTCATGCGCCCGCTGCGCCGCGACTTCCCGGCGCTGAACATCGTCTTCGAACATATCACCACCAAGCACGCCGCTCAGTACGTGGCCGAAGCCGAAGGCCCGATCGCCGCGACCATCACCGCGCATCACCTGCTGTACAACCGCAACGATATCTTCAAGGGCGGCATCCGTCCCCACTACTACTGCCTGCCGGTCCTCAAGCGCGAAGAACACCGCCTCGCGCTGGTCACCGCCGCCACCAGCGGCGACGAGCGCTTCTTCCTCGGCACCGATTCGGCGCCACACGCGCAGGGCGCCAAGGAAGCGGCCTGCGGCTGCGCCGGTTGCTACACCGCGCTGCACGCGATGGAGCTGTATGCCGAGGCGTTCGAGCGCGCTGGCGCGCTGGACAAGCTGGAAGCCTTCGCCAGCTTCAACGGCCCGGCCTTCTACAACCTGCCGCGCAACACCGACACCATCACCCTCAAACGCGAGCAGTGGACCTTGCCGGAAACGCTGCCGATGGCCGACCAGCAGGTAGTGCCGCTCAACGCCGGTGAAACCATCAACTGGAAAATGGTATAAGCAGTGCAGCAATCGATCGACTGGTCGCGCCCCTGGTATGAATCGGTACGGGACGCGGCCGGAAAGCTGACAGTAGACGTCCATTTCAGGGACGCCTTCAGCGCGCAGGCCGCCGCACTGGGCCTGCGCAATCATCTCGGCTTGCCGCTGTCGTTCGTGCCGCAGGAGGCGCTGCCCGACGGCACCGCGTATGAAGCCTTCATCGGCGCCACCGGCGGCGTGCCCACGCGCGACAATCTCCACGACTTCTTCAACGGCCTGGTATGGCTTAGCTTCCCGCTGATCAAAGTGCGGCTGAACGCCCTGCAGGCGGCGCAGATCGCGCAGGACGGCGTGGGCAAATCGCGGGGGCCGGCGCGCGACGGCGCCACCATCTTCGACGAGAATGCGGCGCTGCTGGTGGTGCGCGATTGCGACAACGGCCATCGCCTGACCGAGGCGCTGCGCGACCATCGCTGGCACGACGCTTTCGTCGGCCGGCGCGCCAGCTTCGGTCCCGACGCGCAGGTCTGGCTGTTCGGCCACGCGCTGATGGAGAAGTTGGTTGCACCTCGCAAGGCAATCACCGCGCACACGCGCGTGGTGGTGGCGGGCGACGATTTCTTCGCGATGGAGCACGAGGCGCGGCGCGCATGGCTGGACCGGCAAGTGGCGCGGGACCTGGAGGAAAATGGTCTCAGCACGGCCGACTTCACGCCGATGCAGGCGCTTGGCGTGCCCGGATGGTGGCCGGACCAGGACGACGCCTTCTACGCCGACGCAACGGTGTTCCGCCCCAAACGGCCAGTCGCAGTAAAATAGCATCTCGATATCAAAACCAACATCGCCGCCGACGCGGCAGAAAGATCACGCCATGACGCAGGTAATTCGCTGGGGCATACTCGGAACGGGCAAAATCGCCAAGGCCTTCGCCACCGCATTGCAGGATACGCCGGGCGCAAAACTCGCGGCCATTGGTTCACGCTCCGTAGATAGCGCTACCAAATTCGGCGCGGAGTTCGGCGCCGAGCGTTTCCACGGCAGCTATCAGGCGCTGGCCGACGATCCGGAGGTCGATGTCATCTATATCGGCACGCCGCACCCGATGCACCACGAGAACGCGCTGATGTGCCTGAACGGCGGCAAGGCGGTGCTGGTGGAGAAGTCGTTCACGATGAACCGCCGCCAGGCCGAGGACATCATCGCGCGGGCGCGCGAGAAAAAACTGTTCGTCATGGAGGCGATGTGGACACGCTTCATGCCGGCCGTGGTCGAGGCCAAGCGCATCGTCGACAGCGGCGAGATCGGCAAGCCGGCGCATGTCGCCGCCGATTTCGGCTTCACGTCCGACGCGGGGCCGGAGCACCGCCTCTTTAATCCTGAACTGGGCGGCGGCGCGCTGCTGGACCTGGGCATCTATCCGCTGTCGATGTCGTCGTTCTTCCTCGGCACCGTCACCGGCGTGAAGGCGCAGGCCGAGATGGCGCCGACCGGCGTCGATATGCAGACCGCGTTCACGCTCACGCACGAAGGCGGCGGCGTGTCGGCCTGCGCGTGCAGCCTGCGTTCGCGCACGCCGACCGAGTTGACGGTCTCCGGCACCAAGGGCTTTGTGCGCCTGAGCGACCGTTTTCACAACACCGAAACCATCACCGTCACCCTGGTCGACGGCGCCTCGCGCAGCGAGCGCACGATGACGATCGCCCGCAGCGGCAACGGCTACACCCACGAAGCACAGGAAGTGGGCCGCTGCATCCGTGAAGGGCTGATCGAAAGCCCGATCATGCCGCACCAGGAAACGCTCAACATCATGGGCACGCTGGACTCGATCCGCCAGCAAATCGGTCTCCGTTACAGCGCCGACGAATAAGTCGAGTTCAAGCGCGGTTGGCGGGAACTGGTTAAAATCGACAGATGTCGTTTCGATAACCGGGAAAAACCATGTTCGTCGCCAGCCGCGCACCCTCGCTCAAAACCGTTTTGATCGCCACCGGCGTCGTCCTGACCTTGGCAATGGGCGTGCGCCACGGCTTCGGCTTCTGGATGCAGCCGATTTCCCAGGCCAACGGCTGGACGCGCGAGACCTATTCGCTGGCGCAGGCGTTGCAGAATTTGATGTGGGGCGCCTTCGGCCCGTTTGCCGGCATGGCGGCGGACCGTTTCGGCACCATGCGCGTGGTGCTGGTGGGCGCGCTTAGCTACGCGGCGGGCTTGGTATGGATGGCGGTGGTAACCGATCCGACGATGTTCGTCATCGGCACCGGGGTGCTGATCGGCCTTGGGCTGTCCTGCACCGCGTTCGGCGCCGTCAGCGGCATCATCGGCCGCGTCGCGCCGGCCGAGAAGCGCTCGTGGGCCTTCGGTATTTCAGGCGCTGCCAGTTCGTTCGGCCAGTTCCTGATGATGCCGGTCGAGCAGCAGCTGATCTCCGCGGTCGGCTGGCAAAACGCCTTCTATGTGCTGGCCGCGCTGGTGCTCCTGCTGATGATACCGATGACCTTCTATCTGCGCGAGCCGGCCGCCGACCATGGCGACGGTCCTCAGCAAAGCATCCGCGAGGCGATGAGCGAGGCGATTCGCAACCGCTCCTTCCTGTTCCTGGTGGCGGGGTATTTTGTCTGCGGCTTCCAGGTGGTGTTCATCGGCGTGCACTTGCCGGCCTATTTGAAGGACAAGGGCATCGGCGATCCGAGCGTGGCGGTGATGGCGCTGGCGCTGATTGGCTTGTTCAATATCGCTGGCTCCTATTACGCGGGCAAACTGGGTGGACGGCTGCCGAAGCGGTACTTGCTGTCGTCGATTTACTTCACGCGGTCGGTCGTGATTTCGCTGTTCCTGCTGGCGCCTTTGACGCCGTTTTCGGTGTACGTGTTCGCGGCGGCGATGGGATTGATCTGGCTGTCGACGGTGCCGCTGACGAACGGGATCATCGCGGGGATTTTCGGCGTTAAGCACATGTCGATGCTGGCCGGTGTGGTGTTCTTCTCGCATCAGGTGGGCAGCTTCCTGGGCGTGTGGATGGGCGGGTTCCTGTTCGCCAAGCAGGGTAGCTACGACATCGTCTGGGGCATCTCGATCGCGCTGGGCGTGATGGCGGGGTTGATTAACCTGCCGATCAACGAGCGGCCGGTGGTGCGCAGCGTGTTGAAGGCGGCGTAGCGATGAAAACGTGGGCGCTTCGGGCGGCGGGTGTTGTGGTGGTGGCGCTGGTGTTCATGGCGTACCTGCAGCCCGAGTTCGTGGTCGACCTGGCGAACCGCTTTTACATGTGTTTCTGAGTGAAATCACGTAGGGCGGATTAGGCGGAACGCCGTAATCGGCCATGCCTGCGTTACCGGGGCGCATGCATGGCCGATTACGCGCTTCGCGCTAATCCGCCCTACGTGTCTCCACGACGGCGTCACACCTTGAGGAATTCTTCGCGGCCGCCGAGCCAGCGGGCCAGGTGGGCTTCCACCGTGGCGGCTTTTTCGGCGCTGTCGGCGTGCAGCAGGTCGTGCGCGACGTCGCGCGCCTGGTCCACCAGCCAGCCGTCCGTCTCCAGATCCGCGAACCTCAGCATCGCTTGCCCCGATTGCCGCGCGCCGAGGAATTCGCCCGGGCCGCGTATCTCCAGGTCGCGCCGGGCGATCTCGAAGCCGTCGGTGGTTTCGCGCATCGTCATCAGCCGCTGCTTGGCGACACCGCCCAGCGGGCTTTGATACAACAGCAAACACACGCTGGCCGCCGAACCCCGCCCCACGCGCCCGCGCAACTGGTGCAGCTGCGACAGCCCGAACCGCTCCGCGTGCTCGATCACCATCAGCGACGCATTCGGTACGTCGACGCCCACTTCGATCACCGTCGTCGCCACCAGCACTTGCATCTGGTTGGCGATGAAGGCGTCCATCACCGTTTGCTTTTCCGTAGGCTTGAGGCGCCCGTGCACCAGGCCCACGCTCAGATCCGGCAGCGCTTCGGCCAGCAGCGCGTGCGTGTCGGTCGCCGTTTGCAGTTGCAGCGCTTCCGATTCCTCGATCAACGGGCAGACCCAGTAAATCTGCCGGCCTTCCAGCGCCGCCGCGTGCACCCGTTCGATCACTTCGTCGCGCCGGTTCTGGTCGATCGATCGCGTGACGATCGGGCTGCGCCCCGGCGGCAGTTCGTCGATGACCGAAACTTCCAGGTCGGCGTAGTAGGTCATCGCCAGCGTGCGCGGGATCGGCGTGGCCGACATCATCAGCTGGTGCGGGATGGCGCCTTCGTTGCCCTTGTTGCGCAAAGTGAGCCGCTGGCCGACGCCGAAACGGTGCTGCTCGTCGACGATCACCAGCCCCAGATTGGCGAAGATGACCGCTTCCTGGATCAGCGCGTGCGTGCCGATCACCAGTTGCGCTTCGCCCGATTCGATCAGCTCATAGGCTGCCAGCTTGTCTTTTTTCTTCAGGCTGCCCGTCAGCCACGCGACTTTCACACCCAGCGGTTCCATCCACGCGGCGATCTTGCGGAAGTGCTGGTCGGCGAGAATTTCGGTGGGCGCCATCAGCGCGGCCTGGAAGCCGCTGTCGATCGCTTGCGCGGCGGCCAGCGCGGACACCACTGTCTTGCCGCTGCCTACGTCGCCCTGCAACAGGCGCTGCATCGGATACGGGTGGCGCAAGTCGGCGCGGATTTCATTGAGCACGCGCTGCTGCGCGCCCGTCAGCTTGAACGGCAACGCGGCCTGGAAGCGCTCGGACAACGCGCCGACCACCTTCAGCGCGGCGGCGCCCTTGGAACGGCGCGCGCGCTGTGCGCGTTTCAAGGACAGCTGCTGCGCCAGCAGTTCGTCGAACTTCACCCGCGTCCACGCGGGATGCGAGCGGTCCGCCAGCGCGTGCTCGTCCACCTGTTGCGGCGGATAGTGCAGCAGCCGGACCGCCGGTTCGAAGTCCGATAGCTGCATTTCGGCGCGCAGCTCGGCCGGCAAGGTGTCGGTCCAGTCGACCCGTTTCATCGCGTCGCCTATGGCGCGCCGCAGGATGGGCTGCGACAGGCCTTCGCCCGACGGATACACCGGCGTCAGGGACGTCGGCAGCGGGGCGCCTTCGTTGATGACCTTATAGGCCGGGTGCACCATCTCGGCGCCGAAGAAGCCGTGCTTGAGCTCTCCGCGCGCGCGCACCCGCGTGCCCTCGGCCAGTTGCTTGACCTGGCTGCCGTAGAAGTTCATGAAGCGCAGTTGCAGGTCGCCCGTTTCGTCGGCGATGTGCACCAGCAGTTGCTTGCGCGGCTTGTAGGTGATTTCGTTTTTGACCACCACGCCCTCGACCTGCGAGGTGTCGCCGCCGTGCAGGCGCGCCTCTTCGATGGTGATGACCTGGGTTTCGTCCTCGTAGCGCATCGGCAGGTGCAGCACCAGATCCATGTCCGTGTGCAGGCCGAGTTTGGCCAGCTTGGCTTCCGGACTGACGGTCTTCCTGGCAGGTTTTGAGGCGGGTTTTGACGGAATCACGGGCATATTCGAGCGTTTTTCGGGCACTAGCGTAAAATAGAGGGTTGCCCGTGACAAATCAATGGCAATAACGCCGGTATTGTAAGGCTACCCACACGATGTGGCGTAGCCGATTTTCTTCAACAGTTTCCAGAAGTCCGCAAAATGTACTCGCTTTCCGATTTCGATTTTAACCTGCCGCAAGAGCGTATTGCGCAATTCCCGCTGCCGGACCGCAGCGCCTCCCGCCTGCTGCACCTGGACGGCGAGCAGATTGTCGACCGTCAGTTCGCCGATATCGTCGGCCTGCTGCAGGCCGGCGACCTGCTGGTGATGAACGATACCCGCGTGCTCAAGGCGCGTTTCTTCGGCGTCAAGGAAAGCGGCGGCAAGATCGAGGCGCTGGTCGAGCGCGTGCTGGACAACCGCACCGTGCTGGCCCAGGTGCGCGCCTCCAAATCGCCCGGCCCCGGCGTCAAGATCCGCCTGGCCGACGCCTTCGACGTCACCGTCGGCGAGCGCGCCGGCGAGTTCTTCACCCTGCATTTCGACGCCGACGTGTTCGACCTGATCGAGGCGCACGGCCGCCTGCCGCTGCCCCCGTACATTGAGCACGACGCCGATTCCTTCGACGAGACGCGCTACCAGACGGTGTTCAACAAGGTGCCGGGCGCCGTCGCCGCGCCGACCGCCGGCCTGCATTTCGACGAAAAGCTGCTGGCCGAACTGAAAGCCAAGGGCGTCAACTTCGCCTATGTGACCCTGCACGTGGGGGCCGGCACCTTCCAGCCGGTGCGCGCCGAGGTGCTGTCCGAGCACAAGATGCACACCGAGTGGTACACGATGCCGCAGGAAACCGTGGACGCGGTGCGCGCGACCCGCGCGGCCGGCCGCGACGTGGTGGCCGTCGGCACCACCAGCCTGCGCGCGCTGGAGTCGGCCTCGCAGGGCGGCCAGCTGGAGGCCGGCAGCGCCGACACCGCGCTGTTCATCACACCGGGCTACCAGTTCAAGACCGTCACGCGCCTGATCACCAATTTCCACCTGCCCAAGTCGACCCTGCTGATGCTGGTGTCGGCCTTTGCCGGTTTTGAACCGATCCGCGCGGCCTACGCCCACGCGATCGCCAACGAATACCGCTTCTTCAGCTATGGCGACGCCATGCTGCTGACGACGCAAGCCCGAGCATAATAAGGAATCTTCAATGTTGGAATTTACGCTACACAAGACCGATAGCAGCGGCCTGACCAAGGCCCGCCGCGGCGAAGTCAAACTCAACCACGGCGTGGTGCAGACCCCGATCTTCATGCCGGTCGGCACCTACGGCTCGGTCAAGGCGATGTCGCCGCTGGAGTTGAAGGAAATCGACGCCCAGATCATCCTGGGCAACACCTTCCACCTGTGGCTGCGCCCGGGCAACGACGTCATCTCCAAATTTGGCGGCCTGCACGACTTCATGGCGTGGGACAAGCCGATCCTGACCGATTCGGGCGGCTTCCAGGTGTTTTCGCTGGGCGCGATGCGCAAAATCACGGAAGAGGGCGTCCATTTCAACTCGCCGATCAACGGCGACAAGCTGTTCCTGTCGCCGGAAGTGTCGATGCAGGTCCAACGCGTGCTCAATTCCGACATCGTCATGCAGTTCGACGAATGCACGCCGTATGAAATCGACAACCGCCCGGCCACCCTTGACGAGGCGGCAAAGTCGATGCGTATGTCCTTGCGCTGGGCGCAACGATCCAATGACGAATTCCATCGCGGCGAGAACCCGAACGCGCTGTTCGGCATCGTCCAGGGCGGTATGTTCGAGAACCTGCGCGACGAGTCGCTCGCCGGCCTGGAAGAGATCGACTTCCCGGGCCTGGCCATCGGCGGGCTGTCGGTCGGCGAGCCGAAGGAGGACATGATGCGCATCCTGGCGCACGTGGGTCCCAAACTGCCGGCCAACAAGCCGCACTACCTGATGGGCGTGGGCACGCCGGAGGACCTGGTGGCGGGCGTGTCGAACGGCGTCGACATGTTCGATTGCGTCATGCCTACCCGTAACGCCCGCAACGGCTGGCTGTTCACCCGCTTCGGCGACATCAAGATCAAGAACGCGCGTTATAAGGATGACAAGGAGCCGCTGGACAGCACCTGCTCGTGCTACGCCTGCCGCAACTTCTCGCGCGCCTACCTGCACCACCTGAACCGCACCCAGGAGATCCTGGGCGCGCGCCTGAACACCATCCACAACCTGCACTACTATCTGGACATCATGCGCCAGATGCGCGAGGCGCTGGATGACGACCGCTTCCACGCCTGGACCCTGCAATTCCATGCGGAACGGGCGCGCGGCATCTAATTGGTTCAACAACTGTTGCAAGTCTTGTAAAAAGAATTCAACCACCCATATAGCCGGAAGTCCTTTCGGCTTCCGGCCAGTGCTAGAATACAGCGCTGTTTTTTCAAACTATTATCGGAGTCACCTGTGTTTATATCCAATGCGTATGCCCAAAATCCACTCGACGCCCTCGGCGCGACCGGCGGCTTCCTGGGCCAGTACGGTTTTCTGATTCTGATGTTCGTGGCGATGTACTTCCTGATGATTCGTCCTCAGCAGAAGCGCGCCAAGGAACAAAAGGCCATGATGGAAGCGCTGGCCAAGGGTGACGAAGTGGTCACCGCCGGCGGCGTCCTCGGTCGCATCTCGAAGATTTCCGACCTGTACATCACGCTGGAGATCTCCAGCGGCGCCGAACTGGTGGTGCAGAAGAACTCCGTGACCATGGTCCTGCCGAAAGGCACGCTCAAGGCGCTGTAACCGGCCCAGGCCCCGGCCCGCTTATTCGACGATATGCACGATAAGCGGGCCGTATTGCATCCGACGCCTAACCCTGATCGTTGAACAATATGAATCGCTATCCCGTCTGGAAATATATCCTCATAGCCGTCTCCATCCTGCTGGGTGCGCTGTACGCCGCGCCCAACTACTTCGGCGAATCGCCGGCGGTGCAGGTGACGAGTGGCAAATCGACGCTCAAGCTGACGTCGGACATGATCGCCAAGGTCGATGAAGTGCTGACCCGGGAAAAAATCCCGCACAGCGAGCTGACCTTCGACGGCACCGGCACCTACGCCTCGGTGCGCGTGCGCTTCCCCGATCCCGACACCCAGTTCCGCGCCAAGGCCGTGCTGGAAAAAGGGCTGAACGCCGACCCCGCCGATCCGTCGTACCTGGTCGCCCTCAATCTGCAGCCGGACACCCCGAAATGGATGCAAGCCTTGCACGCGACGCCGATGTACCTCGGCCTCGACTTGCGCGGCGGCGTGCACTTCCTGATGCAGGTCGACACCAAGGCCGTGCTGACCAAGCGCGTGCAGGGCATGCAGGCGTCAGCCCGCAGCCTGCTGCGCGACAAGAACGTGCGCCACGCCGGCATCGAGCGCGTGGGCGACACCATCGTCATCAGCTTCCGCGACGACGCCACCCGCCAGAAGGCCAAGGCCGTGCTGGGCGACCAGCTGCAGGACGTGACGTTCGCCGATGCGGGCGCCGACACCGACCTGAAAACCGTGATGACCCTGAAACCGGCGGCGCTCAAGCAGACCACCGACGAAGGCGTCAAGCAAAACATCGCCACCCTGTCCAAGCGCGTCAACGAGCTGGGCGTGGCCGAACCGATCATCCAGCAGCAAGGCCCGGACCGCATCATCGTCCAATTGCCTGGTGTGCAGGACGTGGCGCGCGCGCGCGCCGTCATCGGCCGCACCGCCACGCTGGAAATCCGCATGGTCGACGAATCGATCACGCCGGGTACCGAACTGACGTCGTCGATTCCGCTGAACTCGGAACTGTTCACCGTCGGCAAGGGCGTGCCGGTCGTGCTGAGCAAGGATGTGATCCTGACCGGCGACTACATCTCCAGCGCCACCGCGCGCCAGGACCAGAACGGCCAGCCGGCCGTCAGCATCGACCTGAACGGCGACGGCGGCCGCCGCATGCGCGACGCCACCCGCGACCGCATCGGCAAGAAGATGTCCATCGTGCTGAAAGAGAAAGGCAAGCCGGAAGTGCTGTCGGTCGCCACCATCCAGGCCGAACTGGGCAGCAGCTTCCAGATCACCGGCATGGGCACGATGGAGAACTCGTCCGAACTGGCGCTGCTGTTGCGCTCGGGCGCGCTGGCCGCGCCGATGGACGTGATCGAGGAACGCACCATCGGCCCGCAGCTGGGCGCCGAGAACGTGACCAAGGGCCGCCACTCGACGATGTACGGCTTTGCCGCCGTGGCCGTCTTCATGATCGCCTACTACATGATGTTCGGTCTGTTCAGCGTGTTCGCGCTGGCGTGCAACCTGTTGCTGCTGGTGGGCCTGCTGTCGCTGATGGGCGTGACCTTGACCCTGCCGGGCATGGCCGCGATCGCGCTGGCGCTGGGCATGGCGATCGACTCGAATGTGCTGATCAACGAGCGGGTGCGTGAAGAGCTGCGCGCCGGCGCCTCGCCGCAGTCGGCCATCTCGGCCGGCTTCGACCACGCGTGGGCGACGATTATCGATTCCAACGTCACCACTTTGATCGTCGGTATCGCGCTGTGGGTGTTCGGTTCCGGTCCGATCCGCGGTTTCGCCGTGGTGCACACGCTCGGCATCCTGACCTCGATGTTCTCCGCCGTGTTCATCATGCGTGGCGTGGTCAACCTCTGGTACGGCCGCAAGAAGAAGCTGCAATCGATCGCCATCGGCACCGTATGGCGGCCGGATAACGCGGCTGGCGCGACCGGCGGCAAGGTCGCGACGCGTCCTGATACCAAATAATTCGAGGCTATCACATGGAATTTTTCCGCATTAAAAAAGACATACCGTTCATGCGGCATGCGATCATTTTCAACGCCATCTCGGCGTTGACCTTTGTCGCGGCCGTGTTCTTCCTGTTCTATCGCCCGTTGAACCTGTCGGTGGAGTTCACCGGCGGCACCGTGATGGAGCTGCGGTACGCGCAACCGGCCAACCTCGAGGCGATACGCTCGACCTTGCGCGGCATCGGTTACGAGCATCCGGAGGCGGCCGGCTTCGGCACGGCGCACGACGTGCTGCTGCGTCTGCCGGTGGTGAAGAACATCACCGCCAAGGATGCGTCGCAAAAGGTCTACGAGGCCTTGTGCGCTGCTGAAAAGGGCGGCCTGACCCAGATCGACAACATCAACGCCAAGGGCGAGCACGTGTTCAAGCAGGCGTGCACGGGAGCGAACAACGTCGAGCTGGTCGAGCTGCGCAAAGTGGAATTCGTCGGCCCGCAGGTCGGCGACGAGCTGACCCAGAACGGCCTGAAGGCGCTGGTGATGGTGGTCATCGGCGTGATGATCTACCTGGCCATCCGCTTCGAGTGGAAGTACGCCGTCTCGGCGATCATCGCCAACTTGCACGACGTGGTGATCATCCTCGGCTTCTTCGCCTTCTTCCAGTGGGAATTCTCGCTCACGGTGTTGGCGGGTATCCTGGCGGTGCTCGGTTACTCGGTCAACGAATCGGTGGTGATTTTCGACCGGATCCGCGAGAACTTCCGCAAGCAGCGCAAAGCCAGCGTGCATGAAGTGATCGACAGCGCGATCACGTCGACCATCTCGCGTACCATCATCACCCACGGCAGCACCCAGATGATGGTGTTGGCGATGCTGTTCTTCGGCGGTCCGACCTTGCACTACTTCGCCATGGCGCTGACCATCGGTATCTGCTTCGGTATCTACTCGTCGGTGTTCGTCGCCGCCGCCATCGCCATGTGGCTGGGCGTGAAGCGCGAAGACCTGATCAAGCCGATCAAGGAAAAAGATGAAACGGATGGCGCGGTCGTGTAATCGCCGCCGCTCCGCCAAAACCCTCCCCGCGTTCGCGCCGGGAGGGTTTTTTTATCTCCACGGCTTGCCGAAAAACCGAGGTGGGGCGGTGAGCGTGTTCCGCTCTCTACCCCCACCCGTTGGTCATGCGGATTTGATCATGTCGTACAGCGCCCGCGCCGCCGGCGACAGGTGGCCGGCCTTGCGGGTGATCAGCGCCAGCTGGCGCGAGATGGTCGGCTCCTTCAGCTTGATCACACGCAGGCGCGGATACGTTCCTTTTTGGATCGCCAGATTGGGCACGATCGCCGCCGCCACGCCGGCCGCCACGAGACCGATCGCGGTGGAGCTGCGCTGCACCTCGTACTGGAACTGCAGGCTCAGATTCATGCTCTTGTCGCCAAGGTAGCTGTCGAGCAGCGCGCGGTTGCCGTTGACGTCGCCGGAGAAGATCAGCGGGTAAGGCTGGATCTGTACCCACGTCAGCGAGCGCCGTTTCGCCAGCGCGTGGTCGTCGCGGCACAGCAGCACGAAGTCATCCTGCACCACCGGCACCGAGACCAAATCAGGGTGAGTGCTGCCGGACAGGTTGATGCCGAATTCCGCCTCGCGGCTCAACACCGCCTCGGCCACGCGCGCCGATGCGTGATCGAGTATCTTGACGCGGTTCGCGGGAAAACGCGCCGAGTACTCGCGGACGATCTCGGGCAGGAATTGGATGCCGGCCGTCGGCACGCTGGCGATCGAGATGTCGCCGCGTTGTGCCTTGCCGGTCTCGCGGATTTCGGTCAGCGTGGACGACAGCTCCAGCAACAGCCTGCGCGCCTGCGGCAGGAAGTCCTTGCCGATGCCGGTCAGCGCGATGGTGCGCGTGGTGCGCTCGACCAGCATCACGCCGAGGAATTCCTCCAGATTGCGCAGCCGCTGCGTCACCGCGGTTTGCGTCACGTGCAGCGTGTCCGCCGCTTTCTGAAAACCGCCGAAGTCCGCGATCGCGACAAACGCCTGCACGCCGAGAATATCAATCTTCATCAAAGGCTTTCATTAATTTGTTGAATGAATAGTCTAAATAAATTCATTGTACTTATATTTGCTGGAGGAGGAAAATTCCGCCATCGAGTCCAGGAGTACACACCATGCACACCCAGGCAGGCGCGCTTACCGAGCGCACAGACCACTTGTCACCATCAACGATCTTCTTCGTCTTCTCCAGGTTGGCGCTGATGGGCTTTGGCGGCGTCATGCCTTTCGCCTACCGCGCCCTGGTCGAGCAGCACAAATGGCTGACGGCGGAAGAATTCGCCAAGTGCATGGCGCTGAGCCAGATGCTGCCCGGGCCGACGGTCTGCAACGTCGGCCTGATGGTGGGCAACCGCTATGCCGGCATCGCCGGCGCGCTGGCGGCGGTGGGTGGCTTGATTCTCGGCCCGTTCTTCATCGTCATCGGGTTGGGTGTCGTCTACCAGCAGTTCGGCGACGTGGAGATCATCCGGCGCGCGATCGGCGGCATGGCCGCCGTCGCGGCGGGCCTGATCCTGGCGACGGCGGCGAAGATGGCGACGGCGATGTTCGCCAAGGCCCACTGGCGGCGCAAGCACGATCAACTGAAGCTGTTGATGATGGTGCTCGCCTTTATCGCGCTGGGACTATTGAAGTGGCAGCTGGCGCTGGTGTTCTGCGTGCTGGCGCCGTTGGGCACCGCCGCCGCGTATCTGCTGGGAGACAAACATGAATGAGCAATCGCCGGTCGCGGAACTGTCGCTGCATATCGCGCTGATGTCGCTGATGGCCGTAGGCGGCGGCGTGGTGCTGCTGGCGCCACAGGTGGGGCAGTACGTGGTGGAAGGCCAGCACTGGCTGACCAACGAGCAGTTCTCCGCCGCCTATGCCATCGCCCAGGCGGCGCCTGGTCCCAACCTGCTGTTCATCTCACTGGTCGGATGGCTGATCGGCGGCTGGTCCGGCGCCATCATGACCACCATCGCCGTGATCGTGCCGTCCACCTTGTTGACCTTGACGGCGATCCGCTGGCACGCCGGCCGCGCGGGCGGGCGCATGTCGCGCGCGTTGGGCGAGGCGTTCGGCCCGATGTCGATCGGCCTGATGGCCGCCACCGCCTGGCTGTTCACCGGCATCTCCAACACCGACTGGCGCGCCGATGTCGTGACTTTGCTGTCGGCGCTGATCCTGCTGCGCACCAAGCTCAATCCGGTGGTGCTGATCGCGCTTGGCGCCGCCGCCGGCGCGTTTCAAATCATCTGAGCCAAGTCGAAACCCGCCCGCTTTTAGCGATACGCCTGTGTCACCACTTAGGGGTCGTACCCAGTGGGGTACGACGGGGACGCCGAGTCACCGCCGGGCAGTGCGGGTTGGCGCGCTTTACTGAGCGCGCGCCTTCAACGTCGCCGACGGGCAGTGTCCAAACAGCTTGCGGTAGTCGCTGGAGAACTGGCTGAAATTACTCAGCCCCCAGGCGTCGGCCACATCGCCTATCGCCACTTCGCCCGGCGCGCCGTCGTTCAACTGGCGGCGCACGCCGTTCAGCCGCATCATGCGCAGGTACAGCATGGGGCTCATGCCCAGCACATCCTCGAAACAGTACTGCAAGGTGCGGCGGCTCACGTGCACCTGCTCGCACAGTTCCGGCACGGTGATCGCCTCGCTGCGGTGCGCGTGGATATACTCGCGCGCTAGCGCCACCACGCGCCGCCGCCGTTGCAGGCTGGCGGCGACCTCCGGCTCCACGCAGCGGTGGTCCAGCATATCCAATAACGCCAGCAGAACGCCTTGCTGCCACTGCGGCTCGGCCGCGCCGGAGCCCGGCTGCGTTTCATCCGGCAGCAGCCGCGCCAGGGTGCGCAGAAAGGCCGCGCGCTCGGCCGCGTCGACCTGCAGCAGATCGGCCGACTGCACGCGCTGCCAGTCGATCTGGCAGCCATGCGCCCGCGCGGTGTCGGTCAGCAACTGACGGCTGGCGACGATGCCGTAGATCCTATAGTCACTCGGCGTGACCAACTCAAACTCAACATTGCCTGGCTGCACCATGATCGAATCGGCCTCGGTCTGGCGGCCGTTGATGCGCGTGGCCGCCGCGTGGTCGGGCAGGCCGAACCAGATCGCGTCGGGCCACACGCGGCACGACTGCCGCACCGACTGGCTCAGGCGTTCGCGGAACACTTGTAGCTGGGGTAACTGACGTTCCGTCAGGGCACCGCGAAACAGGCCCGAGCTGATCTGGTCGTAGCGCTGCTGCCAGTTGGTCAGTTCGCTGGCCAGCGCATCGGCGTCGTGCGCCAACACCGTGCGCACCTCGCGCGCATGGTGCAACAACTGTGTTGCAGTCTGGTGCATATCAGTTCCTTCCCGCTGTTGTCGCTGTTGTATTTCACGTCGCCGCCGGGCTGGGCGGCCTCAAGTTTGCCGATTTTCGATAACGGCCCGCCTAACCCCGCTTCTATACTGAAATTCGCAGCAACTTCCATACCCGCCCGGACCAAGCGTCCATCCGGGCCTCAGACGCGGCTAAATTAGGGGAAAAATATGAACGCAAAACAAGCGGCCGGCAAGCCCGCGCTGCAGCAGACGCTGAGCACCTTCCAGCTATGGGGCATCGCCGTCGGGCTGGTCATCTCCGGCGAATACTTCGGCTGGAGCTATGGCTGGGCCTCGGCCGGCACCCTCGGCTTCACCATCACCGCGCTGTTCGTCGCGGCCATGTACACCACCTTCATCTTCAGCTTCACCGAGCTGACCACCTCGATCCCGCACGCGGGCGGCCCCTTCGCCTACAGCAAGCGCGCCTTCGGCCCCACCGGCGGCTACCTGGCCGGCGCCGCCACGCTGATCGAGTTCGTGTTCGCCCCGCCGGCCATCGCGCTGGCGATCGGCGCCTACCTCAACGTGCAGTACCCGCAGATCGACCCCAAGCTGGCGGCCGTGGGCGCCTACCTGATCTTCATGACGCTCAACATCGTCGGCGTGCAGGTGGCCGCCACCTTCGAGCTGCTGATGGCCTTGCTGGCGATCTTCGAACTGCTGGTGTTCATGGGCGTGGTCGCGCCGGGCTTCTCGATGGCCAACTTTACCAAGGGCGGCTGGTCGGGCTCGGATACGTTCAGCCTCGCTTCCGTGCCGGGCATGTTCGCGGCGATCCCGTTCGCCATCTGGTTCTTCCTGGCGATCGAGGGCGTGGCGATGGCGGCCGAGGAAGCCAAGGACCCCAAGCGTTCGATCCCGATCGCCTACATCACCGGCATCATCACCCTGGTGCTGTTGGCGATCGGCGTGATGGTGTTCGCCGGCGGCGCCGGCGACTGGACCAAGCTGGCCAACATCAACGACCCGCTGCCGCAGGCGATGAAGCTGATCGTCGGCGACAACAGCGGCTGGCTGCACATGCTGGTGTGGCTCGGGCTGTTCGGCCTGATCGCCTCCTTCCACGGCATCATCCTGGGCTACTCGCGCCAGATCTACGCGCTGGCGCGCGAGGCCTACCTGCCGCACTACTTCGCCAAGATCCACCCGCGCTTCAAGACGCCGCACCGCGCCGTGCTGGCCGGCGGCGTGGTCGGCATCGCCGCCATCTATAGCGATGAGCTGATCAAGATCGGCGGGCTGACCTTGACGGCCAACATCGTCACCATGTCGGTGTTCGGCGCCATCACGATGTACATCATCAGCATGCTGAGCCTGTTCAAGCTGCGCCGCGCCGAGCCGCACATGGTTCGTCCGTTCCGCGCGCCGTTGTATCCACTGTTCCCGGCCATCGCGCTGGCCGGCGCCGTGGTCTGCATGGGAACGATGATCTATTACAACCCGCTGATCTTCGCGCTGTTCGTCGGCTTCCTTGCGGCCGGCTATGTGTTCTTCCTGTTCACCAAGGACAGCCGCCAGCAGCACGCCGCGTTGGACCCTATCTAACCACTGGAGCATATTCAATGTCTAAAACTATCCTCATGCTGGCGTGTGCCGTCTTGTTCTCGAGTTCCGCGATGGCCGCAGATCCGGCGCCGGCGCCGGCGCCGGCTCCCGACTGGACCGAGAGCGGCAACGTCACCATCGTCTCCGACTACCTGTTCCGCGGCATCTCGCAAACGCAGGCCAAGCCGACCATCCAGGCCACCCTGGACTTCACGCACTCGAGCGGCTTCTACCTCGGCCTGTTCGGCTCGGGCGTCTCGCACGCGGCCTACAACAACGGTTCCGGCGCCGAGATCGACGTCTACGGCGGCTACCGCTACAGCCTGAATGCCGACACCGTCATCGATGCCGGCCTCGTCACGTACTGGTTCCCGGGCGCGCATTACGCGACGGGCGGCCAGGACATCAAGTACCATACGCAGGAGGCCAAGCTGGGTGTGAACATCGGCGCCTTCAACGCCTACGGCTGGGTGTCCTTGAACAAGCGCTGGTTCGGCTTCACGATCCAGCCCACCACCGGCGAGCTGGTCGACACGCGCGGCACCCTGTATGGCGAAGTGAACTGGAATCCGGAACTGGCGCCGGGCCTGGTGTTGAACCTGCACGCGGGCAAGCAGAACGTGCGCCACATGAGCGAGTTCAACTTCTATGATGTGAAGGCGGGCGTCACGAAGACGATGGACAAATGGGCGTTCTCGGCGGCGGCGGTGTACAACAGCGGCGACGCCAGCAAGAACGGCACGCCGCTGTGGACCTTCTTCAACGCCGACGGCAGCAGCAAGAACGTGGTGCAGAAGCGGTTGTTGGTAACGGCAACGCGTACGTTTTAAATCGCACCCTGGAATGGCCGGTATCAACGGAGACACGTAGGGCGGATTAGCGAAGCGTAATCGGCCATGGTTGAGTCGCCGACGGCCCATCGATGGCCGATTACGGCGTTCCGCCTAATCCGCCCTACGTGTTTATGTCGTACCCGGAATTGGAATTGGCATCGGAGACACGAATGAGCAGCTTCTCGCACACGGTAGGCAGCAAAACCTACCAGTTCCGCGACCTCAAGGACCTGATGGCGAAAGCCACGCCGGCCCGCTCCGGCGACTACCTCGCCGGGCTGGCCGCCGCCAGCGCCGAAGAGCGCGTCGCCGCGCAAATGGCCCTCGCCGACCTGCCGCTGACGCTGTTCCTCAACGAACTGGTGATCCCCTACGAACAGGACGAAGTCACGCGCCTGATCATCGACGACCACGACAAAGCCGCCTTCACCCGCATCGCCCACCTGACCGTGGGCGACTTCCGCAACTGGCTGCTCGGCGACGCCGCCGACGAAGCGACCCTGGCCGCCGTCTCCCCCGGCATCACGCCCGAGATGGCCGCCGCCGTCTCCAAGATCATGCGCGTCCAGGACCTGATCCTGGTGGCGAAAAAATGCCGCGTCGTCACCCGCTTCCGCAACACCATCGGCCTCGAAGGGCGCATGGCCACGCGCCTGCAGCCCAACCACCCGACCGACGACGCCACCGGCATCGCCGCCAGCGTGCTCGACGGCCTGCTGTACGGCAGCGGCGACGCCGTCATTGGCATCAACCCGGCCACCGACAACGTGCCGCAGGTGATCAAGATCGTCACCATGCTCGACGAAATCATTGCCCGCTACGGCATCCCGACCCAATCGTGCGTGCTCACCCACGTCACCAACACCATCGCCGCCATTGAGCGCGGCGCGCCGGTCGACCTGGTGTTCCAGTCGATCGCCGGCACCGAGGCGGCCAACGCCAGCTTCGGCATCAACATCGCCTTGCTCGACGAGGCGCGCGAGGCCGCGCTGTCGCTGCAACGCGGCACGGTCGGCAACAACGTCATGTATTTCGAGACGGGGCAGGGCAGCGCGCTGTCGGCCAACGCCCACCACGGCGTCGACCAGCAAACCTGCGAAACGCGCGCCTACGCCGTCGCTCGCAAGTTCCAGCCGCTGCTGGTGAACTCGGTGGTCGGCTTCATCGGCCCCGAATATCTGTACGACGGCAAGCAGATCATCCGCGCCGGTCTGGAGGACCACTTCTGCGCCAAGCTGCTGGGCCTGCCGATGGGCTGCGACGTCTGCTACACCAACCACGCCGAGGCCGACCAGGACGATATGGACATGCTGCTGACCCTGCTGGGCGCGGCCGGCTGCACCTTCGTCATGGGCATTCCGGGCTCGGACGATATCATGCTCAACTATCAGACCACGTCCTTCCACGACGCCCTGTATGCGCGCCGCGTGCTGGGGCTGAAGACGGCGCCGGAATTCGAGGCGTGGCTGAAGGCGATGCACATTTTCACCGACGACGAACGCGCCACCCTGGGCAACGGCATGCCGGTGGCGTTCCAGCGCGCGCTGGCCAGTTTGACGTAAACAGGAATTCTATGGACGATGCCGAGATCAACATCATTGTCGGCCAGCCCGCCGCCAACGACGCCGCCGACGGCGTGGTGACCGCCAACCCCTGGCAGTCGCTGCGGCGCTTCACGGCCGCGCGCATCGCGCTGGGCCGCAGCGGCGTCAGCCAGCCGACCGCGCCGCAGCTGGCGTTCCAGCTGGCGCACGCGCGCGCCCGCGACGCGGTGCACCTGGCGCTGGACCAGGCCGCGCTCGGCGAGGCGCTGCTGGCCGCCTGCGGCCTGCGCTGCTTGCCGCTGCACAGCGCGGCGGCCGGCCGCGACATCTATCTGCAACGCCCAGACCTCGGCCGCCGCCTCGACGACGATTCGCGCGAAACCCTGTTGCGGCGACGCCAGGCCGAGCCCGGCGGCTACGACCTGGCGATCGTCATCGCCGACGGCCTGTCGGCGCTGGCCATCGAACAAAACGCCGTTCCCTTCATCAAAACCCTGATGGCGCGGCTGGCCGACGACGGTTGGTCATTGGCGCCGCCGGCCATCGTCGGCCAGGGGCGGGTGGCGGTCGGCGACGAGGTGGGCGAGCTGCTCGGCGCGCGCGCCGTGGTGGTGCTGATCGGCGAGCGTCCCGGCCTGAGCTCCCCCGACAGCATGGGCCTGTACCTGACGTGGGCGCCGAAGACCGGATTGACCGACGCCAGCCGTAACTGCATCTCGAATGTGCGTCCGGCGGGCTTGACCTACGACGACGCAGCGTTCAAGCTTCACTATCTGTTGTCCGAAGCGCGCAAACGGCAATTGTCGGGCGTCGCGCTCAAGGATGAAACGGCCACCGACAACCACGCACTGGACGCGCCACAGCGCAACTTCCTGCTCGACCACGACTAACAAAACATGAGCCGATCCGGCCGACTTTTCCTGCTGATGGACGCGATGCGCGGCTACCGCCGTCCCGTCACCGCCGCCCGCCTGGCCGAGCAGCTGGGCGTTTCCGAACGCACGATCTACCGCGACATCCAGACGCTGTCCAGCCTTGGCGCGCCGCTGCAGGGCGAGGCCGGCGTCGGTTACATGCTGAAAGCCGGCAGTTTCCTGCCGCCGCTGATGTTCGGCCCCGACGAGCTCGAGGCGCTGGTGCTGGGCGCGCGCTGGGTGCGCCGCCAGGGCGACGAAGGGCTGGCGGCGGCCGCCACCAGCGCGCTGGCCAAGATCGCCACCGCCACGCCCAAGGACTTGCGCGACGACATGGCCGAAACCAGCCTGTGGGTGCCGATGGGTAAAACCGCGCCCGAGGCCAGCGACGTCCACGTGCGGCCGGTGCGCGAAGCGATCCGCTACCAGCATCGGCTGCGGCTCGGCTACCGCGACGAAAAGGGTGCGGCGTCGGAGCGCATGGTGTGGCCGTTCGCGCTGGCCTTCTTCGAGGGCAGCCGCATGCTGGCCGCGTGGTGCGAGCTGCGCATGGCGTTCCGCCACTTCCGCATCGACCGCATCGCCGAGGTGCAAACGACGGGCGAGCGCTATCCCGCGCGCCGCCATGACCTGTTGCGCTCATGGCGCAAGGAACACGCGATCCCCGAAGACTCCTGACAAAAACTGTCGCGCGGTGGCCGTACGATGAAGTCCTCATCCACCCACTCATCGGAGCAAGCCATGCGACTCTACCACCACTCGATCTCCTCCAACTCGCGCCGCGTGATGCTGGCCGCCGAGACCATGGGCACGCCGCTCGATCTGACCGAGGTCAACCTGATGAACCCGGACGACCGGCGCCGGTTGACCGAGCTCAATCCCAACTGCAAGCTGCCGGTCCTGCAGGACGGCGACTTCACCTTGTGGGAATCGTGCGCCATCATGCAATACCTGGCCGACCGCACGCTGGGCCAGACGCTGTATCCTGACAACATCCTGGTGCGCGCCGACATCAACCGCTGGATGTTGTGGTCCTGCCAGCACTGGGCGCCGGCGATCGGCTACCTGACGTACGAGCGGATCTGGAAGGGCCTGATCGGCCAGGGTGGCCCTGACGCGGACGTCGTCGCCCGCGCCGAGATCCAGCTGGCGCAGTTCGCGACGGTGCTGGACAACCATCTGGCCGGGCGCGAATGGCTGGTCGGCGACAAGCTCAGCCTGGCTGATTTCGCGGTCGCGCCGGCGCTGATGTACACCGAGCAGGCCCGGTTGCCGGTCAAGCAGTATCCCAACATCATGGCGTGGTACGAGCGCGTGGGGCAGCTCGACGCCTGGAAAAACACCGAACCGGTATGGTGATCGCGAAATAGGTCCGCTATGTGAATTGGCGCACAGAGCAGCGAGGCAGGGGCGGGTATTCTTGAACTGTCTCCTCTGGAGGAGATCCCTAGTTTTGGACTTTGCCCGCTACCAAGCGGGCTTTTTTTTGCCTGTAGAGTTGGCTAAACCCGCACGGCCATGCGGGGTCGGACCCTGCGGGTCCGACCCCTAAGCGTTACAGCAAGCGTCTAGGCAAGGCTGGCGGGTTAAAGCATCAGCACCGCATACAAGGAGCGCACCTCGTGCGCCGACTCGACCATGATCCGATGCAAGGTGCCTTCACCGACGACGAAGTCGATGGTGCGCGCAGCGGGCAACGTGGTGGCGCCGGGCCGCTGGTACAGCGGCGAGTGCACCGGCGACAAATCATTGGCCAGCAGCAGCGTGTCGCCCAAGGTTTCCGGCGGCAAGGCGCGCAAGCCCAGCCACATCGCCTCGATCGATTTATACACGCCGTCCGGCACGCCCAGCTTGGTCAGCACGCCACGGCCGATCTCGACCTCGCCATGCTCGACCCAATCCTCCGGCTCGCCTTCCATCACCTCCGGATACGCGCCCGCGCACGACAGCATGTAGAAACCGGCCACCTCGTGCACGATGCCGGCGAACAGCGCCGTGTCCGGATCGACATGCGTGACGCGGCGCGCGATGACCTGCGACAGCGCGGCCACATGCGCCGTGTGTTCCCACAATTGATTGATTTTGGCCTGGAGCACGGGCTCGGTGACCTGGCTGCCGATCTGGCGCACGATCAGCGCCGCGACCAGCGATTGCAAGGTGCGCACGCCGAGCCGCTGGACGGCCGCGCGCACGCTGGAGATTTCAGTGCCGGAACGGTTGTAGGCGACCGAGTTGGCGATGGCGACGCTGCGCGCGGCCAGCAACGGGTCTGCCTGGATGAGTTTGGCCGCCGCTTCGACGTGGCAGTCCGGATCGCTCAGCGCCTGCTGCAGCCGCAGCGAGGCGTTGACGTTGGTCGGGAACGTCAGTTCTCCCCGGCTCGCTTGAGCGGCGATGGCTTTGAAGGCGTCGAGTCTGTCCATCACAAAAATTATACTCCCGAATATTGCCATGGAGCACTTATTCGGAAAATACTTTCATGCCGCGCCACACCCGCCACGCGCCCCCAGCCGCCGCCCGCCTGGGCGGGCGCAGGATTACTGCTGTTCGCTGAAGATGGCGTCGCAGCCTTCGACGATATCGTCGGAATCCTGCAGTTCGTCGGTCAGGCCGAGGTCGAACAGCTCCTCGATCGCGTTCATAAAGCTGTTGTGCTTGGTGGCGCCGATCAGGCGGTAGATCTCGCCGTCTTCGTTGCGCACGCCGATCAGCAGCTTTTCCTTGCGCACTTCGTCCGGGGTGTCGACGTTGAGCAGCAGGTTGCCGATGATGTGTTTGTCGAATTTGGCTGGCTTTTTGCCTTCGAGCAGAGTCGTTTTCAAATGTTTTCCTTGGTTGGGTCGGGGGTGGACGGGCATCCGGGATGGCTGGCCATGATCACAGTTTTGAGCTTGGACAGGTTTTTTTCAAGGGCCGCGAGATCTTCCTCGCGATAGTCCGTGAACAGGTTCCTGCCCATCTCCATCATCTTGGGAAAGGCGGCGTTGAACGTTGCCTCGCCGTCGGCCGTCAGGCGGACAAAGAAAGAACGCTTGTCGCAGTCGTTGCGCTGACGCTCCACCAGCCCTTTTTGTTCCAGCCGTTCGATCACACCGGTCAGCGTGCCCTTGGTGATCAGCGTTTTTTCGCCCAGCTCCTTATACGACATGCCCGGCGTGTTGCCCAGCGTGGCGATAATGTCGAACTGCGGATGCGTCAGACCGCTCTGGCGCGCCCGTTCGCTGGAGAGCCGTTCAAAGCCCTGCATGCACTCGGCCAGCAACCGGATACTTTTCAGATAGCGTTCACCCATAGACCGTGATTATAGCTGGTTCGCAATTTGCGGCCCGGGCGGGTACACTATGCGCCACAATAATTTCTAATATAGTTGACAATAAAAACCATGCCACACCACTTGCGCGGCGTCGCCGCGTTGCTCATCGTGACCCTGGTCTGGGGCACGACCTTTCCGGCGATGAAGGACATGACCGGCTACCTGTCCGCCAGCTGGATCGTGCTGAGTCGCTTCGCCATCGCCAGCCTGTTGCTGCTGCCCTTCCTGTGGCGCGCCAAATGGAACGATGTGCGCTGGGGCGTGCTGGCCGGCGGCGTGTTGTTTCTGTGCTACGTGTTCCAGATCGAGGGGCTGGCGCTGACCACCTCCAACCGCAACGCCTTCGTCACCGGCCTGAACGTTCTCGTGCCGCCGCTGATCGGCGTGCTGATGGGCAAAATACTGGAACGCCGCATCGTCGTCGCACTGGTGCTGGCGCTGGCCGGCCTGTTCGCGCTGTGCTGGGAGGGCGGTTTCGTCTGGGGGCGCGGCGACACGCTGGCGCTGCTGTGCGCGGTGTTTTTCGGCATCTACGTGGTGCTGATGGCCGCGACCACGCGCAAGGTCGAGAAGCTGATGGTGCTGACGGCGTCGCAAATCGTCACGGTGGCCGTGTGCTCGGCCGTGTGGCTGCTGCTGCGCGAGGTGCCGCTGGGCGTGGCCGAGCGGGCCGAGGACCTGCCCAACTACGTGAGCTACATCCGCACCGGACTGGAGACGTACGCGGTCAACATCGCCTACCTGGGCGTGGTGGCGACGGCGGCCATCATCTCGCTGCAAACCTGGGGCCAGAGCCACAGCAGCGCCAACGAGGCGGCCGTGATCTACGCCTTCGAGCCGGGCTGCGCGGCGATCTTCGCCTACTTCTGGCTGGGCGAGACCCTGGCGTGGAACGGCCTGCTCGGCGCCGCGCTATTGATCTCCGGTATGATGGTCAGCCAGTGGAACACCGAGCGTCCCGCCGCCGCGCTGGCGCCAGAGTAGGCAACATAATCACATGACGACCACCGATGTCCTTCGCTAACCTTTCCACGCTCGCCCAGCAGCGGCCGCTGCGCATGCTGCTGGTGAACGCGGGCGAGGCCGACGCGATCACCTGGGCCGGGCTGGTGCAGCCGCTGCGGCTGGCCGCCACCATCCTCGGCAAGGATGCCTTGCATCTGGAAACCATGACCCCGGCGCAGGTGGTGTTGGCCGGGCCCGGACAGCATCACCTGGCGCTGCTGGTGGCCGATGAGAACCAGGCGCCGATGGCGCCCGAGCTGAGCCGCGCCGTGATCGAGCGCTGCCGCTCGGCCGACTACTGGGGCGGCGTCGGCGCCGGCGTGCTGAGGCTGGCCGAGGCCGGCCTGATGGCGGGCGTGCGCATCGCGCTGCCGTGGGCGCTATACGCGGATACCGAGCACATCAACGACCGCGCGATCCTGACCCCGCACTTGTTCGAGCTCGACGGGCGCCACCTGAGCTGCTGCGGCGGCGCCGCCAGCATCGACTTCTCGCTGACCCTGATCGAATGCCTGTTCGGCGCGACGGTGCAGGCCGCCATCAAGGAGGCGCTGTGCATCGAGCGCGTGCGCGGCCACGAGGAGCGCCAGCGGGTGGCGCTGCAAGCCCGCTTCGGCGCCCTGCAACCGCGCCTTTCCGAGGCGGTGACTTTGATGGAAACCAATATCGAAGAGCCGCTGTCGACCGACGACATCGCCAACCTGGTCGGGCTGTCGCGCCGCCAGCTCGAGCGCCTGTTCAAGCAATACCTGAACAGCCTGCCGTCGCGCTATTACCTGGAGCTCAGGCTGCAACGCGCGCGGCAACTCCTGCTTGACACCAACCACTCGATCGTCCAGGTCGGGCTGATGTGCGGCTTCTCGTCCGGCTCGCACTTTTCGACCGCCTTCGGCGCGCTGTTCGGCAACACCCCGCGCGAGGAACGCCAGCGCAAGCTGGCCAATCGGCCGGCCTGAGCTGCTCGCCAGGGCCGCGCTTTATTCCCCTTGCCAGAAGTCCTTGAACGTCGCGCTCCGGAACTTGATGTCGGAGAACTGCGCGCTGAAGCCGTCGCCGGCCGGCGATTGCGACGAGAAGCCGACCTTCGCGGTGGCCGCCCCCGGCAGGCTGAAGCTGCGCACCATGCTCCAGTCGCGCCCGTCCGGCGAGGTGTAGAACACGAACATGTCCTTGCGCCGCAACACCTTCAGGTAGACCGCGCCTCCCTGGCGCACGCCATGGTGGGCGTCGTCGCCGACGCCCTTGGCGACGGTCGAGGAGATGCCCGCCGCCCCCGTCTTGGCGAATTCGAACAGCAGTTTGGCCCAGTTGGCCTTGTCGTTGTAGACGATCAGCGCGCCGCCGTTGAACGCATGGTTGACGCCGGCCGTGACCTTGGCCGAGAAGATGAAGTCGCCGACCGGCTGGAACAGCACGCGCGGCGTTTTGTCGGCGATCTCGGTGCCGTCCGTGTTGGCGTACAAATCGGTGCCTTTTTTGGCCTGCAACACCAGCGCCTTGTCCTTGACGCTGGCCGCGCCCAGGTCGAGCTGCGATTCGAGCGCGAACGGCAGCGTGTCGATCGCCAGCTTGCCGTCCTTGAGCGTGGCCTCGCTGGCGTGCGTTGGCGCCGCCATCAGCGCCGCCGCCATGGCAACCGCCCCGAGGACGAATTTCTTATTTTGCAACATGATGATGTCTTCCGTGGTGGTTGGCGTGTCCACGCCCCGGGCCGCCTGCCGGAATGGAAGCGCTCCCATAGTGTTAAAAGAAAAATAACACGCAGAGTGTCGTGATGTCAACAAAATACGGCCGCCTTCACTATGGCGCAGCCTTGGAAGCGTGACGAATTTGAAAATGCCTGTCGCGTATCCGAAAGAAGCGTTTTGCCGTCCTGCCTATAATGGCGCAACGTCAGCGGATTTCTGCTGGTCGCCCCACTAAACATTGATAGGGAATGCCATGAACGCCAAGCTAGATACGACCGTAACGACCCGTCCTGTGACTCGTCAGACTTTTGATGAAGTCCTGGTGCCTACCTACGCACCCGCAGCGATGGTTCCGGTCCGAGGCGCTGGCCTGGACCTGTGGGACCAGAATGGCAAACACTATCTGGACTTCACGTCCGGCATCGCAGTGGCCTCGCTGGGCCACTGCAACCCGATCGTGGTGGAGGCGCTGACCCGCCAGGCCAACACCCTGTGGCACCTCGGTAACGGCTACACCAACGAGCCGGTGCTGCGCCTGGGTACCGCGCTGACCGAAGCCACCTTCGCCGACCGCGCCTTCTTCTGCAACTCCGGCGCGGAAGCCAACGAGGCGGCCCTGAAGCTGGCGCGTAAATACGCGCACACCAAATTCGGCGCGCACAAATCGCGCATCATCTCGTGCTACCAGTCGTTCCACGGCCGCACCCTGTTCACCGTGTCCGTCGGCGGCCAGTCGAAGTACACCGAAGGCTTCGAGCCGCTGCCGCCGTCGATCGACCATATCGTCTATAACGATATCGAAGCGGCGCGCGCCGCCATCGGCGACGACGTCTGCGCCGTGATCGTCGAACCGCTGCAAGGCGAGGGCGGCGTGGTCCCGGCCGACAAGGCCTACCTGCAGGAACTGCGCGACCTGTGCACCAAGACCGGCGCGCTGCTGATCTTCGACGAAGTCCAATGCGGCATGGGCCGTACCGGTGACCTGTTCCACTACATGACCTACGGGATCACGCCGGACGTGCTGACGTCGGCCAAGGCGCTGGGCAACGGCTATCCGATCGGCGCGATGCTGACCACGCACGAACTGGCCGCCACGCTGGGCGTCGGCTCGCACGGCACCACCTATGGCGGTAACCCGTTGGCCGCGACCGTGGCGCTGACGGTGCTCGAGACGATCAACCAGCCGGCCTTCCTGGCGCGTGTGAAGGAAGCCGGCGCCAAGCTGCGCGGCACGATGGAAAAGCTGATCGCCGACTACCCGCAAGTGTTCACCCAAGTGCGCGGCGCCGGCCTGCTGCTGGGCATGGTCGTCACCGACGCCTGGAAAGGCCGCTCGAAGGATATCCAGAAGGCCGCCGAAGCCAATGGCCTGATGGTGCTGATCGCGGGCATGGACGTGGTGCGTCTGGCGCCGGCGCTGATCGTCTCGGACGCGCAGATCGCTGAAGTCGACCGCATCCTGCGCCTGTCGCTGGACGGCATGATCGCCGCAGCCTAAGAAGTAATCGCGGCGGACCTGGTTCCGCCGCTTTTCATTTGTGACCCGGCGCGTTCCGATGCGCCGGGTCGCTTGCGTTGAATTACCGAAGGAGTTCCCATGTATGTAGTCCGTCCGGTCGAACTTGCGGATATCGCTGCCCTTGAAGCGCTGGCCGCGGTGCCCATGCCGGGAGTGCATACCCTGCCGAAGACGCGCGAGAAAATCCTCGCCATGATCGAGCGTTCGATCGCGTCGTTCGCCGCCCACGTGGATATCCCGAGCGAAGAGGCGTATCTGCTGGTGCTTGAGTCTTTGGGCGATAAAACCATCGTCGGCACCGCCGCCATCTTCGCCGCCGCCGGTTCCAACGGCACCTATTTCTCGTTCCGCAACGACGTGATCCAGCAGGTGTCGCGCGACTTGAATATCAGCCACAGCGTGCACGCGCTGACGCTTTGCTCGGAGCTGACCGGCTACTCGCAGCTGTCCAGTTTTTATGTCGGCGAGCGCGAATATGGCACGCCGGAAGCGGCGCTGCTGTCGCGCGCGCGGCTGATGTTCGCCGTGCTGGCGCCGCACCGCTTCTCCGACCGCTTCTTCGTGCCGCTGGCCGGCGTGACCGACGACGCCGGCGGCTCGCCGTTCTGGGATGCGCTGGGCCGCAAGTTCTTCCAGATGGATTTCCTCGACGCCGAACGCGTGATCGGCGGCGCCCGCAACCGCACCCTGATCGTGGAGCTGATGCCGCACTATCCGGTCTACGTGCCGCTGCTGCCGGGCGACGCGCAGGCGGCCATGGGCCAGATCCATCCGTCGGGCGAGCTGGCGTTCAACCTGCTGACGGCCGAAGGCTTCGAAGCCGACGACTACATCGACATCTTCGACGGCGGCCCGATCCTGCAGGCGCACAAGAATTCGCTGCGCACCTTCAGCGGCGCGCTGCAGCGCCGCGTCAGCACCGCGCCCGAATCGCGCGACCGTGGCCGCGAACCGCAACTGCGCTACGCGGTGTCGTCGGGCGCCGAGCATAACTTCCGCGCCGTGATCACCCATTGCGCCGCGCTGGAATCGCAAGTCACCGCCGCGCTGCCGGCCGATGTGCTGGAAGCGCTGCAAGTCGCCGACGGCGACACCGTCATCTGCGTCAGAATCTAAGAGTGGACAACCTATGCTAGTAGTACGCGCAATCAAAGCCGACGACCTCGACGCCCTGTACGTGATGGCCACGCAGGTCGGCAGCGGCATGACCACCCTCAAGCCGGACATGAAGATGATGGGCGACCGCCTGGCGATCGCCGTCGCCTCGTTCGCCGAAACCATCCCGCCCGAAAAGCGCGACTACATGTTCGTGATGGAGGATACCGACACGGGCCGCCTGGCCGGCGTGTGCGCGATCAAGGGCGCGGTGGGGCTGAACGAGCCGTTTTATAACTACCGCATCGGCACCCTGGTGCACTCGAGCCGCGAGCTCGATGTGTTCACCCGCATGGAAACGCTGTACCTGTCGAACGACCTGACCGGCAGCACCGAACTGTGTTCGCTGTTCCTGCACCCGGACTACCGCACCGGCAACAACGGCAAGCTGCTGTCGAAGAGCCGTTTTCTGTTCATCGCGCAGTTCCCGCATCTGTTCACCGAAAAGCTGATCGCCGAAATGCGCGGCTACCAGGAGGAGGGCGGACGTTCGCCGTTCTATGAAGGGCTGGGCCGTCACTTCTTCAAGATGGATTTCGACCACGTCGATGACCTGACCGCCGTCGGCAAGAAGTCTTTCATCGCCGAGCTGATGCCGCGCCAGCCGTTGTACGTGGCCTATCTGCCGGAGGACGCGCAGCAGGTGATCGGCAAGGTCCACACGTCGACGGCGCCGGCGCGCCGCCTGCTGGAGCAGGAAGGCCTGTACTTCGAAGGCTACGTCGATATCTTCGACGCCGGCCCGGTGCTGCAGGCGCGCGTGTCCGAGCTGCGCGCCATGCGCGACAGCACGCTGGCCGAAATCGGTACCGTTTCCGACCTGGCCTCCGCCTGCGCGCCGGAAGCGCCGGCGGATGAACCCATGCTGGTGTCGAACACCACGCTGAGCGATTTCCGCATGATCCTGTCGCAGTCGGTGCCCGTCAACGGCGCCCTGGAGCTGCCCGTCGCGGAGCAGGAAGCCCTGTGCTGCAAGGCCGGCGACACCGTCCGCACCCTGACTCTCAATTTGAGGAAGAATCCACATGTTTAACGCATCCCCCAACGCATCGAACACCGCACTCAGTAATTTCATCAACGGCGAATGGCTGCCGGGCAGCGGCGCCGAAATTGCGACCATCGATCCATCGAACGGCCAGCAGACCTGGGCCAGCAATGAATCGATGCCGCAAGACGTGGCCCTCGCCTGCGCCGCCGCGCGCGAGGCCTTCGAAGCGTGGGCCCTGACGCCGCTGGACGAGCGCATCGCCGTCTGCACCCGCTTCCGCGATCTGCTCAAGCAGGACGCCGAGGAGCTGGCGCTGCTGATCTCCGAGGAAGTGGGCAAGCCGTTGTGGGAAGCGCGCACCGAAGTGGCGACGATGGCCAACAAGATCGATATCTCGGTGCAGGCGCACGCCGCCCGCACCGGCGAGTCGCACAACAAGGTCGCCGACGGCGAGGCGGTGCTGCGCCATCGCCCGCACGGCGTGTTCGGCGTGTTCGGTCCGTATAACTTCCCAGGTCACCTGCCGAACGGCCATATCGTGCCGGCGCTGATCGCCGGTAACACGGTGGTGTTCAAGCCGAGCGAATACGCGCCGCGCACCGCCGTCAAGACCGTGCAGCTGTGGGAGCAGGCCGGCGTGCCGAAAGGCGTGATCAACCTGGTCAACGGCGGCCGCGACACCGGCATCGCGCTGGGCCAGAACCCGCTGCTCGACGGCGTGCTGTTCACCGGCAGCTGCCAGACCGGCTCCGCGCTGCACAAGCAGTTCGGCGGCCAGCCGGGCAAGATGCTGGCGCTGGAAATGGGCGGTAACAATCCGCTGGTGATCTGGGACGTCAAAGATATCGACGCTGCCGTCTTCATGGCGATTTCGTCGGCCTTCATCTCGGCCGGCCAGCGCTGCACCTGCGCGCGCCGCCTGATCCTGCCGACCGGCGCGGCGGGCGACGCGATCGTCGCGCGCCTGGTCGACGTGGCCAGCCGCCTGACTATCGGCGCCTCGAATGCCGAACCGGCGCCGTTCATGGGGCCTGTGGTCTCGTCGGTGGTGGCCAAACGCCTGGTGCAGGCGCAGGAGGACATGGTGTCCAAGGGCGGCAAGCTCCTGCTGGAGATGCGCCATCTGGATGCCAACAGCGGCTTCGTTTCGGCCGGCATCGTCGACGTCACCGGCGCCCAGGGCATCCCGGACGAAGAGTGGTTCGGCCCTCTGCTGCAGGTGATCCGCGTGGCAGATTTCGACAGCGCCATCAACGCCGCCAACGCCACCGCCTTCGGCCTGGCGTCGGCGCTGATCTCCAACGACGAAAACCTGTGGAAGATTTTCAAGGTGCGCGCACGCGCCGGCATCGTCAACTGGAACCGTCCTACCACGGGCGCTGCCAGTACCGCGCCGTTCGGCGGCGTCGGCCAGTCGGGCAACCATCGTCCGAGCGCCTACTACGCGGCCGACTACTGCGCCTATCCGGTGGCGTCGATCGAAAACAATGTACTTGAAATGCCTGCGAAGCTTTCGCCGGGCATGCACTTCTAAGGATCTGAAATGCGCGCACGCGAATTTAACTTCGACGGTCTGGTAGGCCCATCGCACAACTACGCCGGTCTGTCGTTCGGCAATGTGGCGTCGTTCAGCAATGTCAAGAGCGCGTCCAATCCCAAGCTGGCGGCGTTGCAGGGGCTGGCCAAGATGCGGGCGCTGGCCGCGCGCGGCTTCGGCCAGGCGCTGTTACCGCCGCAGGACCGGCCCAACTTCCGGCTGCTGCGCAGTATCGGCTTCACCGGCAGCGATGCGGACGTGCTGGCGAAAGCGGCCAAAGAAGCGCCGGTGATCCTGGCGTGCGCGTATTCTGCCTCGCCGATGTGGACCGCCAACGCGGCGACGGTCAGCCCGTCCGCCGATAGCGCCGACGGCCGCACGCATTTCACCGCCGCCAATTTAAACAACAAACTGCATCGCGCCTTCGAGCACGAACAGTCGGCGCGCAGCCTGCGCGCCATCTTCCACAATATCGACCACTTTGCGGTACACGATGCGCTGCCCGGCACGCCGGCGTTCGGCGACGAAGGCGCGGCCAACCACACGCGCCTGTGCAAGGACCACGGCAGCGCGGCGGTCGAGATGTTCGTGTATGGCCGCACCGAGTTCGACGCGTCGGCCTCGGCGCCGAAGAAGTATCCGGCGCGGCAAACGCTGGAGGCCTCGCAGGCCATCGCGCGCCTGCACGGCCTCTCGTCCGAGCGCACCGTCTATATTCAGCAGAACCCGGACGTGATCGACCAGGGCGTGTTCCACAACGACGTCATCGCGGTCGGCAACGGCAATGTGCTGTTCTATCACGACCAGGCGTTCGCCGACGAAGCGGGCAGCCTCGATCAACTGCGCCGCGCGATGGACGGCGTTGGCGCGGAGTTGAACGCGATTCGCGTCGATACCGGCGCGGTGTCGGTGGCCGATGCGGTGGCCAGCTATCTGTTTAACAGCCAGCTGCTGTCCAAGGACAATGGCAAGATGGCGCTGGTGATCCCGCAGGAGTGCGAGGAGAACGCCGCCGTCGCCGCGTACCTGCAAGGACTGGTCGCCAGCGGCAACGCGGTTGACGAGTTGATTCATTTCGATCTGCGCCAGTCGATGCGCAACGGCGGCGGACCGGCGTGCCTGCGCCTGCGCGTGGCGCTGAACGATGCCGAGGCGGCAGCCATGCATCAAGGCGTTGTGATGACAGAGGCTTTGTATCACACGCTGGTGGCGTGGGTGGAGAAGCACTACCGCGACCGGCTCGATCCGTCCGATCTCGCCGATCCTTCATTGGCGATCGAAGTACACACCGCGCTGGAGGCTTTAAGCCAGATTCTTGGACTGCCAAACCTCTACGATTTTTAAAATTGAGACGCTCGAATAATCGTGCTCCATTGATTCGATTTGTAATGCACTATTTCGTCCCCATCTGGTTTAATAGTGCCCGTATCGCCTGACCCTACGCCGCGTAGCCACAAGCCGGCGCGGCGTCCTGCAACATAAAATACTCATAACGTATTGGAGAAGCAACGATGAAACAAATGCCACAAGACCTGCGCGCTCAGACGCTGGATTTGATCAACGCCAGCAAGCCTGCCAGCGAAACCAGCCAGGTCCCGGCGCTGATCAGCGCCTGGCTCGGTTCACTGGACGATGAAGACCTGACCGGCACCGTGCCCGGTAGTCTGGCGCCGGTTTTGTGGGACGGTTTCACGCAAGCCTCCAAGCGCACCGGCAGCGGCGCGCAAATCGCCAAGCTGCGCTACGAGGATGGACGCGGCGGCATGGCCACCGCGCTGCTGATCCTCAACGACGACATGCCGTACCTGGTCGATTCGATCGTCATGGCTATGCGCAAGCTGCGCATCGTCGCCAACGGCGTATTGAATTCGGTGCTGCCGGTTTCGCGAAACGCGGACGGTGTGGTCACCGCCGTCGGCCAGAGTGGCGACAAACTTGAATCCTACGTCCTGTGCCTGCTGGCCGACGATTTGTCGGAAGCGGAGCTGGGCATGCTGGTCGACCGCATCGAGATGGTCTCGCGCGACGCCGCCGTGGTCCGCCGCGACAAGGCCGCGATGCAGGAACACTTCAGCCGCATCGCCAAAGAAGCATCCGCCAACGGCGAAGAGGGCCAGGAAGTCGCGGCTTTCCTGGAATGGGCACGTACCGAAGGCTTCGAGCCGTTCGGCTACGCCTACTATCAAGTCAAACCGGGCGTGCGCGAGCTGGAACGCGACATCCCGAGCCGCATCGGCGTGCTGCAGGACACCACGCATCCGGTCTACGGCACCTGCCTGGCCAACATTCCGGGTGACTTCGACACGCTGTCGAAACGCGGCCATACGCTGTCGATCGTCAAGGCCGACGTCGAGGGCACCTTGCACCGCGACCAGGCGCTGGACTTCATCGGCATCCGCCACACCGATCCGCAAGGCGCGATCCTTGGCGAATACTGCTTCGTCGGCCTGTTCACCCGCGCCGCCACGGCCACGCCGGTGAACCGCCTGCCGTTCGCGCGTGGCCGCATCGCCAAGGTGCTGAGCATCGCCGGCGTGCGCCAGGAAGGCTTCCGCGCCGAGAAATTCATCGAGATCCTCGAATCGCTGCCACGCACCGAAGCGTTGGAAGCCGAACCGGAATGGCTGGCCGAAGTCTGCGGCGCCGTCGTCTCGCTGTACAAGCAGCCACGCACCAAGGTGTTCGCCCGCCGCGACGTTTACGCGCGCCACCTGAACGTGCTGGTGTACCTGCCGCGCGAGCGTTACAGCGCAAGCGTCGCCTCCGCGTTGGCCAAGGCGCTGCAAGCCAGCTCCGGCGCCCACCATGTCAGTTCGCAGACGCTGGTAGCAGACGGCCCGCTGGCCCGCGTGTACCTGATCGCCCACGGCGCTCGCTATCCGCTGGACCTGGAAACCGACATCCAGCAGCCGCTGACGGCGGTGCTGGACGGCTGGCATGACAGCTTCTCGAAGCTGGCCGACGCCGTCTCCAACGTGCCGATGCGCGCCCACCTGCGCAAGATGTGCGCGACCCTGCCGACCGATTACGTCGCCTCGACCCCGCCTGTCGCCGCCTTCTACGACCTGCAAACCATTTTGCAGAACACCGATCCGTCGCGTGTCGATGTGCGCGTGGACGCGTCGGCCGAGGCCACCACCATCCGCCTGTATTCGGTGGACCGCGTGCCGTCGCTGTCGACCATTCTGCCGGCGCTGCACAACGCCGGCGTGGCCATCGACCGCGAACAGGCGCACTCGATCCGCATGGACGGCAAGCGCCACTTCGTTACCAGCCTGTCGGTCGATGAAGCCAGCGCCGCCAGCCTGGCCAAGCCGGAAGTGATTCCGGTCGCGCAGGAGCTGTTCGCATCCCTGTTCAACAACGAAGCCGAAGACGGCCGCCTGAATGGCCTGGTCATCGAAGGTGGTTTGAGCCTGCGCCAGGTGCAACTGGTGCGTGCCTACATGAGCTATTGGCGCCAGACCGGCACCCAGTTCTCGGTGCGCTACATCGCCGAGACCTTGCGCAAGCAGCCGGCCATCGTCAAGCAGCTGGTGGACGCCTTCCTGCAGCGCTTCAATCCCGCGCTCGATCAAGCCACCCGCGACGCCGCGCTGGAATCGCTGGCCGCGATCAAGGGCCGCCTGCCGTCGATCAACCACGCCGACAGCGAAGAAGTGCTGGGCGCCATGACCGACCTGATGACCGCGACCCTGCGCACCAACTACTTCCAGAACAATCAGAAGGGCGACAAGATCATCTTCAAGTTCGACACCAGTAATCTGTCGCTGGTGCCGGAACCGCGTCCGTTCCGCGAGATCTTCGTGTTCTCGCGCCGTTTCGAAGGCGTGCACTTGCGCGGCGGCCCGGTCGCCCGTGGCGGCTTGCGCTGGTCGGACCGCATGGAAGACTACCGCACCGAAGTCCTGGGCCTGGTGAAGGCGCAGATGGTGAAGAACGCCGTCATCGTGCCGGCCGGCGCCAAGGGTGGCTTCGTGTGCAAGCAGATGCCGAAAGACGCCGTGCGTGAAACCATCGCGGCCGAAGGCGAAGCGGTCTACCGCCTGTTCATCGCCAGCCTGCTGGAAATGACCGACAACCGCGTGCTGGGCAAGATCGTGCCGCCGGCGGATACCGTCTGCTACGACAGCGACGATCCTTACCTGGTGGTGGCGGCCGACAAGGGCACCGCGACCTTCTCCGACATCGCCAACGGCATCGCCGTGCAGCGCGGCTTCTGGCTCGGCGACGCCTTCGCGTCGGGCGGCTCGAACGGCTACGACCACAAGAAGATGGGCATCACCGCCAAGGGCGCGTTCGAAGCCGTCAAGCGCCACTTCTACGAAATGGACCACGACATCCACGCCACCCCGGTGACGATGGTCGGCGTGGGCGACATGTCGGGCGACGTGTTCGGCAACGGCGCGCTGTTGTCGCGCAAACTGCAGATCATCGCCGCGTTCGACCACCGCCATATCTTCCTCGACCCAACGCCGGACATGGAAAAATCCTTCGTCGAGCGTGAACGCATGTTCGCGCTGCCGCGCTCCTCGTGGGACGACTACAACAAGGAATTGATCTCGGCCGGCGGTGGCGTCTATCCGCGCACTTCGCGCACGATCGAGCTGTCGCCGCAGATCCGCGCCGCGCTGGACATCGAGGAAACCTCGCTGCCGCCGGAAGAACTGATGCACCGCATCCTGAAGGCGCCGGTCGATTTGTTCTACAACGGCGGTATCGGTACCTACATCAAGGCGTCGACCGAATCGCATGCGCAGGTCAAGGACCGCGCCAACGACAACATCCGCGTCGACGGCAACCAGTTGCGCTGCAAGGTCGTCGCCGAGGGCGGCAACCTGGGCGCCACGCAAGCGGGCCGTATCGAATTCGCGCTGGCCGGCGGCCGCATCTTCACCGATGCGATCGACAACTCGGCCGGTGTGGATTGCTCCGACCACGAAGTGAACGCGAAAATGTGGCTGGACGTGGAAATGAACGCAGGCCTGCTGACCGAGGCTGACCGCAACCGCACCCTGAACGAAATGACCGCCGACATCGAGCGCCTGGTCCTGCGCGACAACACGCTGCAAACGCAGCTGCTGGTGCGCGAAGCGCAGGCGCAGACCGACGCCGCCGTGCAGGATGGTTACGCATCGCTGATCGCCTTCCTGGAAGAAGAGGGCGCGCTGTCGCGCGAGCTGGAACAACTGCCGACGGTGGCCGAACTGGCGCGCCGCAAGTCCGACGGCCGTGGTTTGACGACGCCGGAACTGGCGGTCGTCATCGCCAACGTCAAGAACCGCTACAAGCGCATTCTGTCGGCGCTGCCGCTGACGGAAAACAGCTGGGCCGAATCGGTGCTCAAGCCGTACTTCCCGGACCTGCTGGTCGCGACCCGTCCCGCGCTGGCGCATCCGCTGGCAAACGCCATCCTGGCGACCGTGCTGGCCAATGAATCGGTCAACCGTTGCGGCCCGCTGATGCTGCGCCAACTGGCCGGCGAACATGGCGTCGACGAAGCGGACGTGATCCTGGCGTGGGGCCAGGCATGGTCCGCGCTGAATCTGGCGCCGATCTTCTCGACCCTGGACGCTGACGCGCTGAAAGTGCCGCGCGCCGTCTCGATCAAGGTCGATGGCCGCACCCGCGTGCTGCAAAAGGCTGTCATCGAAGGCGCGCTGACCGTGCCGGCGGATCAATTGAAGGACGGCGTGGCCGAGCTGACCCGCCTGTTCGCCAAGCCGGAGACGCTGGCCCAACTGAGCGCCGACGACGGCCAGTCAGACGCCGAACTCACCGCCGGCCTGCGTCCGGAATTCGTCGCCGCCTGGAAGGCTGTCGACGCGATCGAATCGGTGGCGGCGTTTGTGTTCGCGGCGCTGTCGGTCACGCGTCCGGTCGGTATGGATTTGCCGGCCTTCCTTCAAGTCGGCCTGGCGCTGCGCGCGCAAGTCGGCATCGATACCCTGGAACGCGGCCTGAAGCTGCCAGCCACCAGCCGTTCGCAGGAACAGCTGCGCAGCTACGCGCAAAACGCGCTGCGCCGCACGCAGCAACGCCTGTTGTCGCAGGTGCTGCTGCACGCCACCGGCAGCCACTCCGGCGTGGAGGCGGTCGAACTGGTCGCCAACACGCTGGGCCTGACCGGCTACGCGGTGGCGACCGATCTGGAACAGGCGATGCTGGACGTGTGGGCGCTGTCCGAGGCGACCAACTCCGGTAACACCACCCTGGCGGTGTAAGCGTATGAGCGAGCGTATCGACACTTTGCCGACAGCTTTACCGGAGGCTGTGCGTGCGCTCGCTGAAGCCGATTTCAGCGCCGTGGCGCAGCGCTTTTCGGCGGCCGGTTTCGCGGTCACGCAGCCGGCCGACGGAATCCTCACCATCAAGGGGGCGGGCGACCGTCCCGCGATGCTGATCTCCGTCGGCGTGCATGGCGACGAGACGGGGCCGATCGAAATGGTCGCCTACCTGCTCGACGCCTTGTCGCGGCAACCGCAGGCGCTGGCCGTCAATCTGATGCTCTGCGTCGGCAATATCGGCGCCATCCGCGCCGGCAGACGCTTCATCGACGCGGACTTGAACCGCATGTTCCGCGCCGAACGCGGCACCCTGGCCGGCACTGCCGAAGCCGCGCGTGCCGACGTGATGATCGCCGCCACCACGGCCTTCTTCAGCGACGCGGGGCCGGTGCGCTGGCATCTGGATCTGCACACGGCCATCCGGCCGTCGGTGTATCCGACCTTCGCCATCGTCCCCGAGATCATCGCCGAGCATACGCGGCGCGCGTTGATCGAATGGCTGGGCCTTGCCGGCATCGGCGCGGTGATCATGAATCCGGCCTCGGTCGGCACGTACAGCTACTACTCGGCGGAGCATCACGGCGCCGCCGGTACCACGGTGGAATTGGGACGCATCGGCACCCTGGGCCAGAACGATCTGGCGCAATTCGCCGATGCCTCGCTGGCGCTGGACGATCTGCTGCGCGGCGCGCCCAAGCGCGAAGCGAAACAGGCGCCGCACGTCTTCAACACGGCGCGCCAGATCATCAAGTTGAGCGACAAGTTTCAGATGGCGTTCGGGAAGGACACGCACAACTTCACGACGCTGAAGCAGGGCGAGGAGATCGCCCGCGACGGCGACACCGTCTACACCGTCCAGCATCCCGAGGAGCTGGTGGTGTTCCCCAATCCCGATGTCCGGGTCGGCCTGCGGGCGGGCTTGATGGTGGTGCGGGTCGACTGACCCTTTCGTCTTAACGCCGCTTTACCTCCCTTTACATTCCGCGCACTCATAGTTGGACGATTAAGTACGTTAACAGGTACAGCATTGTCCTTAACTATGGAGTAAGCACTATGACGACAGCAATCAGCGGTATTTCGGGAAGCGCCAGCGCGCCGGCGTTCGACCCTGCGAAGGGCGCGGCGCGTATCGCCAACAAGGTGTTTGGGGAGATGGATGCCGACAAGGATGGCAAGGTAAAGAAAGAGGAATTCGTTTCCGGCCTGGAGTCGAAAGGCGTGTCGGCCGACGACGCGGCCAAGCAGTTCGACGCGATCGATAAGCAGAAGACCGGTTCGATCACGAAGACGGATCTGGAGACGGCGATCAAAAGCGGCGACTTTGCGCCGCCCAAGCCCACCGAAGGCGGCGCGCCTGCTGCGCAAGGAGGCGGCAAGCCGCAAGGCGCGGGCGGCGGGGCAGGTGGGGCCGGCGCCGCAAGCAGCACGACCAAAACATACGAGGCGGCCGACACCAACGAAGACGGCACCGTGTCGCAGCAGGAGGAGCTGGTCTACAGCATCTCGCATCCATCGGAGAGCGCCTCGGACCCCAGCAAAATCGGCGGCAACATCAACGAAGTGGCGTGATTAGAAATCCGGGGCGGTGGATTGAGCCGGCCGCAACCCGAAAGGGTCGGGGTCGTACCCCTTGGGGTACGACCCCCGTTCGCCGCCGTGCGGGTTCAACGATCCCCGCGAACGTTATTAATTACGTGCGATGAGCACCGCGAGGATCGTCGCGGCGACGCCGATCACGGCGACCGCTGCGCCGATGGCTGGATGAAAACGGCGCGAAACGGTAGGGATTTTTTGAACCGGCATGGGTGCTCCTTCTTGTCAGACTGTAATGTTGACTAAGATTAGCGTGCGTGCAGTTTCCAATCTATACGTCGGCCTGTATCAAAAGTAAGCAACTGTAACCAAGCCTTGGTGGCGAGTGCGAATAAAGTTGTATTTGTGGCACAAATTACTTTGTGGCGATGAGGCTGGAAAGCCCTATAATCGCTTAGTTTTTTTGCCCCCATTTTCGCCCACACATCTCCCACAAGGATAGCCTGTGAACCAATCGCTGGTCCAGAAACTGACCCGTACCAAGCCGGTCGATACTACAGTTGAACACACACCAGCTGAACATGCACCAACCAGCAATGGCCTGCACCGCTCGATCGGCCTGTTCCCGCTGACGATGATCGGCGTCGGCGCCACCATCGGCACCGGCATTTTCTTCACGATGGTCGAGGCCGTTCCCAAGGCCGGTCCCTCCGTCATCCTGTCCTTCCTGATCGCCGCCATCACTGCCGGCCTGACCGCGCTGTGCTACGCCGAGCTGTCGTTCCGGATTCCGGCCTCGGGCTCGTCGTATTCGTTCGCGTACGCGACCGTCGGCGAATTCGCCGCCTTCATCATGGCCGCCTGCCTGCTACTCGAGTACGGGCTGGCGGCCAGCGCCACCGCCATCGGCTGGTCCGACTACCTGAACAACTTCCTCAACAACGCCTTCGGCTGGCACATCCCCGAGATGCTGCGCTCGCCGATGATCGTCTCGACCGCGCACGGCATCGAGATACGCGGCGGCCATGTCAACCTGCCGCCGATTCTGCTGGTGGTGATGTGCGGCCTGCTGCTGATACGTGGGACCAAGGAATCGGCCACGACCAACGCCATCATGGTGCTGATCAAGCTGGCGATCCTGATCTTCTTCATCGTCATCGCCTTCTCCGGTTTTGACATCAACAACTTCCATCCGTTCTTCAGCCCCGACAACGGGGTGCACTACACCGGCATGGCCGGCGTGACGGCGGCGGCGGCCACGGTGTTCTTCTCGTTCATCGGCCTCGACACTGTCGCCACGGCCGGCGAAGAGGTGCGCAACCCCAAGCGCAACGTGCCGATCGGCATATTGTCGGCGCTGGCGATCGTGACGGTGTTCTACATGCTGGTGGCGGTGGCGGCGATGGGCGCGCAGCCCGCGTCCAAGTTCGCCGGCCAGGAAGCCGGCCTCGCGGTGATCCTGCAAAACGTCACCGGCAAGACCTGGCCGGCGCTGGTGCTGGCGGCGGGCGCCGTGATTTCCGTGTTCAGCGTGACCCTGGTGACGATCTATGGCCAGACGCGCATTCTGTACGCGATCTCCAAGGACGGCCTGATCTCGAAGTCGTTCCAGAAGGTGAGCGCGAAGACCGCGTCGCCGGTGCAGAACACTTTGATCGTCTGCGTTGTCGTGGGCCTGGTGGCCGGCTTTGTGGATGCGACCTTCCTGTGGGACATGGTCAGCATGGGCACGCTGACAGCCTTCATCGTGGTGTCGCTGGCGGTGCCGGTGATGCGCAAGAAGGAAAACGGTAATGGCGTGAAGGGCTTCCGCGTGCCGTTCGGTCCGTATGTGGTGCCGGGCCTGAGTATTGGCGCCTGCCTGTATCTGATGTTCGGTCTGTCGCTGACGACTTACACGATTTTCGCGATCTGGATGTCGGCCGCGGTCGTCACGTACTTCCTTTACGGGATGCGCAACTCGAAATTGAATCTGCTGAAGTAACTGATTTCGCTACAAACTAAAAAGCCCCGGCACCGCGTTAGCGGCCGGGGCTTTTTGCTGTGGCGCGCACGGCTTATTCGACGTCTTGGGTTGGCTTCGAGCCCAGGTACAGGCGCAGTACGATACCGGTGACGGCGATAGCGGCAGGCAGGTTTTCGATGATGGTCAGCATGGTGATTCTCCAGTAATGAGATGGTTGAGTGGACTGCTATTAACCGAAACGGGCTGCGATGTAGCGCAATTCCGCAGCCAGGTTAGGGGAGTGGGCTTCCACGTCTTTAGCGGTGCTGCTCAGCCACCAGATGGTTTCATCGGCGCGCTCGGTGGTCGCTTCTGCAACAGCGGCTGGCTTCCGTGCAAACAGCGCAGCGAACAGTTGACGTACGGCGTTGGCGACATTGCCTGCGTAGTTGGCGTTGGTGTGAGTGTTGAAAGTAGTCGAGTTCATGAGAAGCTCCTTTTAAATGTTCGTTTGATGCAGTGCAGTATGCGCCGTTTTCAGAAATAAAAAAAATTTTGATTTGTGATACGTGCCATACGCATTCAATATAACTGCATGTTTTCCCCATGAAACATCGGTTCCGAAGGGCAACAAATTATCCGTAATTTTTTTGGCGCTGATGCTGCATTGGGTCATCTTTGATGTCCGAATGGCAAGGCGGGGACCACACGAGGGCCGCTCGCCTCGAGGTATACAGTCTGGTGATGGCGGTTATCGATTTTCGTCGTCAGATCAATGACAGAGTGATACTGCCTTCAGTTATTATTACTGTCCTATTGGCAATAATTTGATGGAGCTGGGATGTCCCTGCGCACGAAATTCATGCTGGCCCTGCTGTTGACCGGATTGGCGGCGGTGGCGATGGTCGGCGGGCTCGCTTATGTGGGGATGACCAAAAAGGTCGACATCATCCGGCGCGAGCAGGCGGCGGAGCACTTCTACACCGCCGTGAGCGGCTATTTGCGCACCTACGGAAGCTGGCAGGCGGCGATCGCCGTCGAACCGTTCGACAACTATATGCGGCGCTACCAGGACTTGCGCGGGGACCGGCGTCCTCCGCCCGGCGAGCAAGGGCCTGATGGCGGGCATGGCCCGGACCAGCGCCAGGGGCCCGGGCCCGGAGGCGAACCGGAAGCGGACGGCCCGCCGGACGCCAACGCGCGCCTGCCGCAGGCGCCCCCGCCCGGCCAGGCACCGCCGGTCGGCCGCCGCCCGCCACCGCCGCGCGCCAACGGCGAGCCTCCGTTCCACTTCATCCTCGCCGACCAGGATTTCCGCGTTCTGCTGGGCGCCGGTGTTTACCGCCACGGCGAGGTGCTGCCGGCCGCCGCGCGCAAGGATGCGCGGCCGATCGCGGTGGACGGGCGCGTGGTCGCCTACGTCTCGCCGGAGGGCGTGATCACGCCCAGCAAACAGGAACTCCAGTATCTGCAGGCGATGCGCGAGGCGCTGCTGGCCGGCGTGACCGGGGCCGCCGCGCTGGCGCTGTTGCTGGGCGTTTTGCTCAGTCGCGGCATGAGCCGCAAGTTAAGCCATTTGACCGGCGCGGTGCGGGCGATGCACGGCGGCTCGCTGCTGCAGCGCGTGCCGGTCGAGGGCCGCGACGAGGTGGCCACCTTGGCCAGCGCCTTCAACGACATGAGCGAGAAGCTGGCCCGCACGCACGAGGAATTGCACGCGTCGCACCAGACCATTCTGGCGCAGGCAGAGCAGATGCGTGAACTGAGCGTGCGCGACGCGCTGACCAAGCTGCATAACCGCCGCCATTTCGACGAAACGGCGACCACGCTGTTCAGCCACGCCGTGCGCCACAAGCAGCCGTTCACGATGGTGATCGGGGATATCGATTTCTTCAAAAAGATCAATGACCAGTTCTCCCACGCCACCGGCGACGCCGTGCTGCGCCACGTCGGCGAGATCATGCGCAGCCACATGCGTCTGAGCGATCTGGTGGCGCGCTACGGCGGCGAGGAATTCGTCATCGCCTTGCCGGAGACCGAGCTGCCGCAGGCGGCGGCGCTGTGCGACAAGCTGCGCCACATGATAGAGAACTTCCCGTGGCACGAGGTCCATCCAGAGCTGAAGGTCACCATGAGCATGGGCGTGTACGCGGACCTGGCGGCGGGAACGGCCGAGGCCATGCTGCAAAAGGCCGATGCGTTGCTGTACCGCGCCAAGCAGACGGGCCGCAACCGCGTCTGCTTCGCCTAGCCGTCGCCGCTAGCGCCGGCGGTCGAGCCAGCGGCCGCCGAACATGGTGCACATCAGCGACAGCACGATCAGTGCGATGCCCGCCCATTGCCAGCCGGTGACGACGTCGCCGAGCAGCAGCATGCCGGCGCTGATGCCGACCACCGGCACGCCAAGGCTGAACGGCGCCACGCGGTTGACCGGGTGGCGCTTGAGGAGCCGGGTCCACATGGCGTAGCCGAGGATGGTGGCCATCCAGCCCAGGTAAGCGGTCGAGGCCCAGGTGGTCCACGGCGCGCCTGTCCATTGCCAGCGGGTGGAAGGATCGTCGAACGCCAGCGACAGCCCGATGAACGGCAGGATGGGCACCAGGCTGCACCAGACCATGAAGCTGACCACGTCGAATTCCGGCGTGGCCTGCTGCGCGCGGCGCACGACGATATTGGAGGCGGCCCACATCGCCGCCGCCATCAACGTCAGCACGAAGCCGCCGGCGGTGGTGCCGCCCGCGTGGCCGGGCTCCACGTAATTCATGCCGAAGCAGACCAGCCCCACGGCCGCCAGCAGCAGGCCGCCTTTCAGGGCGCGGCTGGCGCGTTCGCGCAGCAGCACGAAGCCGAAGATGGCGGTGAAAAAGACCTGCGTTTGCAGGATGACCGACGCCAGCGAGGCCGACATGCCGACCTTGAGCGACAGGAACAGCAGTCCGAATTGGCCGACGCCCTGGCACAGGCCGTAGGCGACGATCCATTTGACGGGGAGTTTGGGCGGACGCACGACGAGGATCAGCGGCAGCACGGCGAACACATAGCGGGCGGCGCCCAGCTGGAACGGCGTCAGGTCCTTGAGGCCGATCTTCATCGCGACGAAGTTGGTACCCCAGATCAGGACGACGGCCAGGGCGGATAGGAGGTCGCGGGTGCTGAAGGTGGCGGGGGTGGTCATGCTGACATGTTATCAGCTAAGTCGCTAAGCCTGTGAGTGAGCGTAGCACCAACCCGCAGGGCCGGACGGGGTCGGACCCTGCGGGTCCGACCCCTGTATGCCGCCGTGCGGGTTGAAATCAAGCCACGTTGCGGACGATGGCTTCACTGTGAACGATGATTTTAGCCGCGTCGGCCTGCAACAGGCGGATGCGGCGCTGCACTAACGGCCAGCCAGACCACGGCACGGCTGCGCTGTCGGCTGCGCTGTTGGCCGGCACCGTTGGCTTCGGCGCCAGCAAAGGCGCCGGCGTCTTGGCCGCATGGCGGTCGAGCGCCTGCGACAGGATGCCGACCACCTGGACGTGGCTTTCGTCCAGCATGGCGTTGACCGGCTCCTTCGGCAGCTCCGTCACATGGCGGCGCAGGATCGAGCGCAAGGCCGCCACGTGCGCCACCAGCAAGTAGTTCTGCACGATGAAGAGGTTGATGTCCTCCACCGCGCGCTGCTTGCTCGATGGCTCGTCGAGCATGCGCACCAGCGCGGAGCTGAGCGAGGCCAGGCTGTCCATCAACCGTTTGCGCTCGATGCGGTAGGCGAAATCGTCCTTGCCTTTGCCTTGCAGCAGATCGAAGCTGGCCTGCATGTAGCGCAGGTTCACGTCCAGTACTTCGCGGATCAGGCGCGGGAGGGTTTGGTATTCCCAGTTCGCCAGCACGAAGCTGAAGGCCGTCGCCACCGCCGCGCCGATGAAGGTGTCGACCAGGCGCTCCATGATCAGGTCATTGTTCCCCGGCGCGATCAGGTGCATCTGCAGCAGGATCATGATGCTGACCGCGATGGCGGCGTAGCGGTAGCGCAGGTAGATGAACGTGGGCGTGGCCACCGTCGCCAGCACCAGGATGCCGAGGATGAACGCGGGGTGGTTCAGGTAGCGGATCACCAGCGCCGTGATCACGCAGCCGATGACGGTGCCGATGATGCGGTCGCTGCGGCGCTGCTTGGTCATGCTGAAGCTGGGCTTGAGGATGATCACGATGGTCAGCACGATCCAGTAGCTGTGCGCCGCGTAAGGCAGCCACGCGGCCACCGCCAGGCCGACCGAGATCGCCATCGCCACCCGCAGCGAGAAGCGGAAGATCGGCGAATCCATGCGCAGGTGCGACAGGATCATGCGCAGCTCGTATTTTTGCTGCGACAGGAACGGCCCCATGTCCGCGTCGACCCAGAACGGCGTGGTGTCGGAGACCTTCTGGCTGGCCTGATGCAGCTCGCCGATCATCTTGATGATGGCGCGGATCTTGTTGCGCTGCGCGCGCAGCACCGCCAAGGCTTCCTGCTGCGGCTTGCCCTCGTCGATGCGGCGCTGGATCGCGGCCAGTTCCGCCTCGACGGCGTCCAGTTCCGGCGTGTAGCTGATCTCCGCATACGAGGCCTTCTTGCGGGTGACGTCGTAGGCCACCGATTCGATATCGCGCGCGGCCTTGTAGGCCAGGTCGTGCAGTGTTTTAAGCACCGGCGAATCGGCCAGGTGCATGCGCAGCTGCGCGTAGTCGGTGTGGGTCGACAGGATCAGCTCATACAGGTCCAGCATGCAGACGTGGACCTGTACGACGATGGCGTCCTTGCTGTTCTGGTGCGCGCGCAGGATCAGGTCGCGCGAGGCTTGCTGACGGTCGGCCAGCACGCTTTGATGGCGCACCAGCTTATTGAATTGTTCGTTCAGGTTGTAGCGGGTGTCGTAAAAGTCGGCCTTGATGTCGATGTAGGCGGCCAGCTCGAACAGGGCCTCGGCCAGCACCTGCTGCTTGATGCGGTGGCGCAGTATCCACGAGATGCCCATCGCGTAGGCGAGATAGGCCACCGCGCCCAGCGTGAACAAGCCGGTATGGATGAAGGACTGCTTGACCGTCATCGAGTGCTCCATCGACATCGTCATGATGAACAGCGTGGCCAGTTGCAGCGGCATCGACTTTTTGCCGTAGACGACCATCATGCAGGCGAGGAAGCTGATCACCACCAGCATCGTCAGCAGCAGCCAATGCAGCGGCGCGCATAGGCTGATCAACAGGGTGACGGCGCTGCACAGCAGCACCGAGGCGCTCATCTCGTTGAACTTGTGGCGCAGGGGGCTGGGCATGTCCATCAGCGCGGTGCACAGGGCGCCGATGCAGACCGTCATGGCGGTGGCCATGTCGGAGAACTGCAAGGTGATCACGGTGACGCCGACCAGGCCCGCAGCGAAGCGCAGCCCAAGATAAAAATAATGGCTGTAGAAGAAAGTGCGCAGATTGAGTGCGTAGTGCATGGCTGTGACCTTGTGGGCAGCGGGTGCTAATGTGTGCGCGGCGGGATCGCCGCCGCGAACACGGGGAACGCGAAACTAAATTTTCAGGCTGTCGTTAGAAGACCGACAGCACCGGATAACGGCGCCATTCCGGCTCGGCGTGGCGCTTGCCGTTTTCGAAGATGAAGCCCAATACTTTTTCCTGATCCGACAGCAGCGCCGGATTGGCGGCCTTCCACGCTTCGAACTTGGCCTTCAGTTCCGGCTCGGTTTCGAGCATCTCCAGCGCCAGGTCTTCGAACACGTAGTCGGAGAAGGCTTCCTTCTTTTCCAGCACGCTGTTGAAGAAGCCCCAGCGGAAGAAGGAGTCGTGGCCTTGCGGTTCCAGGGTCTCGACGGCGTAGCGGGCGTTGGCCTGCTTGAGCGGGATGAACCAGTCGCCCGGCTGCACGGTGAAGCTGCCGGTGCGCGCTTCCAGTTCGACCGCGTCGTGGTACATATGGCCTTCATACGCGTTCGGGCGCGAGGTCACGGAGGCGATGTGATAGTACTGCGCCTCGATGGTGGACGCTTCGTCGAAGGCCGCCATCTCGACGCCGTTCCACTGCAGGCGTTCGATGGCTTCGCGCCAGGCCTGCGGCACGATGTACCCTTTCGGCGCGCGCACGGTGGCCGCCGGCACAAAGCTGTTGTAGTAGGCGATGTCCTTTTCCCAAGGCTGGCTGCGATCGTACGACAGGCGCTGGTAGTTGCCCAGCAGGCTGGCGCTGCGCTTGGCGGCGTAGCCCTTGAAGCGGAAGGTCGACGGATTGGTTTCATCCATTTTCCAGTTGACGGTCCATGCGCTGGCGTTGGCCGCCTGCTCTCTGGCGTCGGCGCGCAGCGCGCGGATTTGCGCGCCGTGGGCGACGGTGAAGGCCATCGTCACGTCCAGCAGCGCGCGCATCGAGTCGTAACGGTCCTTGAAAGGCTTGAGCATGTGCGTCTCCGGCATGAAGCCGATGACGTGGTGCAGGGCCGCGAAGCCGGTCGAAAAACGCGGCACTTCCAGGAATTCGGCGATGCCGTCGTCCGGGCTGTCCTTGACCGGGTTGACGTAGGGGCAGGTGGGCCAGCCCTGCGCTTCCATCTGCTGGTAGATATGCGGCAGCATGGTCTCGCGCAGGAAGGGGCCGAGGCCGTAGCCCAGCTTGTCCGCCTGCGTGTGGATCAGCGTCATCGTGTATGGATAGTCGGCGCCGTTCGAGGTGTGCGTGTCGACCATGACGTCCGGGTCCCAGCTGGTCACCAGCTGGTTGAACAGGCGGGCGTTGAGGGTGTCGCACTTGATGAAGTCGCGGTTCAGGTCCAGGTGGCGGCTGTTGCCGCGGAAGCCGAACTGCTCGGGGCCGTCCTGGTTGACGCGCGAGGTGTTGGCGCGGTTCAGCGCACCGTCGACGTTGTAGAGCGGCACGAACAGCAGCACGGTGTCGCCCAGCGCCGCCAGGCGGGCCGGCTCGTAGCACAGGTCGCGCACGATGGCCATGCAGGCGTCCACGCCTTCGGGTTCGCCGGGGTGGATGCCGTTGTTGTTGAAGAAGACGGTGCGGCCCTCGGCCTTGATTTGCGAGCGGTCGAACACGCCGTCCGGGCTGACGATGCCGGCGTGCACCGGGATGCCGCCGTCGGACACGCCGATCTGCTCGAAACGCAGCACCTGCGGGAAGCGCGCGGCCAGCTCCTCGTAGAACGCGATACATTCGGTCCACAGGGTGGTTTGATTTTGATTGCCTTTTTCATAAGGCGTCGGCATATCTGGGTGCATGGCAGTCTGGATCTCAGAGAAACAATGTGAAATGACACGCCACGCCTTGTGAGCGCCCAGGCGTGCTGTCGAGGGCGCGATTGTATCATTCGTGCCCGCTTTTTGAGCGGGGGCAGGATGCCCGGGCCGGGTACTTGAGTTGGTTCAAGGAAATAAATTGCTGCGGTGGTCTACTGGATTTCTCGTCATGATCCAGGAGCCAGCGATGTGGAACGGGAGTGGACAAGGTGCGGTGCTGGTCGCTTTGCTGCTGGCGCTGGTGTGCAGGGCGGGGCTGGCGCAGATCGGGCCGCGCTATGTGATCGACGTGAAATCCGCCGGTGGGGTGGCGGTGGTCGGACCGGCGCAGGGCAGCGTGCAACTGGTCGGCAAGGGGCTGGCGCTGGTCCGTTTCCAGGGACTGCGCCTGCTGACGGTGGGCGCGGACGCCGATGCCTACAGCGCCGAGGCGGTGCGCGACTGGCCGGCGGTCGACCTGGTGCTGGTGACACCGGCCAGTGCGGGACGCTATAACGGGTTGGCGCCGCTGGCCGCTTTGCGCGGGCTGCCGGTGATCCTGGTGGAGCCGTCCGCCGGCGCGACGGTCCCGCCCTTGCCGCTGCCATCGCCTGCGCCTGCGCCGGGCAGGAGCGACGGCCCGCACTACTATCCGATGCAAACCTGGGACGCGCTGCATCTGCGCAAGGGCAAAGCGAAGAGCAGGGATAAAACCTGGCTGAGGGTGACGGCCATGCCCGGTCAACCGGGAACGGCGCATGTGGCGGGGTTTGTGCTGGAAATGGGCAACCGCCGCACATCGTACCGGCTGTACGTCAGCTGCGCGGCGCTGGCCGCCGACGAGATCGAAGGCCTGTCGTTGCGCCTGCCTGGCGTCGACCTGGCGCTGTTGCCGGCGCGCGATGGGCCGCAGTTGTTGCCGCTGCACGCGGTGCAGGCGGCCGACAAGCCGGCCGCGCTGACGGTGGCCGGCTACGCATTCAGGGCAATTCGGCGCTGACTACTTCTTGGCGTTGGTTTCCACCCAGGCCGCGAAGGCGTCGGCGAATTTCTTCAGGAACTCCCTGGTGCGGTCGTTGTTGATCTTGCCGTCGTCGCCCAGCAGGCTGCCGGCGCCGCCGATGTAGGCTTCCGGCTGTTGCAGCACCGGCATGTCGAGGAACACCAGCGACTGGCGCAGATGATGGTTGGAACCGAAGCCGCCCACCGCGCCCGGCGAGACGGTGACCACGCCGGCCGGCTTGCCGCTCCAGGCGCTGTCGCCGTACGGACGCGAGCCGATATCGATGGCGTTCTTGAGCGGCGCCGGCACCGAGCGGTTGTACTCGGGCGTGACGAACAGCACGGCGTCGGCCTCTTTGATGCGCTGGCGGAAATGGGTCCATGCCTGCGGCGGCGTCACATCCTTTCCTTCCAGATCCTCGTTGTACAAGGCCATCTCGCCGATTTCAACGATGTTGAACTCCAGCGACGGCGGCGCCAGCGCGATCAGTTCGTGGGCGAACTTGCGGTTGATCGACTCCTTGCGCAGACTGCCGATCACTACGGCGACTTTTTTGGCGGGCATGACTTCTCCTGGTCTTGATTGGGGGAATGAATGGAAATGCTACTGTACCGCAGGCGCAAAAAAAACCACGCCGCGTTGCCGGGGCGTGGTTTTTTTTAACCCAGTGTGCCTGAACGATACGCCGGCGTTACCACTTAAGGGTCGTACCCCAAGGGGTACGACCCTGTATGGCCGTGCGGGTTCGCTGCGCGGCCGGAAATTACTCGGCGTTCATTTCCTTCAGCAGATTGTCGGCGTGGTCGACGTGCTTCATGTTCCACAGGATGTATCGCAGATCGACCTGGATGTCGCGCGTCATCGCCTTGTTGAAGTCCCAATCCGAGATGATCGAATCGAGCGTGCCGTCGAAGGCCAGGCCGATCCATTCGCCTTTGCTGTTGAGCGCGGCCGAACCGGAGTTGCCGCCGGTGATGTCCAACGTCGCCAGGTAGGCGACCGGCACCGACTTCAGCACCGGATCGACATACTTGCCGAAGTCCTTGGCCTTGATCGCGTCCAGCTGCGCCTTCGGTGCGTTGAACTCGCCTTCGCCGGTGGCCTTGGCGGCGACGCCGGCCACGGTGGTGAAGGCTTTCCAGCTAGAACCGTCGGCGCCCGGATCGCGGCCGGCGATCTTGCCGAAGGTCACGCGCAGGGTGCTGTTAGCGTCGGGATAGACCGCACGGCCCTGGCTGTTCATGTAGGCGATCTTGGCCTTCATGTAGTTGCCGTAGGCTTGTTGCAGCTTGCCGCCCAGTTCTTCCTCGGCCGCTTCTTCCTTCAGGTCGTTGTCGTACAGCGCCACGGCGGCCTTAACGAAGGCATCGTCGCTGGACTTGAAGTCCTGCGGCTTCTTGTCCAGCCACGCGGTGCGGGCGGCGGCGTCGCCCAGCTTGCTGCCGGCGTACAGCTTGTCGAGCGCCGCTTGCAGGTCGGCGCGGCTCATGCCGTCCTTGATGCCGACGACGGCGTCGAAGGCGGCGCTGCGCTGGGCGGCCGGCTGGGCTGCGTACTTGGTCAGGCTGTTCATGACCAGCGCCTTGTCGACCTTCTCGTCGTAGTTGCGCAGCAGCGCGGCGACGCTGGACTTGATGCGCGGCACGTCGCGGACCTGGTAGCCGGACTTGCGCTCGACGTCCGGCTTGGCGTTCTCGTTGGCCAGGCGGTACAGCACGCGCGCCGTGTTCAGCAGGCGCGGCTTCGAGGTTGACAGGTAGTAGTCGCGCTTGGTTTCGGCGTCGCGCTGGGCGATCAGCTTCTCGACCAGTTCGATGTCGGACGCGTATTCCTTCTTGCGGGCGGCATCGGCGTTGATCCAGGTCTTCAGCGCTTCGTGCTCGGCCGTTTTGCGGGCCAGCATATCGCTGTTGGCGTACGAGTTCAGCATGCCTTGGCGGTTCTTGTAGTAATTGTTGATGCTGGCAACCTGCGACGCATACTTCAGCGCGGTGTCCTTGTCATCCTTGGTCATGGCGGCGATGGTCGCCAGGTTCTCGGCGGACGTTTTCACGAAGGCCGGATAGCTCCAGTCGAAGGTGAAGGCCACTTCCGACGGCAGGCGGTGGCGGTTGGTGCGGCCCGGGTAGCCCAGCACCATGATGAAATCGCCTTCCCTGCTGCCTTCCTTGGCCAGCTTCAGATAGTGCTGCGGCACGTAGGGAACGTTGTCCTTGCTGTAGTCGGCGGCCTTGCCGTCCTTGCTGACGTAGGCGCGGTAGAAGCCGTAGTCGCCGGTGTGGCGCGGCCACATCCAGTTGTCGGTATCGCCGCCGAACTTGCCGACGCCTTCCGGCGGCGCGTGCACCAGGCGCACGTCGCGGATCTCGAGCTGCTTGCTCAGATAGAACTCCAGGCCGCCGTAGAACGACGACACGGTGCAACGATGGCCGGCGTCTTTTTCGCATTCGGCGGTGATGGCCTTGCTGTTTTTCTCGATCGCATCGCTGCGCTTCTTGCCGCTCAGTTTGGCGACGGCGGGCGTCACCACCTGCTTGCTGACGTCGGTGACGGCCTTGGTCACGAAGATGCGGCTGCCGGGCGCTGCCGGCAACTCTTCGCCGAAGTTCTTGGCCAGGAAACCGTTGGCCAGCAGATTGCGTTCCGGCGTCGAATTATGCGCGACGCTGCCGTAGACGCAATGGTGGTTGGTGGCAACGAGGCCTTGTGGCGACACGAACGACGCCGAGCAACCGCCGAGGCTGACGATGGCGCCGGCCGGGAACTCGGTCAGCTTGGTCAGGTTGGCGGGGTCCAGTTCGAGGCCGGCGGCTTTCAATTCCTTAGCCACTTGTGGCAGCTGTTGCGGCATCCACATGCCTTCGTCGGCGTGGGCGGCGGTGCTCAGGATGGCGAGCGCGATCAGAGTCTTATGCATTTATATCGTTTCCAAAGTGGTGACGTGGGACAGCGCTGAGAGTATCCGCAGCATTACCGTATACGTCAACCAGATTTTGACGATGCGCAAAAACAACTCCGGGGTCAGGTCCCCCATTGCTACACGGCCTCATGTGTAGGTGGCGGACCCGACCCCGGAGTCGGGATGTTTCCTTGTTGGGGAGGACATCAAACCAGTCCTACGGTCCAGCTCCTGTAGCAATGGAGGACCTGACCCCGGAGTTGCTTTTAGTCGGCTTTGATGGCTTCGATCTGGATCGCCAGTTTGACTTCCGGGGCGAAGGCCGGGGTGGCGTAGTTCAGGCCGAAATCGGTGCGCTTGAACTCGGCCGAGGCGTCGGCGCCGCACACTTCCTTCTTGTAGCGCGGGTGCATGATGCACTTGAATTTGTCGACCTTCAGCGCGACCGGCTTGGTCACGCCCAGCATCGTCAGTTCGCCGTCGACGCCGACCAGCTTGTCACCTTCGAACTTGAACGATTTGCTCTTGTAGGTGATGGTCGGGAATTTCTCGACGTTGAACATGTCCGGGCCGCGCGCGTGGCTGTCCATCTTGTCGAAACCGAAGTTGATCGAGGCCGGGTCGATGGCGATGTCCAGCGAGCCAGTCTTGGCCTTGGCGTCCAGGGTGACCGTGCCGCTGGTCTTGTTGAACTTGCCGCGCCATACCGACAGACCCATGTGGTCGGCCTCGAAGCTCGGGAAGGTGTGCGTCGGGTCGATGTTGTAGGTGGCGGCGATGGCGGACGTGGCCGAGGCGGCCAGCAACGTGGCGACCAGGATCTGTAATTTCATGCGGTGTGTCTCCCTGAGTGGATTGCGAGTGGTTTATTGACCGGACTTATTGGCCGGCTACTACGTGAAACTTGATCGTGACGTCGTCGGCCACCATGCTGGTGTCCTTCCATTCGCCTTCGCCGATGTTGTAGGTCAGGCGTTTGATCGGCAGCGCGCCGTCGAACACTTGCTTGCCGCCCTCGGTCTTGACCGTCAGCGGGAAGGTGATGTCGGTGGTCTTGCCTTTGATGGTCAGCTTGCCGGTGACGGTGAGCTTGCCGGCGCCGGCGCTTTTGATGGCGCTCGAGACGAAGGTCGCTTTCGGGAACTGGGCCGAGTTGAACCATTCCTTCTTGGCCACTTCCTTGTTGTACTCCGGGTCGCCCATGTCCAGGCTGGCCGTTTCGACTTCGACCGTGGCCTTGGAGGCGTCCGGCTTGGCGGCGTCGTAGTCGATGGCGACCGTGTATTTCTTGAACTTCGATTCGATCGGCACGTTCATTTGCTTGAACGTGGCCGAGACCGAGCTCTTGGCTGGATCGGTCTTCAACACGGCGGCGCTGGCGGCCAGCGCGACACCCATCAGGGAGACGAGGGCGATTTTTTTCATGGTTTTCATAGTGGCTCCGGTAGGGTGAGGATTACGACTACACGCGCGGCAACATGCGCTTGAGCGTGATGTCGCGGTCGATAAAGTGATGCTTCAGCGCGGCCAGAGCGTGGGCGACAACGACACCCGCCATCGTCATGACCAAAACATAATGAACAGTTTTTAAGATTGCCTTAAGTTCAGGGTCCGGTCCGATCAGCGCCGGCAGGGTGACCAGCTTGAGGTAGACCACCGGCACGCCGGCGGCGCTGCCGTACAGGTAGCCGGAGATCGGCGCGGCGAACATCAGGAAGTACAGCAGGTAATGGACGCCGTCGGCGACCTTGTGCTGCCACGCCGGGATGCTGACCAGCGGCGCCGGCGGCCGGTTCGCCAGGCGCCACAGCAGGCGGAGCGCGGCCAGCGCGAGCACCGTCACGCCCAGCCATTTGTGCCAGGAGAAGTATTTGAGCTTGGTCGGCGTGAAGCCGGGAATGGCGACCATCGTCAGGCCGAGGAAGAAGGCCGATACGATCATCAGCGCGATCAGCCAGTGCAGCAGCATTGCCGTCTTGGTATAGCGTTGCATGGGGTGGTGCTCCAGAAAATAGTACGTGTTAGGACTAACGTTGGGGCTAATATATCAAAGAAACGCGCCTTGTGCTGGCGGGCAAGAAAAAAGCCCCCGGGACTTGCGTCGCGGAGGCTAGTGTATGACATATTGCTAATTTACATCAGATGGCTTTTGCCAGAGCCGGAGCGATGCCGATGTAGTTGGCGGGCGTCATGTCCAGCAGCAGGTCTTTGGCTTCCTGGGGAATGCTCAGGCCGAGGATGAACTCGCGCAGCGCGTCCTTGGAGATGCCCTTGCCGCGCGTCAGTTCCTTCAGTTGCTCGTACGGGTTCTCGATGCCGTAGCGGCGCATCACCGTTTGCACCGGCTCGGCCAGCACTTCCCAGTTGGCGTCCAGATCGGCGGCCAGGCGGGCGTGGTTCACTTCCAGCTTGTTGAGGCCGCGCAGGCAGCTGTCGTAGGCCAGCAAGGTGTAGCCGAAGCCGACGCCGATGTTGCGCAGCACGGTCGAGTCGGTCAGGTCACGCTGCATGCGCGAGACCGGCAGTTTCTCGGACAGATGCTTGAGCACGGCGTTGGCCAGGCCCAGGTTGCCTTCGGAGTTTTCGAAGTCGATCGGGTTGACCTTGTGCGGCATGGTCGACGAGCCGATTTCGCCGGCCTTGGTCTTTTGCTTGAAGTAGCCCAGCGACACGTAGCTCCAGATGTCGCGGTTCAAGTCCAGCAGGATGGTGTTGACGCGGGCGAAGGCGTCGAACAGTTCGGCCATGTAGTCGTGCGGTTCGATCTGGATGGTGTACGGGTTGAACACCAGGCCCAGGCGCTGCTCGATGACGTCCCTGGAGAACGCCGCCCAGTCGAACGACGGATACGCCGACAGGTGGGCGTTGTAGTTGCCGACCGCGCCGTTCATTTTGCCGAGGATCTCGACCTGCTCGATGCGCTTGATGGCGCGCTGCAGGCGGGCGACGACGTTGGCCATCTCCTTGCCCAGCGTGGTCGGGCTGGCGGTCTGGCCGTGGGTGCGCGACAGCATCGGCACATCGGCGTTGGCGATGGCGATCTCGGTCAGGCGGGCGATGACGTTGCGCAGCGACGGCAGCATGACGCCGTCGCGGGCCGCCTTGAGCATCATGCCGTGCGAGGTGTTGTTGATGTCTTCCGAGGTGCAGGCGAAGTGGATGAACTCCGACGCGGCGACCAGTTCCGGCACGTCCTTGACCTGTTCCTTGAGCCAGTATTCCACGGCCTTGACGTCGTGGTTGGTGACCGCTTCGATCTCCTTGATGCGGGCGGCGTCGCTTTCCTTGAACTCGTTGGCGATCTTGTCGAGCAGCGCGGTGCCGGCGGCCGAAAACGGCTTGATCTCGGCGAAACCGGCCAGCGACAGCGCTTGCAGCCAGGAGATTTCCACTTTGACGCGGTGGTGCATGAAGCCCGATTCGGACAGGATGGGCCGCAGCAGGTCGGTTTTGCCGGCGTAGCGGCCGTCCAGCGGCGACAGCGCCGACAACGTGGAGTAAGCAGGTGTGGTCATGATCGAGGAGGGGAAGTTGAAGAAGGCAAAACGTGATTTTACCATTGGCGGGGGGCGACCCCGCCGATGTTATACTGTCTGCTAACCTTCTACTCTATGCATCCATGAAACTTATCGGTTCCCTCGCCAGTCCTTATGTCCGTAAAGTTCGCGTCGTCCTGGCCGAAAAAAAGCTCGATTGCCAGTTTGAGCTGGAAAACGTGTGGGCGCCCGATACGGCCATCAGCACCCTGAACCCGCTGGGCAAGGTGCCGGCCCTGGTCATGGAGGACGGCAGCGTGATGATCGATTCGCGCGTGATGGTCGAGTACCTGGACACGCTGACGCCGGTGTGCAAGCTGCTGCCGCCGAATGGCCGCGACCGCGCCGACGTCAAATGCTGGGAGGCGCTGGCCGACGGCATGCTGGACGCCGCGATCACCGTACGCCTGGAGCGCACCCAGCGTCCTATCGAGCTGCAAAGCGAGGACTGGATCGCGCGCCAGATGCGCAAGGTCCATCTGGGCCTGGCGGCGCTGTCGGAAAAACTCGGCGAGCAGGCCTACTGCGCCGGTAAGAACTATTCGCTGGCCGACGTGGCGGTCGGCTGTACCCTGGGCTGGCTGTCGTTCCGCTTCCCCGAGATCACCTGGCGCGACGACCACGCCAACCTGGCCAAATTGTTCGACAAACTGTCGGAACGCCAGTCGTTCAAAGACACCGTGCCATCCGCCTGAAGTGGCCATGCCTAAACTGACGCCGCCCGACGCGGATAGCGCTTCCGCGCAACAGCGGCGATTGCAGATGGCCGATATCGCCCGGCTGGCCGGCGTTTCCACGTCCACCGTGTCGCGCGCGCTGGCCGGCAGCAAATTGGTCAGTGAAGAGACGCGCGTGCGCATCATGGAGCTGGCGCGCTCGCTCAAGTACACCATCAACATCGGCGCGCAGAACCTGCGCATGAAGCAGAACCGTACCGTCGGCGTGGTGATTCCGTACGACCCGGCCACGCGCCAGCATTTGTCCGATCCGTTTTTCCTGGGGATGCTGGGCAGCCTGGCCGACGCGCTCACCGAGCAGGGTTTCGACATGCTGGTTTCGCGCGTCAACGCCGAGGAGCTGGACGCGGCGGCCGGGCCGTTCGACACCGGCCGCGTGATTGGCATCGTGTTGATCGGCCAGTGGCGCCATCACGAACAACTGAACCAGCTGGCGGCGCGCCACGTGCCGATCGTGGTGTGGGGCGCGCAATTGCCGCAGCAGCTGTACTGCACCGTCGGCGGCGACAACCTGACCGGCGGCGAACTGGCCGTCACCCATTTGCTGGAAGAGGGCCGCAAGCGCATCGCCTTCTTCGGCGATATCAATTTGCCCGAGGTCGGACAGCGTTACGAAGGCTATTGCCGCGCGCTGCGCAAGGCCGGCATCGAGGTCGATCCGGCGTTGCAGGTGTCAGTGTCGTTCCTGCCCGACGGGGGACGCGAGGCGGTCGACACACTGATGGCGCGCGGCGTGCCGTTCGACGCCATCTTCGCCGGCAGCGATTTGCTGGCCATGACCGCCGTTAATACGATGCGCGAGCATGGCTTGTTCGTGCCGGGGCAGGTGGCCGTCGTCGGTTATGACGATATCGAGTTGTCGACCTATTTCCATCCGCCGCTGACCACCGTGCAGCAGCCGATCCGCGAGGCCGGCCAGGCGCTGGTGGCTTCGCTGCTGGAATTGGTCGAGGGCCGTCCGTCGCCATCGCTGCAGCTTCCGACCAAGCTGGTGGTACGTTCGAGCAGCCGTACCGTCTGATGACCGTCTGTTTTTCGCAACCGATTGCATAAATTTAATGGTGCGTTGCACCATTAATCCTTGTTTGCAAACGAATCAGTTCTAACTTCTCACTGCGTCTCCTCCGCGGAAATTGCCTAGAAAACATATTGCGGCGCAACTATGCAATCGATTGCGTAAAATTCGTGTTCAAGGAATAATGGCGTACCTGCTCAACAAAACAGCAGAGCAAAACGACAATATCTGGAGACCACCATGAAACACCGCACCATCAAACTGGCCGCCATGACGGCCGCCGTCGCCGCCGCCGTCCTGCACATGGGCGTCGCCGCCGCGCAGGACGCCGCAGTTCCCGCCACCGCCGCCGCACCAGCCGACGGGTTGAACATGGAGCGCGTGGTGGTCACCGGCACCACCACCGGCTCGTCGAAAATGAAGACCAGCGTGTCGATCAGCACCATCGAGGGGGACGTCATCAAGAATTCGGCGGCGCTGAGCGCGGCCGAAGTGCTGCGCGCCGTGCCGGGTGTGCGCGCCGAGTCGTCGGGCGGCGAGGGCAACGCCAACATCACCGTGCGCGGCGTGCCGGTATCGGCCGGCGGCGCGCGCTATGTGCAGATCCAGGAGGACGGCCTGCCGGTGCTGCAGTCGGGCGACTTCAACTTCATCACCCCCGACAGCTACGTCAAGATCGACGGTACGCTCGACCACCTGGAAGTGGTGCGCGGCGGCTCGGCATCGACCCTGGCGACCAACGCGCCGGGCGGCATCATCAACTTCATCACCAAGACCGGCGAGGAGAAGGGCGGCCATATCGGCATCAGCCGCGGCCTCGGTTACGACGAGACCCGCTACGACTTCGACTACGGCTCGCCGATCTCGGACAAGACCCGCTTCTTCATCGGCGGCAGCTACCGCACCGGCGAAGGCGTGCGCGATAGCGGCATGAGCACCGCCAGCGGCGGCCAGATTCGCGGCAATATCACGCATGACCTGGACAATGGCTTTATCCGCCTGTCGTTCAAGCACGTCGACGACAAGTCGCCGACCGCCCTGCCGGTGCCGGTGCGCGTGGTGAACCAGAAGATCACCGAAATCCCGGGCATCGATCCACGCACGGTGAGCTTCTATTCGCCGAACTGGGTGCGCGATGTCACGCTGGGCAAGAACAACACGCCGGTGTCGACCGACGTCAACGACGGCCTGCATGTGAAGAGCAATTCGATCGGCCTGGAAGGCTCGTTCGACCTGGGCGACGGCTGGAACCTGAGTAACAAGTTCCGCGCCTCCGACAACAGCGGCCGCTTTACCGGCGTCTTCGCCGGTAACAATGGCGTGAACGGCAACTACACCTTCGCCACCGGTCCGAATCGCGGCCAGGCCTACAACGGCGCCGCCTTCTCGGCGGTGGTGTTCAACACCTCGATCGACGACGCCGGCAATACGCTCAACGACACCAAGCTGTCGAAGACCTTCAAGCTGGCCGACGGCGCCAAGCTGACCACCACCGCCGGCCTGTATCTGTCGAACCAGAAGCTGGCGCTGACGTGGAACTTCAACGAGTACCTGATGCAGCTGAGCGGCGACAAGCCTGCGCTGCTGCAAACGGCCAGCACCACGCCAGGCCTGGTCGGTCCGGCCTTCGGTGGCTGCTGCATGCGCGCGGTCGACATGGAGTACAAACTGACGTCGCCTTACCTGAACGTGGGCTACGAGGCCGGCCCGCTGAACCTGGACGCGAGCGTGCGCCAGGACCGCCAGGAAGCCAACGGCACCGCCAACATCGCCACCGGCGGCCTGCGCTACGATCCGGCCACCGAGCAGATGGTCAACTACAAGATCAACCACACCTCGTATTCGGTCGGTGGCAACTACCGCATCACCAACAACCTGGCGGCGTTCGCGCGCGTCAGCGATGGCGTGGCGTTCAACGCGGACCGTATCCTGTTCGGCACGCCGCTGGATGGTTCGGCCCCGATCAACATCAACACCGTCAAGCAGCTGGAAGGTGGCGTGAAATGGCGCAGCGGTGGTTTGAGCACCTTCGTGACGCTGTTCCAGGCCAAGACCGACGAGAGCAACTACGAGGCGACCACGCAGCGCAGCACCTCCAACAAGTATGACGCCAAGGGTGTGGAGCTGGAAGGCGCGTATTCGATCGGCGACTTCCGCATCAGCGGCGGCGCGACCTACACGCATGCCAAGATCACCGGCACGGCCGCCGCCGACGTGGCAAATATCGGGAATTCGCCACGCCGCCAGGCCAAGTGGATTTACCAGGTCGCGCCGACCTACACCATCGGCGATGCCACGGTCGGCGCCAGCGTGATCGGCACCGGCAAGTCGTGGGGTGACGATGCGCACACCATCGAGATGCCGGCGTATGCTGTGGTCAACGCGTTCGTGAACTACCGCGTGACCGAGAAGGCCACCGTGTCGCTGAGCGCCAATAACCTGTTCAACAAGATCGGTTATACCGAGGTGGAAGGCGACGGCCATGCCGCACGCTCGATCACCGGCCGCGCCGCGAAGGTCACCTTGTCGTACGCCTTCTAAGCAGGACCAAGCGTCAATCTGAACACGTAGGGCGGATTAGCGCAGCGTAATCCGCCAATGCGTGCTCCGTCGGCGGCTCATAGATGGCGGATTACGGCGTTCCGCCTAATCCGCCCTACGTGTTCATTCGACGGTTCACAAGCCACGGGCCTTAGGCCAAGACCCACGAATCAATCACCAAGCCTTTCGACTATGCCCTCTCAAGTAACCTCGGACCGCCTGCTCGCGGTCCTTCCCGAAGATCTCCGGCCACAGGCGGCTGACCGCCTAAAGACCGCCGAGCCGGTGCTGCGCCGCCTGCTGGCCGGCCTGTACGGAGACCACGCCCACTTCGACGCATGGCTCGGCGATCTGATGGAATCCCTGGGCAAGCTGTATGCCGAGCGCCCCCCCGAACTGCGCGCGCTCGACATCCAGCGCATCGCACAACCAGATTGGTTCCTCAACCAGCGCATGCTGGGCTACTGCGCCTACGTGCAGAACTTCGGCGGCAATTTGAACGGCGTCGCCGACCGCATCCCGTATCTTGAAGAACTGGGCGTCAGCTACCTGCACCTGCTGCCGTTCCTGCGCCCGCGCGAAGGCGAAAACGACGGCGGCTTCGCCGTCACCAGTTTCGACGAAGTCGATCCGGCGCTGGGCACCAACGCCGACCTGCACGACCTGACCACGCGCCTGCGCACCGCCGGCATCAGCCTGTGCTCCGATTTCATCCTGAACCACGTCGCCGACGACAACCAATGGGCATTGGCCGCAAAAGCCGGCGATGCGAAAGCGCGCGCGATGTTCCACGTCTTCCCCGATCGCGACATGCCGGACCGCCATGAACGCACCTTGGGCCAGGTGTTCCCGCAAGTCGCCCCGGGCAATTTCACCTACGTCGAAGCGATGGGCGGCTGGGTGTGGACCACGTTCTATCCGTACCAGTGGGACATGAACTGGTCCAACCCCGACGTCTTCGCCGAGATGGCGGCGGCCATGCTGCGCCTGGCCAATCGCGGCATCGAAGTGTTCCGCCTCGATTCGACCGCCTTCTTGTGGAAGCGCGAAGGCACCAACAGCATGAACCAGCCGGAGGCGCACCAGATCCTGCAAGCCTTGCGCGCCATCGTCGACATCGTCGCGCCGGGCGTGCTGCTCAAGGCCGAGGCCATCGTGCCGACGCGCGAGCTGCCCGCCTACCTGGGCAGCGCCGCCGCGCCGGAATGCCATATCGCCTATCACAGCAGCCTGATGGCCGCCGGGTGGGTCGCGCTGGCGGAGCAAAACACCGGCGTGCTGCGCGAGGTGATCCGCAATACGCCGGCGCTGCCGTCGGCCGCCACCTGGCTCAGTTATGTGCGCTGCCACGACGACATCGGCTGGAACGTGCTGCGCGCCGAAGCGGAAGTCGGTTCGGCCGCCGGCAGCGCCGCGCGGCTGGCCGGCGCGGCGCGCTTCTTCAGCGGCGCCGAGGGCAGTTACGCCTGCGGCGCCGCCTTCCAGAGCACCGATCCGAACGCGGCCCACGGCAGCAACGGCATGGCCGCGTCGCTGACCGGTTTGCAGACCGCGACCAACGAGGAGGAACGTTCGCTGGCGCTGCGCCGCATGCATTTGCTGCACGGCCTGGCGTTGAGCTTTGGCGCGCTGCCGGTGCTGTACATGGGCGACGAGCTGGCGATGGAAAACGACTACAGTTATCTGGATCGTCCACAGCACGCAATGGACAGCCGCTGGCTGCAGCGACCCGTCTTCGACGAGCAGCGCTGGAAGCACCGCTACGATAAAAGCAGCGCGCCGGGGATCATGTTCCAGGGGCTGGCCAATTTGATACGCGTGCGCCGCAAGCAGGATGCGCTGGCCGCCAACGCGCCGCGCGCGCTGCTGGCAGGCGCGCCTGACGGCGTGCTGGCGCTGGCGCGCGGCGACAGCTTCCTGACCTTGATGAACTTCACCGGCCAGCCGCAGGACTACCCGCTGCAAGGCATGTGGAGCGACTGCGCGGCGCCGGGCAATGTCGAAGGAACGATCACCCTGGCGCCTTACGCGATGCACTGGCTGGCACGCGAATAATATAAAATCGCCCGAGAGGGCGTGGAGACATGCATGGAAACAGGTATAACCCAACAAACCATCGCCGTATTCGGCGAGGCGCTGGTCGACGATTTCATCACCGAGCAGGTTGTCGGCGGTGCGCCGTTCAACGTCGCGCGCAATCTGGCGGCGTTCGGCGTGTCCACCCTGATGGTCACGCGCATCGGTGACGACAAGAACGGCGCGTTGATGCGCGCGGAGTTCGAGCGCTTCGGCATGAGCCAGGCCGGCCTGCAGATCGATCCGAACGAGGCCACCGGCCGCGTGGTGGTCGAGCGCAACGAGCAGGGCCACCGCTTCATCATCCTGCCCGACCAGGCTTACGACTATGTGGAGACAGGGCCCGCGCTGGTGGCGCTGGCCGACGCCAAGCCGGGTGTCATCTATTTCGGCACGATGGCGCAGCGCCACGAGTGCTCGCGCAATACGGTGCGGGAGATGCTGCGCAATTCCGACGCCACGCGCTATCTGGATTTGAACGTGCGAGACGGGCAGGTGACGGAACGCTGCGCCTTCGAGTCGCTGCATCTGGCCGATGTCGTCAAGGTCAACGAGGAAGAGCTCAAGGATTTATTCAGTTGGTACACGCACACCAAGCCGGGCACCAAGGCGATCGACAGCCCGGAAATGGTGGAGGCCTGCCAGGCGTTGATGCGCATCTTCTCGCTCAAGGGATTGATCGTCACGCTCGGCGAACGCGGCGCGCTGCACTTCGGCGCCGACGGCGCCGTCACCGCCAACCAGGAGTGCCACGCGCCGGCGCGCATTGTCGACACGGTCGGCGCGGGCGACGCCTTCTCGGCCGTGTTCCTGTTCGGCCAGTCGCAGGGCTGGTCGCTGCCGCTCACGCTGGCGCGCGCCAACGCCTTCGCCGGCGCCATCTGCGGCATCTCCGGCGCGGTGCCGGCCGATATCGCCTTCTATCAGCCGTGGATCGCCTGCTGGCGCAGCGGCGGCGTGTTACCGACCAAAGCCGGGGCGATGGTATGAGCGGCGGCGGCGGCATGAAGCCGCATCTGTCGTTCTGGCAGATCGTCAATATGAACATCGGCTTCTTCGGCATCCAGTTCAGCTTTGGCCTGCAGCAAAGCAGCATGAGTCCCATCTACAAATACCTGGGCGCCGACGAGGCGAGCCTGCCGTATCTGTGGCTGGCCGGCCCGATGACCGGGCTGCTGGTGCAGCCGCTGATCGGCGCGATGAGCGACCGCACCGTCACGCGCTGGGGGCGGCGCACGCCGTACTTCCTGATCGGCGCGATCCTGTGCAGCCTTGGCCTGCTGGCGATGCCGTTCAGCCCCACGTTGTGGATGGCGGCCAGCCTGCTGTGGATTTTGGACGCGGCCAACAACGTGACCATGGAGCCGTACCGCGCCTTCGTCAGCGACAAGCTGGCGCCGAAGCAGCACTCATTGGGCTTCCTGACGCAGAGCGCCTTCACCGGCCTGGGTCAAACGCTGGCCTATCTGACGCCGTCGCTGCTGGTCTGGCTGGGCATGAACAAGGATGCCGTCAACAGCAGCCATATTCCGCACATCGTCATCGTCGCCTTTTTGATCGGCGCTGTGTTCTCGATCAGCTCCGTGCTGTGGACCTTGAAGACGACGCCAGAGCATCCGCTGACCACGCAGGAGCTGGCGGAGATCCGTTCGCGCCCCGCCGGCTGGCGCCATACCTTGGGCGACATCGTCAGCGCGGTGCGCGAAATGCCGTCGACGATGAAGCAACTGGCGTGGGTCAAGCTGTTCCAGTGGTATGCGATGTTCTGCTACTGGCAGTACATCATGCTGTCGCTGTCGACCACTTTGTACGGCACCACCGACCAGGCGTCGCAGAGATTCCGCGACGCCGGTTTGCTGGCCGGGCAGGTTGGGGCGTTTTATAACTTCATCGCGTTCATCGGCGCGCTGGCGCTGGTGCCGTTCACGCGCAAGTACGGGCCGAAGCTGACGCATAGCGTGTGCCTGATGCTGGCCGGTTTCGCGATGCTGAGTATTCCGATGATCCACTCCCCGGCGCTGTTGTTCGTGCCGATGGTCGGTATCGGCCTGGCGTGGGCTTCCATCATGGGCAATCCGTATGTGATGCTGGCCGGGTGCATTCCGCCGGAGCGTACCGGGGTTTATATGGGCATCTTCAATATGTTCATCGTGATCCCGATGATCATCCAGATCTTCACCTTGCCTTTGTACTACCGCAGCCTGCTGGGCGGGAATCCGGAGAACGTGATCCGGCTGGCCGGTGGCCTGATGCTGTGCGGCGCGGTGGCCGTGCTGTTCGTGAAATTGAAAAAGCCGCAGGCGGAGGGCCTGCGGCTTAAGGATAACGAGGTGACCGGCGCCGCGTGACGCCGCTGGCTCTTTATTCTTCGATGATCTGGCTTTGCAGGTAGTTCTGGATACCGATCTTGCCGATCAGGTCCAGCTGTGTTTCGAGCCAGTCGATGTGCTCTTCGGTGTCTTCCAAAATCATCAGCAGCAGGTCGCGCGAGACGTAGTCGCCTGCCTTCTCTGCGGTGGCGATGCCTTCCTTGACGGTCAGTTGGGCGCCTTTTTCCAGCGCCAGGTCGCAGCCGATCATTTCTTCGGTGTGCTCGCCGATCATGATCTTGTGCATCGCTTGCAGGTTCGGCAGGCCGTCGAGCATCAGGATGCGGTCGATCAGCTTGTCGGCGTGTTTCATTTCGCCGATGGATTCTTCGTATTCCTTCTTCGCGATCTTTTCCAGACCCCAGTGCTTGTACATGCGCGCGTGGAGGAAATACTGGTTGATGGCGGTGAGTTCGTTGGTCAGCTGTGCGTTCAACAAACGGATAACTTCTGGATCGCCCTTCATGGGTTGCTTTCTAAAATGGTGTCGAATACCCGCATTCTGCCACGAACGGGCTTTCGAGGCGTAGCCGCACGGCCGTAAATCGTGTCCGGCGGCGTAAAACTGTATCAATATCCCCGGAGTGAGATTGTTGGCGTTAATGAAAACAATTAACATTCGCACCACCACGTGGCGCCAGTGTGAGGCAGCCCACCGAGTGTTGGCGCCGCCAGGGCTAACATGGGTGCTCTACTTATACGTACTTACCAGGAGCGCGCCATGGATTCGATCAATGCCAACCAGCCGGAACATAACCATCAGGATTTGATCGGCGAGGACGCCGTCAAGAAAATCAAGGACTTCGTCGATAGCACGCCCGGCTGCTTCTTCTGCACCAACGATGGCGACGGCGGCCCGGGCGACGCGCGGCCGATGATGGCGCAGCAGGTCGACGATCTGGGTAACATTTGGTTCATCAGCGCCAGCGACAGTTTGAAGAACCAGGAACTGGCGGCCGATCCGTCGGCGACCTTGTACTTCCAGGGTTCGGCCCATTCGGAGTTCATGCACATCGAGGGCGTGGCCACCGTGCTGCGCGACCGCGCCAAGCTCAAAGAGTTGTGGAGCTTTACGATGAAGACATGGTTCACCGAGGGCGAGGACGATCCGCGCATCACGCTGATCAAGTTCGCGCCGACGTATGGTTATTATTGGGATACCAAGCATGGCCGCGCGGTGGCGGGCGTGAAGATGCTGATCGGCGCGGTGATCGGCAAGACGCTCGACGATTCGATCGAGGGTCGTTTGGATTTGTGATGGCACGTAGGGCGGATTAGGCGGCACGCCGTAATCGGCCATGCATGCGTCACCGACGACGCATGCATGGCCGATTACGCTGCGCTAATCCGCCCTACGTGTTTTAGATTGCGCACGGGCTGCGTGGCCCGGACGCTCAACCCAGTTGGAAGTTGATCGGCACCAGCGCGTACACCGGAATGGCCTTGCCATCCTCGATATACGGTTTGTACAGCGCGCGCAGCACGGCCTGGCGGCCGGCTTCATCCAACTTCTCGGAGCCCGACGATTTTTGAATCGTCACTTGCTCCGCCTGGCCTTTTTCCCCGATCAGCACGCGCAGCATCACCACGCCGCTCTCGCCCATGCGACGGGCCATGCTCGGGTACACCGGCTGCGGGGCGCGGATATATTCAACACCTGTGATGGTTTTCGGCGCCGCTGGAGCAGCAGGCGCCGGCGTCGGCGGCGCCACCGGTCCGGCGACGGCCGGCGTGGACGGCTGGTTGGTGCGCGGCGTCGGTGGCGCGACGGTGATCGTCGGCTCGACCTGCGGCGTGGCCAGTTGCGGCATCGGTGGAATGTAGGTCGGCGTGAGCTTCACGACCGGCACCGTCTTCGGCGGCGGCGGGGCTGGCTTGAGCGGCTCGGGCGAGGCGACGAAGGTCACCGTGACCACCTTGGGCATGACCGCGACGGCGATCTTGCTCATCATCCCCGAACTGATCGCGTAAAACATCAGCGCATGACCCACGACGATGGCCGCCAATGGCGCGAACCGGCGTCCCCGCGCCTTCAGTTGGCGCAGTCCGGCGTCGTTCACGGACAGCGAGGGCGCCGTCCGGCTATAGGTCATGGTGTTCATAATTAGTTGGTGAAGACAGGGCGCTTCAGCACGGTTTCTTTGATCTCTGCGGTGGCCTGGATCGTTGCCAGATGCTCGTTGAGGATTTGTTCGGCGCAGTCGAAGCATTGGCCGCAGCAGGTCGATACGCCCAGGTCGCGGCGCAGTTCTTCGATCGAGGCTACGCCCAGCTCCACGGCTTGACGAATTTCACGATCAGATATGTTGTTGCAGACACATACAATCATTGACGCACCTTCTGGCTAGCTGCTGAAACGGTCGGTAAAAAACCCACAAGAGCAATAAAGACATGATTGCAAGTAACTTAATGCGAATCATTATCATTAATCGTATACTGCCTCAACTCGGCGGCCGATGCAAGCGTAAATAGTAGTAATTCGCATTACCGTTTATAATGCTAGTATCTTATTTCCGGCGAGAACGCGCTCTTGCGAACCGCCGGGCGCGTCGCCGCCCACCGGCGGCGCATCCTGACCGGACTTAGCTCATGACGCCTGCTGTTCCCCTGATCACCCTGGACGCGCTGACGACCGGCGCCGCCGCCACCGTGGTGCGTGTTTCGCCCGGCGACGCCGCCGACGACGGCGCCGGCCTGGCGCGGCGCCTGATGGAACTGGGCTTCGTCCCCGGCGAAAAGGTCCGCCTGCTCAAGCGCGGCATGCCGGGCGGCGAGCCGCTGGCCATCAAGGTCGGCAACTCCACTTTTGCGTTGCGCCGCTTCGAAGCCGCGCTGATTTCGATTCAACCGGACCAATAAACAATGGGTGCAGTAGAAACAGCGGTGCCGCGGGCGCCCACGATGTCCCACTCGCAGACGCCCATCGTGGCCCTGCTGGGCAATCCGAATTGCGGCAAGACCGCCTTGTTCAACCGTCTGACCGGCTCGCGCCAGAAGGTCGCGAACTACGCCGGCGTGACCATCGAGCGTAAGGAAGGCTCATTCAGCTCGCCCAACGGCCACGGCTTCCGCGTGCTCGACCTGCCGGGCGCCTATAGTTTGTCGGCCCACACGCCGGACGAGGAAATCACGCGCGACGTCGTCGCCGGCCTGCGCGCCGGCGAGGCCGCGCCGGACGTCGTGGTCTGCGTAGTCAACGCCACCAACCTGCGCCTGAACCTGCGCCTGGTATTGGAGATCAAACGCCTTGGCCTGCCGATGGTGCTGGCGCTGAACATGGTCGACGTGGCCAAGAAGCGCGGCATCGAGATCGACGCCGACCTGCTGGCCGATGAACTGGGCATGCCGGTGGTGGAGACGGTGGCGGTGCAGGCCGGCGGCGAGAAGTCGCTGGTGCGCGCGCTCGAACTGATGCTGCCGCTGCCTGCGGCGAAACCGAATCCGCTGTCGGCGATCGACGCCGTCTCGGTCGAGGACACGCAGCGCGAGGTGCGCCGCATCCTGGCCGCCGTCAGCAACGACGTCCACGACACCGGCAACCTGACCGAAAAGATCGACAACGTGGTGATGCACCCGGTGGTCGGCCCGATCATCCTGGCGCTGCTGATGTTCCTGGTGTTCCAGGCGGTGTTCACGTGGGCGGCGGTGCCGATGGAGATGATCTCCGGCGGCGTCGAAAGCCTGGGCAAGCTGCTGGGCGACTTCCTGCCAGACGGCATGCTGCGCAGCCTGCTGGTGGAAGGCATCATGGGCGGCGTCGGCAGCGTGCTGGTGTTCCTGCCGCAGATTCTGATCCTGTTCTTCTTCATCCTGATGCTGGAGGACTGCGGCTACCTGCCGCGCGCCGCCTTCCTGCTGGACCGCCTGATGGGCGGCGTGGGCTTGTCGGGCCGCGCCTTCATCCCGCTGCTGTCCAGTTTTGCGTGCGCGATCCCCGGCGTGATGGCCGCGCGCACCATTCAGAATAAGCGCGACCGCCTGGTGACGATCATGATCGCGCCGCTGATGACGTGTTCCGCGCGTCTGCCGGTGTATGCGCTGGTGATCGCCGCCTTCATTCCGGAGCGCGAAGTGGGCGGCTTCATGAGCCTTCAGGGGCTGGTGCTGTTCATCCTGTACTTCGCCGGCATCATCTCGGCGATGGCGGTGGCCTACTTCATGAAGCGCGCCATGGGCTCGACGCACAAGCAGCCGCTGATGCTGGAGCTGCCGGCCTACCACTGGCCGCACATGCGCAACCTGGCCCTGGGCCTGTGGGAGCGCGCGCGCATCTTCCTGACGCGCGTCGGTACCGTGATTTTAACGTTGATGATTTTGGTGTGGTTCCTCAGCACCTTCCCGGGCGCGCCGGAAGGCGCCACGCATCCGCCTATTTATTACAGTGTCGCCGGCATGATCGGCCGCGCGTTGGAGTTCGTGTTCGCGCCGATCGGCTTCAACTGGCAGATCTGCATCGCGCTGGTGCCGGGCATGGCCGCGCGCGAAGTGGCGGTTGGCGCGCTGGGCACCGTGTACGCGTTGTCGCAGAGCGGCGACGACCTGGCGCAGTCGCTGACGCCGATCCTCGCGGCGTCGTGGGCGCTGCCGACGGCGTTGTCGCTGCTGGCGTGGTACGTGTTCGCGCCGCAGTGCTTGTCGACGTTGAGCGTGGTGCGCCGCGAGACCAACAGCATCCGCTACGCGTTGCTGATGGCGGGTTATATGTTCGCGCTGGCTTACGTGGCGTCGTTCCTGACGTACCGTATCTCGATGGCGCTGATAGGCTGACAGGAGGCTGATATGTGGCAGCAGATTATCGTTGGATTGATCGTCGCGGCGGCGGTGCTGCACGCTTGCACCAAGTACCTGCCGGCGGCGTGGCGCCAGCAGATCGTGTATTTCCTGACGCGGCGCGGCTTCGATCAAAACAAGATGGCCAAGCTGTTCAAGACGCAGGCTAACTGCGGCGATGGCTGCGGCAGTTGCGGGTCGTGCGACACGTCGGCGCCGGCGGCGTCGTCCCCTCCATCGTCCCCGGATTCCTCGACGCCGCACAAGCGCGTCATCAAGCTGCACGTCCAGCGCTGACAGGCGGGTAGGGGATATCATCCCGGCCACCACCATCCCGAATTTCGCGGAAACACGTAGGGCGGATTAGGAGGAACGCCGTAATCGGCCATCGGTGCGCCGCTGACGGCGCATGCATTGGCCGATTACGCTACGCTAATCCGCCCTACGTGGAACCCGTGTCGTTTAGCACAACGGAATTGAACGACTCCGCCTGCGTCATCGGCCAACACAAGCTCCACCAACGGCTCATGCCGGATCAGCGCAGCAGATTGACCTTCGCCAGATCGATCAGCTCACCGGCGCGGCCATCCAGCACCGCCTTGATCATGAACAGGCCGAATTTCTGCGCCTCGTCCAAGGTCGCGTGCGGCGGCATGATCAACTCCTGGCGCGCGCTAACCACATCGACCAGCACCGGCCCTTCGTGTGCCAGCGCTTCGCGCAGCGCGCCCTCCAGCGCCTGCGGGTCTTCCACCCGGATGCCCTTGATGCCCATCGCCTCGGCCATGGCGGCGAAATTCGGATTCTTCAAATCGCAACCCGTGTCGAGGAAGCCGTTGGCCTTCATCTCCAGCTCGACGAAACCCAGGGTGCCGTTGTTAAGCACGATGATCTTCACCGGCAGGTCCAGCTGCAGCAGTGTGAGGAACTCGCCCATCATCATCGCGAAGCCGCCGTCGCCCGACAGCGAAATCACCTGCCGGCCCGGATGAGACGCCTGGGCGCCGATCGCGTGCAGCATGGCGTTGGCCATCGAACCGTGGTTGAACGAGCCGACCAGGCGCCGCTTGCCGTTCAGCTTCAGGTAGCGCGCCGCCCAGGCGATCGGCGTGCCGACGTCGCAGGTGAAGATGGCGTCGTCGTCCGCCAGCTCGCTGACCAGGCGCGTGATGGCCTGCGGATGGATGGCGCGCGTGCCGGTGTCGATGGCGGCCAGATTATCGAGGTCTTTACGTGCCTTGACATAATCGGCGCGCGCCTTCGCCAGGAAGGCGCCATCGGACTTCGTCGCCAGCTTGGGCAGCAGGGCGCCCAGCGTCTCCTTGACGCCGCCCAGCACCCCCAGCGCCAACGGACAGCGGTTCCCCAAGGCTTCCGGACGCACATCGATCTGCGCGATGTTGGCTTGATCGGGGAAGAACTGGCGGTACGGGAAATCGGCGCCCAGCACCAGCAAGGTGTCGCAACCCTTCATCGCCTTGTAGCCGGACGCGAAGCCCACCAAACCGGTCATGCCGACGTCGTAGGGGTTGTCGTACTCGATGTGCTCCTTGCCGCGCAGGGTGTGCACGATGGGTGCCTGCAGCGTACGCGCCAGCGCCATGACTTCGGCGTGCGCGCCGGCGCAACCGGCGCCGCAGAACAGCGCGACGCGTTCGGCGCCATTGAGCAGCGCCGCCAGTTCATCGATGTCGCGCGGGTTCGGCATGAGCGCTGGAGGATTCGGCAGCAGCCATTGCGGCGCCGCCGCGTGCAACGGCTGCAGCGCGACGTCGCCCGGGATGACGACGACCGCCACGCCGCGTTTCGCCACCGCGATGCGCATGGCGCGGTGCAGGATTTGCGGCAGCAGCGCCGGATTCGACACCAGCTCGACGTAGTGGCTGCAATCCTTGAACAGGCTTTCGGGATGCGTGGCCTGGAAGTAGTCAATGCCGATCTCGGTGCTGGGAATATGCGCGGCGATCGCCAGCACCGGTACGCCGCTGCGCTGGCAGTCGAACAGGCCGTTGATCAGGTGGAGATTGCCCGGCCCGCAGCTGCCGGCGCACACCGCCAGTTCCCCGGTCAGGTGGGCCTCGGCGCCGGCGGCGAAGGCGGCGCCTTCCTCGTGGCGCATGTGAACCCAGTCGATGGCCTGCTGGTGCCGCAGCGCGTCGGTGAAGCCGTTCAACGAATCCCCGACCACGCCGAACACGCGCTTGACGCCCGCCCGTGCCAAGGTGAGTGCCATGTAGTCCGCAGCGGTAGCGCTCATACTCCGACCTCCCAAATAAATGTTAAAAAATTATCTGAGAACCGAGTGTAGGTGAGTGCCGCACGCCTTTCCATCTCCTATTGTGGAGGGCCTCACAAGGGATTGAACGACTCCGCCTGCGCCATCGGCCAATACAACCCGAACACCGGCGGCAGGCGCGCCAGCTGGCTCGGGTCGAGCAGCTGTCCGGCCTCCAGATACGGCAGCAACTGCGACACCAGCTTGACCTGGTTGGGCGAGATGCGCCGCACCAGGTGGCGCGGCTTGAGCTGCGACGGGTGCGTCAGGCCGGCGGCGGCGATCAGCTGCGCCAGCGCGGCCATGGTGTTCTGGTGGAAGTGCGTCACGCGCAGCATCTTGTCTGGCACCACCAGCGCGCGCTGGCGGTTCTGATCTTGCGTGGCCACGCCGGTCGGGCATTTGTCGGTGTGGCAGCTTTGCGACTGTATGCACCCGAGCGCGAACATGAAGCCGCGCGCCGAATTGCACCAGTCGGCGCCCATGGCGATGATGCGGGCGACGTCGAACGCGGTGATGATCTTGCCCGACGCGCCGATCTTGATCTTGTCGCGCAAATTGGCGCCGACCAGCGTGTTATGCACCAGCAGCAGCGCCTCCTGCAGCGGCGTGCCCACATGGTCGGTGAATTCGAGCGGCGCGGCGCCGGTGCCGCCCTCGCCGCCGTCGACGACGATGAAGTCCGGCGTGATGCCGGTCGCCAGCATCGCCTTGACGATGCCGAAGAATTCCCATGGGTGGCCGATGGCGAGCTTGAAGCCGGTCGGCTTGCCGCCCGACAGATTGCGCAGCCTGTCGATAAACGCCAGCATTTCGAGCGGGGTGCTAAAAGCGGAGTGGCTCGACGGCGAGACGCAGTCGACCCCCAGTGTGACGCCGCGCGTGGTGGCGATTTCGATGGTCACCTTGGCGCCCGGCAGCACGCCGCCGTGGCCCGGCTTGGCCCCCTGCGACAGCTTCAATTCGATCATTTTCACTTGCGGCGAGGCGGCGTTGGCGACGAAGTTCGCCTCGGAGAAGCGGCCGTCGGCATCGCGGCAGCCGAAGTAGCCCGAGCCGATCTCCCATACCAGGTCGCCGCCGTTCTGGCGGTGGTAGGGGCTGATGCTGCCTTCGCCGGTGTCGTGCATGAAGCCACCGGCCTTGGCGCCGCCGTTGAGCGCCAGGATGGCGTTGGCCGACAGCGCGCCAAAGCTCATCGCCGAGATGTTGAACACGCTGGCCGAATAGGGTTGCGCGCGCGGGCAGTCCGGGTGGTTGCCGATTTCGATGCGGAAGTCGTGGCCCTGTTCCTGGGCCGGCACGATGGCGTGGTTGATCCATTCGTAGCCTGGCGCGTAGACATCGAGCTGGGTGCCGAAGGGGCGCTTGTCGGTGTCCATCTTGGCACGCTGATAGACGATGCTGCGCTGGTTGCGCGAGAACGGCGCGGCCACCGTGTCGTCCTCCAGCAGGTATTGGCGGATCTCGGGGCGGATCGCTTCGAAGAAGAAGCGGAAGTGCGCCAGGATCGGGTAGTTGCGGCGCAGCGCGCGCTTGGTTTGCAGCAGGTCGGTGACGCCGACGACGGTGAGCGCGGCGGCGATCAGCGGTATCCACCACGGCGCGCCCAGGGCCAGCGAGGCGAGCAGGGTGACGACGGCGGCGACGAAGGCGAGGTAGCGCGGGGAAAACAGATTCATGGGCGGTCCGGATGGCGGCGGCTGGAAGGAACCAGTGTACTGCTGTTTCTTGCAGGAATCCATTACCCATCGGTCAGCGACGCGCGCCAGCCAATAATGCTAAGCTAGCGCGTCGCGGCGCACGGCCGTTCTTTTTTCGGGAAACCACCATGATCGTCGTCCACCACCTCAACAATTCGCGCTCGCAGCGCGTGCTCTGGCTGCTCGAGGAACTGGGGTTGGAGTACGAGATCGTGCGCTACCAGCGCGATCCGAAGACGATGTTGGCGCCGCCGGAGCTGCGCGCGGTCCACCCGCTGGGCAAGTCGCCGGTGATCACCGACAACGGCGTCGTCGTGGCCGAGTCGGGTGCGATCGTCGAATACCTGGTCGAAACCTATGGCAATGGCCGCCTGGTGCCGCCGGCGGGCACCGCCGAGCGTCGCCGCTGGACCTATTTCCTGCACTTCGCCGAAGGCTCGGCGATGGCGCCGCTGCTGATGAAGTTGGTGTTCGACCGCGTCGAGACCAGTCCGGCGCCGTTCTTCGTCAAGCCGATCGCCAAGGCCATCGCGCGCAAGGTCAAGGGCAGTTACATCCTGCCGCAGATCGAGGCGCAGCTGACGTACCTGGAAAACGAGCTGGCCGCCGCGCCGTGGTTCGCCGGCGCCGAGTTCAGCGCGGCGGACATCCAGATGAGTTTTCCGCTGGAGGCCGCCGCCGCCCGTGGCGGGCTCGACGCCAACCGTCCCAAGCTGACCGATTTCCTCAAGCGCATCCACGCCCGCCCGGCCTTCCAGCGCGCGATCGAGCGCGGCGGGCCGTATGAGCTGTTGAAGTAAGGTCTAGCCACGTCGGGTAAAATGGCGGCTTGATCAAGCCCGGATGAATTTGAACATGGGTCGACTCCTTGCCATCGACGGCCTCAACATCGTGCGCCGCGTCTACGAAGCCAGCCCTGAACCCGATAGCGCCGAGAAGGCCGACATCGCGTTGCGCCACGCGCTGTCGTCGTTCCGCACCCTGCTGCACGACCACGAACCGACCCACGTACTGCCGGCCTTCGACTTCGGCGGACGCACCTGGCGCCACGACCTGTACGCCGGCTACCGCGAGGGCCGCGCGCCGATGCCCACCCCACTGCGCGAGGCGCTGCCGGCCTTCTACGACAAGCTCGCCGGCTTCGGCATGCACGTGGTCTCGCTGCCCGAGGTCGAGGCCGACGACGTCATCGGCACCGTGGTGCTGCGCTGGCTGGCCGACGGCCGCGGCGAGGCCACCATCGCCACCACCGACAAGGACCTGCACGGCCTGATCGCCCACGGCGCGCGCGTGTGGGACCATTTCAAGAGCGAATGGCACGACCACGCCTGGGTCGAGCAGAAGTGGGGCGTGCCGGCCGACCAATTGCCGGACCTGCTGGCGCTGATGGGCGACGTCACCGACTCGATCCCCGGCGTGTCCAAGGTGGGCGTCAAGACGGCGGCCCGACTGTTGCGTACTTACGGCAATCTGGACGCCATCATGGCCGGGGCCGGCATTCTGAAGGATACGCTGGGCGAAACTCTACGAAAAGAGCGCGAAATGCTGTATCTTTCGAGACAATTGGTGCAATTGAAAACAGATGTGCGGGTCGGCGTGACCTGGAATATGCTGGCCTGGGACCGGCAATAACCGGTGGCGCGCGCACTCAACAGAACAAGGTTTGCAAGATGTTAAAAGCGGTCATTATCGATTCCAGCGCCGTCGCGCGCGGCCTGCTCAACACGGTGCTGCTCGACGGCGGCTACGACGTGGTGGGCCAGAGCCACACCTGCGCCGCCGGCCTGGCGCTGCTGATCAAGTTCAACCCGCACATCGTCTGCATCGCCCGCGAGCAGATGGAAAACGGCGAGGACGTGGTGCAGGAGATCCGGGCCAAATGGCCCAAGACCTTGATCTTCATGGTCTCGAGCGAATTCGACGCCGCCACCATCCAGGCCGCGCACGCGATGGGTGTGAGCGGCTTCATCGTCAAGCCGTTCAAGGCCGACACGGTGCTCAACACGATCCGCAACGTGGTCATCGCGATGGTCAAGCGCCAGCGCGCGGCGATGGCCGAGAAGGACGCCGCGCCGGAAGCCGGCGAGGGCGGCGAGGGCGGCGAAGCCTGACCCGCAACCCGCGACGCATAAGCCGGGGTCGTACCCCTTGGGGTACGACCCCTCCGTAGTATGGGTTTGGGTTATCAGGCGGCGAAGGTGGAGCTGTCGATGATGCCGCCGCCGAGGCAGACGTCGCCGTCGTACAGCACGGCCGACTGGCCCGGCGTGACCGCCCATTGGGCATCCATGAATTTCAATGCGAAGTCCGAGTCGCCCTCGGGCGCGATCTCGCACGCCACGTCGGCCTGGCGGTAGCGCGTCTTGGCCGCCATCGCGCGCGGCGACGGCGCCTCGCCGGCGATCCAGCTGGCCTGGTCGGCGCGCAGGTCCGACGACAGCAGCCACGGATGCTCGTGGCCCTGCACGATGTACAGCGTGTTGTTGGCCACGTCCTTGCGCGCCACGTACCAGGCGTCGCTGCTGCCGTCCGGGTTCTTGTACGCCTTCATGCCGCCCACGCCGATGCCCTTGCGCTGGCCCAGCGTGTAGAACGACAGGCCGACATGCTCGCCGACGGTCTTGCCGTCGTCGGTCTTCATCGGTCCCGGCTTGTACGACAGGTAGCGGTTTAAAAACTCGCGGAACGGACGCTCGCCGATGAAGCAGATGCCGGTCGAATCCTTCTTGGCGGCGTTGGGCAGCTTGAGTTGTTCGGCGATCCGGCGCACTTCGGTCTTCGGGATTTCGCCCAGCGGGAACAGGGTCTTCGACAACTGCGCCTGGTTCAGGCGGTGCAGGAAGTAGCTCTGGTCCTTGGTGTGGTCGACGGCTTTGAGCAGCTCGAATTTCTCGCCGTTCTGGCGCACGCGCGCGTAGTGGCCGGTGGCGATCAAGTCCGCGCCCAAATGCATCGCGTGGTCGAGGAAGGCCTTGAATTTGATCTCGGCGTTGCACAGCACGTCCGGGTTCGGCGTGCGGCCGGCCTGGTACTCGCGCAGGAAGTCGGCGAATACGCGGTCCTTGTATTCGCTGGCGAAGTTGACCGCCTCGATGTCGACGCCGATGACGTCGGCCACGCTGGCCGCGTCGATCCAGTCCTGGCGCGTCGAGCAGTATTCGGAGTCGTCGTCGTCCTCCCAGTTCTTCATGAACAGGCCGACCACGTCGTAGCCCTGTTCCTTCAGCATCCAGGCCGCGACCGAGGAATCGACCCCGCCCGACATGCCGATCACGACTTTTTTCTTGCTCATTGCTTTTCCAGCCTTCTATCCATTAGCGGTGCTCACCGCCTCCTTGAACACGGAGGCGTGTGTTTGTATCAGTTCCAGCGGGGCGCGGCGCCCGGCCAGGTATTCATCGACGCATTGCAGCACGGTGGGGCTGCGGTGACGGTCGGCGCAGGCGGCCAGCTCGTCGCGCGTGAGCCACATCGTGCGCAGGATGCCCTCGTCAAGCGGGCGGTCGTGCTGCGCGCCGGGCGTGCCGCAGAACGTGAAGCGCAAATACGTCACTTCCTCGCCGGTGCGGTTGGAGGTGTAGCGCGACATGTACATGCCCACCAGCGCCGTCGGCGTGAAGTCGTACGCCGTCTCCTCGAGCGTCTCGCGGATCACGGCCTGCTCGAGCGATTCGTGCGGGTCGAGGTGGCCGGCCGGCTGGTTGATGCGGATGCCGTCGCTGGTCTCTTCTTCGATCAGCAGGAATTTGCCATCTTTTTCGACGATGGCGGCAACAGTAACAGAGGGTTTCCAGATACGCGGCATGAGTCATCCTTGAAAGAGCCGACATTTTAGCCTGTTCCGGACGTTTGGTTTGAAACCCCGATGGCTAAAAGATGAGTTCGTGTTGAACAAAAACAAGGTTTGTGCGGATAAACCGTGATTGACTGTGTGCTTTGCGCCAGATCCAGCATTTTCGACGGTATTTCATGATAAATAGTCATAAATGATGTGATAAAACCGTCATGTATTGATTAATACACATTCCGTATGATGGGTTCCCCGGACGGCCGCAGGCCCGCATTTCCGTGTTAGATTCTAGTCAGTTTGTTAATCATTGGAGGCACCATGAGAATAAGCGTACCGGCCGAGACAAGGCCGGGGGAGACCCGGGTCGCAGCCACACCCGAAACAGTCAAGAAGCTGGCGGCCAAACACGAGGTGCTGGTGCAATCGGGCGCCGGGCTGGCCGCCTCGGTCACCGACGAGGCCTATGTGGCCGCCGGCGCGCGCATCGTCGACGCGGCCGAGGCCTACGGGGCCGACGTGGTGCTCAAGGTGCGCGCCCCCAATGCCGAAGAACGAACGCAAATCAAGCCGGGCACCGTGGTGATCGGCATGCTCAACCCCTTCGACGCCGACAACAACGCCGCGATGGCCACGGCGGGACTGCAAGCCTTCGCGCTCGAGGCGGTGCCGCGCATCACGCGCGCGCAGTCGATGGACGTGCTGTCCTCGCAGGCCAACATCGCCGGCTACAAGGCGGTGCTGGTGGCGGCCAACACCTACCAGCGCTTCATGCCGATGCTGATGACGGCCGCCGGCACGGTCAAGGCGGCGCGGGTGCTGATCATGGGCGTGGGCGTGGCCGGGCTGCAGGCCATCGCCACGGCCAAGCGGCTCGGCGCCGTCATCGAGGCGTCCGACGTGCGCCCGCCGGTCAAGGAGCAGGTCGAATCCCTGGGCGCGAAGTTCATCGACGTGCCCTTCATCACCGACGAGGAAAAAGAGATCGCGCAGGGCGTGGGCGGCTATGCGCGGCCGATGCCGGCCGACTGGATGCGCCGCCAGGCGGAGCTGGTGCACGAACGCGCCAAGCTGGCCGACATCATCATCACCACCGCGCTGATCCCGGGGCGCCCGGCGCCGGTGCTGATCTCCGAGGAGACGGTCAAGGCGATGAAGCCCGGTTCCGTGATCGTCGACCTGGCCGTGTCGCAGGGCGGCAACTGCCCGCTGTCGGAGCTCAATAAAACGGTGGTCAAGCACGGCGTGCACATTGTCGGCGAGCCAGATCTGGCGACCCTGGTGGCGGCCGACGCCTCCGCCCTGTATGCGCGCAACGTGCTCGATTTCCTCAAGCTGATCATCGACAAGGAAGACAAATTGGTGATCGACCGCGAGGACGAGATCATCAAGGCGACCCTGCTGTGCGCCGGCGGCGAACTCTTAAGAAAATAACGAAGAAAATACAACGGAGAACATCATGGAAGTCAGCCACACCATCATCAATCTCATCATCTTCGTGCTGGCGATCTACGTCGGCTACCACGTGGTCTGGACCGTCACGCCGGCGCTGCACACGCCGCTGATGGCGGTGACCAACGCCGTCTCGGCGATCATCATCGTCGGCGCCATGCTGGCAGCCTCGCTCACCGAGGGCGTGATCGGGCAGGTCGCGGGAACAGTCGCCGTGGCGCTGGCCGCCGTCAACGTGTTTGGCGGCTTCCTGGTCACCCAGCGCATGCTGGAGATGTTCCGCAAGAAGGAGCCGAAGGCCAAGCCGGGAGATCACGCATGAACTTCATCTCCATGAACCTGGTGACGATGATGTATCTCATCGCGTCGGTGTGCTTCATCCAGGCGCTCAAAGGGCTGTCGTCGCCGGGCACGGCGCGCACCGGCAACGCCTTCGGCATGTCGGGCATGGCGATCGCGGTGGTGACGACGATCGCGTTGATCCTCAAGCTGCGCGCGGACGCCGTTGCTGCGGGTGTAGGGTCGGGCGGCGGCATGGGCCTCGGCCTGGTGCTTGTCGGCGTGGTGGTCGGCGGCGGCATCGGCGCGGTGCTGGCCAAAAAAGTCGAGATGACCAAGATGCCGGAACTGGTGGCGGCGATGCACTCGCTGATCGGCCTCGCGGCGGTGTGTATTGCGGTGGCGGCGGTGTCCGAGCCGCACGCCTTCGGCATCGCGGCCGTCGGCACACCGCTGCCGTTCGGGAACCGCATCGAACTGTTCATCGGCACCTTCGTTGGGGCCATCACCTTCTCCGGATCGGTGATCGCCTTCGGCAAGCTGTCGGGCAAATACAAGTTCCGCCTGTTTCAGGGCGCGCCGGTCAGCTTCGCCGGCCAGCACATGCTTAACCTGATCCTGGCCATCGTCATGGTCGGCCTCGGGCTGGTGTTCTGCTTTGCCGGCGGTGTCGAGCCGGCGTGGACGCCGTTCCTGGTCATGACCGCGATCGCCTTCGTGCTGGGCGTGTTGATCATCATCCCGATCGGCGGCGCCGACATGCCGGTGGTGGTGTCGATGCTGAACTCCTACTCCGGCTGGGCGGCGGCGGGCATCGGCTTCTCGCTCAATAACGCGATGTTGATCATCGCCGGTTCGCTGGTCGGTTCGTCCGGCGCGATCCTGTCGTATATCATGTGCAAGGCGATGAACCGCTCGTTCTTCAACGTGATTTTGGGCGGCTTCGGCGGCGTGCCGGCGGAGGCGGGCGGCGGCGGGGCCAAGGAGCAGCGGCCGGTCAAATCGGGATCGGCGGACGACGCCTCCTTCATCATGGCCAACGCGGAGAGCGTGATCATCGTACCGGGCTACGGCCTGGCGGTGGCGCGGGCGCAGCACTCGCTCAAGGAACTGGTCGAGAAGCTGACGCACAAGGGCGTGAGCGTCAAGTATGCGATCCACCCGGTGGCGGGGCGCATGCCGGGCCACATGAACGTGCTGCTGGCCGAGGCCGAGGTGCCGTACGACCAGGTGTTCGAGATGGAGGACATCAACGGCGAATTCGGACAGACTGACGTGGTGCTGATTCTGGGTGCGAACGACGTGGTCAACCCGGCCGCCAAGGATCCCAAATCGCCGATCGCCGGCATGCCGATCCTGGAGGCGTACAAGGCCAAGAGCATCATCGTCAACAAGCGTTCGATGGCCTCTGGCTACGCGGGGCTGGACAATGAGCTGTTCTATCAAGCCAATACGATGATGGTGTTCGGTGACGCCAAGAAGGTCATCGAGGACATGGTCAAGGCCGTGGAATAGCGGCTTCAATTCATATTTTGTGAATGGTTAATTGCTGTTTGGCCGATTGATGGTTGGGTTAGTGAATCTTATGATGGCTTCACTAACCCACCACAAGGAGCTTCAAATGAACCGCTTACAAAACAAAGTCGCAATCGTCACTGGCGCCTCTTCCGGCATTGGCCGCGCCACCGCCAAACTGTTCGCCGCCGAAGGCGCCAAGGTTGTCGTCGCGGCGCGCCGGCCGGCGGAACTGGCCACCTTGGTCGCTGAAATCGAAGCCGACGGCGGACAAGCCATCGCGCTGGCCGGCGACGTGACCTCGGAAGCATTCAACGCGCAACTGGTCGCCGCGACCGTCGAGGCGTATGGACGGCTCGATATCGCCTACAACAACGCCGGCACCCTGGGCGAGATGGGCGACACCACGGGCGTGTCGGAGCAGGGCTGGAACGATACCTTGGCCGCCAACCTGACCAGCGCCTTCCTTGGCGCCAAGCATCAGATTCCCGAGATGATCAAGCATGGCGGCGGTTCGGTGATTTTCACTTCGACTTTTGTCGGCTACAGCTTCGCGTTTCCAGGTGTGGCGGCGTATGCGGCCAGCAAGGCGGGTTTGATCGGCTTGACGCAGGCGCTGGCGGCGGAATACGGTCCGAAAGGCGTGCGCGTGAATTCGGTGCTGCCTGGCGCGGTCGATACGCAGATGTACCGCGATATGAACGATACGCCGGAGGCGACGTCCTTCATCACCAATTTGCATGCGTTGAAGCGGGTCGCGCAGCCGGAGGAGTTGGCGCGCTCGGTGCTGTACCTGGCGTCGGACGATTCGTCGTTCGTGACCGGCACCGCGTCGCTAATCGACGGCGGCGCGTCCATCACCCGTACTTGATGAGTACTCTAGTGACACGTAGGGCGGATTAGGCGGAACGCCGTAATCGGCCATGCATGCGTCTCGACGGCTCATGCATTGGCCTATTACGCTTCGCTAATCCGCCCTACGTGATTCCGCATTACGCAGCGTGCCCGACCAGGACGCATGCCCCCCCCCTCAGCACTTAGCGGCGGCCGTACATCATCAACTCGGCCAGCACGCCGCGCGCCGGGCCGGCCATGTCGATGGCGGCCAGTGACAGCCCCAGCAGCGCTTGCGCGGGCGAGTCGTTGGCGAAGACGCGCGCCATCGTGTCGGTCAAGCGCACCGTTGTGGTCCGGTCCTGCCGGCGAAGCTCGGTGAACTGCGACAGCATCGCCGGCGTGGCGCCTTGCGCCAGCAGCCGCGCCAGCACGGTGACATCGCGCAGGCCCAGATTCAATCCCTGCCCCGCGACCGGATGCAAGGTCTGCGCTGCGTTGCCGATGGCGACCGTGCGGGCGGTCGCGCGCGGATCGGCATTCAACCCAAGCGGGAAGGCCAGACGCGGCGAGGCGTGCGTGAAGCGGCCGACGCGCTCGCCGAAGGCCTCGCCCAGCGCCGCCAGGAAGGCCTTGTCGTCCAACGCCTGCAAACTCGCGGCAAACTCGGGACGCACGCACCACACCAGCGAATACTCGTCGCCCTGCGGCAGCAGCGCCAGCGGGCCTTGTTCGGTGAATCGTTCGAAGGCGCGGTGCGCGATCGGCCGGCTGCTGCGCACCTGCGCGATGATTGCCGTCTGCTGGTAGTCACGCCGCTGCGAGCGGTTTTCCTGGTCGTTGAACAAACCGCCTTCGGCCTGCACGACGATGGAAGCGTTCAACGATTTCGCTTCCCCGGTCGCGGTGTCGGTGATGGTCAGCACCACCGAATCGGACAGCTCGTCGAGCGCTTCCACGCGGGCGGGACGCAGCATCGCGATACCGGCCCGTTCGCAGACGGCGCCCAACGCCGTCACCAGATCGCCGTAGCGGGTGACGTAGCCGAGCGCCGGCAGTTTGTGTTCATCTCTGTCGATCAGGCTGCGGCCGAATTGTCCGCGCCGTGAGACGTGGATTTGATGAATGGCCGTCGCCGGCACCGGCCAGGCGCCGATTTCCTCGAGTATCTGGCGGCTGCCGTAGGACAGCGCGATCGAGCGCGGGTCCTTGCTGGCCTGCGCCAGCGATTTGGCGTCAATTAGCGCGATGCGTCCGGCGGGCACGCCCCGTTTGACCAGCAGCGCGGCCAGCGCCATGCCCGCCGGCCCGGCGCCGCAGATGGCCACGTCGCTGTTGTTTTGAATATTCGTCATCGCTGCTGCATTACTTCTTCGCGCATTACTTCTTCAATTTCCGCCACCGTCTTCGGCGCGGCCGCGCTCAGGATGGTGTGGCCGTCGGCACCGACCAGCACATCGTCCTCGATGCGGATGCCGGTGTGCCAGTATTCCTCCGGCACGCCATCGGCCGGACGCACGTAGATGCCTGGTTCCACCGTCAGCACCATGCCCGGTTGCAGCGCGCGCGAAGGCTTGCCGGCCGCGTTCACGTCGCGATACAGGCCGACATCGTGCACGTCCATGCCCAGCCAGTGCCCCGTGCCGTGCATGTAGAACTGCATATAGTGTTTGTTGGCGATGACGTCGTCCACGCCGCCGTGGGCATCCTTGTTCAGCAAGCCCAGATCGAGCATGCCTTCGGACAGCACCCGCAGCGCCGCGTCGTGCGCGCCGGAATACGGCAGGCCTGGCGCGATGGCCTTGAGCGCCGCCGATTGCGCCGCCAGCACCAGTTCATACAAACGTTTTTGCGGCGCCGAGTAACGGCCGTTGACCGGATAGGTGCGGGTGATGTCGGAGGCGTAGCCATCGAGTTCGCAGCCGGCGTCGATCAGCACCAAGTCGCCGTCCCGGGTTTGCGCGTTGTTGGCGCTGTAGTGCAGCACGCAGGCGTTGGCGCCGGCGGCGACGATCGAATTGTAGGCCGGCGCCTGGGCGCCGTTGCGGCGGAACTCGTACAGCAGTTCCGCCTCGATCTCGTACTCGTACATGCCGGGGCGCGAGGCGCGCATCGCCCGCGCGTGCGCCGCGCTGGAGATGGTGGCCGCGCGCAGCATGATGGCTTGCTCGCCGTCGTCCTTCAACAGGCGCATCTCGTCGAGCAACGGCAGCAGGTCGACCGCGCTGGCCGGCGGCGTGACGCCGGTGCGCGCCATGCGCCGCACGTTGCCCAGCCATAGTTTGATCTGCGCGTCGAGCGACGGGTTGCTGGCCAGCGCGCAGTACAGCGCCGGCGCGTCGGCCAGCAGCTTGGTGATTTCGCCGTCGAGGTCTTCGACCGGATAAGCGGCGTCAAAGCCGAAGGCGATGCGCGCGGCGTCCGGGCCGTGGCGGAAGCCTTCCCAGATTTCGCGTTCCACGTTCTTCTGGCGGCAAAACAGGATGGAACGCGCCGGCGCGTCGTCGCCGCGCGCGGCCACCAGCACCACCACGCTTTCCGGCTCGGCAAAGCCGGTCAGGTAATAGAAATAGCTGTCGTGCCGGTACGGGTAGTCGCTGTCGCTGTTGCGTGCCACTTCCGGCGCCGTGCCCAGCACGGCCACAGCGCCGGCAGGCATCGCCGCCAGCACGCGCGCGCGGCGGGAACCGTAGGTTGCCATCCCCGGCGGCATCGCGGCCGACATCAGCGCACGCCCTTGGCGCCGGCCACGATCGACGCCAGCGGCGCGTTCAGCTTCTCCAGCTGTTCGACGGTGCCGACGTTGTGCCAATCGCCCTCATACACTTCGCCACCGACCTGCTTGCTGTCGATGAACGAACGGATCAACGGCCCGAGCTTGGCGTGCTCGCCGGGCGCGATGCCGTCGAATATCTCCGGCCGGTAGACGCCGATATTACCGAAAGTCCACTTCGGTGTGCCATCGTTGGTCAGCGAGTACATGGTCAGGCCGAAGTCGCCCTCCGGATGGAAGTCCGGATTGGGCACCAGGTACAGCCAGCAGACGTCGCGCTGGTCGGCAGGGTAGGGCTTGCCCCACATGTCCTCGTCCTTGAGCACGTCCTTGACCTGCTCGAAGTCGAAGTACGGGCAGTAGATGTCGCCCGAGACGGCCACGAACGGCTCCTCGCCCAGCAGGTGGCGCGCGGTCGCGATGCCGCCGGCCGTCTCCAGCGCCGTCTGCTCGCGCGAGTACAGCAGCTTGGCGCCGTACTTGCTGCCGTCGCCCAGCTCCCGCTCGATGACATCGCCCAGGTGGGCGGTGTTGATGACGATCTCGGTGATGCCGGCGCGCACCAGGTTGACGATGTGCCAGACGATCAGCGGCCGCCCGCGCACCTTGAGCAGCGGCTTGGGGCAGCTGTCGGTCAGCGGGCGCATGCGCTCGCCGCGCCCGGCGGCGAAAATCATCGCTTTCATGGGCACCCCGTCAGAACGTGTAGCCGACTTGCGGCTGCTTGTCCTCGAGCGTGTCGAGCAGGCGCACCAGCGGCTTGAGGTCTTTATAGCGGTTGGCCGTCTTGCGCACGTAGTCCATCACGGTCGGCAGGTCGCCCAGGTACTGGTCCTTGCCGTCGCGGTGGTACAGGCGGCAGAACAGGCCGAGAATCTTCAGGTGGCGCTGCAGGCCCATGTACTCGAAGTCTTTATAAAAGGCGTCGATGTCCTTGTTGACCGGCAGGCCGGCCGTCTTGGCGTGCTGCCAGTAGCGGATCGCCCAGTCCAGCACCAGTTCCTCGTCCCATTGCACGTAGGCGTCGCGCAGCAGCGAGGCCAGGTCGTAGGTAACCGGGCCGTACAGCGCGTCCTGGAAGTCGAGCACGCCAGGGTTGCCGGCGTCCATCCACATCAGGTTGCGCGAGTGGAAGTCGCGGTGCACGAACACCTGCTGCTGGGCCGTCACGTTGGCCAAAATCGCCTCGAACACGCCCTGCAGCTCGGCGCTTTGCTTGTCGGTCAGGGTGGCGCCCAGGTGTTTGCCGATGTACCACTCGGGGAACAGGTTCATTTCGCGCAGCAGGAAGGCGCGGTCGTACTCGGGCAGCACGTCGGGCGCGCTTGTGGCCTGGAACCGCACCAGCGACTCGAGCGCCTCGGCGTACATGGTCGAGGCGTTGTCGTGGTCGAGCACCTGCAGGTAGGTCGTCACGCCCAGGTCGGACATCAGCATGAAGCCGCGCTCGTAGTCGGTGGCGACGATGCGCGGTACCGTAACGCCGGCGTGGGTGAGCATTTCGTCAACTTTAACGAAGGCCAGCACGTTTTCGCGCTCCGGCGGCGCGTCCATGACGATCAGCGTGGCGCCGAGCGCGGCGCGGTGCGCCGGCAGGACGTCGACCCGGAAGTAGCGGCGGAAGCTGGCATCGGCCGAGGCCGGGCGCGCCGTTGCCACATCGACCACGTCCAAGGTGGACAGCCAGGCGGTCAGCAGCGCCAGGCGGGGATCGGGGGAGGGGGTTGCTCCCGCAATTGCTCCAGATGTATCTGAAGTTAAATTCTGTAATAAAGACATTAAGCGAACCGTGGAAACCGGCGTAAGGTGAAGATTCCCATATAATAAGGGATTCAAATCAAAAAATCGCCTGTCATGGTGTTATCTCCCTTCTTTTCATGAGCTGCATGCGCTGGCTACTGGCCCCCCCCACTTCGCACCGCTGGGCGTATGCCCTGACCGCCATCGTCACCGTCTCGGCGGTGCCGTCGTACGCCTACGCCCAGGCCGCCGCGCCCAAGCCGCGCGCGCCGCGGGTGGAGGACCCGAACGCCGTCACCACCGTCATGGCCGAGGACATTAGCGGGCGCCCGGAGCGCGAGGTCGTGCTCGAACGCAACGCCGAGGTCGTCAAGGACCAGACCAAGGTCCAGTCCGACTACGCCTGCTACCGCCAGGTCGAGAACGAGGTCGAGGCCAAGGGCGCCGTCAAGATCTGGCGCTACGGCGACTACTACACCGGCACCGAGCTCAAGCTCAACATGGACAGCGGCAAGGGCTATATGCTCAGCCCCACCTACCGGATGCAGGCCAACAACGCCCAGGGCAACGCCGAGCGCATCAACTTCATCAACGAGGACGAGGCCCAGGTCGTCAACGGCACCTACAGCACCTGCGAGGGCACCGATCCGGACTGGTACCTGCGTTCGAGCACGCTTAACCTGGACTCCGGGCGCGACGTCGGCACCGCCAGCCACACGGTGGTCTATTTCAAGGACGTGCCGATCCTGGGCACGCCGGCGCTGTCGTTCTCGCTGTCGGGCGCGCGCCGCTCCGGCTGGCTCTCGCCGACGCCCGGTGTCGGTTCGCGCACCGGCCCCGAGCTGGTGGTGCCGTATTACTTCAACATCGCCCCCAACCGCGACCTGACGCTGTTCCCGAAGATTATCACGCGGCGCGGCTTCCAGCTCGGCGCGCACGGGCGCTACATGGGCGAGACCGAGGGCGGCCTGTACCAGGGCGACACCTACGCCGAGTACCTGCCGCACGACAAGAAATACGTGCCGGAGAAGCCGGGCGGCTCGACCGACCGCTGGACCGTGCGCTCCAACCACAAGCAGGACATCACCGAGGACTGGGCGTTCTCGTGGAACCTGCGCGCGTCGTCGGACAACAACTACCCGAACGACTTCTCCAAGACCGTCTCGAGCTCGACCGAGCGCCAGCTGCTGCGCGAGTTGCGCACCGACTACCACGGCGACATCTGGACCCTGACCGCGCGCGTGCAGAAATACCAGGTGCTGCAGGACCCGGCCTCGGTGACCGACGCGTCGCTGTTCGTCACGCGCCCGTACGACCGGCTGCCGGCGATCAACTTCCACGCCGCCCAGTACGACGTCGCCGGCGGCTTCGATTGGGCCTTCGACAGCGAGCTGACCCGCTTTAGCCACCCGACCCTGATCAACGGCACGCGCCTGGTGGGCATTCCGCAGCTGAGCTATCCGATCGTCGGCCCCAGCTACTTCATCACGCCCAAGGTCATGGTCAACCTGGCCAGCTACTCGCTCGACAGCTTCGGCGCGCAGTCGTCGCGCAACCTGTCGCGCGCGGTGCCGACCGTCTCGCTCGACTCCGGCCTGGTGTTCGAGCGCGACGTCAAGTTCCAGAACAAGGAGATGACGCAAACGCTCGAGCCGCGCCTGTTCTATGTCAAGACGCCGTACCGCGACCAGAGCCAGTTGCCGACCTTCGACACCGACGCGGCCACGTTCAACTTCAGCCAGATCTTCAGCGAGAACCGCTTCGTCGGGTCCGACCGCATCGGCGACGCCAACCAATTGACCGCCGCGCTGGTGTCGCGCTTCCTCGACGCTTCCGGCGCCGAGCAGCTGCGCCTTGCGTTCGGCCAGCGCTTCTATTTCGAGGACCAGCGCGTGCAGCTGGCCTCGAGCACGCCGGTGAGCCAGGCCCGCTCCGACATCCTGCTCGCCGCCAACGGCCGCATCTCCGAACACTGGGGCTTCGACAGCGCCGTGCAGTACAATCCGAGCCAGAGCCAGGTGGTGTCGCAAAGCTACACGGCGCAGTGGATCCCGGCGCCGAAAAAAGTGTTCAACGTCGGCTACCGCTACCTGCGCGACAATTTCAAGAACATCGAGCTCTCCACCCAGTGGCCGATCTTCAAGCGCTGGTACGGTGTCGGCCGGGTCAGCTACTCGATGCAGGACAGCAAGATCCTCGAGAGCCTGATCGGGCTCGAGTACAAGGCCGACTGCTGGGTGTTCCGCGTGGGCGGACAGCGCTTCGTGACCACTTCGACGACGGCGTCGACGCCGATCTTCTTCCAGCTCGAGCTCAACGGCCTGTCGCACCTGGGCGTGGGCAGCCCGATCGAGGCGATGAAAAACAGTATTCCGGGGTATCAGCGTTTGAACGAGGGCTACGGCCGCTAAGCAAGGCATCCGGGCGCGCGCCGTCGTTCCCCTGTTCGGGGCGCGCGCCTTTTGATTTTTTTTACACCTGACTCATGAGCGTTCTACCATGCGTAATGCCAGTATGTACCAAATGAAGCTACTCGCCGTCCTGTTGTGCACCACCGCCCTGGGCGGTTGCAGCCTGTTCTCGAAAAAACCGGCGCCGGCCGCCGCCGTCACCGCCCCGGCCCCCGCCGCCAGCGCGGCCACCGCCGCCGCCACCGGTGCGGCCGCCGCCAAGCCGGAAGCGAAAGCCGACGGCAAGGGTTTCATTCCGCCCGGCTCGTCGAGCAACGTCGCCATCGACTCCATCGTCGTTGTCGTCAACGACGACGTCATCACCCAGCGCGAGCTGGCCAACCGCATCAAGACCGTCACCGCCCGCATGAAGGCGCAGAATGTGCAAATGCCGGCCCCGGCCGACTTCCAGCGCCAGCTGCTCGAGCGTATGATCGTCGAGCGCGCGCAGTTGCAGATGGCCAAGGAGATGGGCGTGCGCGTCGACGACACCCAGCTCGACCGCGCCATCGGCCGCATCGCCGAGGCGCAAAAGCTCAGCGTGCAGGACTTGCGCAACCAGATGGAAAAGGACGGCACGCCGTTCGCCTCGTTCCGCGAGGAGATCCGCGAAGAGATCATCATGCAGCGCCTGCGCGAGCACGAGGTTGACGCCAAGATCCAGATCTCCGACGCCGAGGTCGACAGCTTCATCGCCGCCGAGAAGGCCGCCGCCGCCGAGCAGACCGAGATCAATATTTCGCAAATCATGGTGCGCATCCCGGACAACGCCACGGCCGAGGTGATCGCCCAGCGCCGCGCGCGCGCCGAGGAAGTGATGCGCCAGCTGCGCACCGGCGCCGACTTCGCCAAGATGGCCGCCACCTACTCGGACGCCAGCGATGCGCTGCAGGGCGGCGTGGTCGGCTGGCGCCAGCCCGAGCGGCTGCCGCCGGTGTTCGCCGAGGCGCTGGTCAAGCTCAAACCGGGCCAGGTTACGCCGATCATCAAAAGCACCGGCGCCTTCCACATCCTGAAGGCGGTGGACCGCCGCAGCGTGGCCGAGGCGCAGGCCGCCCAGTCCGTGCAGCAGACCCACGCGCGCCACATCCTGATCAAGGTCACGCCGACGATGAGCGCGGCCGACGCCAAGCGCAAGCTGGCCGAACTGAAGGAACGCCTCGACAACAACGCCGCCAAGTTCGAAGACCTGGCGCGCCTGGTGTCGAACGACGGCTCGGCCGCCAAGGGCGGCGACCTCGGCTGGCTGTACCCGGGCGATACGATGCCCGAGTTCGAAGCGGCGATGAACAACCTGAAAATCGGTGAAGTGTCGCAGCCGGTCGAGACCAGCTTCGGCGTGCACCTGATCGAGGTGCTCGAGCGCAAGAGCGACGACGTCTCCAAGGAGCGCGAGCGCAACAACGCGCGCCAGGCCATCCGCGAACGCAAGATGGAAGAGGCGGCCGAGAGCTGGCAGCGCGAAGTGCGCGACCGCGCCTACGTCGAGTTCCGCACCGAAGAGGGCGCCGCTGCCGCGGCGGCCGCGAAACAGTAATCCGGCCATCAAGGGAGCACACATGGGCGCCACTTCATCCACCGGGCGCACAGAGGCTGCTCCCATGTTTCCCGCGCGCCGGCGCCAGGGACGGCCGGTCGTCGCCGTCACCGTCGGCGAGCCGGCAGGCATCGGCCCGGAAATCTCGATCCGCGCCGCCTGGGCGCGCCGGCACGAGGTCGACTGCGTGCTGCTGGGCGACGCCGCGTTTCTTTCGATGATCGCCGCCGACATCGACCCCGGCATCCGGCTGTCGGCGCTGTCCCTGCAGGCGGTGCGCAACGGCGGCCTGCCGCACTTCGGCCCCGGGCGCATCAGCGTGATCGACGTGCCGCTCGACGCCCACGTGGTGCCGGGCAAACTCGACAAGAACAACGGCCGCGCCGTGCTGGCCACGCTGGACGCCGCCATCGAAGGCGTGCGCGCCGGCTGGTTCGAGGCGGTGGTCACCGCGCCGCTGCAAAAGAGCACCATCAACGACGCCGGCGTCAAATTCTCCGGCCACACCGAATACTTCGCCGACCAGACCGGCACCGCGCAAGTGGTGATGATGCTGGCCGGCCAGCCGCCGGCCCCGGCCGGTGGAACGATGCCGCCGCCGCTGCGGGTGGCGCTGGCCACCACCCACCTGGCGCTCAAAGACGTCGCCGCCGCGCTCACGCAGGACGGCCTGGCGCGGATCCTCGACATCATCGACGACGATCTGAAAACCAAGTTCGGCATCGCCGCGCCGCGCATCCTGCTGTGCGGCCTGAACCCGCACGCGGGCGAGGGCGGCTACCTGGGGCGCGAGGACATCGACGTCATCGCGCCGGCGATCGCGGCGGCGCAGGCGCGCGGCATCGACGCGCGCGGCCCGTATCCGGCCGACACCCTGTTCCAGCCCAAATACCTGAAGGACGCCGACTGCGTGCTGGCCATGTACCACGACCAGGGCTTGCCGGTACTTAAGTACGCCACGTTCGGGCAGGGCGTCAACATCACGCTCGGCCTGCCGCTGATCCGCACCTCGGTCGACCACGGCACGGCGCTCGACCTGGCGGCGCAAGGCCTCGGCCTGGCCGACTGCGGCAGCATGGAGGCGGCCATCGCCACCGCGCTGGCGATGGCCGACGCCGTCGCCGGCCTTTAAAATTCACTCGACAAAAGAACAACCATGAAACACGTAGCCCGCAAACGCTTTGGCCAGAACTTCCTGCACGACAAATACGTCCTGTCGAGCATTACCGAGGCGATCGCGCCAGCGCCGGACGACGCCATGGTCGAGATCGGTCCCGGTTTGGGCGCCATGACCGAGCAGCTGATGCGCACGCTCAAGATGATGCACGTGGTCGAGCTCGACCGCGACCTGGTCGCCCGCCTGGAAAAGACCTACAACCCGGCCAAGCTGACCATCCACGCTGGCGACGCGCTAAAGTTCGACTACAGCACGATCCCGGTGCCGGAAGGGGAGAAACTGCGCATCGTCGGCAACCTGCCGTACAACATCTCCAGCCCGTTGCTGTTCCACCTGGCCACGTTCGCGCCGCTGGTCAAGGACCAGCACTTCATGCTGCAAAAAGAGGTGGTCGAGCGCATGGTGGCCGAGCCGGGCAGCAAGACCTACGGCCGCCTGTCGGTGATGCTGCAATGGCGCTATGACATGACCTTGCTGTTCGTGGTGCCGCCGGAAGCGTTCGATCCGCCGCCGAAGGTCGAATCGGCGATCGTGCGCATGATCCCGGTGGCCGAGCAACTGCCGTGCGACGGCCCGACCCTCGAAGCGGTGGTATTGAAGGCGTTCTCGCAGCGGCGCAAGGTGATCCGCAACTGCCTCGCCGGCATGTTCACCGAAGCGCAGATCGTCGAAGCGGGCATCGACCCGACGCACCGTCCGGAAACGGTCGGGCTGGCCCAGTATGTCGCCCTCGCCAACCTCCTCAAATAACCCCCCACCCCGGGGTCAGGTCCGACATTCGGACACGACCTCGTCCTTAGACCAAGCGGTAAGGTTGAGTCCGTGTCCGAATGTCGGACCTGACCCCGCTGGTTTTTTATAAAACGACAGGCAAAAAAAAGCCCGCTGGTTAAAGCGGGCTAAATCCAATTCCTTTGCAAGAAGTGGAGGAGACAAGTACAGTATGCTGCGTCGCGGTATATCACGCCACTTTATTTTTCACATATCAAACATCAGGTATGTGAATATCTGTCGTCTCCCCCTCCACTATTGTTTCGGTTTGCACTCGACCAGCAGATTGGTCACGGCGGCTTCCCCCATGACGCCCACGCCGTTCTTCACCGTGCAGGTGATGTCGGTCGAGCTCAAGGTCGGGTCGGGGTGGATGGTCACGCCATACGCTTGGCCGTCCGCCACGGCGGTGGTGAACGCGAAATCGCCGGCGCCGCTGCCGTCTACCGGGCTGCTCAGGGTCACGGCGCCGCCGGCCGAGCCGTTCAACAGGGTCACGGTGCGCGCGGCGGCGGCGGTGGTGCCGGCTGCGGGGACCTGGAACAGGCCGGTGAACTGGCCGCCCACCGTATATGTCCTGCGCACGCAGGCGATCGACACCGAAATCGCCACCGTTTGGCCGGCCGAGCCGGTGTTGGGCGTTTGATTGAAGCCGCACACCATATGTTCCGGCTGTTGCGCGAACGTGACGTTGTAGCTCGTGCCATAGCCGATCTGACGCGGGAACGCGAAGCTGGTCGCGCCGGCCGGGATGGAAATGGTCTCGCCGCCATTGCTCAGTTGCAGGCCGGGGGTGGCCAGTCCGCTGATCGGGCCCTGCACGGTGTATTGCGCCTTGCCGCCGCAACCGGCCACCAGGGCCGCCGCCGCGCTCACCGCCAGGATGGCGCCCAGATACGATAATTTCATGTAATTCTCCAAAGATTTAGCAGACGCGCGCGGCGCGTTTATTTTGCGACGCAAGTGATGACCAACTTATCGTAGTTGCCAGCAGGCATCAGGCCGGTGCTGGGGGCCGCGACCGTGCAGGTCCGGCTGGCCGGCTGCGCCAGCACGGTCACGCCGAACGGCGAACCATCGCCGACGAAGCTGGCAAAGGAGAACAGCACGTCGCCGCCGGCGACGGTCGGTGGCGGGACATACACGGTGTCCGGTCCGTTGGCCAGGGTGACGCCGTCGGTGTTGCCGGCCACGCCGTCGTCGGCCAGGCCCTTGACCACGCCGCCGAGCACCCAGGGGTTGACCTGGCAGCTGATCTGCACACGAACGGACGTGAAGACGTTGGCCCGGTTGATGTTTTCCGAGGCGGTGCATTTGGCGCCGGTCGGCTGCGTGTCGATGTCGACGTTGAAATTCTCATCGGTCGCCAGGTAGCGGGTGAAAAGGAAAGTGGTCGCGCCGATGGCGACGGGCAGTTTCTCGCCGGTGTTCTTGTTGATCAGGACCAGGCCGGGCTTGCTCAGGCCGCTGATCTGGCCCGCCAGTTGCAGGTTACCGTCATTGCCGCCGCCGCAGGCGCTCAGAATAACGGCACACAGCAGGGCCAGGCCCGCACGCGGATACACACTTTTCATAAAATCTTCTCCAAAACGAATAGGGCCGGCAGCACGCACGGGTGCAGCATCTTACACGGATTTGCCCCGTATTTTAGTGCATTTGGTAACACCAGTCCCCCCAATGGATGTAACAGCTTGTTAGGGACGCGCGAGGACGCGCACGGCGACGGCGCCCGATCGGTGCGACAATAGCCCGGAGTCCACTTATTTTTTCCGCCCCATGACACCACGCCCACCACAAGCTCTGCTGTTCGATCTGGACGACACCCTGTGGCCGATCGGCCCGGTCATCGCGGCGGCCGAAACCGGCTGGCACGCCTGGCTGGCCGAGCGCGCGCCGGCCGTCACCAGCAAGTATTCGGTCGAGGCGCTGCGCGCGCTGCGCCTGGCGCTGCTGGAAAAACAGCCGGAGCTGACGGCCGACCTGTACCGGCTGCGCCGCGTCGCGCTCGAGGCGGTGTTCGCCGAGACCGGCGAGGACGCGGCCCACATCGACGGCGCGATGCAACACTTCAACGTGCTGCGCAACGCCGTCACCCTGTTCGACGACGTCGCGCCCGTGCTCGCCGAGCTGGGCGGCATGCTGCGGCTGGGCGTGATCACCAACGGCAACGCCGACCTTGAAGTCATCGGACTGCACCACCATTTCGAGGTAGCGCTGGCCTCGGCCCGCTTCGGCGTCGCCAAGCCCGATCCGTCCATCTTCCTGGCCGCCTGCGAGGCGATGGGTGTGGCGCCGGGCGACGCGGTCTACGTCGGCGACGACCTGCGCCTGGACGTGCGCGGCGCGCAGGCCGTGGGCATGCGCGCCGTGTGGATGAACCGCACCGGCAGCACCGCCCACCTCGACGCCGGCATCGCGCCAGACGCCATTTGCGCCGATTTCCACGAGCTGCTGGCATGGGTGAGGCAACAACTGGCTGATTGATGTCACACGACAGCCCCCGGCCGGCGCGGAGCGTGCATAATAGGCAAATACGGCAACTCTCGGCAAATAAGATATACAGTATGCAACTCGACACACGCGCTCAAACCCTGCTCAAAGCCCTGGTGGAACGCTATATCGCGGACGGCCAGCCGGTCGGCTCGCGCGCGCTCTCCAAGATCTCCGGCCTGGACCTGTCGCCGGCGACGATCCGCAACATCATGGCCGACCTCGAGGAGCTCGGTTACGTCGCCAGCCCGCACACTTCGGCCGGCCGGGTGCCGACGCCGCGCGGCTACCGCATCTTTGTCGACACCTTGCTGACGGTGCAACATCTGGACGAGCAATCGGTCGAGGGCCGCATGCGCCTGCAGGCGCCGCAGCCGCAGAAAATGATTTCCAACGCGGCGCAGATGCTGTCGTCGCTGTCGCAGTTCGCCGGCGTGGTGCTCAGCCCGCGCCGCGAATCGGTGTTCCAGCAGATCGAATTCCTGCGGCTGGGGGAGAAGCGCATCCTGCTGGTGATCGTCGGCCCCACCGGCGACGTGCAAAACCGCCTGCTGCTGACCGATGTCGACTACAGCCCCACGCAGCTGATCCAGTCGGCCAACTACATCAACCAGAACTACGGCGGCCTGGCCTTCGACGAGGTGCACACGCGCTTGCAGACCGAGGTGCGCCAGTTGCGCGACGACATGGGCAGGCTCATGCAGGCGGCAGTGGAGGCGGGCAGCGAGGCGATGGCGGACAACTCGGACGACATGGTCATCGCCGGCGAGCGCAACCTGCTGTCGGTGAGCGATTTGTCGTCGAACATGACGTCGCTGCGGCAGATGTTCGACATGTTCGAGCAAAAGACGGGCTTGATGCAGCTGCTCGACGTGTCGAGCAAGGCCAGCGGCGTGCAGATTTATATCGGCGGCGAATCGAGCCTGGTGCCGATGGACGAGATGAGCGTGGTGACCGCGCCGTACATGGCCAACGGCAAGATCGTCGGCACCCTGGGGGTGATCGGCCCGACCCGCATGGCCTACGAGCGCGTGATACCGATCGTCGATATCACGGCCAAACTTCTATCGAATGCGTTGAGCCACAATTAGTTTTAACCCGCACGGCGTGCAGCTTGGGGTCGTACCCCGTACGGGGTACGACCCCGCCGTACCGGGTTGAGTGTATGCGCCGCCGGGGCGCATACATTCAAGGCCGGTGCGGGCAAGCCGTCTTGATGCAATTGCCGTAGATCGCCAGCGCGTGCTCGGCGATCTTGAAGCCGCGCTCCTTGGCGACCATCTGCTGGCGCGTTTCGATCTCTTCGTCGAAGAACTCCTCGACCCGGCCGCAATCCAGACACACCAGGTGGTCGTGGTGGGAACCTTCGTTGAGCTCGAAGATGGCCTTGCCGGTTTCAAAGTGGTTGCGGTTCAGCAGGCCGGCTTGCTCGAACTGGGTCAGCACGCGGTAGACGGTGGCCAGGCCGACGTCCATATTGTCGGCCAGCAGGATCTTGTAGACATCCTCGGCCGTCAGGTGGCGGACGTCGCTGTTCTGGAAGATGTCCAGGATTTTAAGGCGAGGCAGGGTGGCTTTGAGGCCGCTGGCCTTCAGATCGGTTGGATTGTTACCCATGTTGGACACTCTTATTCTGGTTGGCGATAGCTAGCCCACAGTTTAACGCACTCCGCGACCCACCGCACTCATTGCCTCCACTTATTGCTGCCGCTTATTGCGGCATCGCGGGCCGGACGGCGTTTGCAAACATTTACACTTGCGCCTTGCAAAACAAGGACATATCCCCGGTTTTACAGGATAATGCTGTCACTTCGCGTGCCCGCGCGGCCCCATCTCGCACCATGTGCTTTATGATATAGCGTTTTTCGGCATTTCCGCTTGACCAGATTGAGGACACTTATGCGCGTCACCCCGGCTTTATTGCAGTCTTTGTCGCACCGTTTTACCCGCCGTGCTCCGTTGCTCGCAGGCGCCGTCTGCGTCGCGCTGGCCGCCGGCGGCTGTGCTTCCAACACCACCCTGGGCGAGAAATCGAACCAGGTCAAGGAAACCGGGACCACCCTGGACGCCAGCAAGGGCGCGCAAACGACCACCATCACCCCGCTGCAAAAGTTTATGTGGTTCTTCTCGCCATACCGTCCTGATATCCAGCAAGGCAACTTTGTATCTGAGGAAATGTTGGCGCAATTGAAAGTCGGCATGACGCGCGACCAGGTCCGCTTCATCTTCGGCACCGCGCTGCTGACCGACCCGTTCCACGCCAACCGCTGGGACTACGCGTTCCGCATGGCCAAGGGCAACGGCGAAGTCACCACCAGCCGCGTCATCGTCTTCTTCGACAACGACGGCAAGGTCGCGCGCTGGGAAGGCGGCAACCTGCCGACCGAAAAAGAATACATCGCCCGCATCGCCGGCCCGGCGCCGAAGATCAAGAAAAATCCGGACGCCCCCGACAACAAGCCTGCGTCGAGCGTGCCGCCGCCCACCAACTCGGGCAGCGACAACGCCGCGCCCGCGCCGGTTGGCGTGACGGTGGGTAACCAGAACAGATAAGGAAGCACGCATGACCGCAATGAATATCGCCATCGCCGGCGCGAGTGGCCGCATGGGCCGCATCCTGATCGAAGCCGTCGAGGCCGCGCCGGACGCGCGCCTGGCCGGCGCCCTGGACCGCGCCGGTTCGGCCGGCGTCGGCAGCGACGCCGCCGCCTTCCTCGGCAAGCCGGGCGGGGTGCTGGTGCAGTCGGACCTGTCGCAAGGCCTGGCAGGCGCCCAGTACCTGATCGACTTCACCCGTCCCGAAGGCACGCTCGAGCACTTGGCTTATTGCGCCGAGCACGGCATCAAACTGGTCATCGGCACCACCGGTTTCGACGACGCCGGCAAGGCCGCCATCGCCGAAGCGGCCAAGAAAACCGCGATCGTGTTCTCGCCCAATTTCAGCGTCGGCGTCAACGTCACGATGAAGCTGCTCGAGCAGGCCGCCAAGGCGCTGTCGACCGGCTACGACATCGAAGTGATCGAGGCGCACCACCGCTTCAAGGTCGACGCGCCGTCCGGCACCGCCCTCAAGATGGGCGAAGTGATCGCCGACGCCCTGGGCCGCGACTTGAAAGAGTGCGCCGTCTACGCGCGCGAAGGCGTGACCGGCGAGCGCGATCCATCGTCGATCGGCTTTGCCACCATCCGTGGCGGCGACATCGTCGGCGACCACACCGTGCTGTTCGCCGGCATCGGTGAGCGCATCGAAATCAGCCACAAATCGAGCAGCCGCGCGACCTACGCGCACGGCGCGCTGCGCGCCTGCCGCTTCCTGGCCGACAAGCCGACCGGTTTGTTCGACATGTATGACGTGCTGTCGCTGAACGGATGACGCCCGCCGTCGCCAACCAGTTCACCCTGGCCCATTACTGGGAGCAGGGCGACGGCATCAGCCACGCGGTGGCGTTCGTGCTGCTGGCGATGTCGCTGGTGAGCTGGTTCTTCATCCTGTCGAAGGCCTTCGCGGCCTGGCGCGTGCGCCGCAGCTCCCCGGCCGTGCAGGCCTTCTGGGAAGCGCCGACGATGGGGGACGGCGTGGCCGCGCTGGAACTGGCGGACCCGGAAAAAATCTACCTGCCGCTGGCGCAACAGGGCGCCGCGCACATCAAAGTGGCCGAGCGCCAGTCGCTGGGCGGCGAGATGGACCGCGCCGCGCAAGTCACGCGCGTGCTGCGGGTGGCGATCCAGCGTTCGACCAACCGTCTCGAAGGCGGCCTGACCGTGCTGGCGTCGATCGGCGCGACCGCGCCGTTCGTCGGCCTGCTGGGCACCGTCTGGGGCATTTACCACGCGCTGGCCAATGTCTCGGCCAGCGGCACCGTGCAAATCGACAAAGTGGCCGGCCCGGTCGGCGAGGCGCTCGTCATGACCGCCATCGGCCTGACGGTGGCGATTCCGGCGGTGCTGGCGTTTAACGCCTTCAACCGCGTCAACCGCCTGACCCTGGCGGAACTGGACGCGTTCGCGCACGACCTGCACGCCTATCTGACGACCGGCGCGCGCGCCGGCAAATAGTCGCGCAAGTAAGTACCCACTCTCAATCTGACTCGGGAGCAAGCATGAGCTTTGGCGCATTCAACCACCACCGCCAGCCGGGCCCGATGGCCGACATCAACGTTACGCCGATGGTTGACGTGATGCTGGTGCTGCTGGTGATTTTCATCCTGGGCGCGCCGATGTTCACCAGCGCGGTTAAGCTCGACCTGCCGAAGGCGCAGGCGCCCACCAGCCAGCAGCAGGCCGAGGCGGCCACTGTCACCCTGGCCATCGACGGCAAGGGCAAGATTTTCTGGAACAACGAGCCGCTCGAACGGGAGGCGCTGGAGGCGCGCCTGGTCGAAGCGGCCAAGCAGGACCCGCAGCCGGAGCTGCAACTGCGCGCCGACAAGGACACCCGCTATGAAGTGGTGGCGCAGGTGATGGCGGCGGCGCAGACCAATGGATTAACGAAACTGGGTTTTGTCACCGACCCGAAGAAAGAGCAAAAATAATGGCAACCGCAGAATTGAACGGCGCGGCGATCACCGACATGGGCAGCTTCCACGCGGCCTGCAAGGCGGCGATGGGCTTTCCCGACACGTATGGCGCGACGATGGACGCGTGGGTCGATTGCCTGAGCTATCTGCGCGACGACGACGGCATGAGCAAATTCCGCCTCAAGCCCAACGAGGTGCTGGAGATCGTCATCAAGGACGCCGCGGCGCTGAAAACCGCCGCGCCGGATATCCTGGAAGAGGTGACGTACTGCGTGGCCGGCATCAACGAGCGGTATGAGGATTACGGCGAGAAGCCGGCCTTGAAGCTGACGCTGAAATAAAACCCGCACCGCCAGGCGCGAACGGCGCCGCAGTCGCGGGTATGGGGTCGGACCCAACGGGTCCGACCCCGGTGTGGCCCGGGGTTAAAACTCAACCGACAATCGGGATCTGCGCCTTGGCGCCGGTCTCGCCGGGCGCCAGGGTCAACACCTCGAACCCGGTCTCGGTCACCAACACCATATGCTCCCACTGCGCCGACAGCGATTTGTCGCGCGTCTCGACGGTCCAGCCGTCGTCCAGTTCCTTCGTGGCCGCGCGGCCGGCGTTGATCATCGGCTCGATCGTAAACAGCATGCCCGGCTTGAGCACCACACCCTGGCCCGGACGGCCGTAATGGGTCACCTGCGGCTCCTCGTGGTAGACCTGGCCGATACCGTGGCCGCAATAATCGAGCACCACGCTGAAGCCGGCCTTCTCGGCCACCGTCTGGATCGCGAAACCGACGTCGCCCAGGGTCGCGCGCGGCTTGACGGCGCGGATGCCGGCCCACATCGCCGCGTACGTCGTCTCGACCAGCTTGCGCGCCGCCTTCGACGGCTCGCCGACGTAGTACATGCGGCTGGTGTCGCCGTGCCAGCCATCCTTGATGACGGCGACGTCGATGTTGATGATGTCGCCGTCCTTCAGCACTTCCTCCGGCGAGGGGATGCCGTGGCAGACCACGTGGTTGATCGAGCTGCAGACGGTGGCCGGGAAGCCGCCGTAGCCGACGTTGGCGGGGATGACCTTCTGCACGTTGACGATGTAGTCGTTGCACAGCTGGTCGAGGTAGGCTGTCGTCACGCCGGCCTTGATGTGCGGGCCGATCATCGTCAGCACGTCGGCCGCCAGCTGGGCGGCGACGCGCGCCATAACGATTTGTTCGGGCGACTTGATCATATTGGCGTTACGGCGGGACATGGACTACCTCTTTCTTTTCGAAGGGGCATAGTGTGCCACAAACTGGCCCCAAAGCCGAAACCACGGAATCATCAAACCACTGAAACACGTAGGGCGGATTAGCGTAGCGTAATCGGCCAATGCGTGCTTCGTCGGCGGCTCACACATGGCCGATTACGGCGTTCCGCCTAATCCGCCCTACGTGGAGCTGTGGCGATTCATAGCGCGCTGGCCTTAGCGTACTTCTTTGACGTCGAAATGCGGGTTGTAAATCAGGCACAGCAAATTGCCGAACGGGTCCGCCAACTCGACCGTTTTGATGTTCTCGCCGACGTCCTCGATGGCGCCTTCGACGGTGGCGCCCAGCGCCACGATGCGGTCGGCTTCCGCCTGGATGTCGTCGACGCCCCAGTACACCATGCTGCCGGCCTTGGCGGCGGTGAACTTATCGCTCGGGATCAATCCCAGTTCAAAGCCACCGACGCTGAAGCCGACATAAAAAGGCTGGTCGAAGTAGGGCGCGGTATCGAACACCTTCGCGTACCACTCCTTGGCGGCGGCCAGGTCGGCCACCGGATAAACCAGCGTGCGCAGTCCCTTGATCATGATGATAGTCTCCGTAACGATGTCGAAAACACCATCTTGGCATAGATGCGGCGCCGGCGATTGTAAAAATGGAAGCTGGAGCCTAGGCGGTGCTTAAAAAGCGTTCCGGCGCGCTGCCGGCGAATTCCTGGAAATCGTGGATCAGGTGCGACTGGTCGAAGTAGCCGCAATCGAGCGCCAGCCGCGCCCAATCCGGCGACGGCGCCGCCTTGAGTGCCGCCGTGGCCCGGCGGAAGCGGCAAATGCGCGCGTACAGCTTGGGCGACAGCCCGACCCGCGTGCGGAACTGCGCGCCCAGGTGCTGGCGCGAGACGCCCAAGCGCGCCGCCAGATCGTCGATCCGCACACCGCCACCGCTGGTGTCGATGGCGCTGACCGCGCGCAGAATCAGCGCCTCGCCGGTGGAGGCGGCCGAATCGGCCTGGCGCAGCCGCCGCAATAACTGCGTTTCAATTAATGCAATGCGTTCGCGGTCGGTCAACTCTTTGGTCCACAGCGCGTCGGCCAGCCGGTCGGCATCGCTGCGCACCCACAGCAGGTCGATATCGGCCCGCTGATCGGTCAGCGCGTGCAGCGGCGTCGCCAGAAACGCCCCGGCGGCCCCCGGCTTGAAGCGCACCGCCACCGTGCCCACCGGCCCGGCGCTCGCCACCAGAATGGCGCTGCTCATCATGCCAACGGCGAAAGCCGGCCGGCCGCCGTCCTGCCACAGGATGTCGATGCAGTTGTCGGGCAGCACCCGGTGCGTATGCGCGCGCCCGGGCGCGACGGAGGGCACGCGCGCGGTCCACATGCAGTCGACATGGGCGCTTAAAGCCGGGTGGGGAGGGTATTCGCGGTAAAGCATGCGGTTATCTTACCGTCCGGACGGGGCCAAGGGGCCACTCTCGTGCGCTGGAGGCGGTTGAGCCAGTATAATGTCCGGTTCATATTCCTTTTTGGCCGCACACCATCATGCAAGATAAATATAGTCCCGCCGACGTAGAATCAGCCGCGCAATCCCACTGGAAGGCCATCGACGCCTATAAAGCCGTCGAGCACGACCCGCGTTTCCCGAAAGGGAAGTACTACGCCTGTTCGATGCTGCCTTACCCATCGGGCAAGCTGCACATGGGCCACGTCCGCAACTATACGATCAACGACGTGATGTACCGCTACCTGCGCATGAACGGCTACAACGTGCTGATGCCGATGGGCTGGGACGCGTTCGGCATGCCGGCGGAAAACGCGGCGATGGCCAATAACGTGCCGCCGGCGCAGTGGACCTATTCGAACATCGCCCACATGCGCGAGCAGATGGAGTCCATGGGCCTAGCGATCGACTGGTCGCGCGAAATGACCGCCTGCAAACCGGAATACTACAAGTGGAACCAGTGGATGTTCCTGAAGATGCTCGAAAAAGGCATCATCTACAAAAAGACCGGCACCGTGAACTGGGACCCGATCGACCAGACCGTGCTGGCCAACGAGCAGGTCATCGACGGCCGCGGCTGGCGTTCGGGCGCGCTGATCGAAAAGCGCGAGATCCCGATGTACTACGCCCGCATCACCGACTACGCCGACGAGCTGCTGGAACACGTCGACAACAAGCTGCCGGGCTGGCCGGAGCGCGTGCGCACCATGCAGGCCAACTGGATCGGCAAGTCGACCGGCGTTCGCTTCGCCTTCCCGCACGAGATCAAGGACGCCTCGGGCGCCCTGATCGGCGACGGCAAAATGTATGTCTTCACCACCCGCCCGGACACCATCATGGGCGTGACCTTCTGCGCCGTGGCGGCCGAGCATCCGCTGGCAATCCACGCCGCGCAGACCAATCCTGAACTGGCGGCCTTCAACGCCGAGTGCAAACTGGGTTCCGTGATCGAGGCCGACATGGCGACGATGGAGAAGAAGGGCATGCCGACCGGCCTGTTCGTCACCCATCCGCTGACCGGCGAGCAGGTCGAGGTCTGGGTCGGCAACTACGTGTTGATCACCTACGGCGACGGCGCCGTCATGGGCGTGCCGGCGCACGACGAGCGCGATTTCGCCTTCGCCAAAAAGTACAACCTGCCGATCAAGCAGGTGATTCAGGCCGAAGGCCAGGAATTCTCGACCGAGGCCTGGCAGGAGTGGTACGGCGACAAGACCGTCTCCATCGTGACCAACTCGGGCAAGTACGACGGCTTGTCCTACGCCGACGCGGTCGAGGCGGTGGCCGCCGACATGGCCGCCAAGGGCCTGGGCGAGAAGAAGATCACCTTCCGCCTGCGCGACTGGGGTATCTCGCGCCAGCGCTACTGGGGCACGCCTATCCCGATGATCAACTGCGCCGATTGCGGCTCGGTGCCGGTGCCGGAAAAAGACCTGCCGGTGGTGCTGCCGGAAGACTGCGTGCCGGACGGCAGCGGCAATCCGCTGAACAAATACGAAGCCTTCCTCAAATGCGACTGCCCGCAGTGCGGCAAGCCTGCGCGCCGCGAGACCGATACGATGGACACCTTCGTCGACTCGTCGTGGTACTACATGCGCTATACGTCGCCGGGCGCCAACGAATCCATGGTCGATGAGCGCAACGATTACTGGATGCCGATGGACCAGTACATCGGCGGCATCGAGCACGCCGTGCTGCACCTGTTGTACGCGCGCTTCTGGACCAAGGTGATGCGCGACTTCGGCATCGTCAAGTTCGACGAGCCGTTCACCAACCTGCTCACGCAGGGCATGGTGCTGAACGAAACCTACTTCCGCGAGGACGAAGCGGGCAAGAAGACCTGGTTCAATCCGGCCGACGTCGAAGTGACCCTGGACGACAAGGGCCGTCCGCAAGGCGCCGTGTCGAAGGACGACGGCCAGCCGGTGCAGATCGGCGGCACCGAGAAGATGTCTAAGTCGAAGAACAACGGCATCGACCCGGCCGCGCAGATCGGCCAGTACGGCGCCGACACCGCGCGCCTGTTCACGATGTTCGCCTCGCCGCCGGAACAAACGCTGGAATGGTCGGGCAGCGGCGTCGAAGGCGCCAACCGCTTCCTGCGCCGCGTGTGGGCGTTCGGCTACGCACAGGCGTCGCGCATTGAAGCGGCGTTGAACGGTCCCGCAGCACCTGTCGCCACCGAGCCGCAGAAAACCCTGCGCCGCGAACTGCACAAGATCCTGCAGCAGGCCGACTATGACCTCAAGCGCATCCAGTACAACACCGTCGTTTCGGCATGCATGAAGATGCTCAACACGATCGAATCGGCAAAGCTGGACGACAGCGCCGAATCGAACGCGCTGGTGGCCGAGGGCTTCTCGATCTTCCTGCGTTTGCTGAACCCTGTCGCCCCCCACATCACCCACGTGCTGTGGGAGGAACTGGGCTACGCCAAGGCGCACGGCGACATCCTCAACGCGCAGTGGCCGCAGGTCGACCCGGCCGCGCTGGAGCAGGCAGAAATCGAGATGATGATCCAGGTGAACGGCAAGCTGCGCGGCAGCGTGGTCGTCGCCAAGGGCGCCGACAAGGCCACCATCGAGGCGGCGGCGCTGGCCAGCGAAGCGGTACAGAAATTCATCGAGGGCACGCCGAAGAAGATCATCGTCGTGCCGGGCAAATTGGTCAACATCGTTGTTTAACGGATTAACGGGCGGATTTCGGATGACTAACATGGCAAGCAGGTCCCGGTTGTTCCAGCGCGCGCGCTCCCACGCGCGCGTTTGCTCCCTCGTGCTGGCGTTGTCGCTGACGGTGTCGGCGTGCGGCTTCCACCTGCGCGGCGACGGCGGCCATTACACACTGCCGTTCCCGACAATGTATGTGGGACTGCCCGAGTCGTCGCCGCTGGCGGTCGATTTGAAGCGCAACATCAACGCCAACGGCAGCACCACCGTCGTCAAGACGGCGCAAGAAGCCGACGGCATCGTCGAGGTGATTTCCAATCCGGAGCACACCAAGAGCAAGACCATCCTGTCGCTGAACAGCAATGGCCGCGTGCGCCAGTACCTGCTTCAGTACAGCATCGTGTTCCGCGTGCTGGATAAGCAGGGCGCCGTGCTGCTGCCGCCGACGGCGATCTCGCTGAGCCGCCCGATCGACTTCAACGAAACCCAGTTGCTGGCCAAGGAGCAGGAAGAGGCCTTGCTGTACAAGGACATGCAGACCGACCTGGTACAGCAGATGATGCGCCGTATCGCCGCCATCAAATTGACGCGCATGTCGGTTCCCGCTTCTACTCCGAGTCCGGCGCCGACCCAATCGGCACCTGCCGTGCCGATCCTGTAAGGGCGCGTTTATGCAATTGCGGTTGGAAGCGCTGGACGGCCATTTGACGAAGTCGTTGTCCCAGTTGTACGTCATCACCAGCGACGAGCATCTGCTGGCGCTGGAGGCTGCCGACAAGATCCGCCGCGCCGCGCGCGCGCAGGGCTATTCGGAGCGCGACGTGCTGACCGTCGAGCGCAGCTTCAAGTGGGGCGAGCTGCTGGCGGCCAACCAGGCGCTGTCGCTGTTCGGCGATAAGAAGCTCATCGAGCTGCGCATCCCGACCGGAAAACCCGGCAAGGACGGCGGCGCGGCGCTGCAGAACTATGTGAAGGATCTGAGTCCGGACAACCTGACACTGATCACCCTGCCCAAGCTGGATTGGCAGACGCAGAAGGCGGCCTGGGTGGCGGCGCTGCAGCAGGCGGCGGTGTATATCGACATCGCGCAGATCGAACGGGCGCAGTTGCCCAACTGGATAGGCCAGCGCCTGGCCGCGCAAGGGCAAAGCGCGGACCGGCAAAGCGTCGACTTCATCGCCGACCGCGTCGAGGGCAACCTGCTGGCGGCGCACCAGGAGATCCAGAAACTGGCCTTGCTGCACGAGCCGGGCAAGCTGACCTACGAGCAGGTGCACGACGCGGTGCTCAACGTGGCGCGCTACGACGTGTTCAAGCTCAGTGAGGCGATGCTGTCGGGCGATCCGGCGCGGCTGGTGCGCATGCTCGAAGGCCTGAAAGGCGAGGGCGAGGCGCTGCCGTTGGTGCTGTGGGCGGTGTCCGAGGAGATCCGCACGCTATTGAAACTGAAGTCGGGCATGGCGCAGGGCAGGCCGCTCGGCGCGCTGCTCAAGGAATACCGCATCTGGGGGCCGAAAGAGCGCATGATGGACCCGGCGCTGCGGCGCATCTCGCTGCCGACGCTGGAGGCGGCGATGAAGGAAGCGGCGCAGGTGGACAAGATGATCAAGGGCCTGCGCGCCAAGGCGTACAACGGCGACGCCTGGGACGCCATGCTGCAGTTGGCGTTGAAAGTGGCGCGCGGCTAAAGTTTAAGAACGCAGTGAACATCGTGGGATGAACATGGATATCAAGCACTACATGGAACAACTGGGCCAGCAGGCGCGCAAGGCATCGCGCGCGATTGCCCGTGCCGACAGCGCCACGCGCAACCGCGCGCTGACCCTGATCGCCGACGCCATCGAACGCGACGCCGACCAGCTGCGCGCTGCCAATCAGCTCGACATGGACGCGGCGGCCGCCAACGGCCTGGCCCCGGCGATGCTGGACCGCCTGGCGCTGTCGGACAAAGCCATCGCCACAATGGTCGAGGGACTGCGCCAGATCGTCGCGCTGTCCGATCCCATCGGCGAGATCTCCGGTTTGAAATTCCGCCCGTCGGGCATCCAGGTCGGCCAGATGCGCGTGCCGCTGGGCGTGATCGGCATCATCTACGAATCGCGTCCCAATGTTACCGTCGACGCGGCGGGGCTGTGCATCAAGAGCGGCAACGCCACCATCCTGCGCGGCGGCTCGGAAGCGATCCATTGCAACCGCGCCCTGGCAAAACTGGTCAAGGAAGGCCTGGCCGGCGCCGGCCTGCCCGAAGACGGCGTGCAAGTGGTCGATACCACCGACCGCGCCGCCGTGGGTGCGCTGATCACCATGCCGGAGTATGTGGACGTGATCGTGCCGCGCGGCGGCAAGGGCCTGATCGCGCGCCTGATGGAAGAGGCGACCGTGCCGATGATCAAACACCTGGACGGCATCTGCCACGTCTACATCGACGCCAAGGCGGATCTGAAAAAGGCGGTGGACATCGGCTTCAACGCCAAGTGCCACCGCTACGGCACCTGCAACACGATGGAAACACTGCTGGTGGCGCGCGCGATCGCGCCGACGGTGCTGCCGCAACTGGCCTCACTGTACGCCACCAAGGAAGTCGAGTTGCGCGCCGATGCCGAAGCGCTGGCGATCCTGTCGGCGGCCGGCTACCCGCATCTGGCGGCCGCCACCGAGGAGGACTGGTCGACCGAGTACCTGGCCGCGATCCTGTCGGTGAAGATCGTCGACGGCATCGACGAGGCGATGGAGCACATCAACCGGTACTCGTCCAAGCACACGGAATCCATCATCACCGAGGACCACAGCGACGCCATGCGCTTCCTGCGCGAGGTCGATTCGGCGTCGGTGATGATCAACGCCTCGACGCGCTTCGCCGACGGCTTCGAATATGGCCTGGGCGCCGAAATCGGCATCTCGAACGACAAGCTGCACGCGCGCGGCCCGGTCGGGCTGGAAGGTTTAACGTCGTTGAAATACGTGGTATTCGGTCACGGTGAAGTTCGTCAATAAAGGATAGCTATGCTCTGGATAAAGGCGCTGCACATTTTCTTCGTCATCTGCTGGATGGCCGGCGTGTTCTACCTGCCGCGCATCTTCGTCAACCTGGCGATGGAAACCAACGCCGCCACCACCGAGCGCCTGACGCTCATGGCGCGCAAGTTGTACCGGTTTTCGATGTGGTTGTCGGTGTTCGCCGTGGTGTTCGGCGCGATTTTGGTCTACATGCAGTACGGCGCGAAAATGCCGGGTTGGATGCACGCCAAGCTGCTGCTGGTGGCGCTGGTGGTCGGCTATCACCATGCCTGCGGTTCGCTCCTGAAGAAGTTCGAGAAGGGCGTCAGCACGCGCAGCCACAAGTGGTTCCGCGTCTTTAATGAAGTACCGGTGTTCATGTTGTTGGCCATCGTGATCCTGGTTGTCGTCAAACCGTTCTGATCGGAGCATCATGAGCAAAGTCTGTCAGTATTTTTTCGCCATTCACTCGCCGTGGACCTATCTGGGACATGAGCGCTTTATCGCGATGGCGCGCCAGCACGCGGTGCAAGTCGAGGTGCGTCCTTTCGACCTGGGCAAGGTGTTCGGCGTCTCCGGCGGCCTGCCGCTGGCCAAGCGCGCGCCGCAGCGCCAGGCCTACCGGCTGGTCGAACTGACCCGCTGGTCGGAGTTCCTCGGCGTGCCGATGAACGTGCAGCCGAAGTTTTTCCCGGTGTCGCCCGACCTGGCCAACCGCATGGTGATCGCCGCGCGCCTGACCCACGGCGTCGACGTCGCGCTGGAACTGGCCGGCGCCATCATGCGCGGCCTGTGGGCCGAAGAGAAGAACATCGGCGACGAGGACACCCTGGCGCAGATCGCCGGCGGCTGCGACCTCGATGGCCGCTCGCTGATCAAATCGTCGGAGACGGCCAGCGTGCAGGCCGAGTACGACCGCAACACCGAGGACGCCACCGCCGCCAATGTATTCGGCTCGCCGTGGTATGTGCTCGATGGGGAAAGCTTCTGGGGCCAGGACCGCCTGGACTTCCTGGAACGCGCAATGCAGAAGTAAAGCAGCACCGTAGCAAACGAAGTAACGGTTTTTGGTTTTTCAACGGACAAAAGGTACACCTATGGCATCCTATTTTTGCCCATGCCCGCGCGGCATGGAAGCGGCACTGGCCGAAGAACTGGGCGAAATCGCCCTCCTGAGCACCACCATGAAGGTGCACAACCAGGTTCCCGGCGGCGTGCACTGCTCCGGCGACCTGCTGGACTCCTACCGCATCAACCTGCACTCGCGGATCGCCTCGCGCGTGCTGATGCGCATGGCCGTCACCGGCTACCAGAACGAGAACGACATCTACGACCTGGTGCTGGCGCAGCAGTGGGAAGACTGGTTCACCTACGACCACACGATCCGTGTCGACGTCACCGCCGTCAAATCCCCGCTGAAAAGCCTGGAGTTCACCACGCTGAAGATCAAGGACGCGATCTGCGACCGTTTCCGCGACCAGTTCGACAAGCGTCCGTCGGTCAACACCAAGGAACCGGACATGCGCATCGTCGGCTTCCTCGACGCGCGCCAGTTCATCATCTACCTGGACACCTCGGGCGAGGCGCTGTTCAAGCGCGGCTGGCGCGAGGAAACCGGCGACGCGCCGCTGCGCGAGAACCTGGCCGCCGGCCTGCTGCGCGTGTCGGGCTGGAAGCCTGGCATGCCGCTGTTCGACCCGATGTGCGGCTCCGGCACCATCCTGTGCGAAGCGGCGCAAATGGTGCAGGGCATCCCGCCGGGCGCGCGCCGCCGTTTCGCCTTCGAAGCGTTCAACGACTTCGATCCGGCGCCGTGGAACGAGATGAAGAATTCGATCAAGGCCAATCCGCTGCCGGAATCGCCGACCATCTTTGGCTCCGACATCTCGGGCGACATGGTGGCGATGACCCGCCATAACCTGAAGTGCGCCGGCATCATGTTCGACGTGCCGCTCAAGCAGATCGAGGCGCAGGAAGTGAAGGCGCCGACCGAGCAGCCGGGCATCCTGCTGACCAATCCTCCGTACGGCGAGCGTATCGGCGTGCGCGGCGACAGCTCGCTGCCGGAGGACGAACTGGCCAGCGGCTTCTATTCCGCGCTGAGCACCACGCTCAAGCAGCGCTTCGCCGGCTGGACGGTGTTCCTGTTCACCGCCGACCTGGGGCTGCCGAAGATGCTGCGCCTGAAGGAATCGCGCAAGACGCCGTTCTTTAACGGCGCGCTCGAATGCCGTCTGTTCCGCTTCGATATGGTGGCGGGCTTCAACCGCCGCGAAGCGGCCAAGCCCAAAGAAGTCTAAAAAAGGCCCCGCCGATGTTCCCGACACCTCCCGCCAATCTCCCGCCCGATCCTGTCGAGGACATCCCCCCGCCGCCGCCGTCGCACATGAAAGTGCTCAGCGCGGCGGGGCTGGCGACCATGCTGGCGGCGATGTCGATGCTCGGGCCATTCTCGATCGACGCCTACCTGCCGGCCTTCCCCAACATCCAGGCCTCGCTGAACGCCACTCCGCTCGAAGTGCAGCAAAGCCTGACGTTCTACATGCTGGCCTTCGCCGCGATGGTGTTGTGGCACGGCGCCCTGGCGGACGCCTTCGGACGCCGCAACGTGGTGCTGGTATCGCTGGTGATGTTCGCCATCGGCACCTTGGGCTGCGCCTCCGCGCACACGGTGCATTACCTGTGGGTGTTCCGCATCATGCAGGGCGTGTCGGCCGGCGCCGGCGTGGTGGTGGGGCGCGCCATCATCCGCGACCTGTACGATGACGCCGCCGCCGCCCGCCTGCTGTCGCTGGTGACGATGATCTTCTCGATCGCGCCGGCCATCGCGCCCATCCTCGGCGGCTGGATCGTCACCTTGTTCGACTGGCGCGCGATCTTCCTGTCGCTGCTGGCCTACACGATCCTGCTGTTCATCTACTGCTACCGCCGCCTGCCGGAGACGCTGCCGCCGCACAAGCGCCAGCCGTTCAACCCGCGCTACCTGGCGCGCAACTACGGCGACATCCTGCGCTCGCCGCTGTTCCTCATGAAGTCCGGCGTGGTGGCGCTCAACTTCGCGGGCCTGTTCGTGTACATCGCGGCGGCGCCGGAATTCCTGCCCCAGCACCTCGGACTGGGACCGTCGCAATTCGGCTGGCTGTTCATCCCGGCGGTGTCCGGGATCTTCCTGGGCGCGCTGGCGGCCAACCGCATGGCCGGGAAAATGACATTTTCGCGACAGATCGGCATCGGCTTCTGTTTCCTGATCGCGGCCCCGGTGCTGAACGTTTTGTACCATCTGCTGTTCCCGCCAGCGCTGCCCTGGTCGGTCGCGCCTCTGCTTTTCTACAACTTCGGCATGTCGGTCGTGGCGCCCGCCGCCACCCTGCTGGCGATGGACCTGTTCCCGCACATCCGGGGCACCGTGGCCTCGTGCCAATCGTTCGCGCTCACCATGCTGGGCGCGCTTGTGGCGGGCGTGATCGCGCCGTTTTTAGCACATTCCGTGCTGTGGTTAGCCGCAGGACAGCTGGCCTTTAGTGCCTCTGCTCTCCTTTTATGGTTGACGTCGCGCCATTACCGGCGCATGCTTCTACGCCATCCAGGTTAACACTTGTTTACGTATGGAAATGTAAATAGTTTAGAATGAAAGATAGATATCTGCTTGATAGCTGCCAAGTTATCATGATACTTTATGCTAATATAACTTTTCCAAACGTAATTTCAAGCCTAAAACCTGCCTGAAACACTGATGGAAAAATAACTTTTTGCGGTACTGAGCCGTTGAGTACCTCCCTTATTCGACGACCACTGGCGGCAAAGCTGGATACGATGCATCAACCTGACCATGACATTCGCAATCGATTGCTGATTGCCCGTCTGCCGGCCATGCCGCAGATACTCATTAAGTTGATCGAGCACTTGCAGGCGGATGACGCCGGCATGCCGGAGCTCGCCGCATTGATCGCCAAGGATGCGGCGATGACCAGCAAGATCCTCACCGTCGCCAACAGCTCGGCCTTCCACCGCAACGCCCGTACGGTCGGCCTGGAGCAGTCGCTGGTGTCGCTCGGCACCGACATGATTAAGACCCTGGTGATCAGCGAATCGGTGTTCCAGACCTTTAACAGCTTCCCCCATTCCGGCAGCACCGACTTGCGCGGTTTCTGGAAAGGCTCGCTGACGACCGCCGTCATCGCGCGCGACATCGCCCGCAAGATGGAGTACCCGCACGTCGAGGAGGCCTATCTGGCCGGCCTGCTGCACAACGTCGGCCGCCTGGCGCTGCTGGCGACCGCGCCCAAGGAATACGGCTTCAACTTCATGGCGCGCGACGACGAGGACCTGTGCGCCGTCGAACAGCGCACCTTGCAGATCACGCACTCGGAGGCGGGCGCCTGGCTGATCGAGCGCTGGCACCTGGACTCCTTCCTGGCCGACAGCGTGCTGTATCACCACGAGCCGCTGGCGCGCCTGGAGTCTTCGCATCCCTTGATCCGTATCGTGCGCCTGGCGCACCTGTTGTGCTGCCACGACGACCAGCAGGAGGCGATCGAGAGCGGCGCCTATTTGTGCGGGCTCGATGGCGAGGTGCTGGAGCAGATCGTCAACAACGCCGCGCGCCAGGTGGAAAAGTCGGCCGATTACCTGGGCATCGACCTGACCGGCGTCGACGACGTGCCGGTGCCGGCCGCCTACGCGCCGCCGGTGGTCGATCCGGTGCAGCAGCGCCTGTCCGAGGAAGTGCGCAACATGGTGCTGGTGTCCGAGATGGGCCAGTCCTTCGCGCGCCAGAACGGCGAGGCCGGCCTGCTCGAATCGATGACGCGTTCGGCGCGCATCCTGTTCGACTTCGAGAACGCGCTGGTGCTGCTGGAGAACCCGACCGGCCACGCGCTGCACGGCACCGCCACCGGCGACCAGCAACTGCGTTTTTCCGAATTCATCATCCCGCTCAACAAAGGCGGTGTGGTGGCGGCGTGCGCGCTGGAACGCAAGCTGGCCATCATCAGCCGCGACGGCCAACTACAACCACCATTGAGCGTGGCCGAGGACCAGTTGTTCCGCATCCTCGGCAGCGAGAGCATGGTCTGCCTGCCGCTGGTGGCCAACCAGCGCTGCCTCGGTGTGCTGATCGGCGGCGCGCCGGCCTGGCAGATGGCCAGCTACCAGAAGCGCGCGCGCTTCCTGCAGTCGTTCGGCACCCAGGCCGCCGCCGCGCTGGAGACGGCGATCAGCGAGCGCGGTCACGCCAAGCGCCAGATCGCCCATGTCGCCGAGGAGTACCGTGAAGCGTCGCGCCGCGTGGTGCACGAGGTGAACAATCCGCTGTCGATCATCAAGAACTATCTGTCGGTCCTCGACAGCAAGCTGGCCAGGCGCGAGCCCGTGGTCGGCGAGATGTCGATCCTGAACGAGGAGATCGACCGCGTCGGACAATTGATCAACGGCCTGGCCGATCTGCAGCCGACCGAGACCACGCGCGCCACCGATGTCGCGCGCGTGGTCGACGACGTGCTGCGCCTGTTCCGCGCCACCGACTTCGTGCCGGCGTCGGTGCAGATCGTGGTGCGCATGCAGGAGGAGCCGGCCGACATCGAGGGCGACGCCGACCTGCTCAAGCAGATCCTGGTCAACCTGATCAAGAACGCGGTCGAGGCCATGCCCGACGGCGGCAAGATCGAAATCGCCAACCGCGGCCACGTGAACCGCGAGCGCAAGCTGTATCTGGAGCTGGTCATCGGCGACACCGGCCCGGGGCTGTCGGCCGACGTGCTGGCCAATCTGTTCTCCCAGGTGCGCAGCACCAAGGAAGGCCCGCACCATGGCTTGGGCCTGTCGATCGTCCACGGCCTGGTGAAGAAGATGCAGGGCCTGATCACTTGCCGTTCCGGCAAGGCGGGAACCACTTTCGAAATTTTGCTGCCCGCGCGTAGCAGTTCCAGTCCCGTCGGCGGCGTGCAAACGCGGTTGATGGATTCAGTTTAAGGCCATTATGAACCTGACTCCCGCCGGCCACGCCGCCCCAGAAACGAGTTCGGACGACCCAACCCCCGTCGCCCACGCCGCCGATAATTGGCCCCGCATCCTGCTGGTGGACGACGAACCGCGCCTGCTGTCGTCGTTGTACGAACTGCTGCGCGACCGCGACTACCATCTGGTGACCGCGACTTGCGGCAGCGAGGCGCTGGCCCAGCTGACCAAACTGAAATTCGATCTGATTCTGCTCGACCTGCGCCTGCCCGACATGAGCGGTCACGAGATCATGGACTTCATCAACGCCAAGGGCATCGACGGCGACGTCATCGTCATGAGCGGGGAGGTCGGCATCGACGCCGCCATCGGCGCGCTCAAACGCGGCGCCTACGATTACCTGCGCAAGCCTTACAGCCGCGAAGAGCTGCTCAAGACCGTGGAGAACGCGCTGCAAAAGCGCCGCCTGGCCGTCGACAACGAGCGCATCGCCTCCAAGCTGGAAAACTCGGAGAAGATGTACCGCTACCTGGTCGACAGCTCGCCGGACATCATCTACACGCTGAACCACGAAGGCAAATTCACCTTCATCAACGACCGCGTGCAGCAGCTGCTCGGCTTCACCCGCGAAGAGCTGATCGGCAAGCACTATTCGATCCTGGTGCACGACGAGGACCAGGAGCGCGCCCGCTACGCCTTCAACGAACGCCGCGTCGACGAACGGGCCTCGCGCAACGTCGAGCTGCGCCTCAAGTGCAACACCGGCGGCGGCATCGAGCGCACCTTCAACAACACCTTGATGACGATTTCGCTCAACGCCATCGGCATGCACGTCCCCGACCACAGCGTCAAGAAGCACGAATTCTTCGGCACCTACGGCGTCGCCCGCGACATCACGGACCGCAAGCGCGCCGAGGAAGTGATCTCCTACCAGGCCTACCACGATATCCTGACCGACCTGCCGAACCGCATGCTGTTCAAGGACCGTCTCGGCCTGGCCGTGATCCAGGCCAAGCGCAAACTGACCGAGCTGGCGGTGATGTTCATCGACCTTGACCGCTTCAAGCTGGTCAACGATACGCTGGGCCACGTCAAGGGCGACGAACTGCTGCAGCAGGTGTCGCAGCGGCTCAAGGAATGCCTGCGCCGGGGCGACACCCTGGCGCGCCAGGGCGGCGACGAATTCACCATCGTGCTGCCCGAGCTGCGCGACCGCCAGGATGCCAAGGCCATCGCCGACAAGTTCCTCGAAAGCCTGCACGAGCCGTTCGACCTCGATGGCCACCAGGTGCACATCTCCGCCTCGATCGGCATCGCCATCTATCCGAACGACGGCGAGACCATCGACGAGCTGCTGCGCCACGCGGACATCGCCATGTACCAGGTCAAGGCGCTTGGCAAGAATGGCCACAGCTTCTATCACGACTCGATGCTCGACGTGTCGCACCAGAAGATCGCGCTGGAACAAAGCCTGCGCAAGGCGCTGGAGCTCAACGAACTGGAAATGTACTACCAGCCGCAGCTCGACGTCGCCACCGGCCGCATCATCGGCGCCGAAGGCTTGATGCGCTGGAACCACCCGCAGCGCGGGCTGCTGTCGGCCGGCGAGTTCCTGCCGTTCGCCGAGGAAAACGGCTTGATGCTGCCGATCTCGGACTGGATGCTGGGCGCCCTGTGCCGCGATCTGCTGCAGTGGAACGCCGCCGGCGGCGAGGCGATACGCCTGTCGCTGAACCTGTCGCCGCAATACCTGGACCGGGGCGACTTCTTCGAGAAGATGCGCGGCGCGCTGACGCGCTACGGCATCTCGCCGGCGCAGATCGAAGTCGAGATCACCGAGAACATCTGCATCCGCAATCCGCAGTACGCGATCGAACAGTTGAACAAGCTTTGCCAGCTGGGCGTGTCGGTGGCGATCGACGATTTCGGCACCGGCTATTCGTCGCTGTCGTATCTGCACCGCTTCCCCATCCACACCATCAAGATCGACCAGTCCTTCGTCAAGGAGATCCACGACGAGAACGGCCACTACCCGGTGATCCTGGCGATCATCTCGATCGCGCGCGGCCTTGGCCTGCACCTGGTGGCGGAAGGCGTGGAGACCGACGTGCAGGCGCGCTACCTGCAGGCCAACGGCTGCACCACGATGCAGGGCTATTTCTACCACCGCCCGATCTCTCTGCTCAGTTTTATCGACGTGCTGATGGACCAGAACCGCTTGTCGGCTTCCTCCGCGACGACACCCAACGCGGCGAAGACGCCGACTACAGACACCCAACCGGCCATGGTCGCAATCCAGGCTTGAACAATCAGTGAAGCAGCATGACGAAATACACGCCTGACGGACCCGATGCCAATAAAGGCGGCACCTACACAGCCGAGTTCCTGCGTGTCAAGCAGCAAGCCGAACGTGGTATCGCCAACGCCCAGCATAGCCTGGGCTTTATGTACTTCAACGGCCAGGGCGTGGCGCAAAGCTTTGAGCTGGCGGTTGTCTGGTATCGCCAGGCCGCGATGCAGGGGCTGGAGCACGCGCAGTACAACCTGGGCGTGATGTTCCAGAAGGGCCAGGGCGTCGAGCAGAATTACGAGGAAGCGGCGGCCTGGTACAAGCTGGCCGCCGAGCAGGGCTACGCCGCCGCCCAGTACAACCTTGGCTGGTTGTACGCCAAGGGCCAGGGGCTGGAAGCGGACACGCAGAAAGCCATGTACTGGTTCAGCAAGGCCGCCGAGCAGGGCGACGCCGGCGCGCAGAACAATCTGGGCATGATGTACGACACCGGCAAGGGCGTGCCGCAGGACTTCAAGCAGGCGATCGCCTGGTACCGCAAGGCGGCGGAGCAGGGCTACGCGCGCGCGCAGTTCAACCTCGGTCTGCGCTACGACAACGGCCAGGGCGTGCCGCAGGATGTGGGGCAGGCGATGTCGTGGTACCGCAAGGCGGCCGACCAGGGTTACGCGCCGGCGCAGTTCAATCTGGCGCTGCGCTTCGACAAGGGCGACGGCATCGCGCAGGACAGCCAGAAGGCCATCCTGTGGTATCGCCGCGCAGCGGAGCAGGATCACGCCAGCTCGCAGTTCAATCTGGGTCTGATCTACGACAACGGCCAGGGCGTGCCGCGCGACGAGCAGAAGGCGCTGGACTGGTACCGCAAGGCGGCCGAGCAGGGTCACGCGGGGGCGCAGAACAATCTGGGGCTGCGCTACGATCACGGCCAGGGCGTGCCGCAGGATTATGGCCAGGCGCAGCTCTGGTACCGCAAGGCGGCGGAGCAGGGCTATCCCGGCGCGCAATACCATCTCGGCCTTCTGTACGACGCCGGCCACGGCGTGCCGATGGATCACCAGGAAGCGATTTTCTGGTATCGCAAGGCGGCCGACCAGGGCCACCTGCGGGCGCAGTTCGATCTGGGCCTGCGCTACGAGACGGGTCGCGGCGTGCCGAAGGATTTGCGCAAGGCGATGCTGTGGTACCGGCGCGCGGCCGAACAGGATTACGCGGCCGCGCAGTACAACCTCGCGCTGCTGTTCGATAGCGACGAGGGACCGCAGCCCGATAGCGCGCAGGCCAACGGCTGGTATGCCAAGGCGGCGGCGCAGGGGCATACGCTGGCGCAGTTCGCGCTCGGTCTGCGCTATGACAACGGCCAGGGCATGCCGCAGGATTATGCGCAGGCCCACCACTGGTATTTGCAGGCGGCCGGGCAGGGGCACTTGCGCGCGCAGTTCAATCTTGGATTGATGTATCTTGTGGGGCAGGGCGTGCGGGCCGACGTGACGCAGGCGTGGTTATGGCTGGCGATGGCGGAACGCGGCGGCTTCGGCGCCGCCGAGCGGTATCTGAAAACGGCTGCGTCGCGCATGGACGGCGAACAGTTGGCGCAGGCGCGCCAGCGGCTGCAGGCGCCGCACCTCACCTAACCTTGCGACCATGAACGATCTCGAATTCGCCGAGCTGGTCTCCACCCGAATCGCATCGGTCTACGGCGTCGCCAAACGCAGCCAGCATCAATTCCCCGCACACGCGCTCATTCAGACCCGCGCGCTTGCCAGTCTATGCTGCGACATGCTCTATCCGTACGACAGCGAGTGGAAGTTGGGCCTGGAGGGAAAGATCAATGCGCTCGTCAAGTCGCATTTGATCAACGCGGACATTCAAGAACTTCTGCATAAGTTGCGGCGTTGGGGGAATTGGGCAGCGCATCCGGAGGAAAGTCTGCGGAGTGAGGAACAACTGCAAGCCATGGCCAGGCAGGCGCTCGTCGACGTGATGGCGCTGATTGAAGTTGTCTTTCGTCAGAAAAATCATGGGGCTCAAGTACCCGACTACCTCATGGTCGATGAAAGCCCGGACGAACTGAGTGCGGTGTGCTACCGGGCGTTGTTTGAAAGCCGTCCCACGGACCAGTACCGGGCCGCGATGCTGCTGCTGAAGCAGTCGGCGTCCAACTTCGCGATGACGGAACGGGCGCTTGACCTGCTCCGCTACGCCAGCGATGCGGGCTACACCCGGGCACGCTACCAATATGGGCTCGCGTTGTCAGAGGGAAAACGCGGGCAAGAGAATATCGGCCGAGGCGTCGATCTCATTGAGATGGCCTGCCAGGATGGCGACATCGATGCCCTCGCATGGTGCGGTCGCTCGGCACTGTTGGGCCTGCATGAGGGACCAATTGACCATGATCGGGCCAGGGATTATCTGGAGCGCGCGGCCGCTGAAGACCATCCGCTTGCATTGGTTCTCCTTTCGACGATCTATCGGGAAGGGCAGGGCGTGGCGGCCAACGCCAAAACGGCGTTCGATTTGACATTGCGCGCTGCGGAAGCCGGCTACCCCATCGGCCAATATCAGGCGGGCCAGGCTTTGTATCACGGCGAAGGGGTGGCGGCGAACGAAGCAGCGGCGCTCACCTGGCTACAACGGGCAAGTGATGCGGGCCTTCACATCGCCCAGCGCGCGGTTGGCGTCCTCATTCGCAATGGCTCATTGCCCGGAGGATTATCTAAAGCAGAAGAGCTCCTCCAACGCGCTATGCTGAGAGTCAATCAGGCCCACCTGGACCTTGCCGACCTTTATATGTCGCGGGAAGAACCGGGGAAATGGATCGAAGCGCTCGCCCTGGTGCAGAAAGCTTTCGAGAATGCCGTCGGCGACCACGACGAGGCGACGTCCAATCAAGCGCTTCAGATGGCGCCGGCGTTGATCAACAGACTCATGGCGTCACGCGGCAAGCTCTCCGCTGCACAGCTTGAGAGTTTCGCGTTGACGCGCCTCTTGTTCGACGAACAGGGCCGGCCGTGTCCGAACCGCGAAACGCGTATGCGCGATTTCGTCACTAACGCTATATCGGCAATATCGTTGTCTCAAATCCAAAACAACAACGCAAAGGAAGAAGCAAGCCCGTTGCCGGCGACCGTCAAACAACGCATCGGCAATGAAAAGGTTGGCCGCAACGAGCCTTGCCCTTGCGGTAGCGGGAAAAAATACAAGGCCTGCTGCGGCTTATAGCAGCCTCAAAAAAAGGCATGTGGGATGGACGTTTACTTGTTATTATTGGTTGCCAACTTCATAAGTTAAAAACCACTAGTCGGGAGAGTTTATGAACAAGATAGTCTTAGCCGCAGCAATGATGACGATGTTCGGCCTGGCGGGATGCGCCGCGACGGACCGGGCCGAGGAAACGCCGGCCGTCGCCACCGCCGAGGCCGGCCCGGTCAAGCTGCGCGACCAGTCGGTGGTCACCGGCAGCCGTATTCCCGGCGTGCGCAGCGCGCCGGTCTCGGCGACCGATGCCGCCGACGCCAACCGGCAGATGCGCGACAACGCCACGCCGTTCACTATGAAACAGTAAGCTGCTCCCGGACCGCTACCGCCCCGGCGCCGACACGTGGCCGACGCGGTAGTGCAGCGCGTCGCCGTCCGCCGGCGGCGCGTCGCGCCACAGGCACAGGCGCACCGCGCTCCATGTCACCGGTTCGAAGCCGATCACCACCGCCAGCGCGCCGCGCTCCAACGCCTGGCGCGCATATTCCTGCTCGTTGACGCGCAACGCCGCCAGGTCGCTATGCGGCGCGATCGACGCCGCGACGCGCGTGGCATGGCGCGCCGCGCGCACCTCGGCGCCCACATTGGCGTGCCACGGCGTCCAGGTTCGCACCGACGGCCACCCGAAAGCCCGGGCCACGCCGGCGAATCCCGGACCGTTAAGAAAACCATGCATCGACTCTTCATCGCGCCACAGGTAGAACGGCGCGTACAGGTTCTCGGGGGACTCGCCGTCCGCGTACAGGTAGGCCTTGAACACCAGTCCCGGCAAATCATCCAATAGCGGCCCCTTGGTGGCGATCCGTTCGCGCACGATGGCCATGTCGTAGTCGGCCGGCAGCACAAAGCTGTACTGCATCGCGATCATGATCCAACTCCCCGCAGCAGCGGCGCCGCCGGCGCGCCGCCACTGAACGACCACTCGTCGCCGAGCGTGGTGGTGATGACCACCATCACATCCCTCGGGTTGATCCCCGGCGCCTCGGCCAGGCGCTCCACCAGCCGGCGATAGAACGCCTGCTTGACCTCGGTGCCGCGTGGCTTGCCGGCCGTGATCGCGATCAGCACAAAGTCGTCGGAGCGCGGGCCGCCTTCGCTTTCGTAGTCGCGGTCGAAAATCAGTTCGTTCGGCTCGTGCTGGTGGATGACCTGGAAGCGGTCCGTGGGCGGCACGTTGAAGGCCTCCACCATGGCGGCGTGCAGGCCGTCGCTCAACGCGCGCAAATAGTCGGGCGATTTTCCTTTTAGCAGGGATATGCGGCTCATGGGCATGATGTCCTCCGTTTGTTTGATTGACAGCCTCACGATACAGGACTAAATTAATACTGAAAATCAGGAATATTTTGATTAATGGTTCGATAAATCAGGATGGTTATGCGGAAGATTACGTTCGACCTCGATGTGCTGCGCACCTTCGTCACCGGCGTGGAGTTGGGCAGCTTCGCCAAGGCGGCAGACAGGTTGGGGCGGTCCACCTCCGCCGTCAGCGCCCAGTTGAAAAAACTGGAGGACCAGCTAGAGGCGCCGGTGCTGCGCAAGGCCGGACGCGGCATGGAGCCCACGCCAGCGGGCGAGACCTTGCTGGCCTACGCGCGCCGCCTGCTGGAATTGAACGACGAAGCGGTGACGGCGTTGCGCGGCGCCGATCTGGCGGGCACCGTGCGCCTCGGCATGCAGCAGGATTTCGGCGAGCATCTGCTGACCGAGGTGTTGGGCCGCTTCGCCCGCGCCCACGCGCAAGTCAGCATCGAGGCGCGGGTGGGGCGCAACGCGCAATTGATCGAACAGGTGGGGGCGGGCCAGCTCGATCTGGCGCTGGCGTGGGACAGGACCGGCGACTGGCCGTACGCGCATCGTCTGGGCCAGCTGCCGATGCGCTGGCTGGCGGGCGCACACGCCGAGCTGCCGGCGTTCGACCGCAGCACGCCGCTGCCGCTGGTGATGCTCGACGCGCCTTGCCTGATGCGCTCGGCGGCGATCGACGCGCTGGACCGGGCCGGCATCGCCTGGCGCATCGTCTTTACCAGCACCAGCCTGTCGGGTGTGTGGGCGGCCGTCGCGGCTGGCTTGGGCGTGACGGTCAGGACGTCGGTCGGCATGCCGGCCGGCCTGCGCCTGCTCGATCCGGCCATGCTGCCGACTTTGCCGCACATCGGCTTGAGCCTGCTGCAATCGGAAGCGCAGCTCAAGCCGGTGGCGCAAAGGCTGCGCGAGATCGTGCTGGAAGCGGTGGCCCCGGCGCTGGCGACCTGACGTTTACTTCTTGATCCGCACCCCGGCCAATTGGCCCACGCCGGCCAAGGTGGTCTGCGCCGCGTTCAAGCCCAGCAGAAAGTCCTTGTCCGAGAAGTTGGCGTACAGGTCGGTCGGCTGGTGCCAGTGCGGATCCCAGCCGGAGCCGATCTGCTGGCCGCGCTCGTTCTCGCGCAGCGAAATCGACGGCACCAGATCCATGAACGGGGTCGAATCCGTGTTGGTCATGTGGAAGCCGACGGCGGCCGGATAGTTGGTCGCGTACTTGTCGTTGGCGGCGCGGAAGGCCCAGGCCAGCTTGGCCGAGGCGTCGGCCTGCTTGGACACCGCCTGGTATTCGATATTGACGTCCGCCTCCAGGCGCTGCTCGGGTGGCGCCACGAACACCGGCTTGCCATGCTCGTCGACCACCGGCTTGCCGTAGCCGTCGATCCGCTGGAACGGCATGCCGTGATCGAACAGCATCATGTCGTGCTGGATCATGCCCAGCCATTTAGGCTCCGGGTATTTGCCCGATCCCTTGGGCGATTCGATCCCCTGCAAATCCTTGCGCTGGTTGACGTAGGCAGTCGCGCCGTTCAATCCGCTTTCCTCGTTGTTGAACAGGATGAAGCGGATCGAGCGGTCGGTCTCGACGCCCGGCGCGCTGAAGATGCGCGCCAGTTCCATCACCAGCGCGGTGCCGGAGCCGTCGTCGTTGGCCGCCTCGCCGAAGCCGATGCCGTCCATATGCGCGCTGACGATGTACATCTCTTCCGGGTGCTTGCTGCCGACTTTGGTGCAGTAGACGTTCTCGCGCTGCGAGGTGCCGACCGGCGTGAGCTCCGAGTTCAGCGCGCGCAGCTTTTCGTCGGGCTGGGCCATCGGGTCGTTGTTGACGCCGGTCGCGATGCGGTTGCCGAACAAGGTGCTGCCGCCCTGGCCCGGCGGGCCGCCGGCGCCGCCGCTGGGAATGCCGGGCGCGCGCTTGGGCACGGGATCGCCGGGCGCCGCTTGCGTGTACTGGTATTGCAGGCGTTCAGTGTTGGCGCAGCCGTAGGACTTCAGTTGCGCCTCGATCCAGTCCAGCGCCTGGCGGTTGCGTTCCGTTCCCTGGCGACGGTCGCCGAAGCGGGTCAGGCTCTTGATGGTGGCCTTGTATTTTTCCAGGTCTAACTGGCCCACCAGGGAGGAAATCGGATCGGCGGCGGCCGTCTGGGAGGGGGCCGGAGCCTGGGCTTGGGCGGCGCACCCGGCGCAGGCCAGCGCCATGCTCAACGCTATAACTGGTTTCATGGATTTCCTCTCGGCAGGTTCAATAAGCTCTGCCATTCTGCATCACACCGCAGGATTTGAGAAGTTATCTCTCTTTAGAACCGGGGCAGCTTGTCCAGGGTGATCACGTCCGGATGGTTGTACACCTTGCGCTTGTGGGCGTTGGTGTTGAAGTGCTCGCCGGTCCAGAAATTGTTGGGCGAGCTCACGCCGGCGGCGCCTGCGCCGTCGTTCCAGGTCATGAACCACAGCCACCAGGCGCCATCCGCCCGCATCTTGTCCGGGTCCGGGATGTAGCTGTTCTCGGTCAGCGCGATGGGTTTTTTCTCGGCCGAGACTTGCGCGGTTTGCCGGTACTTCGTGATCTGCGAGCCGTAGGTCTTGTTGTCGGTGTCGTCGTAGATATCGAAGCTGGCGATGTCGACCACGTCGTCGCCGGGATACCAGGCCGGGTCCTGGCCGTTCCATACCCAGATCAGATTGTGGATGCCGTGCACCTTGACCAGGCGCTCGTACATGTGGCGCCAGAGCAGGATGTTGGCGTAGGCCTGCGGTACGCCGTCGGCGCGCGCGCGTCCCCACCAGAACCAGCCGTCGCCGTTGTTGCCCGAGGCTTCGTGCAGCGGGCGCCACAGCACCGTCACGTTGGCGTCCGACAGGCGCTTGAGTTGCACCGCCACCAGGTCGATGCCGTCGTTGATCTGCCGGTAGGCCGGGCTGGCGGTGTCCAGCGCGCCGTTGGCGACGGGGATGGTGAATGTGGTGTTCTTGTTCGTGTCCGGCTCGCGCACATAGAAACCCGCCTTGTCGACCTGCGCGGTCTTCAACAGCGATGGATCGCGCCAGTGCCAATGGAAGGTGACCAGGCCGCCCTTGTTGGCGAAGGCGATCGCCTCCTCGGTCTGGCGCTGGCCCGCATGCGGGGCGGTCATGCCGTAGTCCATGAAGTCAAAACCCATCAGCGCCGGGTATTTGCCGGTGTCGGCATGGACGCGCTCGGCCATGTCGATGGAATCGTTCCAGGACAGGTCGGTCTGGCCGGCGATCATCTTTTTGCCCCAGATGCCGCGCAGCCAGGTGAAGGTCGCGCGGGTTTTGGCGTTGGCGTCCGCATCGACGGGCGCCTCCCGGGTGGCGACGGTGGGCGCGCTGGTGCGGTTCTCCGGACAGAAATTGCGCGCCACGCAGTACCGGCCGTTCTCAAACGACCAGCGGCCGTTGTCGTTGCCGCACAGGGGCCAGGATTTGCCGTTGACCGTGCAGCTTTCCGCTGCGGGTGTTGTTGCCGCTGCTGCGCCCGGCAACGTCAGCATCGCCGACAGGGCGAGCAGTTTGATAGCCGCTAGGGCGAGAGGTGGCATTGGCGTTCCTGTTGGTTGAGCGGTCAGCCCACAATGTAGCCGGGCCACGGGAGCATTTCAACCAGGACAGGTTTTTGGGCGATTGTTTAGCCGGGATAACGCGCATGTTTAACGCGGCGCGTCCCGCTGTGCCCCTTGGGGCGCCACGCGATACTTTCGTTGCGGTGCCTTGGCGGCGCACCGCCGGCCGCATGCGATATATATAATCGATAACAATTTCCCCACATCAGGATAGTCATGAACAGCCCTTCGTTACGGTTCACCTTAGGCCGTAGTCTGGTCGTGTTGTCGCTGTGTGCGCTGAGCGCGGTGCCGGCTTGGTCGCAAAGCGAGCCGCCACCACCGCCGGCCGAGCAGGCCGAGGCTGTGGCGCCTGCGGAAGACGTCATTGCGGAAACCATCCTGGTGGCGGGGCAGCGCCCCGGTCCGGGCTTGTGGAAGGTGTCGAAGGGCGACCACGTGCTGTGGGTGTTCGGCACCTACTCGCCGCTGCCGAAAAAAATGGAATGGCGCTCCAAGGAAGTGGAAGCCATTCTGGCGCAGTCGCAGGAATATCTGCGGCCGCCGGGCGCGACGACCGACGTGGGATTTCTGCGCCAGATGACTTTGTTGCCGTTCGCGATAGGCTTCAAGAAGAACCCGGATGGCGCCGAGCTCAAGGATTTGCTGCCGGAGCCGGTCTACGCGCGCTGGCTGGTGCTGAAGAAAAAGTACATCGGCGACGACGACGGCATCGAACGGGAACGGCCGATCTTCGCCGCCGAGACCTTGTTCCGCAAGGGTTTGGAGCAGGCCGGCCTGGGTTCGGGCGGACGCGAGCTGCGCGAGACGATCGAAAAGCTGGTCAAGAAAAGCAAGATCAAGATGACGTCGACCGAGGCCGTGCTGGAGATCGACGATCCGGTCAAGATGCTCAGGGAGTTCAAGAAGTCGCCGCTGGACGACGTCACCTGTTTTTCCAACACGATGGCGCGGCTGGAGGACGACATCGACGCCATGCGCGTGCGCGCCAACGCCTGGGCCAAGGGCGATCTGGAGACGATCCAGAAGATCAGCTACGCCGACCGCGACGGCGCCTGCAATTCGGCGGTGCTCAACATGGCGTTGATCCAGAGCCGGCCGGGGTTGAAGTCGGTGCAGCAGAGGATACAGGATAGCTGGGTGGCGGCCGCCGAGAAATCGCTGGCGGCCAATGCTTCCACCTTCGCGACGTTGCCGGTGAAGGACTTGCTGGACCCGAAAGGGTTTGTCGCGGCGCTGGAGGCGAAGGGGTATGTGGTGCAAAAGCCGGAGTAGTGAAAAATTCGGCCTCCTCGTTTGCTTGATTGTATCCGGTCGGACACTCGCCTAGTGCTAGATCAATGATGCGCTTTGCGGTCAGACGTACTCTTGAAAATCCTCAATCTTGGAGGCTCACAGAGATGACGACCACAATCATAAGACCGCATGTATTACACACTGTTGCGACACGCCGCACCGATCAGAGCGATACCGAACCAAGTGGCGCGCAGTGGGCGCAACGGTTCAAAGGTAGTAAGGACACAAAGGACTTGGCCTGCACATTTCGCAAAGCCGTTGACGCGTTTGTCGAGGCGATGACGAAGGCCGGCATCCAAGTTCGAATCTCGTCCACCTATCGGCCACTGAAGCGTTCGTACTTGATGCACTGGTGCTGGCAGATCAAGTACAAGTACGTTCAGCCTGAAGATGTTCCGCCAATGGCCGGCGTCGATATCAATTGGGTCCATCCCACGCCCGCTGCTTCGCTGGAAGCTGCCAAACAAATGGTACAAGCCTTCGACATGAATGCGCTGAACACAGCGCCAGCCCTGCGCTCTCTGCACAACGAGGGACAGGCGATTGATATGTCGATCTCTTGGAGGGGGACTGTCAGCGTTAAGGATGGCAGCGGTAAGCTAATCGAGGTGAAAACCCTTCCGCGCTCAGGTATGAATAGTCAGCTAAAAGCGATTGGTGCGAGCTACGGCGTAAAGAAATTTGTTGGTGGGGCAAAGGACAAGCCTCACTGGTCAATCAACGGGCGTTAGACGAGGAGCGGCACATGATTAAGCAGGCTATTTTGTTGCTCTTGTTAGTCGCCGTACAGGGTGTTTCAGCGGCTGGCCCGCTGCCCAAAGACGTGCGGATCTTCGTGGAAAACGCAGAGACTTGCGAGCACATGGCGGGGGAGTGGGATGGGGAGCTGCCCAAAAGTCGGCAAAAGGAGATAACGCGGGCAATAAAAAAGTACTGCGCGCCTGTTAAGCGGCAGCTTCGACTTTTGACGGAGAAATATAAGGGAAATCGGCAGGTCCTCAATACGATCTCCCAGCACGCGTACGATTCGGTCAAGAGTTATACGGAGGTAGATGGAGGTTGATGTTTCGTCGTGGCCTCACGAAACCTCATAGGCACCTGCTGCGAAGAGGGGGGCGATATCCACTGGACCATGTATCCACATACGCTGCATGTTCAGGATCACAACTAAGCAGAGAATAGCGACTTCTTCGATATCTTTTATCGTACGGAAAACTGAGTTTTCATACGAATCATCTTCAAATTTCATATCCAAATATTGAAATTGTGAATGGACCGCGGCACTTAGCCTTCTATATACCGATGCTATTTTATGTACCTCGGGTTGGTTCAAAACCTTGAATTTCGCTAGGTGAGACAACATCCCACGTTTATTGTCATTCATTGATGGAAGCTTTGGTTGCAGATTTTCCAAAGTGTCATAGGTAAGGCCGGTGGTTGAAAAGTAGGCGTGAGCCACCGCAGCCTCAAGTGAACTTCTCAGCGCTTGAGCTGATAATTTGAGGCGTCCCTTTACTAGCAATTCTATGGCTGAGTTTAGGTCCATACAGGCCTCGAGTAAGTACGGTAGACCTAAGGCATTTACGTTGTCAAATCCTGTCATGACCGTAAGCATCCGGTCAAATGCAAAGGCATGCTTAAGCGCGCCACCTAAACCGGGTATGGACCTGCTTTGCGCGACTTGGCCGGTAAAATCGTTTCCCACGATGTCTACGATACCAAGTCTGTGCACATATTCAGTGAATAGTTCTAGTTCGTCCTCTGCATAGCTAACGGAGTAGTATTCGACGAACTCTATAACGTCGCTACTGCTGCATACCTCACTTAAAGGCTCGTCTTTAAGTGGCAAGCTCTGAAGCAAGCTATGAGTTGATGGGATGAGGCCTAATTTCATCGTTAACCCCGCTTGGATTGATGCATGTTGATGCCGTTCTAGTCTACACGCCCTGATCCTGCCAGACATCGGGGATGTTTCCCACTCGGTGTTGTCAATCCTGTGTAATCCCGCGTAGAATGCGTTGCACGCGGGTGTAGCTCAATGGTAGAGCAGAAGCTTCCCAAGCTTACGACGAGGGTTCGATTCCCTTCACCCGCTCCAGCAATCAAGTGCGCCAGCGGCTTCTTACTTTACGACGAGTCGCAGTCCGCGTTCAAACTGATCGACGAATCCAGCAGGAACGCTCGAATCAATATTCAACGCCCTGCCCATATGGACCACCAAACGATCCCGTTTGGCGGCGGATTCCAGCACCGCCAGGACAGCCTGCCGCGCATCCTGCTCCAGAATTAACCCTGTGTCGTAGCCGAGCAATGCCGCGCCCGCCAGCTCTATCTGGTAGCCGCAGCTTTCCATCACTGACAACGCGTCATCGTAGACGCGATCAATGTTCCCGGCGTCATGGTAGTGTCGGAGCAGGAAGAGGAAGTCCTGCGCATCCTTGTTGTCTTCCAAGCCTCTGTCGTTCCACGCCAGGATCTTCAGCGCGGCCAACGCCGGTATCGACACCACGTTCACGACCAAGCGGCCTCCAACATCGACTTGTATCGCGTGCTCCAGCGCCTCCGTGTAACCGGCCACGTTCATGACCGTCGCCATATCGGGCGGCCAGGCAATTGTGTTTTTTGAGCTGGCGATTTTTCCGAAGGGAATAAGGTCGAGCGGGTATGCCGTCCCGATCGCCTCTCTTGCCGCGATCTCGTGCAACGTTTTGAGGACGATAAAGGTGACCGGATTGAGAGGCCTATTTCCCTGAATGGTGTACATGTTCGATCACCTGTTTGTAGATCTGCTTGGCAACCAGCAGATTTCGGGAGTCGTTGGTCCCCAGCAGGTCGGCATAGATCAGATGCAGTGGGACAGTTGGAAAGTTCTCAAAGAAGAAGTCCATGTTCCAGAATGCTTGCACGACTTCGATCGGTCCGTTCGGGTCGCCGCGTAGTCTGAGGCGCTTTACCATGTCCTGAAACTCCCCGCCATTCTCGATGTCCATGTAGATGGTGATGGTGGACGGATTCAAATGATTGGTAATTTTTTCCGCAGCCACTTCGCCGCTCCACGCCGAGCGGCGAAGTTCCGGCGCCCATGTGTGGATAAGGACGGTCTGGTTGGCCGCCGTGAAACGGAACTTTTTAAGTTTCGGCTTGAGTCGGCTGACGTAGCCGGTGGCCCACTCACTCAACATGAGTTCGGCCGAATTGACGATACGTGTGCCCTGCGGTGTCGTGCCGATGAAGCCACGGCTTTCCATTGCCTCCAACGCCTTGCCGATGGCTCCGGTGGACACTTGAACGGCAGATGATATCTCCCGATACGACGCGTTGAGCATCGACGGTTGAGCCAGAAAAGCGAACATCATGCGTAGCGCGGCAGGGGTGATGCTCATGTCCGAATCAATTGCCAAGGCTTTGTCCGGCTTTCGCCCGATGATGTTGATCAGGATGCCTTCCCTGTTCGTGAGATAAGCGTTTCCGGCGGTATCGATGAATTGTAGATCGAGTTCGCGGCAGCGCGTTGCCATGGTGTTGGTGAGTGCCGGGCAGACAAGCAGCGTATCGCGATTGGAAGGTGAACGCGCTTTGATGTCGTCCAGCATGGCCGAACGGTCGATATTTCGTTTTACTTCGCATGCATAGCGCAACCGGGTGCCGGCCACGCTTAGCGCAACGTCATCGTCGTCCGTTGCATCCTTGCGGATCAACTCGCCGGTGATGCCGGTTGATGAGAATAGGCCGACTAGTGCTTCCCCAATAATTGCCGCCTCAGTGTGGCCAAAGCTGGAATGTGCCGCATCGTTCATAATTTTTACCTTTTCACGAAACGTGAACATGCATCAATAATGAACGATAAAGGCGTTTTGTTCAACATATTTATTCGTTCACGTTACGTGAACGCAGTAATTATTGAACGAGAGAGAAGTTGTCTGAAGTCATCTTAAACGAAACAAGGCCGGCCACAGATGGGCCGGCCTTGCCGTCAAATCACATCAACGCGTATTACGTCAGTATCGCGATCAGGATGATGATGGGCAGTGGGATGCCGAGCAGCAGTAGCAGTATCGAGCGCATAGTATTCTCCTTGGATTAGATGACGGTGCGCGTGACGACACGCGCGTGATCGCGGTTGCGGCCGCCGATGGTGGCGCACAGGCTGGCGACGAAGGCGCCCAGCAGCAGCGCGAAGGTCATCCACAGTGCCGAACGGGCCGCCGCCTTGCGTGCCGCTTCAGCCGCCGCCATGGCCTTGGCTTTCACTTCGGCCGCCGCCTGCTTGGCCTGGGCGTAAATCGCGTCGACACGCTGTTCCGCCTCCGCTTGCGACAGGCCGCTGCGCTTGGCCACCAGCTGGGCCATGTAGTTGCGGTCGTCGGCGCTGATCTTGCCGGCCGCCAGATCGGCGACCAGGATGCGGGTGATTTCCTCACGCTCGGATGCCGTAGCGCCCTGGCCGTTCGGCGAACGCAGCAGCATGTCGGCGAAGTAATCGTTCGAGCGCGGGTTGTCGGCCACCGCCGATGCGCCGGTCGCCAGCGCCGGTGCGGCGGCCGCGCCGGCGTCGATGCTGCCGCTCAGGACCGCGCGCGCGCCGCCGGCCAGCACCGCCACCGTGATCAAGGTCGCTACCGCCCATGCCAGCAGGCCGTGCGCGGTGTCGCGGAAGTGCACTTCGTCGCCGTGGATGCTGGCCCATTTGACGCGCAGCCGGCCGGCCACGTAGCCGCCGATGCCCGACGCCGCCAATTGCGTGAAGGCGATCCATACGATCGCGGCGACGCCCAGCGGCGCCGCGTTGTACTCGTACGGCGAGACCGACGACAGGCCGAGGCCCATGCCGAGCATCAGCAGCAGGAAGGAGAGCGCGGCGGCGGCGGCCGCGCCGGCGAAGATGGCGCCCCAGGAGACGCCGGAGGCGTAGCCGTCGTCGCCGTCGCGGCTGACCACCGCGCCAGGAGTGAATGGTTGAGTCTGCATGATTTTTCCTTATGATTGTTGAACAACACGGGATCGATCATGCGCCAACAGGCTCGGGAGCAATGTGAGCGCTCGCACTGATGCACTGTTTTCGTGCGGATTTTGTGACCACCTTGTTCCTCGCCTTGTGACTTGCCGTATACTTAAAGGCTGAGATCGTCTTTACCACCCCCGGAAAATCCCCCATGAATTCAGTCGGCCCCAAACAGCGCCTGTCCACTCGTCTTGCCTTTCTTGCCGCCGGCCTGGCCATGTCGGCCTGGGCGCCGTTGGTGCCGTTCGCCAAGGCGCGTTTGGCGCTGGGCGAGGCGGACCTGGGCCTGCTGCTGTTGTGCCTGGGCGCCGGCTCGCTGATGGCGATGCCCGTCACCGGCTTGCTGGCGTCACGCTTCGGCTGCCGGGTCGTGGTGCTGGTGTCGGGCGCCTTTGTGTGCCTGGTGCTGCCAGGATTGGCGATGGCGCCCACGCCGATGCTGCTGGGGGCCACGCTGTTCGCGTTCGGCGCGGCGCTCGGCACGCTCGATGTGGCGATGAATGTGCAGGCGGTGATCGTCGAACGCGAAAGCGGCGGCGCGCTGATGTCCGGCTTCCATGGGCTGTTCAGTGTCGGCGGCTTTATCGGCGCCGGCTTGATGGCGCTGATGCTGTGGGCGGGCATGACCCCGGTCGGCGCCAGCGTCGCGGTGTCGTTGCTGGTGGCGCTGTCGCTGCTGGCCGGCGCGCCGCATCTGCTGCGCGAGCCGGATGCGGGTGAGGGTCATGGGTCGATGTTCGTCGTGCCGCACGGCGCGGTGATCTTCATCGGCGTGTTGTGCTTCCTGTGCTTCCTGGCCGAGGGGGCGATCCTCGACTGGAGCGCCTTGTTGCTGACGTCGGAGCAGGGCATGGACGCCACCCGCGCTGGCTTGGGCTACGCCGCGTTCGCTGCGGCGATGACGGTGGGACGACTGACCGGCGACCGTGTGGTGAGCCGGCTCGGTGGCAAGCGCGTGCTGCTGCTCGGCGGCTTGTGCAGCGCGGCGGGCTTTTTCGTCGCCGTGCTGGCGCCGTCCGCGCCGCTGGCGCTGGTGGGCTTTTTGCTGGTGGGGCTGGGCGCGTCGAACGTGGTGCCTATCCTGTTCACCGCCGCCGGCAACCAGAGCGCGATGCCGGCCGGGCTGGCGATTGGCGCCATCACCACGCTCGGGTATGCGGGCATTCTGGCCGGACCGGCGGTGATCGGCTTTGTCGCGCACGCGGTCAGTCTGAATCTGGCGTTCGCCGGCTTGGGCGGTGCGATGCTGGTGATCGCGGCCAGCGCCAGACTGGGCGCCGCGCGCGCCTGACGGTCCGAGCCGCCCCAGCTTGGCGAGCTATCAAGAAAAACAACGATAATGTGATTTTTAGTTTGACATCCCGATTGGTAACTCGGTATTATGAAATCGATTTCAAGATTAAGGAAAACGATTTCAGTATTTTTGAAATCGTTTTCAAGTCATCTTTGAGCTGTATGTAAGCGTTTCATGTAGTCCAGTGTTGTCTGTGGTCTTATGGCTCCTCGCCTTTCAAGTCGAGGGGCTTTTTTTTATCCGGGGTCAGGTCCTAATGCCGTTAAGTTAAGCTCCTATCTGAACCACGTAGGGCGGATTAGCGCAGCGTAATCCGCCAAGCTCCGTCGGCGGCTCATGGCGGATTACAGCGTTCCGCCTAATCCGCCCTACAAAAATCTCCTTAACTTAGCGGCATTAGGAACTGACCCTGGAGTTGCTGGTGTGCTAGCGCAGCTTGATCGTGACGGCCATCGCCTCGTCGCGCACGTCGAGGGCGGCGTCGCTGAAGTCCGGCGGCCCGAACTTGCCGCGCGCGTTGCGGCTGAAGCCGTAGTTTTCGCTGGGGATGCCGATCAGGTTGCGGTCCAGTTTGTCGTTCTGGTTCTCGTCCTGATAGGCCAGCACCGCCCAGGTGCCCTTCGGCACGTTCTGTATGGTGACGACGGTGTCGCCGGCCTGCGCCGGCGCCGAGCCGCTGTAGAGGCAATCCTTCAAAAAACGTTCCTTGTCGCACACGGCGACATTGACCTTGCCTCTGCCGCCGACGACCGACGATACCTTCACCTCGATTGTCGCGGCCGATGCCGTGGCGGCCAGCAGCATGGTAGAGATGAGCAACGATGGCTTGATCAGTGATTGCATGGGTTTCCTTTTCTTGGCTACGTTGAATGGCAAAGGCGAGTTGCTGGCGCTGCGGAAATAGCGCCTATGGTAGGCTGTCTTCATCGCCGTTTTCATCGGCGCCGCTTACACCTGACGGATCGTTCCGACCCATGATATTGAACACGCTCATCGTCCTGATCACCATTGTGTTGATGGAATTATTTTCTATTGTCGCGCACAAATATGTGATGCATGGTTTCGGTTGGGGATGGCACCGCTCGCACCACGAACCGCGCACCGGATGGTTCGAAAAGAACGATCTGTACGCCGTCGTTTTCGCCGGATTGGCGATCGCGCTGATTTACTTCGGTACCGAAGGCTACCATCCCCTCGAATGGATAGGCGCCGGCATGACCGCCTACGGTTTCCTGTACTTCGTCGCGCACGACGGCCTGGTTCACCGCCGTTGGCCGTTTCAATACACGCCCCGCAGCGGCTATCTGAAGCGGCTCTACCAGGCGCACCGCATGCACCACGCCGTCGAAGGCAAAGAGGGCGCGGTCTCGTTCGGATTCCTGTACGCGCCGCCGGTCGATGAACTCAAGCGTCAACTGCGCGTGCTGCACGATGGTCCTCTGCGCCAACGTGGTCGGGACGCTGCCACAACCCCTGCGGACGCGGCGACATCCGCCGAAGACGCGAAGTAAGCGCGCTGGCGCCGCCCTTCGCCAGCAGCCACAGTTTGGTCGCGCGCGACGTGCCCACCCGTTCATCCCAGGCGTGCGCGCCACGAGCTTTCACTTTGACGCCGATCTGCCGGTAGACATTACGCGCGGTGGCGATGGCCCACGCGCAGCGCAGCGGCAGGGCGATGATGCCCTGGTTGGCGGAGGCGTAATACGGCTCGGCGTAATCGACCAGCCGCGTCGCCACACGGGCCAGGGCCGCGCGGTGCTTCGGCAACCCCACTTCGTCCACCGGAATGCCCGCCTCGCGCAGCCACGCGGCGGGCACGTAGCAGCGGCCCATGCGCGCATCCTCGACGATGTCGCGGGCGATATTGGTCAGCTGAAAAGCCAGGCCCAGGTCGCAGGCGCGGTCCAGCACCGTCGCCTTGCTGGCGCCCATGATCGATGCCATCATCAGGCCGACCACGCCGGCCACGTGATAGCAGTAGCGCAGCGTGTCGTCGATGGTCTCGTAGCGCGCCTGTTCGACGTCCATGGCGAAACCGGCCAGGTGGTCGAAGGCGAAATGCGGTTCGATCTTGTGGCGCAGCGCCACCTCCTGGAAGGCGGCGAAGGCGGGATCGGACATCTTTTCGCCGGCGTAGGCGCGCCGGGTCCGGTCTTCGAGTTCCGCCAGTTTTTCGGCGGCGTCGTCCGGCGCCAGTTCCACCGCGCCGAAGCCCAGCTCCTGGCCGTCGACCACGTCGTCGCAGTGGCGGCACCACGCGTACAGCATCAACACGCTGCGCCGTACGTCGGCCGGAAACAGCTTCGCGGCGGCGGCGAAGCTTTTCGATCCGACCTTGATGGTCTGGGTCGCGTGGTCCAGCAAAGCCTCGCTCATCGCCCGAACTCCTCGATCATCAAACCGGCCGTCGCCTTGGCGGAGCCGATCACGCCGGGCACGCCGGCGCCGGGATGGGTGCCGGCGCCGACCAGGTACAGATTCGCCAGCTCGCTATCGCGGTTGTGGGGGCGGAACCAGGCGCTCTGCGTCAGGATCGGTTCAAGCGAAAACGCCGAGCCGACGTGCGCATTGAGCTCGTCGCGGAAGTCGAGCGGCGTGAAGATGCGGCTGGTGACCAGTTGCTTGCGCAGGCCGGGCATGTAGCGGCGCTCCAGGTACTCGAAGATGCGGTCGCGGTAGCGCGGGCCTTCGACGGTCCAGTCGATATCCGCCTTGCCCAGGTGCGGCACCGGCGCCAGCACGTAGTGGCTGCCGCAGCCGGGCGGCGCCAGCGATGGGTCGGTGATGCACGGCGCGTGCAAATAGAGCGAGAAGTCGTCGGCCAACGCTTTGCCGCCGAAGATCTCGGTGATCAGTTCCTTGTAGCGCGGCCCGAAACAGACCGTGTGGTGCTGCAGCTGGCTGTGATGGTGATCGAGCCCGAAGTACAGCACGAACAGCGAGTTGCTGAAGCGTTTTTTGCGCAGCGCGCCGGCCTCCGACGGGCCGCGCGGATGCTGCGACAGCAAATCCGCGTAGGTATGGACGACGTCCGCGTTGGACGCCACCGCTTGCGCGGGGAAGTGGCGGCCATCCTTCAGACGCACGCCGTTGACGCGCGCACCGCTCGCTTCGATCGCCGCCACGTCCGCATTCAGTTCGATGCGGCCGCCGATATCCTGGAACAGGCGCACCATGCCGTTCACCAGCGCGCCGGTGCCGCCGCGCGGGAACCACACGCCCCAGCGCCGTTCCAGCGCGTGGATCAGGGTGTAGATCGACGAGGTGGCGAACGGATTGCCGCCGACCAGCAGCGAGTGGAAGGAAAACGCCTGCCGCAGATGTTCGTTCTGAATGAACTTCGAGACGATGCTGTAGACGCTGCGCCATGCCTGCAGCTTCGCCAGTTGCGGGCCGGCCGCGATCATGTCGCGGAACGACAGGAAGGGCACGGCTCCGAGCTTCAGGTAGCCCTCGTCGAACACCGCCTTGGAATAAGCCAGGAATCGCTGGTAGCCCTGCACGTCGGCCGGGTTGAGCGCGTGGATCTGGCGGTCCAGCGACTCCTGGTCGTTGGCGTAATCGAAGTGGCTGCCGTCCTCCCAGCACAGGCGGTAGAACGGCGCCACCGGCAGCATCTCCACGTAGTCCGACAGTCGCTTGCCGGCGACGGTGAACAGCTCCTCGATCGCCGACGGATCTGTGATGACGGTGGGCCCGGCGTCGAAGGTGAATCCCTGGTCCTGGTAGACGTAGGCGCGGCCGCCCGGCTTGTCGCGTTTTTCGAGCAAGGTGGTTTGAATCCCGCTCGCTTGCAGACGGATGGCCAGCGCCAGGCCGCCAAAGCCGGCGCCGACAACCACTGCCTGTTTTGTTTCGTTCATTCGGTTTTCCTGATTTGGTGGGGATGGATTTTGCGTGCGGCCGATATGGCCTGGCCGACCGGCACCGGCGGTTTTCCCGACAGCAGGCGGGCCTTGTCGCCCAGGGTCGGACGGCCGGCGTAAAAGCGCGCGATCAACGGCGCCGGCAAATGGTAAAAACGCTGCATCACGCGCCAGCGGCTGTCGGCGTCGCCGGCCAGGAACAGCATGCGATTGAGCAGCCGGAAAAAGCGCTGTCCGCGCCATTCGTGCAGCGCGGTCTCGCGTATGGCGTCGAACAATGGGGGCGCGCGCAAGTCGTCGAGCGCGGCGATCTTTTCGGCCAGCCGCACCGCGTGGGGCAGCGAATAGCCGGTCGTCGGGTGGAACAGGCCCGCCCGCAGGCCGGAAGTGGGTTGTCCGTTCAGATCCGACCAGAATCGATCGATGTCGCCGGCCAGCACGATCGGCAGCGAGCCGTGTTCCTCGCGGATGACCTCTTCGATGTGCCAGTTGCGTGAGGCGGCGTAGGCGGAGATGTTGGCGCTCAGCCGTTCCGGCTCCCACACGCCGGTGTCGACGTAGTGCGTGTCTTCGATCAGCAGGCGATCGGGCGCGAAAGGCAGCACGTAGACGAAACGGTAGCCGCCTTGCTGCGCGACGCTGGCGTCCATGATGATGGGTGAGGTCAGTCCGTGCGGCGCGGCGAGGCGTACTTCCTGTCCGAGGAAGGTTTGGTAGCCCAGCGCCAGCCGGTCGGACGAGCGTGGACCCCGGCCATCGATGACGGCCCCCGCATGCAGCATCTCCCCGCCGTCCAGGCGCACCGTGGTTGGCGTCAGCTCTTCTATCCGGGCACCGAGCCGCAGCGCGCCATCCAACGCGGCTTCGATGACGCGCGCGAAATCGTCCGAGGCGATGCTGGTGTAGCCGCCGTCGAGCGTCCTGGCGTGTTCGGGGAAGATGACGTCGTAATCCGGCCAGCGCGCCGATACCAGCGGCGCGAGCCACTGCCGTTGCGACGCATCGAGGTCGCTGTCATGAAACGACCAGGTATGGTTGCCGCCTATCCGGTCGTCCTGCTCGAGCAGCAGGATGCGCAGCGATGGGCGCGCGGTCCGCAGCCGCCACGCGATCAGCGCGTTGGCCAGGCCGCCGCCGGCCAGGATCACGTCGTACGGCGCGGTACTCATGCGAGGCCGCTCGCTACCCGGCGGGCATCGCTGTCATCGTGCCGGTTCAGGTTCAGCGCCGTTTCGACGATGTCGGCGGCGCGTGGCGTGCCGCCGGCTTGCACCAGCTGGTCCGACAGTGCGGCAAGCCGCCGCCCGTATTCCGGTTCATCGAGCAGCCGCCGCAAGTGCCTGCCCAGTTGGGCCGCGCCGGCGAGGCGCGGCGACGCGCGCAGGCCGATGCCCGCATGGCAGATGCGCGCCGCCACGCCCGGCTGGTCGAAGGCGATCGGCAGCGCCAGTATCGGCGTGCGTGCGGCGACCGCGTCCATCGCCGTGTTCAGCCCCGCGTGGGAGACCACGGCGTCCGCGCGTGCCAGCACCGCCTGCTGGGGTGCGAACGCGCAGACAGTCGTCGCTCCCGTGGGCCCGGCGCGTTCGACGGCCAGCGCCTGTTGCGGGTTCAGCCCTCCACAATGGGCGACCAGCAGTTGGACATTCAGATCCCGGCACGCGCGCGCGATGCGCTTGAACAGCGCAAAGCGCTGGCCTTGCAGTGTGCCCAGCGAGGCGAAGATGAAAGGGCGCTCATCGGCGATGGCCGGCATGGGATCGATGCGCGGGCCTGACGGCGACGGAATACCGGTGGCGACATGCCGCAAAGGGCCGACGTGGTGGAAATTCGCTGGCAAATGATGGCGCGGAAAGTCGAAGGCCGCCACCGTCTGGCTGATCTGCGCCAGCGGCGACAGGCACTCGTGCAGCATGCCGCGCGCCGGAATGCCCAGGGCGCGCGCTTGACGCTCGATCACCTTGCGGTGCGGCGCCATGAGCCAGTCGTAGACGCGGGTGCTGCCTTCGACCATCTTCAACGAGCGCTCGTCGGTGCCGAACGCGAACGGCATCACCGGCAGCGGGACACCCGCTTCGCGGTTGACCGGCAGCGCGCACGCGACCGATACGAATGGCAGCTCCAGCGCCTCGGCCACCAGTCCGGCCGCCGCCTCCATCTGGTCGCCGAGCAGGGCGTCGATGCGCAGCGCTTCGATCGCGGCGGGTAGTTCGCGGCACAGCATGTCGGTGGTGTCGGCCATATCGACGATGACCTTGCGCAGTCCCAAAGGGCTGCCCGGATTGGCCGCGAGCCGCAGCGAGGCGGCCAGCGAGCCTGGCGGATAGCGCCCCGCGCCAAGCGCATGGAAGCCGATGCGGGCGTCCGGTATCCAGCCGGCGGCGTCGGGCCGGTGCAGGAAGGTGACCTGGTGTCCGCGCTCGATCAACGCCAGCGCCAGCGCCGACAAAGCGTTGAAATGGCTGTAGAAGGCCGGGGCGACCACGCCGAAATGGGCCATGCGATGTCCTCTCGACGCGCGCTACGGCGCGTGCAGATCGGCGACCGGGCCGGCCTTGCGGAACAGGTTCCCGACCAGAAGGCGTGTGCGTTGCTTGCTGCCGACGGCGTCTGTCAGGTAGTCGTCGGCGTCGCGCAGATGCGCGGCCAGGCGGCGCTGGGTTTTTTCCATGCCGAGGGTGGCGGTGATGGTCGCCTTGCCGGCGTCCTTGCCGACATCCTTGCCGGTCAGCGCGCAGTCGTTGCCGGGGACATCCAGCAGGTCGTCCTTGATCTGGAACGCGTGGCCTGCGGCCATGGCGAAGGAGCGCAGCGATTGCAGCACCCGTTCGTCGGCCTGGGCGATGATGCCGGCCATCTCCACGGACAGGCCGAGCAGCACGCCGGTTTTGAGTTCATTGGTGGTGGCGATGTCGTCGACCGAGCGTTTGTGGCCGCCGTGCAAATCCTCGAATTGTCCCCGGACCAGTCCCTGCGCGCCGACCGTTTCGGCCAGCGCGCTCACCAGCCGCGTGCGGATCAATGGCGAGATATCTTGCGTCTGGGAAAGAATATGGAAGGCGCGGCTGAGCAGGGCGACCGACGCCAGGATGGCGACGTTTTCGCCGAACTGGATATGCACGGTGGGCTTGCCGCGCCGCAGCTGGGCGTCGTCCATGCAAGGCATGTCGTCAAGGATCAGGGAGGCCGCGTGGACCAGTTCTACCGCGCAGGCAGCGTCGAGCAGCGCGGGCGACGAGCAGCCGAGGTCGCGCGCGACCAGCATCAGCAACAAAGGGCGCATGCGCTTGCCGGTACTCAGCGCCGCCGAACGCATGGCTTCGGTCAGCGGGTCGCCGCCGCTGTCGGGCAAAAAGTGACGGATGCGCTCCTCAAGCTCGCGGCGCAGGTCATCGATCTCGGTTTCCGACGGGTCCCCTAGCAGCTCCCGCTTGATGCCGTTGAACCGCAGTGTTTCCGTAACCATGCGCAAGTCCTTTGACGATTGACTAATGAAATCCCTTGCGGGTCATCATACCGACGCAAAGTTCAACAAGCAGGACTTCAGTCAATCGTGCGCGTGCCAGCGCACACTTAAAAGCGGTTCAGTTTTTGGACAGCCTGCTCCTTGTTATGGGAGGGCGCGCACCACGTGACCAGGAAAGATGGAATCGTGGCCGCCATGACCAGCCGGAAGTAGTGTACATAAGCGAGCGCCTGCCGCAGGCGGCAACCGGGCTGCCAACACGGCTAGCGCGTCAGGGCATCGACGACGACCGTCCGGCCCTCGTAGACGACCAGTTTCGCCGCCTTGCCTGCCGGTGCGGCGCCGCGGCCATCCGCGCGGCCGACGACGACGACCTTGAACCGGCGTGTTTCCTTCATTCCCGGATAGCGGCCCTGGCGCCGGAGCAACGTCAGTCTTCGCGCCGCGTCGTCCCAGCGCATGGCCGTGAGCGCGTACTCGCCACGCTCATACCCCCAGCCGTCGCCGGCATCTTCGTAATAGGTGTACTCGCCGTCCGCGCCGGGATAGACTCGCAACTCGATCACCGGGTCCGTGTCCTCCGATGAATATTGCATCGCCGGTCCCAGGGGAATCACGCTGCCGGCGCGCACATGCAGCGGCATGCGTTCGATCGGCGCATCGACCACGACGCTCTTGCCGCCCGTGAGCCGGCGCCCGGTCCAGAAGTCGATCCATGTGCCCTTCGGCAAATAGACCTCGCGCGTTTTGTCCCGCCCTGCCAGCGGCGCCGACCCCACGCCGTAATACATCGGTTCGAGCACGGGGCTGACCATCATGCCCTCGCCGAACAGCATTTGCGACTTCAGGTCGTGGGTGCGCCGGTCGTCCGGGAAGGCGAACGCCACGGGGCGGATGAAGGAGGCGTCCCGCAGATGCACAAGTCCGGCCTGCGAATAGATATGCGGCAGCAACCGGTACCGCAGTTCAATAAACCGCAGGATGGCATCGTAGAACGGCGTGCCCGGCTCGCCGAACTGCCAGGGCTCGCGCGGGGTGTCGGTCCCGTGGCTGCGGAACATGGGAAGAAACACTCCCAGTTGCAGCCAGCGCGTGTACAGCTCGCGGTAGCCCAGGTCGGCCACGCCGCCCTTGTAGTCGCCATCCCAGAACCATTGCTCCTTGCGATCGACAAAAAAACCGCCGATGTCGAAGGTGACATAGGGCGTGCCCGACGCGCTGCCGTTCTGGAGCGCGGCCATCTGCTGCGCGAGCACCGGCCACTTCGCCGAAATATCGCCGGTCCACACCACGGCGCCCACCGCCTGGCTTCCCGCATACCCCGACCGCGTCAGGTTCACCAGCCGCTGGTTCGGCACGGTTTTGCGCCAGTTGCGGAAAAAACTTTGCGAATCGACCAGCGCGTAGGCGTTCATGAACTGCGCGCCGACGGTATCGGCCAGGACGCGGATGTTGGCGTCGTCGGCATCCTTGTTGCGCTTGGCGCCGCCCCAGTCGGCCGTGGTCGGCTCGGTCGAATCGCACCACCAGGCATCGATGCCGTGGCGGCCGAGATACTTCCAGACATTATCGAAATACAGATCGCCCGCCTTGCGCTGGAAGAAATCGACGTATTCGGTGCCGGCGAGGGTGTAACCGCGCTCCTTCAATGCCTGGCCGGGCGGGTCGAGCGGGCTCGGATTCGGCCAGATCGAGATCATCACCTTCGCGTTCATGTCGTGGACGGCCTTCGTCATCGCCCCGATATCCGGATAGCGCGCCGCATCCGGCACCAAGCTGCCCCAGCGGCCATCGAGCCAGTAGTTCCAGTCCTGGACCATGACGTCCATCGGGATCTTGCGGTCGCGGAACTGCTTGGCCGTAGCGATCAATTCCTGCTGGGTAACATAGCGCTCCTTCGATTGCATGTAGCCGAAGGCCCATTTGGGCAGCATGGCGGCGGCGCCCGTCAGTTGACGATACCCTGCGATCGCGCCGTCCATGGAGGGGCCAAGTACGAAGTAGTAATCCAGCTCGTCCGCGACGTCGCTGCCCACCGATGCCCCATCCTTGCCATCGGCGAAGGTGAGCAGGCTATAGGTATCGAACAGCAGGCCGTAGCCCCGCGTGGAAACGAGGAAGGGCACGACGATGCGCAGGTTGTGCTGGTACAGGCGCTTGCTCTTGCCACGCAGGTTCAGGTCGTCGGTTTCATCGAAACCGAGCCCGTAGAGCGCTTCGTGGTCGCCGAATCTGAACCGCGCGGTCACTTTCCAGGCATCGCGGTCCTTTTTGCGCACATAGGTGCCCACCACCTGGCGCTCGCCGTCGACCGTTTTGACGGTCTTCACCGTGGCGGGGTCGGGCACGGACTTGGTCACCTCCACTGGTTCGAACGCCCTCGGGTTCCCGCTGGACTCCTCCAGCAGCAACGTGCCATCCGGCCGCCGGAAAGAAATGGCACCGGTGGCCTGATCGAGTTTCACCGACAGGCGGGCCGATTGCAGGGTGAGTGTGCCAGCGTCTTCGTGCGTCTTGATCGGACCCGGTTTGGCGGCGGTGTCGACGCGCATCAGGCTCGTTGCCTTCGACCAGCCGGGATTGCGGGTTGCGGTCACGCGCACGATCTGGTCTGTGACGAAGTCGATGCGCAATAGCGTTTGTCCGATCGTACCTTCGATCCCCGCCCCGGTTTGCTTCCATCCGGCTACCGCATTCGAACCGCCCGCTTTGCCGGGGGACCGGGCGGGGTTGTCGTCGGCGGCGATGCCATAGCGGAGCAATGCCAGCGCCGGAACCGCAGCCGCCAGACGGGTGAGAAGACTCCTGCGCGTATGCATGGGGCGCTCTTGGGTGGTTGGTATCTTATATATGGTATACCAATTTGCCTCGAGAAAAAAGCGGCGCGGGATGGAGGGGCGTGGGATGGAGGGGCGTGGGCACCCTGCGGGCCATGGCGGCCGCAGGGCGAATTCTGAGGACTATTCCTTGTTGTGGAACGGCGCGAACCACGTCACCAGGAAAGATGGAATCGTCGCCGCCATCACCAGCCAGAAGTAATGTACATAACCGAGCGCCTGTTGCAGGTGGCCGCTGACGACGCCGGTGACCAGCATGCACAGGCCCATCAGGCCGGTGCCGAAGGCGTAGTGGGTGGTCGTGTATTTGCCCGGCGCCAGTTGCTGCATCAGGTAGATCATGAAGCCGACCGAGCCGAAGCCGAAGAAGAACTTCTCGATCGCCACGCCGGCGCTGATCAGCCACAGGTTTTCCGGCTGGTAGATACCCATCAGCAAGAACGTAACATTGGGAATGTTGACCGCGCAGCACAGAATGAACAAGGTGGCAGGCAGGCCGCGCCGAGCGACAAAGATGCCGCCCAGCAAGGAACCAAGCAGCACGGCGATCAGGCCGTAGGTGCCGTAGATCAGGCCCAGCATCTCGTTGGACAAGCCCAGGCCGCCCTTGGAAACGGGATCGACCATGAAGAACGGACCGATCTTTTCCAGCAGGCCGATACTGAGGCGGAACACGAAAGCGAAGCCGACCATCAGCCAGACGTCGCGCTTCTGGAAGAAGGTGACGAAGGAGTCGCGCAGGATGAAGGCCGCCTCGCCCACCGACTTGGGCGCGTTTTCGGCCTTGGCGCCGTCCGGCATCACGCGCAGGTGCCACAGCGCGGTGACCACGGTGATGGCGGCGGCGATGAAGAAGATGATGCGCCACGAGTCGATCCACGCCGGCCCGAACACGCCGGCCTCGTGGTGGAAGTAATTGGTGTGCAGCCAGCCGCTCAGGTACACCATGCCGCCGGAGGCGACGATGGGACCGACGTTCCAGCTCAAGCTCTGGATGCCGCAGAACAGCGACTGCGTCTTCGAGTCGAGCGAGGTGACATAGACGCCGTCGGAGGCGATGTCCTGGGTGGCGCCGACCAGCGACAGTATGCCGAACAGGAACACCATGATGTGCAGGTAGTTTGGCAGCGACATTGACAGCGCGACGGCGCCGAAGCCGATGCCGACGATCAGCTGCGCGCACAGCACGAAGAACTTCTTGGTGCGGTACATTTCAACGAAGGGGGCGAACAGCGGCTTGATGGTGTAGGCCAGGATCAGATAGCTGGCGTATTGCGCCGCCTCGCCGTTGCTCATGCCGAGGTTCTTGAACATGATGGACGTGACGCTGGTAAGCATCATGTACGTCAGCGCCATCGAAAAGTAGCCGGTGGGGACCCAGAGCATCGGCGTGCCGCGCGCGAACATGGCGCGGAACAGCGATTGCTGCTCGCCGGGGGCGGCGGGCGCCGGCTTCTGGTGCTCTTGCGGCGTGGCGGAAGGTGCGGTCTGCATGATGTCGTCCTCGTTGTTCTCTGTGGAGTGTAGCACTTGGCTCTGCGGCCAATAGGTAATGCCAGTCTGGGATGCTTGTATTACGTAGGGCGGATTAGCGCAGCGTAATCGGCCATGCATGAGCCGTCGTCGGCTCTCACATGGCCGATTACGGCGTTCCGCCTAATCCGCCCTACGTGATCAGGCGGCGTGGGCGGCCTGCGGTGCGCGCTGCTGCACCAGGTAATCGCGGTACCACAGGGCGCTGTGCTTCAAGGTGCGCTTCTGCGTCGCGTAGTCGACATGGACGATGCCGAAACGCTTGGCGTAGCCCGAGTTCCATTCGAAGTTATCCAGCAAACTCCAAAGGAAGTAGCCTTGCACGTTCACGCCTTGCAGGCGGGCGTCGTTGAGCGCCTTCAGGTGGCGTTGCACGAAGTCGATGCGCGCTTCGTCCGGCACTTCGCCGTCAACGACGGTGTCCGGATTGGCCATGCCGTTCTCGGTGATGTAGATCGGCGGCAGTTCGTATTCGTCGTGGAGCTTGAGCAGCAGCTCGGTCAGGCCGTCCGGGTAGATCTCCCAGCCCATGTCGGTCTTGCCCAGTTTCGCTTCCGGCTGGCGCGGCGGCACTTCGGCGCTGCAGTAGGAGCGGAAGTAGTAGTTCACGCCCAGGAAGTCGATGCGGTGCTGGATGTCCTTGAAGTCGTTCTCGTGGATATCCGGGCCGTTGGCGCCGTAGGTGTCGAGCGCCAGCTGCGGGTATTTGCCCTTGAAGATAGGATCCATGAACCACTGCACCGAGCGGGCGTATTCGAATTCCGCCATCGCGATGTCGGCCGCGCTGTCGGTGGCCGGGTCGGCGGTCCACTGATTCAGGACGATGCCCAGCTTGGCCGAGCTGCCGACCGCGCGCATCGCCTGCATCGCCAGTCCGTGCGACAGCAGCAGGTGGTGCGAGACCTGCACCGATTTTTTCAGGTCGGTCACGCCGGGCGCGAACTGCGAATTCCCGTAGCCCAGGTTGGCCGTGCACCATGGCTCGTTGTGCGTCGCAATCGTTTTCAGACGATTGCCGAAACGGCGCGCCACTTCGGCCGCGTAGTCGGCGAAGCGATAAGCGGTGTCGCGATTGAGCCAGCCGCCTTCGTCTTCCAGGCCTTGCGGCAGGTCCCAGTGGTACAAGGTCACGTGGGCGTCGATGCCCTTGCTTTCCAGTTCGGTCAGCAGACGGTCGTAGAAGGCGAAGCCGGCCTCGTTCCAGGCGCCTTTGCCGGTTGGCTGCACGCGCGACCACGCCATCGAGAAGCGGTAGGCGTCCACGCCCAGGCTGGCCATGATGGCCACGTCTTCCGGGTAGCGGTTGTAGTGGTCGCAGGCGACGTCGCCGTTGGTGCCGTCGATGATCTTGCCGGGGGTGTGACTGAAAGTATCCCAGATCGACGGACCTTTGCCGTCGGCGGTCGCGCCGCCTTCAATCTGGAATGCGCTGGTGGCGATGCCCCAGGTAAACGAGGGTGGGAATTGCGTGAAATCGGTCATTTTTGTCGTTCTAGCAGGTTGGATACGGGGCGGGGAGGGCATTTTGACGTTTGAAAACGATTTCACGCCTCTTTTCACGATTAGACCTCAACTCCCTGTGAGTGTCAATCATTTGCTGACGGCCCCCGGGCGTTTAACCCGCCACCGTCAGAGGGGTCGTACCCGTCGGGTACGACCCCGCGACTGATCGACCTGCGGGGTTACGTTCTGGGCGCACTGATATAATGCTGCCTCATTATTTATCAGCTTATCCACCAGCTTCCATCATGTCTTCCGAAACCCCTAAAGACGGCCCGGCGCGGCCGATGCTCTACGACCCAACCGAACACCGCATCCGCAGCTTCGTGACCCGCGCCGGCCGCTTGTCGACCGCGCAGGCGCGCGCGCTGGAGGAGCAGGGGCCGAAGTTCATGATCGGTTACACCAAGGCGCCGCTCGACTACGAGCAGGTGTTCGGCCGCAAGGCGCCGGTGGTGCTGGAAATCGGCTTTGGCATGGGCGGCACGACCGCGCACATCGCCGCCGCGATGCCGGAGAAGGACTTCATCGGCGTCGAAGTGCATACGCCCGGCGTGGGCAGCCTGCTCAAGCTGATCGACGAACAGGGACTGACCAATCTGAAGGCCATCCAGCACGACGCGGTCGAGGTGCTGAACCAGATGATCCCGGACGGCTCGCTGCACGGCGTGCATATCTTCTTCCCGGACCCGTGGCACAAGGCGCGCCACAACAAGCGCCGCCTGATCCAGGCGCCGTTCGTCAAGCTGCTGGTGCAAAAGCTGGCCGTGGGCGGCTACCTGCACTGCGCGACCGACTGGGAAGACTACGCCGTGCAGATGCTGGAAGTGCTGGGCGCCGAAGAGGGCCTGCAAAACACCGCCGACGCCTACGCGGCGCAGCCGGCCTACCGTCCGCTGACCAAGTTTGAAAACCGTGGCCTGAAACTGGGCCACGGCGTGTGGGACCTGGTCTTCACCAAGAAGTAGTTATTTCGCCTGCGCGGCCAGCGCCGCGTTGAAGCGCTTGATCACATCGTCCGGCACCATCTTGCTGCACCAGAGACGGCGTTCGTACTCGCCCCGCGAGATCACGTCGGAGAATTTTCCCTTGTTGTCGCGCCCAGGCATATCGACCCAGCTCATCATGCAAGCCGGCTCGCGGTTCTCCTTGAGCAGCACGAGCTGGCGCTTGGCCGGCGTGCGGCGGATTTCGTAGGCGATGCCGGCGGCGGTTAGAGCCTCGGTCACCGGCTTGGCCGCGTCGCCGGCCAACTGGCCTTGCTGGTTGGTGTAGTGGATCCCCGCCCGTTCGCTGTAGTGCACGATCAAGGTCTGGCCGGCGGCCGCGCCGGCCGCCATCGCGAATGTTATTGACATCAGTGCGGCCAGTGACTTCATCACGCCTCCAGCGTCTCCATATCCAGCACCACGACATACGACAGGCGGCCGTTTTTCCAAACGCCGCCGCCACGCACCTGCGCGTCGCAGGTGGTGATCCGGTCGGCGACTTCCTCTCGTTTCAGGTTGGCGCGGAACGCCAGCGAGGCTTTCTGCGACAGGTAGCCGGCCATGCGGCCGTTAAGGAAGACGGCGACGGCGGCGCTTTCATACGGATTGGCGTCGTCGGGCACCAGCGTGGCCAGATACGGCACCCTGGCCTGGTGGTCGCCATGGTCGCCGGCCAGTTCCTTCAGCGTGTGCTGATAGCGCGACTCGTTGACCACTTCGACCAGGAAGCGGCCGTCGTCGGACCAGTGCAGCGCCGCCGGCGCGTCCGGCAGTTTCGGCTCGTACGGCGTCGCCGGACGCGGTGGCAGCACCGTCGGCTTGGCGGGATTGGTCTTGATGATCGCATAGACCACCAGCGCGGTGGCGATGATGATCAACAGGGAGATGGCGAGTTGCATGGCGGGTCTGTTCAAGTGCTGGCGTGTGAGGCCGACATCTTAACGCATGCCCTTGGCCTGATACACAATTTTGCCGCCCACGACGGTCTGCAGCACCTTGGTGTTGGCGATGTCCTGCGCCGGGATCGTGAAGAAATTCCGGTCCAGGACGATCATGTCGGCAAGCTTGCCCACTTCCAGGGAGCCGGTCAGCGCCTCCTGCCGCAGCGTGTACGCCGCGTTCATGGTGATGGCGCGCAGCGCGGCGGCGCGCGGGAGGCCTGGTTGCTTGCCAAGCCGGCCTGCGTATTCCTTGCCGGCGTCCGGGGCGGCGGTGCGGGTCACGCCCACCTTGAGCGCGAACCATTCGTCCAGCGGATCGACCGGCCAGTCGCTGCCATAGGCGATGCGGGCGCCGGCGTCGAGCAGCAGCGCCTGCGGCTGGACGGTGGCGTAGCGCGCCGGCCCCATATAGTCCTTTAATGCGCCGACGGTGTCGGGCGCCGGCTTGGCCCACTGGAACGACAGCACCGGCGTTACATCGAGCTTGGCGAAGCGCGGATAGTCGGCCGGGTCGACGATTTCGTCGTGCGCCAGCGCCGGGCGCACGTCCTTGCCGGCCGGCGTGGTGCGCAGGTATTCGATCGCGTCCAGCGTCTCGCGCACGGCGCGGTCGCCATCGACGTGGATGTGCGGATCGATGCGGGCGTTGGCCAGTTCGGTCAGCGTGGTCCTCAGCGCCTCCTGGGTGAAGTAGCTGGCCGGCCCGTTGCTGGCGCCGGGTTGCCAGTCCGGCTTGTCGGCCGTGCCTTTGTTGACCAGATAAGGCTCCAGCATGGCGCCGGTGAAGGCGGGCGCCGAGATCACGCCGTCCATGAACAGTTTGGCGTGGCGCACCTGCATTGACGGCGCGACCGTGGTCGGCCCCTGGTCGAACTGCTTCTGCTGCTTGAGCAGGTCGGCGACGGCGCTTTGCGGCGTCGCGCCCTTGTCCAGATCGACCAGCACCGCGAAATGGGCGCGCGCGGTCAGCTTGCCCTGTTTGTGCAGGTCGGTGAACGCGGTCATCGTCTCCGGATCGGTGTAGGCGTCGAGGAAGGAGGTGATGCCTTGCTTGCGCATCGCCGCCAGCGCGGCGGTGGAGGCGGCCAGGTTCTCGGCCACCGTCAGCGGCGGTAGAAGGTTCATCGCCATGTCCTGGGCGGCGTCCTCCAGCAGGCCGGTGGCGTTGCCACTGGCATCGCGGGTGATTTTTCCGCCCGCCGGGTCTTTGGTGTCGCGCGTGATGCCGGCCAGTTTGATCGCCTTGGAGTTCAGCTGCACCGAGTGGCCGAAGGAAGACCGGACGAGGACGGGGCGGTCGGTTTTCAGCGCGTCCAGCGTGGCGGCGGTGGTTTCCACGCCTTCCGGCAGCATCCCTTGCTGGAACCAGTTGACCACCACCAGCCAGCGGTCGGGTCCGGAGGGTTTTCCGCTGCGCTTGTCCTTGTCGATGCAGGCCTGGATGCGCGACTGGAACTGGGCGACGGTCAGTGCCTGGTAATCGAGGCTGCAATTGAGCAGGCGGCTGCCGCCCGATTGCGGATGCATATGGCCGTCGACCAGGCCGGGCATCAGCATGCGGCCTTTCAGGTCGACGACCTTGGTCGCTTTGCCGGTCAGCGGCAGGACGCCGGCGTTGTCGCCGACGTAGACGATGCGGCCGGCGCGCACGGCCAGCGCTTCATGCACGCTGTCCTTGGCGTCGACGGTATAAACATAGCCGTTGCGGTAAATGGTATCGGCGGCTGGTTCGACGGCGTACGCTGAAAAAGCGGCCAGTATTGTCAGTCCTGCGAAATAAGCCCTGCTGGTCATGCATCCCCCGGGTTATGCGGCCTCCATCAGTTTGGTGCGCGGCGCCAGCGGCAGAAACGCCAGCAGGTTCCCCGCCAACACCAGCGCCAGCCCGCTCAAGGCCAGCGGCGTCCAGTGGTAGCCCTCGTAAATGGTCGAAATGGTCAGTGCCACGATGGGGAATAATACCGTGGAATATGCCGCGCGGTCCGGTCCAATACGGCCGACCAGCAGTAAATACGCGGTAAAGCCGATCACCGAGCCGGGAATGGCGAGATACAGCAGCGCGCCCAGATAGCGCGGCGACGGATCGAGCGCGAACGGCATGCCCATCGCCAGCGCCGCAACGCCCAGGGTGGTCGAGCCGATCAGCATGGCCCAGGTGTTGGTCAGCGCGGGCGTCAGGCCCAGCGACTGCATGCGGCTCGACAGCAGGTTCCCGCACGAGAAGCACAAGGTGCCGGCCAGGGTCAGCGCGAGGCCGAACAGCACCTTGCTGTCGTTCCAGTGGCCGGCCATCTGCGGCGCGAACAGCAGCACGATGCCGCACAGGCCGAGCAGGGCGCCCATCATCACCTGGCGGCGGATCGGCCGTCCGAGGAAGATGCGGCCGTTGATGGCGTTCCACAGCGGCGCGGTGGAGAAGACCACTGCTTCCAGCCCGCTGGTGACCCATTGGCTGGCGTAGTAGAAGCACAGGAAGTTCAGGCAAAACAGCGCGATGCCTTGCGCGAACAGATAGGGCCAGGCCTGGCGCGGCGGCCACCAGGGTTTGCGGGTGATCAGCAGGAAGGCCATCAGCACGGCGGCCGCCAGCCAGAATCGATAGGCGATCGATACCGGCGCCGGCACCACGCCCAATTGGAAGGTGATGGCGATCCAGGTGGTCCCCCAGATCAGGACAGTCAGAAGGTAAAGGAAGATATTCATGTCGTCAGCATGCCGGAGCGGCGCCGCCGGCGGCTTGTCTGAAATTGCGCATTTCGCGGCGGGGCCGAGGCGGTGGGAGCCGCCCGTGCTAGACTTTACCCATCATGCCAGCACGTTCCTCTCCCAATTCGCTATCGCCCGCGCCCGACGGGCTGATTTCGCACGCCGTGTTCCGGACGATGTCGGAGACGGACGCGCAGCTGGAGCGTTTCGCCTGGCTTGGGGATGATTTGGCGGTCGCCATCTGGCGGCGCGACACCGAGATCGCCGAGACCAGCTACAACAAGCCGGGACACCATACGCTGTCGTACTACATGGGCGGCGGTTATCGTACGGAGCGCGGGGAGCTGCCGGGACTTTACGGCGCGCCGGAGCGGCTTTGCACGCTGCCGGACTGGCACGAGTCGAGCTGGATGGTGCGCGGGCCGCTGCGGTTCTTGCACGTCTATTTTTTGCCCGAGCATTTCACGCGGCGCGCGGTGGTGGAGCTGGACCGCGAGCCGCGCGAACTGACCCTGGCCGACCGCACCTATTTCGAGCATGAGCGCATCGGCGCGTTGTGCGCGGGGCTGGCGGAAATGTCGTGGGAGGGGCCGGACGCGCAGCTGCGCGCCAACGAGGTGACGCACGAGACCTTGAGCCATCTGCTGCTGTCGCAATCGATGCCGGCGCCTGCGCAGCGGGTGCGTGGCGGGCTGGCGCCGGTGGTGCGCCGCCGTTTGGCCGACTATATCGAGGCCAATCTGGCGCTGCAAATTTCGTTGGGGACGTTGGCGCAGCTGGCGTGCTTGTCGGAGTATCACCTGGCGCGCATGTTCAGGATTTCGTTCGGCATGCCGCCGTCGGCTTGGGTGGCGCAGCGGCGCATCGAGCACGCGCGGCGGTTGTTGAAGACCACCAGCCAGCCCTTGCAGCAGATCGCCGATGCGTGCGGGTATGCGGATTTAAGCCATTTCAGTCACCGCTTCCGCGACAGCGTGGGCGCGCCGCCGAGCCGATACCGGAGTGTCGTGGCGTAGGCCGTACAACCCGTTAAACTTTCGCCTCGACGCTAGCGCCGCCTCTTAGGGGTCGTACCCCGTACGGGGTACGACCCCGCATGGCTATGCGGGTTTTTCCCACGAAAATCCGGGTGCGTAGATGTGATACCCATCGAAATCGCCCTTGCCGATCGCCACCCCACGGCTGCGCGCGATCGCGTACACCATGCTCAGGTGGAAATAGAAATTCGGCAGGATATACAAATTCAGGTATTCGTCGGCCGGCAGCGCCAGGTCGGCGAACCCCGCGCGGTCGTTGCAGATACGGTCGGCCGGTCCATTGAATTGCGACGGCGGGATGTCGGCGATAAAGCGCATCGTCTCGACCACCTGCCACTGCAACCCGGCGAACGAGATTTCGTCGCCATTGAAGCTGACCACCGGCACCCCGGCCAACGGACAGCAGCCGCGCAGCGCGAAGTTGGCGGTGGCCCTCACATGCTGCGCGAACGGCAGCATGTCCTCGTGCAGTCGCGCCGCCAGCAAACCATCGCCAACGCCGGCTTCACCCTCGGCCGCCTCGATCTTGCCCAACATCCCGCACAACTGCGCGAGCGAACGATGAAAAACCGCCGACGGGTGCATGCTTACTCCATTTCGCTGATCATGGCGACGATCTCGTCGCCGTAGGAGGCCAGTTTCTTTTCGCCGACGCCGGAGATGCCGCGCAGGTCCGACAGGGTGGTGGGACGCGCCTTGGCGATCTCGCGCAACGTCGCGTCGTTGAAGATGATGTACGCCGCCACGTCGTGCGCGCGCGCCGTCTCCACCCGCCACCAGCGCAGCTTGTCGAAGATGGCCTGCTCGCCGGTCGACAGGTCGCTCTCCACATACCCCTTGGAGGCGCGGCTGGCGCTTTTCTGCTTGACCGGTTTCTGGTACTGCCGCAGCTGCACCTTCTGTCCGCCCTTGAGCACCGGACGCGCGGCGTCGGTCAGCTTGAGCGAGCTGTATGACTCGTGGTCGACCGTCACCAGTCCCAGCGCGATGGCCTGGCGCAGGATCGCGCGCCATTCCTGCTCGCTGCGGTCGGCGCCGATGCCGAACACCGACAGCGAATCGTGGTGCCAGGTCTTGATGCGTTCCGTCTCGACACCGCGCAGCACTTCGATCACGTGGCCGGCGGCGAAGCGCTGGTCGACGCGGTACACGGCCGACAGCAGCTTTTGCACCGGCACCGTGCCGTCGAAGGACACCGGCGGAATCAGGCAGGTATCGCAGTTGCCGCACGGGCCGGAGCGCTCGCCGAAGTAGTCGAGCAGGCGCACGCGCCGGCAGCTCAGGGTTTCGCACAGCCCCAGCATCGCGTCGAGCTTGTTGCCCAGCACGCGCTTGAAGGTTTCGTCGGCTTCCGATTCGTCGATCATGCGCCGCTGCAGCACCACGTCCTGCAAGCCGTAGGCCATCCAGGCATTGGCTGGGGCGCCGTCGCGGCCGGCGCGGCCGGTCTCCTGGTAGTAGCCTTCGATGCTTTTCGGCAGATCCAGGTGGCAGACGAAACGCACGTCCGGCTTGTCGATGCCCATGCCGAAGGCGATCGTGGCGCACATGACGATGTTTTCCTCGCGCAGGAACTTGGCCTGGTTGGCCGCGCGCTTGGCGTGGTCCATGCCGGCGTGGTAGGCCATCGCGCGCACGCCGTTTTCGTTGAGGAATTCGGCGGTTTCCTCGACCTTCTTGCGCGACAGGCAGTAGACGATGCCGCAATCGCCGCCATGCTCGGTGGTGATGAAGTCGAGCAATTGCTTGCGGCCGTTGGCCTTTTCAACGATCTGGTAACGGATGTTGGGGCGGTCGAACGACGACACGAACTGCATCGCGTCGCCCAGTTGCAGGCGGTGGACGATTTCGGCGCGGGTTTGCGGGTCGGCGGTGGCGGTCAGCGCGATGCGCGGCACGTTGGGGAATTGCTCGTGCAGCACCGACAGCTTGATGTACTCCGGCCGGAAATCGTGGCCCCACTGCGAGACGCAATGCGCCTCGTCGATGGCGAACAGCGCGATCTTCGAGGCCTGGAACAGGTTGAGGCAGCGGTCCGTCATCAGCCGCTCGGGGGCGACATAGACCAGGTCGATCTCGCCGGTGCGCACCAGGCGCTCGATGCGCTGGGCTTCCTCGTAGGTCTGGGTGGAGTTCAGGAAGGCGGCGCGTACGCCGACCTCGGCCAGCGCGTCGACCTGGTCCTGCATCAGCGCGATCAGCGGCGAGATGACCACGCCGACGCCGTCGCGCACCAGCGCCGGAATTTGATAGCACAGCGACTTGCCGCCGCCGGTGGGCATCAGCACCAGCGCGTCGCCGCCGCCGCTGACGTGGCCGACAATCTCGGCCTGCTGGCCGCGGAACGCCGGATAGCCGAACACGGTTTGCAGCAGGTCGAGGGCGCGTTCGTTATTTTCCTGGTGATTCATGATGCCACTGCAACTACTCAAAAAGTTAGTCCTTCCAGACGATCACGCCAGTGTAACCTGTGATGAGCACCAGCAGGCCAAAAGCGATGCGATACCACGCAAATATCGTGAAAGTATGGGTGGCGATATAGCGCAGCAGCCAGCGCACGCAGAAGAAAGCGGAAATAAAGGCTGCGACGGTGCCAAGGGTAAACATCGGCAGGTCCGACACCGACAGCAGCGCGCGCGCCTTGTACAGCGAATAGGCGGAGGCGATCAGCAGGGTCGGAATGCCGAGCAGGAAGGAAAACTCGGTGGCCACCTGGCGCGACAGGCCGAACATCATGCCGCCGATGATGGTCGAGCCGGAGCGGCTGGTGCCCGGAATCAGCGCGAACGCTTGGGCGATGCCCATTTTCAAGGCGTCGAGCGGCGTCATGTCCTCGACCGAGCGCACGCGCACGCTGACCGGGTTGGCCGCCGCGTGGCGCTCGACGAGCAGGATGATGATGCCGCCGACGATCAGCGCGATGGCCACCGGCACCGGCTTGAACAGGTAGGTCTTGAGCAGGTTGCCGAAGATCAGGCCCAGCACGGCCAGCGGCAGGAAGGCGATGCCGATGTTGAGGACGAAGCGTTGCTGGGCGCGGTCGGAGGTCACGCCGGCGAAGGCCTTGGCGATGCGGGCGCGGTACTCCCAGCAGACGGCGAAGATGGCGCCGGCCTGGATCACGATTTCAAAGACGTTCATTTGTTCTTCCATGCCCTGAAAGCCCAGCAGGTGCTCGGTGAGGATCAGGTGACCGGTGGAGGAGATCGGCAGGAATTCCGTGAAACCTTCGACCAGGCCCATGATGATGGCTTTTAGTGCGAGAACAATATCCATGTAATTAAGTAGTTACGCGAGGGAGTTTGAGGGAAAGACGCGATGTTTGTGCCGCCGGGGTCGAAGCTTACCATGTTCGGCGTTGTCTTTTCGTAATCTAACTCAACCGTAATACGAAATTGTGCGGTGCGACATAAAAAGTCGCAACCCGGCGCCCCCGAGGGCGGAGCGCGCACCAGTGGTGAGGGGGCGTACCCCTTGGGGTACGACCCCGCCTGGCTTTGCGGGTTGAAAGCCCGCCGCCGCGCGTCGCGCGGGGCGGTGTCGCAGTGCGGTAAAAATGGCGGTCAGCGCAGCCGCAGCAACCGCGTCATTTCGCCGTTTTTCTCCAGCGCGTCGAGGGCGGCGCTGACCTGTTCCACGGTGACGTGGCCCTTGCGCGAAACGGCGCAACCGCTCTTGACCTCGCTGACGACCAGCAGGTTGTAGCCGGCCGCCAGCTCGCCGTGGGGGAATTGCTTCTCGATCGACTGGCCCGTGGTCAGGAAATAGTCGAAGCGCCCGGCCTGCCACTTGCGCACCGTCAGGTTGAGCGATGGAGCGTCGTCGCGCACGAAGTCGGCGCCGAGCTTTTGTTCGATGTCCGGGTAGTGGAAGCCGAGCACGGTGCCGACGGTTTTGCCGCGCACGGCCTCGATCGACGCCGGCGCCGGCACCCGTTTCGAGGCGATCAGTACCTCGGAGGTGGGGATGAAAGTGCGGCTCCAGTTGAAGTCGCCCTTGAACCAGGCGGGCAGATAGCCGCAGACGATGTCGCCGTCACCCGATTCGAGCGCGCTCGTCATGCGTTTGCGTGGCAGGCCGAGGAACTGCACCTTCATGCCCAGCTGCTTGCCCAGCGCGTTGCCCAAGGCCTCCTGGAAGCCGCCCTTGCGCGGACCCGACTGGGCGGGTGCGTCTTCGATCTTTTGCACGAAGCGCAGCGTGCGTTGGGCCGGCTCCGCCGTCGCCGCCGCTGTGGTCATTGATGGCTGCGCCGCCAGCAGCGCGCCGGCGAGGAGGGGGAGTAGTGCACGGAGTGATGCGGTCATGCGGCGCCCGGGGGATATTGACTGCGCAAAAGGTAGCCCATTCCCCGCGCGGCGTCAATCGAATGACCGTTCGACCTCGGCGATCTCGGCGCGCAGCCAGGCGCTGAAGTGGGCAACTTTGCTCATCCCGCGCTTGCCGGGGTTGACCAGCAGCCGGTAGCCGCGCCCGTAGGTGGCGGTGAAGCCGGGGATCATCTTCAGCGCGCCGCTGCGGATGTCTTCATAGGCGATGGTGTAATGGGTCAGGCCGACGCCGTGGCCGGCCAGCGCCGCCTGCACCAGCACCGCCGCGTTGGTGTAGGAGCGCGAAAAGTCGTGCTTTCCCTTGAGCAAGCCGTGATCGCGCAGCAACCTGATCCAATTTTCGGTGGAGTCCTCGTATAGCAGCGGAAAGCGCCGCAGGTCGGCCGGGGTCAGCGCCGTCTCGCCTTGTGCCAGCAAGGACGGGCTGTAGACCGCCACCAGCCGCACGTGGAACAGAAAGTCGGGATCGTCGTTGTCGACCTCCGTGATGCGCAGCGCGACGTCGGTGTTGTCGTCGTTCATATCGACCAGCCGGTCGGTCGAGTCGATGCGGATATCGAGCTCCGGATACAGCTTGGTGAAGCGGTCGATGCGCTGCACCAGCCATTTGATCGCCAGCGAATGGGTGGTCGAGATGCGCAGGATTTTCTCCTCGTCGTCGCCCCGCAGCGCCTCGACCTTGGCGCGCAGCTCGCCCAGCACGCGGCGCACCGTCACGGCCAGCTCCTGCCCCTTTTCCGTCAGCGTGATGTGGCGCGGGTGGCGGATGAACAGCTCGAAGCCGAGCGCGGCCTCGAGCTGCTTGACCTGCAGGCTGATCGCCGCCGGCGTCTTGTGCAGTTCCTGTGCGGCCAGCTTGAAACTGCCCCAGCGGGCCGCGCAGTCGAAGTCGACGAGGCCGGACAGGGAGCGCAACGGTTTGTTCATGGCATCCTGAGGCTAAATTTTTCTTATGCATCAATCGAAAATAACTCGTTTGATCGCGCGTGCATGCGGGATGAAAATATACCCCATACGCCGCTGAAACTCCATGAGTAAGATTTTATCGATGGGAGAGGCGTCAATGAACCAGCCAGGAGGCATCATGTCCCATTCCACTCCGTCGTCCAATGTCCCCCGTAACGGTGTGGCCGCATGCCCGCAAACGCCGTCCGTGGCGCCCGCGTCCAAGTCCCGGGCGAAATTCTACGCGCGCGTGTATGCGCAGCTGATGCAATTGTTGTCGCAGATGGCGGTGCGCTAGGTGCGCCGGGAATGCGGCACCAGTAGCGGTTTGAGGGCGCTGGCCGCCAGCGGGTGGCTGATAAAGCTGCCCTGCAGTTCGTCGCAGCCGTTCTCACGCAGGAACGCCGCTTGCAGTTCCGTCTCCACGCCCGTGCCGACCACCTCTATTTTCAGATCGTGGCCGACGTCGATCAGTATGGTCGCCAGCGTGCCATGGTCGCCGTCCTGGGAAATCCCGCTGACCGCCGTCTTGTTTAGTTTCAGGTGAGACGCCCCCAGCGCGGGCAGGTTGCTCAAGCTGGTAAAACCATTGCCGAACTCGTCGATGGACAGTTTAATGCCGGCGTCATGCATTTGCCGTGTTACATCGCGGCTCAGTTGCAGGTTACGCACCAAATTCTTTTCGTTGATTTCCAGTGCCAGGCTGTCGGCCGGCAAACCGGCGTCCATCAAGCGCCGATGGATGTCGGCGATAAAGTTCGGCTGGCTGATTTCGCGGTAGCCGACATTGATGGAGGCCGCCAGATCGACGAAGCCCTCGTCGCGCATGTCGCGCAGGAACTGCACCGCGAGATCGAGCACGCGTGCGCCGATCGCCCGCACCATGCCGTTCTCCTCGGCCTCGGCCATGAACGAAATCGGCGTCAACACCCCCAGTTCGGGGTGGCGCCAGCGCAGCAGCGCCTCGACGCTGCCGTAGCGATCGGTCCGCGTGCACAGGCGCGGCTGGAACAGCAAAAAGAACTCGTCCTTGTCGAGTGCCGCGCGCATGTCCGCTTCCATCTTGTGTTTGGCGTCCGAGGACGACTTCATGTCCGCCGAATAAAAGTGCACATCGCTTTTGCCGGCCGATTTGGCGTGGTACATGGCGATGTCGGCCGCCTTGACCAGGTCGACCGGGGAATCGCCGTCGTGCGGATAGATGCTCACGCCGATGGCCGCGCCGATGGCGATCTCGGTGCTGTCGAAGGCGACCGGCACCGCCAGCGCCTCGCGCAGCCGGTCGATCATGCGCAAGGTGTAGCGCAGCGACGGCTGGTTGGCCAGCACCAGCACGAATTCGTCGCCGCTGAGCCGGGCGACGGTGTCGCTGTCGCGCACCGACGCCAGCATGCGCCTGGCGACTGCGGTCAGCACCACGTCGCCGGCCTCGTGGCCGAAGGTGTCGTTGATCAGCTTGAACTTGTTCAGGTCGATCAGCATCGTCGCCACCAGCGTTTTGTTGCGCTGGGCGACATGCAGCGCCTGCTCAAGCCGGTCCCACAGCAGGTTGCGGTTGGCCAGCCCGGTCAGGGGATCGTGGTTGACCCGGTGTTCCAGGTGCGAGGTGCGCTGCTTGACGGCGGTGACGTCGTTGATGACCCCGATGTAGTGCGTGACAATGCCGTTGTCGTCGTGCACCGGCGTGATGGTCAGCTCGTTCCAGAACAGCTCGCCGTCCTTGCGCAGGTTGCGGAAAATCACGTTGGCCTCGCGCCGCTCGCAGATGGCCTCGCGCAGCTGCATGCGGGCGTCCTGGTCCAGTCCGGGCGCCGCCATGAAGCGCGAATCGCGGCCCATGACTTCCTGCGCGCTGTAGCCGGTGATGCGTTCGAAAGCCGGGTTGACGTAGACGATCGGATTGTCCTTGCCGGCGCAGCGGCTGATGATGATGCCGTTGCTGGCCGCGTGCAGCGCGCGCTCGCGCAGGCGCAGCAGGATTTCCTGTTCGTGGCGGCGGGTCATGTCCAGCCCGATGCCGCAGACGTAATGCTCGTCCTCGCAACGGATGCGCGTGCCGGACATCAGGAAGGTGCTGGCCTTGCCGCTGCGGCTGACGAAGCTGGCCTCGATCAGCGCCTCCTGGTTCTGGTCGATCACCGCGCGCAGATTTTCCTCGACCCGGGCGCGGTCCTCCTTGTTGAACAGCTGTGACACCTTGAGTCGTTCGAGCTGGCGCGACGTCATTTCGGTCATGCGTTCCAGGTTGCTGTTCCACAGCACGAAGCGGCCTTCGCGGTCGATCACATAAAAGGTTCCCGGAAACAGTTTGATGATGGCGCTGAGCGGCAGCGCGCCGATCATGTCGGCCCTGCGCCGGCCGCCTGGCTGCGCGGCGGCGATATCGATGGCGCAGCCGGCCAGTTGGCCGTCCGGCGCGTACTGCGGCCACAGCCGCATGTGGGCGCGGCGCGGGCGCGCGTCGTCGGCGGCGACGTCGACGGTCCGGCTGCCGCCCTCCGACAGCAGCGCGGCGGCGTCGCGCTTCCAGTCTTCGCGCGCCTCCGGCGCCAGCACGTCGGCGATGTTTTTTGATTGGCCGTCCGGCCATCCGAACGCGGCGGCGCTTTCGCGGTCCCAGGTCAGGATGTCGCCGTTCGGGTCGACGAATAAGACGGTACGGGCATCGTTGCGGTGTTCGTGTTTTTTGTCCATGTGGTCCGCCGCTCGCATGTAAGTGTGCCTGCTCTCGCGGCAAGGCACCCATGGTTGGACAGCGGGTTTGGCACTACGTTCCTTGGTAACGGATGTTTCGCCAAGGGGCGTCAGTTGGCCGGCGCGGTGGCGCGCTCCAGTTCGTCCAGCCACAGCATCGCTTGCTCGCGGCTGGCGCCGCACATTTCCGCGGACGGCTGCAAACCGCCGCAGCAGGCCGGGCGCTCCGGCCTGCCGAAGATGCCGCAGCGGTTGTCGTCCTGGAGCTGGATGCAGCGCACGCCGGCCGGCTTGCCGTTGGGCATACCGGGGATGGCGCTGGAGATGGAGGGGGCGGTACAGCAGGCGCCACAGTTCGGGCGGCATGCCATCGCCGGTGTGGTCGAGGTCATAGGGCCGGTATTTTACCCGGCTTTGCCGGCGGCCAGCCATTTTCCGACCTGGCCGGCGACCCAGGCGCCGTCGTCCAGGGGCAGGTCGTGGCCGGCGTCGGGATGCTCGCGGTGCTCGGCTTGCCAAGCCTCGGCCAGCCGGCGCGAGCAGCGCGGATCGACCAGCTGGTCGCCGGCGCTGCTCAACACCAGCAGCGGCACGGCGGGACGCGCCGCCGGGGCGCGGAAGCGCGCGGCCGACCACAGCTGGCGCAGCGCGTTGGCGCGCGTGACGGGAAACTCGCGCTGGTAACCCAGCCAGCGGTTCAGCAGGCCGGCGCGTTCGGCGGCGTCGCCGTGGCGGCTGGTCAGGCGCAGGATCAGCCGTTCCTGCTGGTCGACGCCGCCATCGAGCAACTGCCTGACGATGGCGCCATAGTTTTGCCAGCGCAGCCGCTCGTGGAAGCGGCTGTGGGGACGCATGCTGGTGTTGATCAGCACGCAGCGGGTCAACTCGCCCGGATGGCGGCTGGCCCATTCCACCGCCACCATGCCGCCCAGCGACAGCGCCAGCAGCGAATAGGGCGGGCGCGCGCCGCGCGCCAGCAGATCCTGGCGGCAGAACGCGACCATGTCCGCCACCGTCGTCGGGCTGCGCAGCGCATGCCGCTGGCCGTTGCCGGGCAGGTCGGGCGTGACGACTTCGGCGCCGACCACCGTCTCGGCCAACTGGTTGGGAAAGCGACCCCAGTGGCGCTGCTCGCGCATCAGGCCGCGCAACAGCACCCAGGTGCCGGCGTCCTCGGCCACGATGCTCATGTGTGATACCACTGCGACAGCGCGCGCCGGTGCTGCACCTTGCGCGCCAGGCCCTCCGGCATCCAGCGCCCATGGCTGTTGGCGGCCCGCATCAGGAAGTCGAACCAGATCAGGTGGCGCCGCAGCACCCGCTGCAAGCGGTGCGCCGCCGTCGGATTGAAGAAGGCGACGCGGTCGAAGATCTGGCGCGGATTTTTCTTCACCCACAGCCACGAGCCCATCTCCAGGGTCAGCGGCAGGAAGGCGCGGTCGCTGCCGGTGGTGCCGTTCAGGTACAGGTAGTCCCACAGGTCGCCATGGGTGCGGTACTGGCGGCTTTGCGGCTCGAACACGTAGTTATGATTGGGATAGCTCTGGGTGAACAACTGCTCGAGCGCGCCGATGTCGGCCAGGTGCGGAATCGGCGTGGCCGTGTGGGCGTGGGGAAACCAGATGCGGTCGCGCAGGCCGAAGCCGGAGTGGCAGTCGAGCGCCATGCTGAACTGGCGCGTCAGCAGTTCGCGCGCGACCAGGTCGCAGACGGCTTGGCTTTCCGGCTCCATCGGCGCGCCGGCCACGCCGCGATACCACGGCAAATGGTGGCTGTAGCGCTGGCCGCCCAGCATGAACGGGACTTTTTCCACCGCGCTCAGCGGCGCGTTGCGCATCAGGTCGACGCCCTGCGGATTGCAGCGCGTGGCCTGCCACATGCCGCCGGGATTGACCAAGGGCATGAACACCAGCCGCATCGATTCAAGTTGCTGGTGCAGGGTGCTGTCCCAGCGCAGCCGCGCCAGCAGGCTCTCCAGGAAGGACAGGATGACTTGCGTGCCGATGCGCTCCAGACCGTGGATGCCGCCGAAAAAACCCAGCGCCGGCACGTCCGGGCTCGGATTGCCGAGGGCGATCGTGTAGACGGGGAACTGGCGGCCGTCCATGGCCACCGTACAAGGGGTGCTCACTTCCAGATGGCGTCCACCTTCGTCGATCAGACGTTTCAGGGTGATCAGTTCGGGCAGGTTCTTCTCGGGCATGGGCGGACGCAGCTGGGAATATGCCAGCTAGTGTAGCCGAAGTGCCCAGCTTCGCCGTGCCCGCACGGAACGATATTTTCAGTTGCGTAATGGCCCGCACACCAGCGCGATCTGCTCGCGCAGCCAGCGCTGGGCCGGATGGGCGTCGTTGCGGCGGTGCCAGTGCAGCACGAACGGCACCGGCGCCAAGTCCAGCTCGGCCGGCAGCGGCAGCACGGCCAGCGCGCCGCGCAGGCCGCTGGCCCGCACCGCGCCTTCCATCATCGTGGCCAGCACGTCGCTGGCGGCGACGATCGCCGGCGCGGCGTACATCTGCGGCAGGGCGATGGCGACGTCGCGCTTGCGGCCCAGCTGCGCCAGCTTCACGTCCACGTGGCCGACGCCGTCGCCCTCCGGCGACACCAGTAAATGCTGGTGCGCCAGGAAGGCGTCGAGCGTGACGGTCTTGTTGTTCGCCAGCGGATGGTCTTTGCGCGCCACACAGACGAAGCGCTCCTCGAACAGGGGCGCGGTCGGAATGCGCGGCGTGCTGCCGCCCGGCACACCGATGGCGGCGTCGACTTCGCCGGCGTCGAGCAGCGCCAGCGCGTCCTCGCGCGCGGTGAAGGCGCGCACCCGCAGCGTGACACCCGGCGCCACCCGCGCCAGCCGCTGGAGCAGCGGCGGCAGCACGACAAAGGCCGGGTGGTCCGACAGCCCCAAGGTTGGTCGCAAGGTCGATTTCATGGGGTCGAAGGCCTGGGTGAAGTCCAGGGTGCGCTGGATGCTGGCCAGCGCCTCGCCCAGCGGCAAGGCCAGTTCCAGCGCGCGCGGCGTCGGCTGCAGACCGGCCGCGCTGCGCACGAACAGTTCGTCCTTCAGCAGCAGCCGCAGGCGGGCCAGCGCCGCGCTCATTGCCGGCTGCGTGCGGCCGATGCGCACGCCCGCGCGCGTCACGTTGCGCTCGCACATCAGGGCGTCGAAGGCGACGAGGAGGTTGAGGTCGATTCCATGTAAATCCATAGCATGGATATTACTGCATATCCATTATCGATTGGAGTTGTGCGCGCGTCGCCGCTAAAGTGAACGCATCAACCACTCGAAAGCACACCATGACCATCCAGGACAACGGCCTGACCACGGCCCAGCAGCAAGCCATCGAAAACCTTTACTGCGCCTTTAACGACAAGCAGCCCGACCGGCTCGACCTGGCATTGGCGGTCGATTGGGAGGATATTCCGCTCGGTCCGAACCAGCAGCCCGGCCTGGCGGGCATGAAACCGGTGATCGGGCTGTTCACCACCGCCTTCCCGGACGTGAAGATCACGATCCTCGATATTTTCGGTCGCGACGGCCGCGCCGCCGTGCGCGCGCGCATCACCGGCACCCATCTCGGCGAGTTCCTCGGCATCGCGCCGACCGGCAAGCCGATCGACATCGCCATCCACGAGTTCCACCATCTGTCGGCCGACCGCATCACCCGCACCTGGCACCTGGAAGACTGGTTCGGCATGCTCAATCAAGTGGGGGCGTGGCCGCAGAAGGCGGTCTGACCACTTGAAATTGTGGTCTGATAGGTAAACGTTTAATTAGTGCTTGACGTAATCCCCGACCTTGCCTAGCCTTCGTATCGGAGATTCAATTTTACCGATATAAATAGAAAGGTTGACAATGAAGCAATTGCCTCGCCGACTGGCCCTGCTGGTGGCCGCCGTCCTCGCCGCCGGCGCCGTTCACGCCGACGGCCCGTTCCGCAACCCCGACAACAAAAGCGCCAACGACGCCGGCGAGGGCACCTATCCGGTCCCCTACAAAAAGCCGACCGAGGCCGAGATCGTCGGCGCGCTCGACCGCGTGCGCGGCTACATCGACAGCATCACGCCGACCCGCATCGTCGACAAGGCGACCGGCAAGCCGGTCACCGACCTCAAGAAGCCGGTCGCCGGCGCCGTGTTCGAGAAGTCGCCCGGCGACTTCGGCCTGATGGTGTACGAGATGGGCGTGATCCATTCCGGCTTGCTGAAGGCGGCCGAGGTCACCGGCGACAAGCGCTACAGCGACGTCACCCGCCGCCACCTGCAATTCTTCAAGGACACGCAGCCGTACTTCCAGGCGCAGGAAACCCAGTTCAAGCTGGGCCGGGCCAACAGCTTCACCCGCTTTCTGGAGCCGCGCTCGCTCGACGACAGCGGCTCGATGTGCGCCGCGCTGGTGCGCGCCCGCTTCGCCAAGGTCGGCCCGGATCTGAAAGGGATGATCGACACCTGCAGCGGCTACGTTCAGAAGAAGCAGTACCGCCTCGACGACGGCACCTTCGCGCGCCAGCGTCCGCAGGCCTCGTCGCTGTGGGCCGACGACATGTACATGGGCATTCCGGCGCTGGCCGAGATGGGCCACCTGACCGGCGACAAGGCCTGGTTCGACGACGCCGCCTCCAACGTGCTGACGATGGCCCAGCGCCTGTTCAACGAGCGCAAGGGCCTGTTCACGCACGGCTGGAACGCCAACAACCCGGACGCGCCGCACTTCTACTGGGCGCGCGCCAACGGCTGGGCGGTGTTGTCGATGAGCGACCTGCTCGACGTGCTGCCGAAGGACCATCCAGCCTATCCGAAGGTGCTGGCCCAGCTGCGCGCCAGCCTGCGCGGCATCGCCGAGCTGCAGTCGGGCACCGGCCTGTGGCATCAGATGCTCGACCGTAACGATTCGTATCTGGAAACGTCGGCCACCGCGATCTTCGTCTACGTGTACGCGCACGCGATCAACGAGGGCTGGATCAGCCCGACCACCTACGGCTCGATCGCCCAGGCCGGATGGATCGGCCTGAGCACGCGCATCAACGCCAAGGGACAAGTGGAAGGCACCTGCGTCGGCACCACCTTCGCCAGCGACCAGGTGTACTACTACAACCGTCCGGTCAGCGTCGACGCGATGCACGGCTACGGTCCGGTGCTGCTGGCCGGCGCCGAGATGGTCAAGCTGCTCAAGAACCCGGCCATCGACATCCAGCACAAGCTGCGCACCTACCACTACATGCCGCGCGAGAACGGCTCGAAGATCAGCGAGCACTGATCCGTTCGATGTTGTTTCAGGTGAAATGTGGGCCCGGCCGCCTGGCCGGACCCACGCTGCCGCTTAGCTGCGGTACAGCGGGTTGGAGGCGACGTAGACCGTTACCTTCTTCTTGAACGTGCCGGCCGGGGCGATCTTGGCCAGGTCGAACGACGTCTCGTGATGCAAGGTCTGGAAGTGCCAGGTGAAGCTGGTGCCGTTGACCTTGAATTCCACGGTCTCGCCGTTTTCCACGCGGACGTGCTTGGTCTTTTCCGTGATCACGATCTGGCGGTGGGCGCCGGCCGCCGGCGCGGTGGTGCCGTATTTGGCCGTGTCGACGGTGGCCGCGAAAGCGGTGGCGGTCGTGGCGAACAGGGCGGTGACCAGGGCTGCGGTGCGGATCGATTTAAACATGATGGTAGTTCCTTCAAATTGTGCGACGGTTGAGTCCATTCTTGCGGACAGGTTTGCCGGCAGCATTCGATTTGCTGCCGATGAACACAGTATGGGGAGGTTGTCGACACCTAAAATCTGCCGACCGGGGGGGAGGGCATATGCCGGGCGGCATATGCGGGCCGGGATACATTTCCGGAAATGTTGTTAAAAACAGCTAGTCGGCGGTTTCGATCTTATAATTGCCACCCTTGTTCCCGATGGCGCCCGTTCGCCCAGTCCACCGTCCCTATGTTTTTTACTTTCCAGACCGGCGCCCCCGGAGACCATGTCCGCCCGGCGCCCCGCCACCCCACGATGTCCGACTGGCGCGCGCTCCACTGGGGCGTCCTGTTCGCGTTCCTCGGCGCCGCCGCGCTGCTGTTGATGCAGCCGCATTGGGGCCGGACGGTCGAGGACTCGCTGGCCTATTTCAACACCGCCAGGTATCTGCGCGGCGAGGCGGCGTTCAGCGAATTGCGCGCGCCATTTCCCTACCGGCTGCTGATCCCGGCGCTGGCGGCGTACCTGCCGGGCGAGTTGCGCAACACCTTCGCGGCGGTCAACTGGCTGGCGATCAGCGTTGCCGCCGGCGCCCTGTCGTGGATCGTCGCCCGCGTCGGCGGGAGCCGCCGGCAGGTCGTCTTCGCCGGCTTGCTGCTGGTGTTCTCGGTGCCGACGTTCTGGTACGCGTCCTACCTGCTGACCGACCCCGGCGCCTTGTGCGCCCGCACGCTGTTCGTGCTGGGCGTGATCACCGGCCAGCCGTGGCTGGCCGTCGGCGCCGCGTTGGCCGCGACCGCCATCCGCGAGGAAAACATCCTGCTGCTGGTGTGGCTGCTGGTGTTTCGACGCGTCGGCATCGCCGCCGGCATCGCGGCGTTGGCCGTCGCGGCCGGCTGGCTGCTGTTGGTCCGGTGGTGGTTGTTGCCCGGCCTGCCCAGCTACCTGTGGGTGCCCAGCCTGGGGACGTTGTGGGCCGCGTTGCACGACGTGCGCACCTTGTTGTCGGTGGCCAGCGCGGCGGTCATCGTCGTGCCGCTGGCGGCGCTCGGCTGGAAACACATTCCGCCGTCGCTGACGCCGTTGAAAACCATGCTGTTGCTGATGGCATTGCCCCCTGCTTACGCAGCCTTGTCGGTGCGGGTGGACGGCCGCGCGATCTGGAGCCTGTATCCATTCCTGATCCCGCTGGCGGTGTACGCCAAGTGGCCGCGAGCCCGCTAACAGCGGGATGCAACATTAAAGCGACCCAATGAATACATGGACTCGCTTGACGGAGGCGACATGCGGGGATGGGTGTTGCCGACTGTTCACAACCTCGATTTCACTTCTGGACTACAAGCAATGTTCGGACTAAAGTGATCTGGATCAACATCCATATCATCCCTCCAACAGCGCCGGTCACCGCAATTGCAAGCCTTATCAAAAACGGGGAGCAATGTCATGCAATGGTTTTCCAGCTTAAAAATGTCCACCAAATTGATCGTCTCGTTCGCGTCCGTGTTGACGCTGACCTTGGTGGTCGCCATCTTTTCCGTCGTGCAGTTGGGACGGGTCAACCAGACCTCCACCGACATGGAAATCAACTGGATGCCCAGCGTCCGCGCCACCTCGGACATGAACACCAACACGTCCGACTTCCGCATCGCCGCGCTCCAGCACATCCTCTCGGCCGACGCCAGGGACATGAGCCGGTACGAGCAGGAGATGGCGAAACTGATGGTGCAATTCGAGAAAAACCGTGCCGAATACGCTGCGCTGATCAGCTCACCGCAGGAACGGAAAATGTATGATGCGTTCCTGAAAAACTGGAACGAATATCTGGCAGAACACAAGAAAGTGCTGGAGCTGTCGCGCGCCAACGCCAACGACGAGGCGAGAAACCTGGTGCGCGGCAATTCGCAAGTGCAGTTCGACGAGGCCAGCGGGGATTTGCTGAAGCTCGTCGAGCTCAATGTCGCCGGCGGCAGGCAGGCCAGCGCGGACGGCAACGTGATGTACGACGGCGCGCGTGCCTGGATCATCGGCTTGAGCGCCGCCGCGATCGCGCTCAGCATCCTGATCGTGGTGGCCGTGCTGCGCAGCGTGCGGACCCAGCTTGGCGGCGACCCTGCCTATGCGGCCGAGATCGTGCGCAACATCGCCAAGGGGGATTTGAATGTGCATGTCGAGGTGCAGGCCAACGACAAGCAGAGCTTGCTGTTCTTCATGAGCGAGATGCGCGCCAGCCTCGAAGGCATCGTCAACCAGGTGCGCGCCGGCACCGTCAGCATCGGCGCGGCCACGCGCCAGATCGCGGTGGGCAACCTCGATCTGTCGTCGCGCACCGAGGAGCAGGCCAGCTCGCTGGAGGAAACCGCGTCGTCGATGGAGGAGATGACCTCGACCGTCAAACAGAACGCCGACAACGCCCGCCAGGCCAACCAACTGGCGATCTCGGCCTCGGACATCGCCACCAAGGGCGGCGCGGTGGTGGCCCGGGTGGTCGAGACGATGGGCTCGATCAATGCGTCGTCGAGCAAGATCGTCGACATCATCGGCGTGATCGACGGCATCGCGTTCCAGACCAATATTCTGGCGCTGAACGCGGCGGTCGAGGCGGCCCGCGCCGGCGAGCAGGGCCGGGGATTCGCCGTGGTCGCCTCCGAGGTGCGCAACCTGGCGCAACGCTCGGCCGCCGCCGCCAAGGAGATCAAGGCCCTGATCGGCGCCTCGGTCGAGCAGGTGGAGGCCGGCGCCACGCTGGTCGATCAGGCGGGCTCGACGATGCAGGGCATCGTCGACAGCATCCGTAGCGTCACCGACATCATGAGCGAGATCAGCGCGGCCAACCAGGAGCAGACGCAAGGCATCGACCAGATCAACCAGGCCATCGTCCAGATGGACAACACCACCCAGCAAAACGCCGCGTTGGTGGAGGAGGCGGCGGCGGCCTCGCAGGCGCTGCAGGACCAGGCGGCCAGGCTGGCCGAGCTGGTCAGCGTGTTCAAGACCAGCGAGAGCGTCGACATGCCGGCGCCGGCGGTGGCGGTGGCCAAACGGCCGGCATTGGCCGCCAAAACGGCCGCCACCGCGAGCCGCCCTGCGCCACGTCCCCAAGTGGCCGCCAAGCCGCTGAAACTGGCAACCGCCGGCAGCGGCGCCCCCGGCGGCGAATGGGAAGAGTTCTAACCGGGCGCGTCGATGTTCGCCGTCACGCCGACGGCATGCAGGGCGCCGTGGTGGCGCACAGTTGCAGCGTCACCGGCACGACGATCTCGCGCCGCTCTGTCCAGTGCCTCCATGTTCAGCCCCGCAACATTTTTGTTTAAACAGGTCTAGTCTCTCCCAAAACATTCTTTTTTGGATGAAAACGTTAAAAATACAGAGATTCTCGATCAAAACGTTAAAAATGGATTGCGGGATGGGATGGACAGCCCAGGCTAAGCACCCAAGGCGACCACGTGGTGGTCTTGCGCCGGCGCCTCCGGCGCGCCGCCCAGTACCAGGTTCAGATCCACATAGCCGGCGCGCCAGGCGCGCTCCAGGTCCTGCTCGACCTCCTCCATCGAGGTGCGCTGGAAGTTGTCGAAGCCGCGCACGCCGAAGGCGCGGTTGCGGCCGTTCGCCTTGGCCAGGTACAGCGCCATGTCGGTCAGGTTGACCACCCGCTCCCAGGACAGCGGCACGCCCGCCGGCGCCAGCGGGAACGGGGCGTAGCCGACCGAGACGCACACCGAGATTTCGTACTCCTGGTGGCGCACGGTCTGCGCGGCGATGCCGGCCAGGATGCGCCGCGCGACCTCCTCGATGCGGTGGCGCGGCAGCGCGGGGATGAAGGCCAGGAATTCCTCGCCGCCCCAGCGCACGATCATGTCGGTCTCGCGCAGCGCGATGCGCAGGTTCTCGGCGATCATCTTCAGCACCGCGTCGCCGGCGGCGTGGCCGTAGGTGTCGTTGATCTGCTTGAAATGGTCGGCGTCGAGCAGGAACATGGCGCCGACGATGTCGTCGCCGCCGGCGTGGGCCGGCGGCTTGTCGTGCGCGCCCAGGCAAGCCATGGTGTCCTGGAAGTGGCGCCGGTTGTACAGCCCCGTCAGCGGATCGAGGGTCGACTGCGCCTTCAGCTCGAAGTTCTTGACTTCCAGGCAGGCGTTGGCCTGGCGCACCTTGCGGTACAGCAGGCCGACCACCACCGACGCCAGCGCGAACAGCGCCGCCAGCAGCCACCAGACGCGTTGCTGCTGGCGGCGGTTGTCGTTCTCTTTGCTGAGCAACTCGATCTGCCGCTGCTTGCGGTCCGCCTCGTAGCGCTCCTGCAGTTCCAGCAGCGCCTGCTGCCGCCGGATCTCGAACAGCTCGTTGGAAATGGCGCGCTCGCGGTGGTAGGCCGCCACCGCGCCGGCCATGTCGCCGGCTCTTTCAAGCGCCTGACCATATTCCAGATAGGCTTCCTGCTGGTCGGGTTTACTGTTGGACTTTTCGAACCATGCCAGGCCGGCCTCAAAGTTTTTTTTGCCTTCGGCGATGCGTCCCATGCCCAGGTAGGCGTGGCCCAGGTTCACCAGCGCGGTTGCGTCGCTGCCCTCGGGGTTGCCATCCTGCGCCACCCGCAACGCCTCGCCCGCGTACTGCGCCGCCCGCGCGTAGTCGCGCCGTCTCAGATAACCGTCGGCCAGGTTGTTGAGCGTGGCGTTGAGCCGGTAATTGGTGCCCAGCTTGCGTATCAGGGCCAGGCTGTCCAGTTGCGCGCGCACGGCGCGTTCGGGCTGGCCGAGGGCCGACTCCACGTAGTGTTCGCTGGCCTTGAGCAATACCATCTGGATCGGCAGGCCCTGTTTTTCCGTTATCGCCGCCAGCTCGCCCAGCGTGGCGAAAGCCTTGTCGCGTTCCCTGGTCCGGACATACAGGCCGTTAAGCGCGCGGACGGCGGAGAATAACTGCATCGGGTCGTCCGGCAACTGGCGCGCGGCGTCGACCGCCACTTGAAACTTGGCCAGCGCGGTCGGGAAGCGGCCTTGCTCGATGCTGGCGGCGCCGGCGGCGAGCTCGGCCTCGACCAGTAAGGACTTGTCGCCGCCGCGCAACGCCAGCTGTTCCGCCGCGAACACCATCTGGTGACCGGCCTTGAAGTCCTCGCGCTCGTACGCCACCGCCGCCGTGGCCAGCATTCCCTTGGCGACGATGACGTCGTCGCCAAGGGAGCGGCCATAGGCGATGGCCTGGGTGGCGGTCGCTTCGGCCGCGTCGAACTGGCGCAGCTGCCTGCGCGCGGTGCTGATCTGTACCAGCAACTCGGCCTGGCTGCGCGCCGGTCCGGTGCGGTATCGGCTTTGCAGGTCGAGCAATTGGAACAGCGCCCGCTCGGGCGCCAGGCGGATCTGGTCGCGCAGGCCGATAATCCGCTTGTCCAGATCGGACCGGGCCAGCGCCAGCGGCGGCGTGAACAGGACGACGGCGGCCAGCACGTACGGCCACGTCCGGTTCAACCACCGCCGATTTCTGAACTCCGCCACTTGACGCCCCCGATCTCTATCCTGGAGAACAGGGTACCGCCGTATCCGAACGGCAAGCATAGGCCTGGGCTGATATTGCAGTAAGGAAAACCCTACGTTTGGGCTCGATTCGGCGAACGACGGGCGCGCTCGTCTTTTCCTTCAACCACCCGGCGGCTGTCCCCGCAACGTCGCCAGTTGCCGCAGCATGCCCTGCAGAATGCTGTCCGCCACGTCTTGCGGAAACCCTGCGGGAATTCTCCGGTAGGCGTCTTGTACGACCTGCGGCGTTTGGGCAAGCAATTCCCCGATGACTCTTTCGGCTGTCCGGGCGCCCAGGTTCACCCGCCGGGCCATCGCGGACCAGTGACGGCGTTGAATCCGGTAGACCTCGTAGTAATTGGTGCTGCCCCGGACCGCCATCGCCAGCTTGGCGTCACGCGGCTGGATCTGATTCCTTCCGGTGCCAATGATGGGGTGGGCGGACAGCACGTCGTACAAGGGCGTTGCGCGGTAACGTCCTCCCGGCAGTATGGCAATGCTGAAGTTTTTCGCATGGCCATCCGTTGCAACTAGCAGCCAGAATATGAGTTGTGTCTTGTAAAAGTTCAAGCGGTCGGTCTCCGCGGCATCGGAGCTGAAGAGCAACTGCATGATACGTTCAATGCCCGGGCCGCCTTCGCGCTGATATTTTTGCAGCGGTGAACAACCGGTGGCCTGACACATGTCTTCTTGCGGCAGGCGCGCTATCCACGTGCCGTCGTCGGAATTCTTGCGGTCGAAACGCTCGACGGCCAATACCTTCTGGTCTTCAAATTGCAGGATCGCGGTGCGCGCGATGGGCAAGCCGAACAGCTCCATGATTTGCGAGCAGAGCCATTCGTTTTCCACCGAGGTTCGAAAGTCCGCCTGCATGTCGCCAACCAGGCCGAGCGGAAGTTTTAGTATGTGTGTGGTGGGCGTGCTACCTGTCGGTAGCAGCCATTGTCCGTCGCGCCAGAGCAGGGCGGTCTTCTCTTGTGCTCCGGCGATCGAGAGCCGAAGATCGGCGTTTGGCTCCGCACGGGCCAATCCTCCGGCGGGCGCCGTGGTGGATCGCAACAGTTTCGCGATCCGCTGTTCATCGAGCGGCTCGCCGTGGACGCCAAACAGGTCGTCCGGGGCTTGGTCGACCGGCAGCAACTGGGCCGCGCCAACGCAGTCGCGGCCGATGGCGGCGAGCAGTTCGAATGGTGACGTTCCACCGGTTTGATGACGTTGGGCCAGTCGCCGCCGAATGGGTTCACTATCGGGCAACAGGTTGTCGAAGTAGTTCGTCACCACGTCGCCCGCATAGGCGGCGTTGTCCGCCCGGAAGGGCATGGACAACGATAGCGGACGTCCTTGCTCGTGCTCGATCCACTGGTCGAAGTACTCGAAAGTGGCGGTGTTGGCGGCATTGGTCCACCTTCCTACCGGACTGCCATTTAGCCAGACGTTCAGGCTGCCTCGGTTACGTGCGCGCGCCATGGTTCACCATTTGGTCTTGTCGGGCTGCTGGATAGCTCGTGGTGGAAGCTTGATCGACCTCGCTGCAGGCGTTTTGGTCTTTGTTTTCTTGGCGACATAGGCGTCACGAGTTTGCGCAGCCATCCGCGCGTCACCTTGGCTCTCCCCCTTGGATGAATCCGGCGGCGAGAAATTGAGTTCGACATCGAGCAGGCGCAGAATCGTGTAGAGGCGTTCCACACTCGTGGAGCCCAGGTTTGATTCGATTTGCGCATAGCTTTGCTGGGTTATTCCCAGTTTTTCAGCCATCGCCGTCTGTGTCAGGCCGGCCCGCTTTCGAAAGCCCTGGATCAGCGGCTTTAACTGATCAATGGTTTGGAGAGGGAATCGCATATACAGTTCCGTTTGATGCTAGTGGTTACAGTTTATAGCCTGTTATATGTAAAAACAAGGTAAACCCTGTTTTCTACGCCAAAATACAGCCCTAAGGCTGTTATATCAAAATACAGTCTATAAACTGTTATTCGGGATGGGCGATGGGACGTGATTGGTAAAAAATATAATTGCGGATGGCGGTTTTCGCTATCGGAAAAAGCTGTTCCAAGGCAGGAAATACAGCCACACTGCATGCTGCGAAAACTTCCGTCCATCTCAACATGAAAAGTCCACCTCGTAGCCGTGTTGCCGGCCTGCTCTTCATTGTGCTTGCCTCGTCGATCGCCGTTCCTGCGATGGCGCAGACCCCGCCGCCTGCGTTCGCGGCCATTTTCGGCGACCATGCCGTGTTGCAGCGCGGCGAACCATTGACTGTGTGGGGCACGGCCGGCCCTGGCCAGCGCGTCACGGTGGGCTTGGGCGGCCAGACCGCCGAGGCGATCGCGGCGGCGGACGGAAAATGGCGCTTGAACCTGTCGGCGATGCCGGCCGGCGGACCGCACACCCTGTCCGTCAGCGGCGACGGTGGCGCCACCACGCTCAAGGACATCATGATCGGCGACGTCTACCTGTGCGGCGGCCAGTCGAACATGGCGTTCCCGGCGCGGCTCTCCACCGGCGCATGGCCCGACTTCCCCGCCAATCCTGACCTGCGCTTCGTCAACGTTCAACTTGTCAGCGACGCCGCCCTCCAGGACGATCTGAAGCGGCCGCTGGCTTGGGAGGTGGTGTCATCCAAGACAGCCGGCGAGGCCTCGGCGGTGTGCTATTACATGGCGCGCAGCTTGCAGCAGCGCCAGAAGGTGCCGGTCGGCTTCATTAATTCGAGCTGGGGCGGCACCACGATACAGGGCTGGATCGGCGCGTCGTCGCTGAAGACGCTGCCGGCCTACGCCCGGCGAATCGACGCGTTGGCCGACATGGCGTCGAATCCGGCCAAGGCGATGGCCGACGAGGCGCGCCGGCACCAGCAATGGTGGGAGGAACATGATCCGCAGGCCAAGGCGCAGCGCAAGTGGAGCTTGCCGGACTTCGACGACTCCGCGTGGCCGAGCCTGACGCCGAACGGATCGTGGAAGGAAGCCGGTATTCCGGCGCTGGCGGACTTCGACGGCGGCGCCTGGTTCCGCACCACGGTGACCCTGGACGAGGCGCAGGCGCGCGCGGCGAACAAGCTCCAGCTCGGCCCCATCGACACCTATAACAGCACCTGGGTCAACGGGGTGTTCGTCGGTGGCGGCAACATCGCGTGGATGTGGCGCGACTATGCCGTGCCGGCCGGCGTGTTCAAACCCGGCCGCAACGTGATCGCCGTGCGCGTGCTCGGCGGCGGAGGGTTGACCGGGCAGCCAGAGCATCGCGGCGTCAAGACCGGCGACGGCCGGTTCATCGCCCTGTCGGCCCTGTGGAAATACCAGGCGGGCACGCGCTTGAAAGGGCTGTCGATACCGGCGGCGCCATGGGATGTGCCGACCAGCCTGTCGACCTTGCACAACGCCATGATCGCGCCGCTGACCGGCTACAAGTTCAAACTGGCGGCGTTTTACCAGGGCGAGTCCAACGCCGGCGAAGCCAAGGAATACGAGACCTTGCTGCCGCTGATGATCGCCGATTGGCGCAAGACTTTCGGCCAGCCGCGCTTGCCCTTCCTGGTGGTCCAGCTGTCGTCGTTCGGTCCGGCCCCGATCAAACCGGTAGACTCGGGCTGGGCGCGCTTGCGGGAGGCCCAGGCCAAAACCGTTCGCGACGACCCGCTGGCCGGCCTGGCCGTGACCATCGACGTCGGCGACCGCACCGACATCCATCCACCGCAGAAGGCCGTGATCGGCGAGCGGCTGGCGCTGGCGGCGCGCGCGCTGGCCTACGGTGAGGCGGTCGCGCCCGGCGGGCCGCAGGCGGCCGGGGTGACGCGGGCGGGCGAGGATTTGCTGATCAAGTTCAAGAATGCCGGCGGCGGCTTGCGCACCTACAGTGCCGGCCAGGCGATCGGCTTCGAGGCGTGCGCCGGCGCCTCGTGCCGGTATGTGCCGGCGGTGGCGCAGGGCGACACGGTGACCTTGAAAGGCGCCAACCTGGCTGGCACCACGCATGTGCGCTATGCCTGGGCCGACGCGCCCTACGTGAATCTCTACAGCGCCGAGGACTTGCCGGCGGCGCCGTTCGAGATGGAAGTCAAGTAGACGACTTGCCGGCGGCCTGCGCCGACCGGCGGCGCGACATTGCCCGGCCCAGCACCGTCAGCAGGCCGACGCCCAGCATCAGCATCGTGTCCGGCTCGGGCACCGGCGCTGCGACGCCGGCGGTGGTGAAGTCGTCCATCACATACCAGCCGGTGTCGCGCGTGATGCTCAGGCGCGAGACGTTGTTGAAGGCGGCGCCCACCCATTGGTAGTTGTCGCCGATGGCGACGTTGCCGGTGGTGCCGATGAGCTGGTTGGCGGCGTCGTAGGCGCGGATGTTGATCCAGCCGGCCTTGTCGGCGCCGCCCATGGCGGTGGCGAACCAGGCGCCGGTGAAGTTGAAGCCGGTGGCGCTGGCGACGCTGATGTCGTCGTCGCCGAAGCCGTTGACGGCGTAGCGGGTGCCGGAGCGGGCGGCATTGGCGTAGCCGTCGAGGCCGTTGTCGCCGGCGTACCAGCCGTCGCTCCAGGTCAGGCCGGCGTAGGGGCTGATGTCGTTCAGGCTGGCGAAGTCGCCGGCGGTGTCGATGTCATCGAAACCGATGACGCCGGCATGGCCGGCGCCGGCCAGCAGCAGGCCGGCGGCGGTGATCAGTGCGCAGAGGTTTTTTTTCATGGTGGATACTTCTTGGTTGGGGCTGGGATAGACGTGGTGTTGCCGATTGTGCACTTGACGGCCTTTGCGGGACATTCCAAAAATTCTCAACACGGACAATTAAATTCATCAAGTGAGTCGGGAGCGCTCGTCGTTTTTACAATTGGCTTGAATATTCGGTTACGCTGCTTTGTTTTAATAAAAGGATAATTGATTCCATCTGGAGGATGACTTGAACAAGAAGACGAACGGTGTTTCTGAAGGCCGGCGGCAGCTGCTGGTGTCGGCCGGGTTGGCGATGGCGTTTCCCGGACTGGCAGGCGCCACGGTGGTCGCCACCACGGCGGGCGGCGGCCGTGAAAATCTCGAACTTTGGTACCAACGGCCAGCCGGCGCGTGGGTCGAAGCGCTACCGGTCGGCAACGGCCGCCTGGGGGCGATGTGCTTCGGACGGGTCGCCCAGGAGCGCATCCAGCTCAACGAGGACACGCTGTACGCGGGCGGGCCGTACGACCCGAACAATCCGCGTTCGCTGGAGGCGCTGCCTGCGGTCAGGAAGCTGATCGACCAAGGCAAGTTCGCCGAGGCGGCGGATTTGATCTCCTCGTCGATGATGGCCACGCCGATGAAGCAGATGCCCTACGGCGCGGCCGGCGACCTGCTGCTCGACTTCGCGGGCATCGCGGGCGCCGGCGGCTATCGGCGTTCGCTCGAACTGGACACTGCCATCGCCACCACCCGTTTCACGGACGGCAAGGCGCGGCACCTGCGCGAAGTGTTCGCCAGCGCGCCCGACCAGGTGCTGGTAATACGCCTGACCGCGCAGGGCGGCACGCTCGATTTCGATCTCGGTTACCGGCATCCAGCCGATGCCAAGTACGGCGTGACCGACTACGAAGGCCAGCGGAAAGAGGCGGCGGCGCCGATCGGCGCGCCGTGGGACTATCGCGAACCGCCGCGCGCCGGCCAGCCGCCGTCCACCTTGTCCGTGCGCGCCGATGGCCGCGATGCGCTGCTGGTCGAAGGGCGCAATATCGAATCGATGGGCATTCCGGCGGCGCTGCGCTACGCGGTGCGCGTGAAGGCCGTCGGCGACGGTACGATCACCACGCGCGGCGAGCGCATCGAGGTGCGCGGCGCGCGCACGGTGACGCTGCTGGTGGCGGCGGCGACCAGCTACATCAACTACGCCGATGTCGGCGGCGATCCGCTCAAGACCGTGCGCGCGCAAACCGAGTCCGCCGCCGCCAAGCCGTATGCGCGCTTGCGCGCCGAGCACCTTGCCGCGCACCGGAAGCTGTTCCGCCGGCTGTCGCTGAGGATCGGCTCGAGCGCGGGTTCCGATGCCGCCGCCGCGACGCCGACCAACGAACGCATCGCCGCCGTCGAGGCGCGCCCGGACGCCGCGCTGGCGGCGCTGTATGTGCAGTACGGCCGCTACCTGCTGATGTCGTCGTCGCGCCCCGGCAGCCAGCCGGCCAACCTGCAAGGCTTGTGGAACGAGGGAACCAATCCGCCGTGGGGCTCCAAGTACACCATCAACATCAACACCCAGATGAATTACTGGCCGGTCGAATCGGCCAACCTGGGCGAGTGCGTCGAACCGCTGGCGCGCATGGTGGAGGACTTGGCGGTCACCGGCGCCGTCACCGCGCGCAAGGGCTACGGCGCGCGCGGCTGGATGGCGCACCACAACACCGATCTGTGGCGCGCCGCCGCGCCCATCGACGGCCCGAAATGGGGCATGTGGCCGTGCGGCGGCGCCTGGCTGTGCCAGGCGTTGTGGGAGCACTACGAATACAACCCGGACCAGGCCTGGTTGCGCCGCATCTATCCGCTGCTGAAAGGGGCGTCCTTGTTCTTCGTCGATACGCTGGTCGAGGATCCGCAGGGCAGGGGGCTGGTCACGTCGCCGTCGATCTCACCCGAGAATGAGCATCACAACGGCGTGGCCACCTGCGCCGGCCCGGCCATGGACCGCCAGATCGTACGCGACCTGTTCGGCTGGACGCTCAAGGCCCATGCGCTGCTCAAGGACGGCGATGGCGCCTTCGCCACCACCTTGGAGACGATGCGCGCCCGCTTGCCGGCCGACCGCATCGGCGCGCAGGGGCAGTTGCAGGAATGGCTGGAGGATTGGGATGCCGGCGCGCCGGAGCAGCAGCACCGCCATGTCTCGCATTTGTACGCGGTGTATCCGAGCGAGCAAATCAACCTGCGCGACACGCCGGAGCTGATCGCGGCGGCGAAGGTCACGCTCAACAGGCGCGGCGACAGATCCACCGGCTGGGCGACGGCGTGGCGGCTGGCGCTGTGGACGCGCATGGGCGAGGGCGAGCGCGCCTACTCGATCCTGCAAGGGCTGCTGGGGCCGGAGCGCACCTATCCGAACATGTTCGATTCCCATCCGCCGTTCCAGATCGACGGCAACTTCGGCGGCGCGGCGGCGATCCTGGACATGCTGGTGCAGTCCTGGGGCGGCGAGATCCATATCCTCGCGGCGCTGCCGAAGGCGTGGCCGGAAGGCGCGCTGCGCGGCGTGCGCGCCAAGGGCGGCGTCGAGCTCGATTTGGACTGGGCCGACGGCAAGATGAAGCGCCTGCGCCTGCGCGGCAAGCCCCACGACAAGGTGCGGGTGCGCTATCGCGACCGCTTGATACAGGTCGTATTGGACAAAAAAGGAGCGGGCGCGGTGATGTAGCCCTGCATTTGCGCCGCCCGGCAAGCTTGTTCTCCGCGAACGGGCGGCGCTTTCCCTCGGCATGGCCGATGGTTGGTTTAGCAATGAAGTACTACCCCTGGCGCCTGCCCTGATGCGGGCCCGGGAATTCGAACACGATTGTTGGGAACTTTTCGGCCGCCGCGCCGGAATACCATTAAAGGCCCAACGATGACGACCCTGACCCCTACCCACGATACCGACTTGCTGCGCCAGATGCGCGCCGGCACGGCAGCGGCCTTCCAGGCCCTGTACCAGCGCCACCAAGCCCCGCTGTTTCGCTTCGCGCTGTTGCGCAGCGGCTCGGCCGACACCGCCGCCGACATCGTGCAGGAAGTGTTCATGGGCCTGCTCACGGACAGCTTCAAGTTCGACCCGTTGCGCGGCGAGCTGCGTACCTTCCTGTTCGGCGTGGCGCGCAACCTGGTGCTCAAGCACGAAGAGCCGCGCCGGCGCCACGACAGCCTGCCCGAGCCGGATGACGATGGAGAAGTCGACAGCGAGGTTGGCAGCGAGGACGCAGAGCCGCTCTCGCGCATGCTGGACAACGAACTGGCCGAGGAAGTGCGGTGCGCGCTGGCCCGGCTGGCGCCGGTCTTCCGCGACGCCGTCATCCTGTTCGAACTGCATGACCTGTCCTACCTGGAGATCGCGGCGATCTGCCAGGTCGATATCGGCACCGTCCGCTCACGCCTGTCGCGTGGCCGGGCGGCGCTGGCCAAACACCTGGCGGCGCACCGCCCCAGCCTGCAGAATGCGAACCGAGAAGGAGCCGATCATGCATGCCGATGAATCCCGAGACCCGCAACTGATCCAACCATTGAATGCCCTGCGCGGCACGCTGGCGGAACACGACACCCCGCCCGCTGTGGAGCAGGCATTGATGGCCGCCTTCGCCCAACGGCATCCGAAGCGCCGCTGGTACCAGGGCTGGTCGCATGCCCGGTGGGGCCTGGCCGGCGGCTTGGGTAGCGCGGCGCTTGCGCTGACGCTGCTGCTGCTGTCGCCGGGCGGTGTACAGCCCGGCGGCGACGGCGCCAGCCCGCCAGCGGCCGCCGGCAGGGGCGCCTTCATTGCCCTCGAATCCCTCGAACGCATCCGACAGGAGCCCGATCCGCGCATCGTCGAGACCGAAGTCGCACGCACCGCGCTGGCCGCGCTGGGCATACCGCTCACGCCCGAAACGGCCGGCGGTCGGGTGCGTGCCGAAATGCTGGTCGGCGCCGACGGCCAGCCGCTGGCACTGCGTCTTTCAACCCTGAATTAACCCCAACCACCAGAGGATTGTCATGGATACCAAGAAACTAGTACTCGCCACCCTGCTCACCTGCCTGTTCGCCCCGGCCTGGGCCAACGACGTCCCGGGCCAGCCGAGCGCCTGGCCGGCCGACGGCCTGCTTGGCAAGCCGGTCAAGAACGCGCCGTACAGCGCCGAGGAGATCCGCGAGAGCCAGCGCACCCTGGGCGACGGCAATCAGATCGCCACCAAGATCATCTCCATGTACTACCGCGACAGCCAGGGCAACACGCGCAAGGAAATCCTTTCCGCCAGTGGCGAGGTGCAAGGCGTGACGATCCATACCGCCGCCGACAACACGGTCTACACCCTGAGCCCGCTCAGCCGGATGGCTTTCAAGCTCAATCACGACAAGCTGGGGGCCAAAGCCGCCGCGTTCGGCGCTGCCGCCGGCACCGCCGCCGGTACCGCCATCAAGGCGCGCATCGAGGCGCAGCGCAAGGAGGGTAAGCCGCCGGCGGTCGACAACAAGGACATCGAAGAGATTGTCATCAAGCGCATGCCGCCCAATATCAGCGTCAACCCGAATTTCGGACCGCAGGTCGCCGCCGCCATGGGCGAGGCGAAATGGGCTTCCAAGGCCAGCACCAAAGACCTCGGCGTCAAGACCATCGATGGCGTCAAGGCCGAAGGCAAACTGCGCAGCTACGAGATCCCGGCTGGCGAGGTGGGCAACCGTCAGCCGATCGTGGTGACGAACGAAGCCTGGTATTCGCCCGAACTGCACATCGCGCTGTACTCGAAACACAGCGATGCGCGTAGCGGCGACGCCATCTACCGCCTGGCCAACCTGAAGCGCGGGGAGCCGGCCGCCGCGCTGTTCAAGGTACCATCCGACTACACGGTCAACGATATCACGGACGCGTCCATGAAGGGCTGGTAGGGCGTCGCCAAAGGCGGCGTCGAGCCGTCGGGCCTATTTCGCCACCAAGCCGCGTCGCATGGCCAGCACCACGGCGTGGGTGCGCGCCGTCGCGCCAAGCTTGTCGCACAGGCCCTTGACGTGCGTCTTCACCGTACCGGCGCCGATGCCCAGTTCCCGCGCGATCGACTTGTTGCACAGGCCTTGTGCCAGCAACTGCAGCACGTCCGTCTCGCGGCCGGTGAGGCCGATCCGGTTGGAGCTGTGGGCCACGCAGTGACTCAAGTCGGCGCTGAGATAGTGCATGCCACGGCCCAGTGTATGCACGGCTCTCAGCAGTTGTTCGAGGTCGGCGTTTTGCAGCAGGTAGCCGTGCACGCCCGCCATCATGGCGGTGTACACATCCCATTCACGATCCAGCTGGGTGACAATCAGCACGCGGGGACGCCTGTCCCCCGGGTACGCGCCGGCCCGGCGACGCATGTGTTCCATCGCGCCTTGGTGATCTAGGATGATGACATCGGTGTTCGCATGGCTGGCTGCGGCGTCGTCCTTGGCGATGGTGATGTGCAAATCAGCCTGTTGCGCGAGCAACGCGGCCAGGCCGGCGCTGACAATCGCGTCGCCATGGGCAATCAATATATTGAGTTGGTTTTCTTGCTGTGCATCGACGTCACTCATCCGTTTTTTTTCCTTAACATTGTATCGAGCGCGGCCCCGGACTTGGTCAGAACCGGTATTGCGCACTGATGCTGATGAAGCTCAGCGCATCGTCGGCGCCGGTCTCGCGCAGGAAGGCGCCGGGCTGCGCGTAGGCGACCACAGCGGTCGACGACCAGCCCGGGGCCAGCGTCCAGGTGGCGCCGAGCGATGCGATGGTCGCCACGTAGCGGGCACGACTACCGCCGGCGGCCCGCATCAACGTGCCGTTGGGTGCGTAGACGCCGTCGCGCAGGCTGTAACGCCAGAAAAAATCGAGGCTGGCGTTCAGCTGGACCCGGGGCGCGAGCCGCATGGTCAGCGCCGGGTGGATGTTGGCGAAGTTGCGCGGCCCGAGCGTCGCTTCGTCGCCGAAATAATTACCGCGCGGGTAGATCGGGTTGAGGGTGCCGAGGCGTTGGTCCCCGGGGTCCTTGTCGCCGCTGGCGATGGCGAGGAGCAGCGCCGCTCTCGGTTGGCCGGCCACGCCGCCGAACGTGTAGCCGGTATCGGTGGCGAGCGACCAGGCGCCGATCCGGGCGTCGCCGAAACGTCCTCCCTGCGCGGCGGCTTCCCAGTTCCAGTCCCAGACTGTGCGGCTCCCGAACACGCGGGTGCCGAGCGACCAGCGGCGTTCGTGTGCCACGCCCTGGGCGTAGCGGGCCACGGCGTCGTCGTAATACAGCGCGTAGGCGTCCCAGGAGGTCAGGCCTCCGGTACGGGTCGCGTAGACGCCATGCAGCTTTTGGGTCCGCGAGTGGGCGTCGTCGAAGCTGCCCGGACGGTTCTGCCGGGGCGCCGCCGCGAAGGCGTCGACACGCCAGGGGCCGCTGGTCGCATAGGCGCGGACGGCTTCGAAGCTGCGCCGTACGTTCGGGCCCTCGCGGGCATCGATGCTGCGCCCCGATCCGAACTGCAGCTCCTGGACGCCGACACGCACGCCCATGCCGCTTTCGCCATCCCGCTCCGATTGCCATTCGAGAAATAAGTTGGTGGGATCGAGCCGGTTCTCGTCCACCGGGGATGGGCCTGCGGCGCGGCCGTTGGTGAACGAACTGGCCAACTGGGCGAAGCCGCGCCAGTGCCCGCCCACGCGCAGGTCCGCGAAGACGGAGCCGCGCTGCATCAATACCCCCCATCGGTCCTGGCGTTCCAGTCCATAGCGCGGATTGCCGGCATGCTCGTAGCGCAAGCGCACGTCGCCGCCGATACTGAGGCGTACCCCATCCGCGACCGGGCGGTCCTTCCAGCAGGCGCCGCCGTTGGCGTTGGCGTTGCCGCTGCCGTTGCCGATGCATTGCCGGCGTTGAGCGCTAAAGTCGTCGTCGAACCGCAATGGCCGGAACTGCGCCAGCGCGGCATCGGTCGCCAGCAGCAAGGGGATGACGAGCGCCGCGCGCATGCCCGCTACCCGGCTCTTCGACATTTTGGGACCGCTCCTCACCGGGCTTGGTAATAGCCGCCGAAGTGTTTGATCGGCGACCAGACCGGCAGGATCTCCGGCAGTACCGGCGCCAGCGATTGGTACTCCTGCGCGCCATACACCACCCGGCCGTCCATGACGGTCAGGACGGAGGCGATGGACTTGATCCGGGACTCTTCAACCTCGAAGTAGTCCTGGTCCAGCAGCACGAAGTCGGCCAGGTGGCCTGGGGCGATCATGCCCATCTCGGATTCGGCGTTCAGGAACCATGCCGCCTTGCGGGTGAACAGTCCCAGCGCTTCGGCGCGGGACAGGCGGTTGTCCTTGGCCAGCACTTCGGCGCCGGAGATCGACTTGCCCGACACCATCCAGCTGATGCCGACCCACGGATTGAACGACGCGGCCCTAAAGGCGTCGGTGGTCATGGCCAGCGGGATGCCGCTGTCGACGAGCTGGCGCAGGCGCGGGGTCTGCAACGCCTTTTCGCGGCCGTAGGTCTTGATGAAGCCGTCGCCATGCAGCGCCATTTTGGTGTCCAGGGCGATGCCGCCGCCCAGCGCCTTGACCCTGGCGATGTTCGCGGGACTGATGGTCTCGGCGTGTTCGAGGCTCCAGCGCAGGCCGTCGAGCGGCGTCTTCTGGTTCAGCTGTTCGAGCGCGTCGAGGAAGGGCGTGATGTTCTCGTCATAGCTGATGTGCTCACGGAAGGGGATGCGCCGCTGGACCAGCTTGGAGATGTCCCGCTCCACCAGTTCCCGCATCTTGGCGGGCTCGATGATGACCGCCGGGCGGTCGAAGTTCTCGTGATCGTGCACCTCCACCGACAGCAACTCGCCGGCGCCCCGGTAGACGTGGCCGTGCGCCAGTTGCGGATGCAGGTTGTGCCCGGGACTGATCGGCGCCGTCTTCGTGATCGCCTTGACCTGCGCGTCGACCACGTTGAAGTCGGCGGCGTCGCCGAACTGGATGTCGACGAAGGGCATGCGGATGTTGAGGCGATTGTCGCGGGCGACGACGTCAACGGTGCGCTGGGCCTTCGGATACCCTCGGAAGCCGGTGCCCGCATCGACGATGGAGGTGACCCCGAAGCGGTTGAGACTGTGGATCGTTTGGACCAGCGAGCTCACCTCCTCATCGAAGGAGAGCTGGGGAACCATGGTTTCCAGGGCGATGAACGTGAATGTGTAGCCATGGACCACGCCGGTGTACTTGCCCTGCTTGTCCTTCTCCAGCTCGGTGCCCGGCAACATGGGAAACTTGTCGGTACCCACGCCGAGGGCGTCCATCGCCAGCTGGTTCATGAAGGCGCGGTTGTAGGCGTACTGGACGATCAACGGGCGATCGGGGACGGCCCGGCGCAGTTCCTCCATGGTGGGGAAGCGCTTCTCTTCGAACTGGTAGGGCGACCAGCCGCCGATCACCTTCACCCATTGGCCTTTCGGTGTGCGTTTGGCTTGCTCGCCGAGCATCGCCAAGGCGCGGCGCAGCGTCGGCACGCCCTCCCAGCGCAAGGTGTAGTTGTAGCCGCCCTCATTGAGCACGTGCGTATGCGCGTCGATGATGCCTGGAATTAGCCGTCGGCCCCGGGAATCGATGACCTTGGTGTTGGCGCTCTTTAACGCCAGCATCTCGGCATCGGTGCCGACCGAGTAGATGCGGCCGTTTTTGACGGCGACGGCGGACGCCGCCGGTTGTGCGCGATTCCCGGTGAAGACTTTTGCGTTGTGCACGATCAGGTCCGCGCCTGGGGCCTCTTGACTGGTTTGCGCATGGGCGTTGCCCAGGCCATTCAGCACCATGAGTCCGATCAGTAGTATTGACTTCAATGCCATTCCCCTTTTTTGATGGAGTTAAACACCACGCCGCACCGGTCCCGGTCGGTGGACCGGAATCGGCAGCGGTGTGCGTGGAATGGGGAAGATGCTACTGGCCGGGCCCGGCGCAGTCACTGATCAATCTTGCTGTCGGCAGTACGATTCGCTCATGGGATCAAGCGACCGGGTTCAGCGCTACGGGCGTCTTGCAACGGAAGGCATCGTTTCGAAATACTCGATCAGCAGCTCGGCCAGCATGCGTACCTTTTTTGCCGGATGCTGGCCGGGTGGCCGGACGACGTATGCCGCCGCCGGCAGCACCGGATACCGCGTCATGACAGGGATGAGCGCGCCGGAGCTCAAATGTTCTCGAATGATCATGTCAGGGAGATGGCCGACGCCGAGGCCGGCGACCGCGGCGGCCACCAGCGCCGCGCCGTTGTCCGCCTTGAAGCGTCCTTGCGGGCGTACCGATATGGTTTTCTCGCCGTCCAGGAAATGCCATGTTTCCGTACCCTGCATCAGCGCCTGGTGGGCGAGCAGTTCTTCCGGCGTCGTGGGCGCCCCGTGGGCCTTGATATATTCCGGACTCGCCACGGTGGTTGCGTGAACCGGCCCGACGCACCGAGCGACGAGATTGGAGTCCTGGAGATAGCCGACGCGTATCGCGCAGTCATAGCCTTCCGCGACCAGGTTGACGACATGGTCGCTATAGCAGGTGTGGATTTGCAGCTGCGGATGGCGTCGCGCCATCTCCGCGAGCAGTGGGGCGAAGTGCGTCGGGCCGAACGTCAGCGGGGCGGCGATGCGCAAGCGGCCGCGCAACTCGCCGGCCGGTGCGATCGTTTCCCTTGCCAGATCGACCTCGGCGCAGGCCCTGGCCGCATGGTCGCGGAACGTGGCCCCGGCTTCCGTCAGCGCCGCCCCGCGCGTGGTGCGGGACAGCAGCTGGACGCCCAGGTCCGCTTCCAGCCTGGCGAGCCGGCGGCTGACAATCGACTTGGCGACACCGAGCCTGAGCGCGGCGGCCGAGATCCCGCCGGCATCGGCCACTTCCACAAATGTCCGCAATTCTTCGATGTCCACTACCACGCTCCCTATTTCGCCACACTAGCTTTTCCAGAAAGATGCCGCCGCGCCGCAGCGCGTTCCTATTAGCGTCACACAGTTAGTCGGACTGTGCAACTACCGAAGCGATTTCTGCGGTGATACGATCCCTTGTCACATTGAAAAGAAGAGCGCGGGTACATCCCATTTTTATGTCAAAAGCAATCCAACTCCCCGAGAACGTGGCCACGCTGACGACCTCCAGCCGTGGCTGGAATGGCGTGAACGTCGATCTGGTGGAATACACCTGCACGGGCAGCGTGCTGGTTCGACTGGAACGCAACGAAAGGTCGACCCGGCTCGGCGCCCAGCTTGAAGAGGTCGGGCGGGACCACGCCGAGCCCCGGTCGGCGCCCCACATACCCAATCCCCATGCCTACAAGCCGCGACCGATGTGGTTCGTGCCGGCGGAGATGGAGCTGTGGGGACATGCGGCGGAACCGAGCTATCTCAAGTGCGCAACGATCAGCTTCGACGGCAATATGCTACAGGAGCGTCTGGGCATGCCCGGGTCGCTGGGACCGATCGACGTTCCGCGCCTGCGCTTTTCGGATGACCGGTTGTGGACGTTGATCCGCTTGCTTGCGGATGCGATCCACTGCTCCGACCCCACCGCGCAACTGTATGGCGACTCGCTCACGGCGGCGATCGCATCCCTGGTGTTCGAACGCCCCAAGGAGGAAAAAGGCGGCAAGTCCGGGCTCTCGGCGATCCAGTTGAAGGATGCGATGAATTTTCTAGAGGCGAAGTTGCCGGCGCGGGTGGAACTCGCGGCACTGGCGGAACTGGCCGGTTTGTCGCAATCGCACTACTGCCGCGCCTTCAAGGCGTCGACCGGGGTGGCGCCGTATCAGTGGCAGTTACAGGCCCGTGTCGAGCGGGCCAAGGATCTGCTGTTGAACACCAATGATCGCCTGGAGGACGTCGCCGAAGCCACCGGCTTCGCGGACGCGGTGCATTTTGGCCGGACCTTCCGCAAGATGATGGGCGTTACCCCAGCCGCATGGCGGATGGACAGGCTCACTTAGGGCCGCGAAATCGGGCGTAACACCAAGTGTCATTCCTGCTTGCCAGCGAACCCACTGCCAAGGCGGGCCTGCCGCTTATTTCCCCGCTGGACTCAACCCTTCGGCCAGCACGACCAAGCCTTCGGTCGATCCGACGCGCAATTTCTTTGCCTCGGTGTACTCGGCGGAATAGTAGAAGCGCTCGGCCTCGGCCATGTTGGGAAACTCGGCGATGACCGTCACCGCCTGCGCGTTCCCCTCAAGCTTGCGCGTGTTGTTATCGAAGACGATGACCTTGACGGCGTACCTCGGGGCAAGCGCGTTGGCGGCCTCCAGGTACCGCTGGAACATCGCCTGGTCACGGATCACGTAATTACCGATGAGGTAGGCGCGCGCCGGCGCCTTGGCTGAAGTGGCCGAAGCTGGCTGCGCGTCCTGCGCCTGTCCCGTGGCCGTGGCGAACACGATGGCGACTCCGAGGACTGCGCGTGCAATGAGGTTGTTCATAGTGTTTCCTGTTGAGTTACTGGTTGATCCAGCACTCAGTATCCCTGTCGATCAAGAAATACGTTTGCCGTTTCCGACCGCGTTTTTGCCTGATCTAAGGTTTCCTCAGCAACATCAATCGCGACTATCAGCCCAAGGCCCGCTTGACGCTGCGGACCCTTGCGCTTATATTAATGACTTATAAGTAAGTTAAATGAAAACCACCCATGCAAGCCTCTCAAGACACCAAGCCACGCTGGGAGCGGCGCAAGGACGCGCGGCCGCAGGAGTTGCTGGCCGCCGCACTGGAGCAGTTCGTCGAACGTGGCTATGCCGCCACCCGTCTTGAAGACGTGGCCAAGCGCGCCGGCGTGTCCAAGGGCACGCTGTACCTGTATTTCACCAACAAGGAAGAGCTGTTCAAGGCCGTCGTGCGCGAGAACATCGTGCAAGCCATCGGTGAGGCCGAGCAGGACGCGGCCGTGTTCGAAGGCCACAGCGGCGAGCTGCTGCGCACCATCCTGATGGCCTGGTGGGACGAGATCTGCACCACCCACCTGGCGGGCATTACGAAGCTGATGCTCTCCGAAGGCCACAATTTCCCAGAACTTGCCAAGTTTTACAACGAAGAGGTGGTCAAGCGCGGCAGCGACCTGATCACCAGCGTGCTGGTGCGCGGCATCGGCCGGGGCGAGTTCCGGCCGGTCGATCCGGCCGTCATGACGCCTGTCTTGATCGCGCCGGTGATGATGCTGATGATGTGGACCAACTCCTTCATGCCGGCCTGCGAGATGCCGGCCATTGATCCGCGCGCCTTCATGGACACCTTCATCGGCACCACCTTGGGCGGGCTGGAAGCGGTCGCCCCGTGAGCGGCCCCGTGGCGTTTTCCGTCCAAGTTGCCAATTTGGTAGGTTCATCCCCCTTAAACTGCAGACTGTCGCAATTTTCCGCGATATGGCCGTCAACTCGTTAATATGTGCCTCCATGCCAGTTCAACGATAAAATGACGGATTATTTAATCCCGACCGAGTCATAAGATGAATATCGAACAAGCCCGTTTCAACATGATCGAACAGCAAATCCGTCCTTGGGACGTCCTCGACCCGGACGTTCTGGAGCTGTTGCACGTGGTTAAACGTGAGAATTTCGTACCCGCCGCGCACAAGGCGCTGGCCTTCGTCGACGCCGAGATCCCGCTGCCAGGCGGCGAGTCGATGCTGATGCCTAAGATCGAGGCGCGCCTGCTGCAGGACGTGAACCTGAAAAAGCACGAGAACGTGCTCGAGATCGGCACCGGTTCCGGCTACATGGCCGCGCTGCTGGCGCACAAGGGCCGCCACGTGACGACGGTGGAAATCTCGCCGGAACTGAAGGCGCTGGCGGAAAAGAATTTGGCCGACAACGGCGTGACCAATGTGAAGGTCGAGCTGGGCAACGGCGCACAGGGCTGGCCGAACGGCGCGCCGTACGACGTGATCGTCGTGTCGGGCTCGCTGCCGGTGCTGCCGGAGTCGCTGTTGCAGCAGTTGAAGGTGGGCGGACGTCTGGCCGTCATCATCGGCCAGGCGCCGGCGATGAAGGCGCAATTGATTACCCGTACCGGCGAAGCCGGCTACGACACGCGCACCTTGTTCGAGACCAGCGTCAAGCCGCTGGCCTCGGCGACGACGCCGTCGGCCTTCCAGTTTTAAGCGGCGGGCGGCGTATGCAGCATATTACCGCTCCGGAACTGGCCGCGTGGCTGGCCGACGAGGCGCGTCCCAAGCCGGTGTTGCTGGACGTGCGCGAGAATTGGGAATTCGAGACCTGCCGCATCGACGGCGCGGTGCAGATCCCGATGAACACGATACCGGCGCGCATCGACGACCTCGATGAGGACGCCGAGATCGTCTGCATCTGCCACCACGGCGCGCGCAGCCTGCAGGTGGCCGCCTTCCTGGAGCGTAACGGCTTCGGCAAGACGGTCAATCTGACCGGCGGCATCCACGCGTGGGCCTTGCAGGTGGACCCGGCGATGCCGAAGTACTAGGGCCGCGCGCGACGGAACCGGCACGGCGCCAGGGTGGCAGTGTTTTTGATTTGATCAACTTTTTTGACGACTCCAACGGAGAATGCAATGCAGAGACCCCTTATCGCCGTGCTGATCACCAGCGCCTTTTTGACGCTCAACGCACAGGCGGCCGATCTTCTTCAAGTCTATCAGCAAGCGCTCGCGAACGACGCCACGTACGCCAGCGCCCGCTCTTCGGTTGAAGCTGGTCGCGAGCGGATCACGCAAGGGCGCTCCGGCCTGCTGCCGACCATCAGCGCCAATGGTTCGAACACCCGCAACACGGGCGACTTCACGCCGTTCAATGTCGGCCAGGTGGACGTCATCGGCGGCGTGCCGGTCGTCGCCAACAAGCGCAACACCGATTTCCATTCCAACACTTATACCGTGGCGCTGTCGCAGCCGCTGTTCAACTGGGGCCTGTGGCAGACGTATCAGCAGAGCAAGTTGTCGCAGGCGCAGGCCGAGGCCACGTTCGCCCAGGCGCGCCTGGACTTGATCACCCGCGTGGCGCAAGCCTATTTCGATGTGCTGACGGCGCAGGACAACCTGACCTCGACCCAGGCGCAGAAGGTGGCGACCACCGAGCAGCTGGCCTCGGCCAAGCGCAACTTCGAGGTCGGCACGCAAACCATCACCGACACCCACGAAGCGCAGGCGGCCTACGATCTGGTGGTGGCGCAGGAGTTCGCCGCCATCAACGATCTGGACAACAAGCGCACCGCGCTGCAGGTCATCATCGGGCAGGCGCCGGGCGAACTGGCGCCGCTGCGCGTCGGCGTGACCATCGCCGCGCCGGAGCCGGCCGCCGTCGATCCATGGATCAGCTCGGCAGAAGGCCAGAACTTCGCCGTCATCTCGGCCCAGTTGTCGCTGGAAATCGCCAAGCGCGAAATCTCGCGCAACCGCGCCAACCACATGCCGACCGCGAACCTGATCGCGCAGACCCAGCACACCAGCCAGACCGCGTCCGGCACGCAGAAGGGCAACGCCATCGGCGTGACCTGGAATATTCCGATCTTCAATGGCTTCGCCATCACCAGCAAGGTGCGCGAAACCATCGCGCTGGAAGATAAAGCGCGCAACGATCTGGAATCGACCAAGCGGCTGGCGTCGCAGAACGCGCGCCAGGCCTTCCTCGGCATGAACAGCGGTCTGGCCCAGGTCAAGGCGCTGGAGGCGGCGGAACTGTCGAGCAAGTCATCGCTCGACTCGAACAAGCTGGGCTACCAGGTCGGCGTGCGGATTAACATCGACGTGCTGAACGCGCAGCGCCAGCTGTACGCGACCCAGCGCGACCTGTCGCGGGCGCGCTACGACACCATCATGAACGGCCTGCGCCTGAAGTCGGCCGCCGGCACGTTGAAGGAAGACGATCTGGCGCCGGTCAACGCGTTGTTGGCGCGTTAAACCGGTCGTGCTTACAGCCCCGCGCCCTGGCCGTCGAAACTGCGCTCGATCAATTCGATCTTGTAGCCGTCCGGGTCGGTGACGAAGGCGATCACCGTCGAGCCGCCCTTGACCGGGCCCGGCTCGCGGGTGACGGTGCCGCCGTTGGCGCGCACCGCCGCCGCCGCCGCGTAGATGTCGTCGGCCGAAATGGCGATGTGGCCGTAGGCGTTGCCCATGTCGTAGCTGGTGGTGCCGTAGTTGTACGTCAGCTCCAGCTCGGCATGGTCGGGATTGGAGCCGTAGCCCAGGAACGCCAGGGTGTACTTGTACTCCGGGTTGTCACTGGTGCGCAGCAACTTCATGCCCAGCACTTTGGTGTAAAAATCGATCGAGCGCTGAAGGTCGCCGACTCGCAGCATGGTGTGCAAAATACGCATCGTGGTCTTTCGTTGGTGAAGTGAGAAACCGGGATTCTATGCGTTTTGCCGCATCCCTGCTTGCCCCGGCGTCAGCCCTGCAACTGGGCGTCGAGCGTGATCTCGGCGTTGAGCAGCTTCGACACCGGGCAGTTCAGCTTGGCCTTGAGGGCCGCCTCGTCGAATTTCTTCTGGTCGGCGCCGGGGATCGTGGCCACCAGGTTCAGGTGCACCTTGGTGATGGCGAAGCTGCCGTCGACCTTGTCCAGGGTGACCGTCGCCGTGGTCGCCAGATGCTTGGCCGTGATGCCGGCCTCGGCCAAGATGCCGGACAGCGCCATCGTGAAGCAGCCGGCGTGGGCCGCGCCGATCAATTCTTCCGGATTGGTGCCGGGGCCGTCCTCGAAGCGCGTGTGGAAGCCGTATTGCACGCCATCCATGGCGCCGCTCTCGGTGGAGATCTTACCGGCGCCGTCCTTCAGGCCGCCGCTCCATACTGCCGATCCTGCGCGTTCGTTGCTCATGATGTTCTCCGTGTGTGGGTCTGTCTATGGGAGTGTCATCATGGCGGCAGTGTGCGGCCGAGTCCGTTCGCTTCCGCACACTGACGCCGCCCGCTAGCGCGCCGCCGTCTTGGCGGCGGCCGGCGCCACGCGCCAGATGATGTTGCCCACGTCGTCGGCCACCAGCAGCGCGCCGGCCTTGTCGACCGCCACGCCGACCGGCCGGCCCTGCGCCTTGCCGTCCTTGTCGAGGAAGCCGGACAGGAAGTCCTGCGGCGGCCCCGACGGCTTGCCGCCGCTGAACGGCACGAACACAACCTTGTAGCCGCTGTGCGGCTTGCGGTTCCACGAGCCGTGCTGGCCGATGAACACGCCGCCCTGGTAGCTCTGCGGGAACAGCTTGGCCTCGTAGAACGTCAGCCCCAGCGAGGCCGTGTGGCCGCCCAGCGCGTAGTCGGGCGCGATGGCCTTGGCCACCAGCTCCGGCTTGGGCGGCTTGACGCGGGCGTCGACCTTCTGGCCGAAGTAGCTGTACGGCCAGCCGTAGAAGCCGCCGTCCTTGACCGACGTCATATAGTCGGGCACCAGATCGTTGCCCAGTTCATCTCGCTCGTTGACGGCGGTCCACAGGGTTTTCGTTTGCGGCTCCCAGCCCATGCCGTTCGGGTTGCGCAGGCCGGTGGCGAACAGGCGCGACTTGTTGGTGGCCAGGTCCAGTTCCCAGATCGCGGCGCGGCCTTCCTCGACGTCCATGCCGTTTTCGCCGACGTTGCTGTTCGAGCCGACCGTGGCGTACAGGAATTTGCCGTCCGGGCTGGCGATGATGTTCTTGGTCCAGTGGTGGTTCAATGTGCCTGCCGGCAAGTCCATGACCTTGACGCCGGGCGCGGTGATGCTGGTCTCGCCTTCCTTGTACGGGAAGCGCACGATGGCGTCGCTGTTGGCCACGTACAGGTTGTTGCCGACCAGCGCCATGCCGAACGGCGAATTCAATCCCTTGAGGAAGACCGTGCGGGTCTGCGCCACGCCTTTGGCGTCGAGCCCGCGCAGCAGGGTGATGCGGTTGGCCGACTCGGTGACGGCGCCGGCCTTTTTCATCTGGTGCTTCATGACGGCGCCCTTGATGCCCTTGCTGTCGTCCGGTTTGGGCGGGGCGTTGGTTTCGGCCACCAGCACGTCGCCGTTGGGCAGGGTGTAGACCCAGCGCGGATGGTCGAGCCCGCGCGCGTAGGCGGTGACGGCGAAACCGGCGGCCGGCTGCGGGGTTTCCTGCGCGGTCCAGCGGTCCACCGGCGCGACGTTGACGGTGGGGATCAGCGATTTGTTCGGCTCAGGCAGCGCCGGGTTGGGGCCGTAGCCGACCGGGTAGGAGGCGCCCTGCGCCAGCGCCACTTGGGGCGCCAGCACGGCGCCGAGGATCAGAAGTGCGCTTGCGGTGGTGTTTTTCATGATGATGTCGTTAGCCTGTTGAGTTGTCGCTTTTAATTTTTAATCACGTTTCGTGTTCGGTTGCGGCCGCGCCGTGGCGTCGCGCGGCACCGGCGTCTTGATATGTTCGACTCCCGGTTTGTTGCGCGCGTCGGTGTCGACCATGCCGCTGTCGACATCGGCGGCAGCCTGTTTCCCGACGCTGCGCGGCTCGATCTCCTGGCCGTCCGGCGACTCGTCGCGCTCGTGTGGCAGGCGCTGCTGGTCGTCGTTCTTTATTTTCTCGGTGGTGTTGATTTGTTTGTCCTTCATCATGCTCTCCTTCGTGTCGTTGTTGTAACGATATTAGCGAGTTGGTTTTCCGTCGGTCGCTAGATTGAATTTCGACAACATCGGCGGGAACTCGTTTATCATTTAGTCTACTTTTCCTCGACCAGGGTAGATCGCATGAGCACTGCCGCACATTCCCTCCCGGACAGCCACGCGCCGGCCGGCCGTTGCCCCAATTGCGAGGCGGTGCTCACCGGCGCGTTTTGCGCCAGTTGCGGCCAGGAGGCCCACCTGCACCACGCCAGCACGCGCGAATTCCTGCACGAGTTCATCGGCCATTACGTGGCGATCGAGGGCAAGCTGTGGGGCACGATGTCGCGCCTGCTGTTCCGCCCGGGCTTGCTGACCAATGAATACATTCGTGGACGCCGTGTGCGTTTCGTGCAGCCGCTGCGCATCTATCTCACCTTGAGCCTGCTGTTTTTCGCGGTGCTCAAGTTCACCGGCGGTTTCGAGCCGGTGATCGACGGGAAGGCCAAGCCGGGCGCCGAGGTGGCCGCCGCCGTCAAGCGCGACGCGCCGGACGCGCAAGCGAGCAAGGCGGCGGCGGAAGCGGCCATCGCCGAGATGGAAAAAGACCTCAAAGCCGGCGCACCCGACAGCAGGGAGCCGAAGCCCGCCAAACCGGAGGAGGACAACGAGTTCGGCCCGAAGGAGTTCGACGATATGCTGAGCGGCTGGCCGAGCGTGCGCCATCAGTGGCATATCTTCGACGCGCTATCGCAGGAGCAGCAGAAAAAGGTGTTCGCCGACGCCTTCTATAAGTACGCGCCGTACGCGATTTTCTGCCTGATGCCGGTGTTCGCGCTGTTCCTCAAGGTCCTCTACCTGGGATCGGGGCGGCGCTTCGGCGAGCATGTGCTGTTCGCGTTGCACACCAACGCCTTCGCCTATTTCGTCTTTTGCGCCATGTTGCTGATCAATGTGGGCATCGTCGACTTCGTGCTGTGGTGCTGGCTGCTGATCTATCTGCCGTGGGCGATGCGGCGCGTCTACCACCGCAGCCGCTTCGGCACGTTCTGGCGCTGGTCGGTGCTGATGGCGTCCTTCATGATCTGCGTCTTCCTGGCCAGCGCCCTGAGCGCGGCCAGCGGCATCATGACTTTGCATTGAGACGGCAGCGGTTCAAATGCGGGCCGGTGCTTGCAGTCTGGCGGCCCGCACACTATACTGCGGAAAATACTGTCTAAACGTACAGTAACGGGTGGGCCGACGGGTGATGGCAGAAGCCGGCGTTATGGGTTACTCTGCTGCGTGTCGTCGATCCCACCTTTTTGCCGAGACTTTTATGACCGCCACGCACGCCGATTTTCAAACCATAGCACTGGCCGTGCGCCCCAACACCGACGGCATCGCCGACTCGGTGGGCAGCGTGGTCGACTTCCTGCGCCGGGGCGGACGCACGGTGGTGTTCGAGGAGCAGACCGCCGAGCACCTGGCCGGTGGCTTCGAAGGCGTGCGCGCGATGAGCGCCAGCGAGATCGGCGCCGAATGCGACGCCGCCATCGTCATGGGCGGCGACGGCACCATGCTCGGCATCGCGCGCCAGCTGGCGCCCTTCGACGTGCCGCTGATCGGCATCAACCAGGGACGCCTCGGCTTCATGACCGACATCCCGCTCGAGGGCATGCTCGACGTGCTGGCCAAGATCCTCGGCGGCAGCTACAAGGCCGAACGCCGCACCCTGCTCGAGGGGCGGGTGCGCCGCGACGGCAAGGACATCCACTTCGGCCTGGCCGTCAACGACGTCGTCGTCGCGCGCGGCGCCGGCGCCGGCATGGCCGAACTGCGGGTCGACGTCGACGGCCACTTCATGTACAACCAGCGCTCCGATGGCCTGATCATCTCCACCCCGACCGGCTCGACCGCGTACGCGCTGTCGGCCGGCGGCCCGCTGCTGCATCCGAGCCTGGGCGGCGTGGTGCTGGTGCCGATCGCGCCGCACGCGCTGTCGAACCGCCCCATCGTGCTGCCCGAATCGAGCCAGATCGTCATCGAGATCGTGCGCGGGCGCGATTGCAGCGTCAACTTCGACATGCAAACCTTCGCCAGCCTGCAAACGCAGGACCAGATCGTGATCCAGCGCTCGCCGCACGCGATCACCTTCCTGCATCCGGAGGACTGGAACTACTTCAACACGCTGCGCGAAAAGCTCCACTGGAACGAGTATCCGTCGGGCGAAGGCAAACTCAATTAACCCGCATTCACCATCACCCCCAGGCATCCATGCTCCGTACCCTGTCCATCCGTGATTTCGTCATCGTCGACTCGATAGAACTGGAATTTTCCGCCGGCTTCACCGTCTTCACCGGCGAGACCGGCGCCGGCAAATCGATCCTGATCGACGCGCTGACCCTGGCGCTGGGCGGGCGCGGCGACGCCAGCGTGGTGCGCGAAGGCGCGGCCAAGGCCGACATCACGGCCGATTTCGCCGTCAGCGAGCAGGCGCGCGACTGGCTCGCCGCCAACGAGTTTTCGGTGGACGAGGGCGGCGCGCTGCTGCGCCGCGTGATCGACAACGCCGGCCGCAGCAAGGCCTACATCAACGGCATCGCCGCCACCGCCTCGCAGCTGCGCGAGCTGGGCGACATGCTGGTCGACATCCACGGCCAGCACGCGCACCAGTCGCTGATGAAAACCGAGGCGCAGCGCGTGCTGCTCGACGGCCAGGCCGGCGCCGGCGCCGACGTCAAGGCGGTGGCGGCCAGCCACAAGGCGTGGCGCGCGCTGGCCAGGCAGCTGCAGGAGTTCGAAACCAACGCCGCCAATGTGCTGTATGAGCGCGAGCGCCTGGAGTGGCAGGTCAACGAGCTGGAAAAGCTGGCTGTCAAACCGGGCGAATGGGCCGAGGTGACCAATGAGCAGAGCCGCCTGTCGCACGCCGCCAGCCTGCTCGAAGGCGCGCAGGAAGCGCTGGCCGCGCTGTCGGAATCGGAGGACCATCCTATCCTGTCGCAGCTGTCGTCGCTCAACCAGAAACTCGGCAAGCTGGCCAACATCGACACTGGCCTGCAAGCCATCGTCGACCTGATCGAACCGGCGCGCATCCAGCTGCAGGAGGCGGTGTACGCGATCAACGATTACCTCGACCGCGTCGACCTGGACCCGGAACGGCTGCGCCAGGTGGAGTCGCGGATGGAGGCGATCCATTCGGCCGCGCGCAAGTTCCGCGTCACCGAGGAGGATCTGCCGGCGGAGCACGCGAAGCTGGCCGAGCGCCTGACGCAAATCGCCGACGCCAGCGATATCGAGGGCTTGCGCAAGCAGGAGGAAAAACTCAAGGCTGCTTACATGGACGTGGCCGGGCGCCTGAGCGCCACGCGCGCGCAGGCCGCGCGCCAGCTGGGCGAAGCGGTCACCAAGGCGATGCAGGAATTGAACATGACGGGCGGGCGATTCGAGGTCGCGCTCAACGCCGCCGAGCCGACCGCGCACGGCCTGGAGCAGGTCGAGTTCCTGGTGGCCGGCCACGCCGGCGTGGCCGCGCGGCCGCTGGCCAAGGTGGCGTCGGGCGGTGAGCTGGCGCGCATCTCGCTGGCCATTTCCGTCATCACCTCCAACGCCACCACCACGCCGACGCTGATCTTCGACGAGGTCGACAGCGGCATCGGCGGCGGCGTGGCCGAAGTGGTCGGCCGCCTGCTGCGCCGCCTGGGGCAGGAGCGGCAAGTGCTGTGCGTCACGCACCTGCCGCAGGTCGCCAGCCAGGCCGGCCAGCACTTCCAGGTCGCCAAAGGAACTTTGGACAACGGCAAGACCGCCTCGCGCATCGACGTGCTCGACGCCAAGGCCCGCGTGGAGGAAGTGGCGCGCATGCTGGGCGGCCTGGAGATCACCGCCACCACGCGCAAGCACGCCCGCGAGCTGCTCGCCTCCTGATCGATAGCGCAGGATCAGTTCTAAATCACGTAGGGCGGATTAGCGAAGCGTAATCCGCCATTGCATGCGTCACGTCGACGCATGCAATACCGCCCCACGAAATTCCCCTCCTCAACCTTGCCCGAAAGACCTGCGCCACTGTCGCCGGTACGTTTGCGCCTCATCAGCGCCAACCCGCCGCGTGCGCCTAGAGTTGGAGGCAGCACCGGACCAGCGTTCCCGACGCGACCCGAGTGGCTGCAGTGCAAGCGCCTGCTTGCGCGCATTTTCTTGCAAGGGGAAGCCATCATGCAACTTCAATCGATCCGCAACACCGGAGCGCGCCGCCGCTTCATCGCCGCCGCCATCGCCGCTTTGTTCACGTCGCTGCCGTCGTGGGCGGCCGAGCCGCAAGCCAAGCCCATCGACCAGCAGCGCGCCAGCCTCTACACGGTGATCAACCTGGGGCCGGAGTTGGCCAACGCCGTGCTCAACGAGCGCGGCCAGGTGGCGTTCACCGGCTTCAACGCCCCCGACACCGTCAGCCGCTTCTTCGACGGCGAGCGCATCTGGCCGATCGGCCCGACCGAGGGCGGTTTCACGCTCGTGTCCGGATTGAACGACCGTGGCGTGGTGGTGGGGTCTACCAGGAGCGAGACGGAGATGGACCCGCGAGCGTTCTCGTGGACGCTGGCCGGCGGCATCCGCCTGCTGCCCGGCGCCGTGCCGTCGGCCGCGCTCGACATCAACGAGCGCAACGAGATCGTCGGCTGGGTCTCGGCGCCCGGCGTGCTCGCGCGCGCCATCCGCTGGAATCCGGACGGCAGCACGACATTGTTGGGGCCGCTTCCAGCCTTCGTATCGGAAGGAACCGCCATCAACAACCGTGGCGCCTCGACCGGCTACACGACGGTGGCCAACGGCGACATCCGCGCCCATGCCACATTCTGGGACCGGAACGGCGCACAGACCGACCTGGGCCCGTTCGACGGCGGGGACGGATTCGGCCTGCGCATCAACGAACGCAATGAAGTGGCCGGCGTGTTCAACTACCCCACCGGCCGCATCGAGGGGTTTTTCTGGAGCCGCGAGACCGGGACCGTGCGCATCGATGCCGGCCCCGGATTCGGGCTGGGCGACATCAACAACCGGGGCGAAATCGTCGCCAGCGCCGAGATCGCCGGCCGGCCCCGGGGCTTCTATTGGACCTTGCGGCGCGGCATCGTGCCGTTGCCGCTCGGCTTTGGCACCATCAGCCAGGCGTACGACATCAACGACCGGGGCGAGATCGTCGGCGCGATCGCCGCGGCCGAGGGCGCGCCCTGGCGCGCGGCGCTGTGGCCGTCGTACACCGCCGTGCCGATCGACCTGACCACGCAACTGTACCGGGCGCCGGCGGGCCTGGAATTGCGGGCGGCCTACCGCATCAACGAACGCGGCGACATCCTGGCGGACTCTAACGCCGGCCTGGTCTTGCTGCGCCCCGGCCGGCGCGGCACCGACGCGCCCGTGCTCGGCCCCATCATCGGCTTGCCGGCGGTGGTGGATCTCGGCCAGGATCTGACGATGACGCTCAATTTCTCAGACAGCAACACCACGCAAACCCACACGGCCAGCGCGGTCTGGACCGACGGTTGCCCGTCGTCGTCGACCACGGTCGGCGAGGGCGGCGGCACCGGCCAGATACGGCTGCAACATAACTTCTGCGCCGGGGGCTATCACACCGTCAAGGTACTGGTCACCGATTCGGGCGGGCGCTCCACCGAAACCTGGCGCAACTTCCTGGTCGTGCCGTTCGCTGCGCCCGCGCTCACCGGCCAAGGCACGCTGGCCGGTGCGACGGCGGCCGGGACCAGGGGGCGGAGCAGCGCGCTTCGCTTTGCGCTGTGGGCGCCGCTGGGCGAGGCGGCGGCCACCGCCGGCAAGCCCGTGGTCCGCTTTTCCGGTCCGTTCGAGTTCCACGGCGAGACGGTAACGCTGGCGACATCGACCGACGCCCAGGCGCGGGTGGAGGGCACGGGCCGGCTCAACGGCCGCGACGGCTACCGCTTCGTCGTGGAGGCGGTCGATGGCGGTGCGGGGAACGCCGCCGCCGACCGGCTTCGGGTGCGGGTGACGCACCTCGACACCGCCAGCGGCGCCGAGGTGGTCGACTATGACAACGGCACGCCGGGCGCGGCCGCCGGCGCCGATCGCGCGGCCGTCGCGCAGGGCGGGCTGACGGTGCGCCGTTAGCGGCAGCGAGGGTGCGGGACCGGCGCGCTTTCCACGCGAGCCGGTCCCGTCGGTGCAGGCGCCCGCTTGCGCTAATCTTTTGCAAGGAAAATCCATCATGCACACTCCATCGATGTGCGGCCTCGGCACGCGCCGGGGCGCCGCGTTAGGGGCGGCGTTGCTCGCGTCGCTGCCGTTCTGGGCCGGCGCACAAACCACGCCGGCCGAGCCGAAAAACAACCAAGCCGGGCAACTGCCCGCCGGCCTCTACACGGTGATCAACCTGGGACCGGAGCCGACCGCGGCGCTGCTCAACGAGCGCGGCCAGGCGGCGTTCACCGACGAAGATTTTCCCAACACTAACAGTCGCTTCTTCGACGGCGACCGCATCCGGCCCATCGGCTCGCTCGGCGGCGGTTTTACGTCGGTGCTCGGATTGAACAGCCGCGGCATGGTGGTGGGCGCCTCGACCGGCCCGGCCGAAACCGGCCCGCGCGCCTACGCCTGGACGCAGGCCGGCGGCATGCGCGCGCTGCCGGGGCCGCCGCCGTCGGCGGCGCGGGACGTCAACAACCGCAACGAGATCGTCGGCCAGGTGTCCGGTGCCGACGTCGCTTCGCGCGCGGTGCGCTGGAATCCGGACGGCAGCGTCACGCAGCTCGGGCCGCCGCTCGCGCCGTACGCCCAAGCCAACGCCATCAACCTGCTTGGCTACTCGACCGGCTTCACCAGCGGCGCCAGCGAAGATACCTTGCCCCACGCCGTCTTGTGGGACCGGGCGGGCGCCCAGACCGACCTGACGCCGGCCCCCGGCGGCTTAGGGTACGGCTTACGCATCAACGACCGCAACGAAGTAGCCGGCATCATCGCCGATATGCCTTTCGCCAACTTCGATGGCTTGTTCTGGGGCCGCGCCACGGGCACGCTGCGGATCGAGGCCGGCGTCGACTACCGTTTCGGCGACCTGAACAATCGCGGTGCGCTGGTCGGCAGCGGCGAGACCGGCGGGCAGCGCAAGGCGTTCCAGTGGACCCTGGGGCGCGGGTTGGTGCGGTTGCCGGTCGACGCGAGCCTGTTCAGCCACGCGGCCGATATCAACGAGCGTGGCGAGATCGCGGGATTGACCTTGCGCGCGACCGGCGAGGGCCGGCGCGCGGTGCGCTGGCCCTCGTTCACCGCCATGCCGGTCGACCTGAACATGCGCCTGTACCGGGCGCCGGCCGGCCTGGAGTTGCTGGAGGCGCTGGCGATCAATGACGGCGGCACGATACTGGCGAACTCGAACGCCGGGCTGGTCATGCTGCGCCCGGGCCTGCGCGGCACCGACGCGCCAGTGCTGGGCCCGATCGCCGGCCTGCCGAACGTGGTCGAACTGGGCCAGGAGCTGGCGCTGACGATCAACTTCGTCGACAACGCCTGGGCGCAAACCCACCGGGCCAGCGCGGTCTGGACCGACGGCTGCGCGTCGCCGGCGCCGACGCTCATCGAGGCCGGCGGGTATGGCCAGGTGCGGCTGCGGCACCGGTTCTGCGCGGCGGGGGTGTACACCGTCACGGTGGTGGTCACCGATTCGGGCGGACGCGCCACCGAGTTGCGGCGCCATGTCTACGTGCCCGGGCCGGGACGGGCCGCGCTCAGCGGCGAGGGAACGCTGGCAGGGGGCGTGGCGTCCGGGCATCGCGGGGCGCACCACGCGCCGCTGCGGTTCTCGCTGTGGGCGCCGCTGGACGGCGCGGCACCTCCCGACGGCGCCGCCGCCGACGCGCCCGTGGCCTGGTTCTCCGGGCCGTCTCGCTTCCGCAGCGAGGCGGTGACGCGCGTCACCAGGACCGGCGAGGGCCGGGCGCGGATGGTGGGCGCCGGCCGGCTTGACGGCCGGGCGGGCTACCGCTTCGTGCTCGAGGCCGTCGATGGCGGCGCCGTGCAAGGCGCGCGGCTCGATCGCCTGCGGCTGCGGGTGACGCACGCGGACGCGGCCACCGGCGCCGAAGTGGTCGATTACGACAACGAGGCGACACAACTGCCGGCCGGCGCCGACCGTACCGTGGTGGTGGAGGGCGGGCTGACGCTGCGTTGATATACCTCCGGGGTCAGGTCCTCCATTGCTACACGAACCGAGCTATGGATGCCTCAACGGACCAGCTTGTGCAGCAATGGAGGACCTGACCCCGGAGTGATTGCCGTTTCTTATCTATAATGGCGAACTGTCCTATTCAAACCGCCATCGGCCCCCATGACCTTTTCCAAAGAACCTCCCTACAAACACGGCACCGTCGGCCGCAGCGCGATCGTGCTGGTCAACCTGGGCACGCCCGACGCGCCGACCAGCTCGGCGGTGCGCCGCTACCTGAGGGAGTTTCTGTCGGACCGGCGCGTGGTGGAAATCCCGCGCGCGGTCTGGTGGTTCATCCTGAACCTGATCATCCTGCCGTTCCGCTCCGGCCAGTCGGCCAAGAAGTACGCCACCATCTGGACCCGCGAGGGCTCGCCGCTGAAAGTGCACACCGCCGCCCAGGCGGGGTACCTGCTGGGCGCGCTCGGCGAACGCGGCCACGAGAACCTGACCGTGGCCATGGCCATGCGCTACGGTTCGCCGTCGATTCCCGAGGTGCTGGCCAAGCTCAAGGCCGACGGCTGCGAGCGCATCCTGGTGCTGCCGGCCTATCCGCAGTATTCCGGCACCACCACCGGCTCGATCTACGACGCGGTGTTCCAGCACTACGGCTCGGTGCGCAACATTCCCGAGCTGCGTTTCGTGCGCAACTATCACGACCACGACGCCTATATCCGCGCCCTGCAGAACTCGGTGCTGACCCACTGGGAAGCCAACGGCCGCCCGGACAAGCTGGTGCTGAGCTTCCACGGCGTGCCCAAACGCACCCTGATGCTGGGCGACCCCTACCACTGCGAATGCCTCAAGACGGCGCGCCTGCTGGCCACCGCGCTGAAGTTGAAGCCGGAGCAGTACATGGTCACCTTCCAGTCGCGCTTCGGCAAGGCCGAGTGGCTGCAGCCGTACACGGCGCCTACCGTCGCCCAACTGGCGCGCGACGGCGTCAAGCGCATCGACATCATGTGCCCCGGCTTCATCAGCGATTGCCTGGAGACCTTGGAAGAGATCTCGATGGAGGTGCGGCACGACTTCGAAAAAGCGGCGGGCGGTCGCCAAGGCGCCAGTTTCCATTACATCCCTTGCCTGAACGAATCGCCCGACTGGATCGCCGCGCTGGGCGAGATCGCCGAGCAGCACATGATCGGCTGGCCGACCCAGATGTCGCCCTCCCAGCACGACGAGCGCCGCAAGGACGCGGAAACCGGCCGCGCCGCCGCGCTGCAACTGGGCGCCGCCGACTAGGGCCGTCCCGGGGCGCAGCCGCCCAAAGCGCTGAAAAAGTGACAACTACACCACACCTGCCCCGTTCCGCGATAATCAGCACTTGCGGTCGGTGAGTGCCAGCCTGTTAAAATAGCCAGCTGTTGGATCGGCCCGATGCCGCCCGTGCGCGGCGCGGGCCCGTGACCAGGCTGATTAAATGGTGGGCAGAATAACCCTTGAAAACATAGGATATCGCCCCACTTGCAGCCAGTGCGGTAACAAAAGTAATGTCAAACAAATACGATAGTAGGAGTCTTTAGATGCAAGATCAGGAAAATCAAGCAGTACCTAATCCGGAAGCGGCCGCCGAGCCGGCCGCGCCATCGACTCCTGACCAGCAGCCTTCCCTGGAAGAACAGCTGGCCAGCACCGAAGCACGTCTGGCGGAAATGCATGACGCGTTCATGCGCGCCAAAGCCGACAGCGAGAACATCCGCCGCCGTGCCCAGGAAGACGTTGCCAAGGCGCATAAGTTTGCGGTTGAAAGCTTCGCCGAAGCGATGGTGCCGGTCAAAGACAGCCTGGAAATGGCCCTGAAGGTCGAGTCGCCATCGGTCGAATCGCTGAAGGAAGGGGTGGAAATGACGCTCAAGCAGCTGACGTCGGCGTTCGAGAAAAACCGTCTGCTGGAGATCCAGCCGGCGCAAGGCGACAAGCTCGATCCGAACAAGCACCAAGCCGTTGCCGTGGTGCCGGCGGACCAGGAAGCCAATACCGTAGTTTCCGTGCTGCAAAAAGGTTATATGATCGCGGACCGCCTGCTGCGTCCCGCCATCGTGACCGCCGCGCAAGCGAAGTGATGCCGGGCGAGGTTGACTAATTTAATTTTTTTCGCCGTCAGCCGAACTTAAGCACTTGAAAACATACAGCTTTTCCACATATTAGTACCATCTGAACTTAGCAAAGAGGAAGAAAAATCATGGGTAGAATTATCGGTATCGATCTGGGAACCACAAATTCCTGCGTTTCCATCATGGAAAATGGTCAGCCAAAGGTAATCGAAAACGCCGAAGGCGCGCGCACGACGCCATCGATCATTGCTTACCAAGAAGATGGTGAAATTCTCGTCGGCTCGCCGGCCAAGCGCCAGGCAGTGACCAATCCGAAGAACACGCTGTTCGCGGTGAAGCGTCTGATCGGCCGTAAGTTCGACGAAAAAGAAGTGCAGAAGGACATCGGCCTGATGCCTTACACGATCACCAAGGCCGACAACGGCGACGCGTGGATCGGCGTGCGCGACAAGAAACTGGCGCCTCAGCAGATTTCGGCCGAAGTGCTGCGCAAGATGAAGAAAACCGCCGAAGACTACCTCGGCGAAGAAGTCACCGAGGCGGTCATCACCGTGCCGGCGTACTTCAACGACTCGCAGCGCCAGGCGACCAAGGACGCCGGCCGCATCGCCGGCCTGGACGTCAAGCGCATCATCAACGAGCCGACCGCGGCCGCGCTGGCCTTCGGCCTGGACAAGAACGACAAGGGCGACCGCAAGATCGCCGTGTATGACCTGGGCGGCGGCACGTTCGACGTCTCGATCATCGAAATCGCCGATGTCGATGGCGAGAAGCAGTTCGAAGTGCTGGCCACCAACGGCGACACCTTCCTGGGCGGCGAAGACTTCGACCAGCGCATCATCGATTACATCATCGACGAGTTCAAGAAGATCAACGGCCTGGATCTGAAAAAAGATCCGATCGCCCTGCAGCGCATCAAGGCTTCGGCCGAGCGCGCGAAGATCGAACTGTCGTCGTCGCAGCAGACCGAAATCAACGAGCCGTACATCGCCATGGCGAACGGCGCGCCGGTCCACCTGACCCTGAAGATGACCCGCGCCAAACTGGAATCGCTGGTCGAGGAACTGATCAACGCGACCATGGAGCCATGCCGCATGGCGATCAAGGACGCCGGCGTCAAAGTGTCCGACATCGACGACATCATCCTGGTCGGCGGTATGACCCGTATGCCTAAGGTGCAGGAAAAAGTTAAAGAGTTCTTCGGCAAGGATCCGCGCAAAGACGTGAATCCGGACGAAGCGGTCGCCGTCGGCGCAGCGATTCAAGGTTCCGTGCTGTCGGGCGAGCGCAAGGACTTGCTGCTGCTGGACGTGACGCCTCTGTCGCTGGGTATCGAAACCCTGGGCGGCGTGATGACCAAGATGATCCACAAGAACACGACGATTCCGACCAAGTTCTCGCAAGTGTTCTCGACGGCCGACGACAACCAGCCTGCCGTGACCATCAAGGTCTATCAGGGTGAGCGCGAAATCGCCGCCGGTAACAAGGGCCTGGGCGAATTCAATCTGGAAGGCATCCCGCCGGCATCGCGCGGCACGCCACAGATCGAAGTGACCTTCGACATCGACGCCAACGGCATTTTGCACGTCGGCGCGAAAGACAAGGCCACCGGCAAAGAGAACAAGATCACGATCAAGGCCAACTCCGGCCTGACCGAGGCGGAAATCCAGAAGATGGTGAAGGACGCCGAAGTCAACGCCGAAGAAGACAAGAAAGTGAAAGAGCTGGCCGAATCGCGCAACCAGGCCGACGCGCTGGTGCACTCGACCCGCAAGTCGCTGACCGAATACGGCGACAAGCTGGAAGCGGGCGAGAAAGAGGCGATCGAAGCTGCGATCACCGAACTGGAAGGTTCGATCAAGTCGGGCGACAAGGCCGATATCGACGCCAAAGTGGCCGCGCTGTCGACCGCTTCGCAGAAGCTGGGCGAGAAGATGTACGCCGACATGCAGGCGCAGCAGGCTGCGGCCGGCGGTGCTGAAGGCGGCCAGGGTGGTCCGGGCGCCGGCGCTGGCGCCGAACAGGCCAAGCCGCAGGACGACGTGGTCGACGCCGACTTCAAAGAAGTCAAAGACAGCAAGTAATTTGTCCGCAAGAGCGCCGCTTCCCCTACGAAGCGGCGAGCGCCGAGCCGAGCGGCCGTGTAAGCGGTGCCAGCTCGGCTTTTTAGCGTAATCAGCACACAGTATAAATACAGCAAGGTCCCGACAAAATGGCAAAGCGTGATTTCTACGAGACACTTGGTGTCGCAAAAAACGCGTCGGAAGACGAGATCAAGAAGTCCTATCGCAAACTGGCGATGAAATACCATCCGGACCGCAATCCGGATAGCAAAGAGTCGGAAGAAAAATTCAAGGAAGTCAAAGAAGCCTACGAGATGCTGACCAATCCGGAAAAGCGCGAGGCGTATGACCGTTACGGTCACGCCGGCGTCGATCCGAACATGGGCGGCGGTGGCGGCTTTGGCGGCGGCGCCGGCGGTTTCGGCGACGCCTTCGGCGACATCTTCGGCGACATCTTCGGTGGCGGCGGCCGTGGCCGCAGCGCCGGCCCGCAGGTCTATCGCGGCGCCGATCTGCGCTACAACCTGGAGATCACGCTGGAGCAGGCCGCCCACGGCTTCGACACGACGATCCGCGTGCCGTCGTGGGACAAGTGCGACACCTGCCACGGTTCCGGCGCCAAGCCGGGCACCTCGCCGGTCACCTGCACCACGTGCGCGGGCCACGGCCAGGTGCGCATGCAGCAGGGCTTCTTCAGCATCCAGCAGACCTGCCCGAAATGCCACGGCACCGGCAAGGTCATTCCCGAGCCATGCGCCGCGTGCGCGGGCCAGGGCCGCATCAAGCGTAACAAGACGCTGGAAGTGAAGATCCCGGTCGGCATCGACAACGGCATGCGTATCCGCTCGTCCGGCAACGGCGAACCGGGGACCAACGGCGGACCGTCGGGCGATTTGTATGTGGAGATCCACATCAAGCCGCACACGGTGTTCCAGCGCGAGGGCGACGACCTGCATTGCGAGATGCCGATCTCCTTCGCCAAGGCGGCGCTGGGCGGCGAGATCGAAGTGCCGACGCTCTCTGGTAAAGTATCGTTCACGATCCCGGAGGGCACCCAGTCGGGCAAGACCTTCCGCCTCAAGGGCAAGGGCATCAAGGGCGTGCGCTCCGGCTTTGCGGGCGACTTGTTCTGCCACGTGGCGGTCGAGACCCCGGTCAAGCTGACCGAGAAGCAGAAGGACATGCTGCGCGACTTCGAGAAGCTGACCACCGAGGGCGGCGCCAAGCATAGCCCGCAAAGCAAAACCTGGCGTGACAAGGTGAAGGACTTTTTTGAGTAACGGTTTTGTGTAACCCAGTCGTCACACAGGACGCGTAATATCGGACCGCCGCGCAGCCCATTTTTTGGGCGGCTCGGCGGTCTTCTTATGTACAAGAGGAGCATTCATGAGCGATCAAGACATCAGCAATTCCCCGTTGCGCGGCCTGTTGGAAAACAACCGCAAATGGGCCGAATCGGAAGTGGAACGCGATCCGGATTTCTTCAACCGGCTCGCCACGCAGGCGGCGCCGGAATATCTGTGGATCGGTTGTTCGGACAGCCGCGTGCCGGCGAACGAGCTGCTGGGCCTTGCGCCGGGCGACGTGTTCGTCCACCGCAATATCGCCAACGTGGTGGTGCATTCGGATTTGAACGCGCTGTCGGTGCTGCAGTTCGCGATCGATGTGCTGAAGGTGAAGCATGTGATCATCGTCGGCCATTACGGCTGCAAGGGCGTGCACGCGGCGATGACCGGCCAGCGTTTCGGCCTGGTCGACAATTGGCTGCGCCACGTGCAGGACGTCAACCAGAAGCACGAGCGGTATATGGGCGATGTGATGCCAAGCCAGGAGCGGTCGAAACGGCTGGTGGAGTTGAATGTGGTGGAGCAGGTGTCCAATGTTTGCCAGACCACGATTCTGCAGGATGCATGGGATCGCGGCCAGGAAGTGACCGTGCATGGTTGGGTCTACGGTATCGAGGACGGCAAGCTGCACGACCTGGGCATGACCGTCACCGCCGCGCATGAGTTAGCGCCGCGTTCGGCGGTCAGGTTGGGCAAGTATGAGGATCAGTTGGGATAAACCGGCTGGTCTGACGCTGCGCGTCAGGCCAGAGTACGTCTGAGGATCTTCCTCAGACGTGAGCGATTAGTACGGCTACCAGCGTTAGGACAAAACCAACTACGCCACCACCGGCAGCAATATTCGACAGCGTGGTACGCGCTTTCTCAGGCGTATCAAGGCGTTCGCCCATCCAGGCTCTTAGGGTTGTCATTTGCGCTCCATTGGGTGGCCAGTCGCCGTGAGCGTGCCGAGCCTGCGGTGGATTTTGACGCCTTGCTTGAGTTACTGTTATTCAAAATTCTGAACACCAGTTTGTATATTCCCTTCATCTTTCGATACATCCAGAAGATACCAAAAAATGTGCTAACCGTGCGTTGCCGAAGCGAGGCTGGAGATAAGCGTACATCCGCAAGCGCACTTGTGACCGTGCAAAGCGACCATTCGTCCGCCAACGAGATAAGTCGTCGCACCCTCGACAATAACATTTACGCCATGTCCAGGCAGCGGGCACGCAATGTTGTCACCCATGCGTGCGATGCCAATGCCTCCGATACTGTGAGTCGGCGATGCGGTGATAACGGTGCCACCATGAGAAGTCATGTCCCCCAAACGAACAATGGGCAGCGCCATGCTAATTCCTATCTCAGGAGTTTGATGAGTTTAAAATTTCCCACTCAGGCATTCGATGATAATTCGGTTTCAAGCTTTGTTAGTCGCGTGAAGACATTTAGTTTCTCCTTGATGTTGTCGCTTCGCAATTCTCCGATTAACTTTCTATAGTTAGTCTGGTCAGCTTCGGTGACGCGCGGAACGTTAAGCGCGCTTAGCAATCTGCGTGCTGCTCTTGCTACCGCATCACTGTCGGTTTCGGTCAAGATAACGTGTTTAAGAAAGCTAACTGACTCTACGGTCGGAGGCGTTCGGCCAATTGCATCTACCACCAATGGTTTTAGGTAATCAACGTAACTCGGGTAATCTTCAATCATATGTTTTTGATAGGAAAGATCGCCTGTGTGATCGAGTAACTCTTCCTGAAGCATGTACACGCGTGCATACCCATCACCACGCAATTTTTTTTCTTCTTGTTTAACAAGAGGCAAGGCTCTTTCTTTATTTAGAAAAAATAGCCATTGAACTGAATAGGGAAGCTCCGTCGCTAAAATGTTAAAGACCTCTTCTTTTTCATGCTCATCCAATCCAATAAAAGCGGATTGGCTGTAACCGTCCGCCTTTTCGCTACCGGTCATCTTGTATTGACGCATAAACTCGCTAAATGCGGCTGTCATATTTACTTGCCTCCAAATAATTTCTCGGCAGCATCGCCATAGGGGTCGACTTTCATCGTGTCAAGTATGTTGCCCGAGCGGTCCATGCTAAAAATATTGATTGAACTCACTTTTCCTTCATTCACGATGGTCGGCCACTCTCTTCCACGCCAAGTAGGGCCTCCTCCAGGAAATTTTTCGAAGTCCTGTATGACATCAATTTCGCCCAAAGCATCTTTCGAATAGTTTGAAGACACATTGCCCCATAAATCCCAGCCGTGTGGTTCCATGTCGGCCGGATTCCAGGAAAAAGTATTATTTAGATCGTCCCATCCGTCAATCACCTTACCACCAGGCGTCTGTTCTAAGATGGTTTTCCCCTTTTCTGTTGCGATTTTTGCCGCTAAGTCTTTATTGCCAGACCAAAACATTTTTTCTTTGTCCGAGGTTACATCCAATCTCGACACGATGGCATCCATCGCAGCTCTTTTTTCTGCTGGGTTCGTCGCGCTTTTAGCAGCGTCTAAATGAGGTTGTAAAATCGCTTGCGCTTCAGCAATCTTTCCTTCCTTGGATAACTGCGTAATGCGCTCCTTGTCTGCCGCCGCCGCTGCATCAGCCACAGCTTGCTTCTTCGTATTGGCCCCATCCTCAGGCGGCTTGACCGGCTCAGGGGTGTCTTTTAGCGGGGGATCCGGAACTGGCTTTGGAGTTCCCTTTGGTTCGGGCGTGGGCTTGGCGGCTGGCTTGGGCTTAGCACCTGCCGCAGGCGCCTTATCCTCTACCTTCGCCAGTACCTTGCCCGGCGTGTCCCTGACCCGCTGTGTTGCTGGGACCGCTGCGGCCGTTTTATCGGCCTGCACGCCTGCGGAAACCGTGTGCGCTTCCTTGGGTGCGGTCTGTGCCAACAATTTTCCGAGTCGGGCGTCAAGTTCGACAAGCGCCTTCGGAATGTGCTTGAGCGCGTCCTGCTGTACCGCATAAAACATCTTCTCCCACTCGACCAGCTTGGTAATGGCGTCCTTTACGCTATCGAAGTAGCGCAGACTTTCCAGATGGGTACGTAGCGACTTGACGATTTCGAGAAGCTTGCCACTGATCTTGCTCAGTGCCTGAATCAGAGGCTTCTCGTATTGGGCAAATTTAACCGCGCGCAAAAATTTTAAGATGTCTCCCTTGATGAATTTTTGTAGGAACCGCACCAGTTCCACAAGCTTGGACGCTTCCTTAATTAACAGCAGCATGACTGCCCGCAACGCCGCGCCCAACTCCGAGCCGGCGATGCCGCCGACAATGGCACCGACACCGGCCGCCGCGAGGCCGCCAGCGGCCATCGCAAGTGGCAATGCGATGACGATCAGGCAGGCGCTCAGCAGCACCCACTCCATCACATCTTCGCGCTTCTCTGGATGGTTGGCCAGCCGCAAAATGACTGCGACCGCGTCACGGGCACTGGTGACGATCACTACGCCAGGCAGAAAACTCACCAGCATATCGGCAATGACGGCAGAGAGGGGGCGATGGTCGGCGAATTCGCCAAAAAGCACGGATTTGAGCCAATCCATGCCGCCGACGATCTGCTCCCACGCGTCGTCCAGAATGCCTTTGTCATCTGGCGGCGTGGTCATGCCTGACCTTTGTTTTTCGCGCCGCGTGGTGTCCAATTCAGTAGTTCATGCACGTCGTCGTCCAGTTCGGTACTGACCGTGGAACTTGCCTGTAACGGCTTATAGTCATATTCAATCTTGGCGCCGACGCCTGGTGGCACATCACTGATGCGGGCTACTCCCAGCGCGTCCAGTATGCCCTTGCGTATGCTGCCGTCGCTCAACGTCGCTTTATACGCGGCACCCGCCAACGGTGCTCCCCAATCGGTGAGATGACGAAACTCCACATCGGTCTTCTGTAGTTCAGATTTGGCTACGTGGGGCATCACGTATGATTTGTTCGCCGGTCCTGGCATGGTGTGCATCGACGCCTGCGCGGTCCAAGTGCCGGACGTGCCATTGGTAATGCCGGAGCTGTTGATCTTTATGAATGAACCGCCGGCGGAGATCATCACCTCTTCTTTGGCATGGATTTCGATGCGCGACGTCGTCGATAGCAGTCGCACCACTTTTTCGGCGATCAGATCGAGATCGTCGCTTTGTGCTTGAACTTCAACTTTGCCTTTGGCGGCAAATAATTTGATGCCGGCATTGAAGGCGAACAGGCTGATTTTTTCTGCGATGCTGGCGAGCAGGCTTTTGCCTGTCGCGATGTTGATATCCGTGCCCGACGACAGCGTTACTTCGGCGCCGGCGTGCACATGCGTGCCTTTGGCGCTGGCCAGCCCGATTCCTGAGGACGATGCCGCCAGCAATATCGGCTCTTTGAACCGATTGGCGCCGCCTTGCCCGTCGCCGTCGTATCGGTCCTGGGTGGCATCGATGAACTGATTGAGCGCGTCTTGGCCGATCAGCGCCTCGGCGCCCGCTTTCGATGCTGTTTCAGACAGCGTTTTGGTGAGCGACGCGCCGGCGTTAAGTTGCGCAGTGGCTTCGATCGTATCGAGCTGAGTACCTTGCGGTCCCGGACGGCCAAAGGTGCTGAGGTACAGGCCCTTTTGCGTGACGACGGCGCCGAAATCATCAGTGCTGAGCGCAAACCCTGAACCATAAAAGCCCCCGCGTTGATTGCCTTGCTGGCTGACTAGGTAACCGAGATTGAGCTGCGAATGGGCGCTGCTGCTATAAAGATGGGTTCTGTTTTGCGTGGTCGTGTCGTCGAGCACCAGCTGATTGAAACCACTGCCTTTGTATTCCTTGGACTTATAACCCGACAGCCTGCCGTCCGTATGCCATTGAGGGGCCTGATCTTCGTTATAGAGTCGCCCCGTAACGACCGGCCGGTCCGCATCGCCATCGAGGAAAGTGACGATGACTTCCTGCCGGATGCGCGGCACATTGATGCCCCCCCAGCCTTGACCGGCGTTGGGATAGCTGACACGCACCCAGCATGAGGCGCGCTCATCGCCGGGATTTTGCCTATCCCAGCGAAACTGGACTTTGACGCGGTTGAGGTGATCGGTATAAACCTCTTCGTCCGCGGGACCGACCACCACGGCGGTCTGCGGATGCAACGTTGGCTTGGGGTGTTCAAACGGGCTACGGAACGGCACTTTACGGCGCTGGACTTCCATGCGGTTAAAGCAGTGGCCCGTATGCCCGTTTTCCATTAATTTTATCGAGGCGGACTGGCCCTGCGCCGAGTCAAGCCCCATGGAGGCTTTAGAGGCATTCAACTGCGGTAAGAGACTGCCGGGGAAATCCTTCACCGTATTCGAGAGCGGTAAATTATTTTCAATACACCATTCCACCGCAATGACCAGGAACTGTCGGTCCTCGGGTGCATCGGGTTCATGCACTCGATGGTCTTCGAAGGTGAACCAGCCACCCGCTGGCAGAGAACGCACGCCGGAAATGGCAGAGAAGCGCTTCATGCTTGACTCCCATTGCTCCACTTTTAAGCGTGCCAGTTTGTCGCCGTGCTCCTGTTTTGAGTAGGTATAAGCGCCGGTGTATTCATAGACCTCCAATTGGCCGGGCAGATCGCCATGCTCGGAATGCACGACGGTATTGCTCTGCTTAGACACGTCTGGCGCTTTGTAATCGTGGGTTCTGGTGGTGAGTTGACTGGGCGCCAAACTTCGGTCCGCGCTCCAATGTGTGATCTTGTTCAGTTCGTCTTCGGTGCTTCCCGCGTGGAAGTGAATTTGTTCCTGAGCGATAGGCTTGAGCTCGAATGCGGTATCGGTGATCACCAGTACATGCCCGGAACCATCGGGCTGTTGCTCGTTAAAACTGTACCAGCCTTCTTCTTCCATTAGTCGCTGCACGAAATGCCAATCGGTCTCGTACTGCGTGCAGTACGAACGCGGCAGGGCCGGCTCCCTCACATCAAAACGGAAATTTCCTTGGGCCTGCGGATGAACATTAAAGACGTCGCGAAGAATGTCGTCGGCGGTTTTGTCTTGCCAGATCCGGGCATCTTTTCGAAATTTCAGGAAGTGCAACCACGGCGCAAATGACATCTGGTAGAACGTGAACGCGCCGTCACTGCCCAGGCGTTTCGCCATATGCACATAGCCATGAACGGGCAGATACGCTCGGTCTGTCTGGCGTACCCACAAAGTAACAGGCTGTGCAATGAGTTTTTTTAGCTCAATATCGTGGTTTGCTGAGAGGCAATCAATCGTGTACTCATAGCCCCGGCTAAGACGCTCATGGGCGAGTACGCGTTGCAGTAAAAGGATATCGTCGCCCAGCGGGGTGGTTAATTTGACGAGCCGATCGTGTTGTTCAAAAAGTGCAGGGTTCAGCGACACAAAGTTATTCAGATCGGCCATGATGAACGGCTACCTTACAGTGATTAAAGCAGCGCAAACCAGGATGAGATGATGCCCTAGCGCTGATAAATTGAGTGTTGGTAAAAATGCTAAAATGAAATTCTACTATTGTATTATTCAATCGGCTACTACCACACTGTTGAGTTCGGGACTGCCCGAAGCAGGCTGATCATCGATTCTGCCCACTACGCCATCATGTTGTCCATCGCTGTGTCCGTCCTTTTTGCGGCCAGTCAAATACGTAAGTTCAGTATGGCTAGGCAAAATTCGAATATCGTTATCGGATATGCTTCGTTTTCTAAATATGGAGTGCGGCATAGACTAGGCGACTACTCATTCAATGGGCGTGTGCCATGTCTGCCGTTCTTCAATCCGCTTTTGACATCGAATTGTTCGATGCGCCGCTCGGCGCCGAGATCCTCGGCCTGGACCTGAGCCGTCCACTGTCGCCGCGCCAGTTTCAACGCATCCATAAAGCGCATCTCGATCACCACCTGCTGGTGTTCCGCGACCAGCGCATCACGCCGCAGCAGCAGGTCGATTTCAGCCGCCGTTTCGGGCCGCTGCAAATCCACGTGCTGCGTAACTTCCAGCTGCCAGCGCATCCCGAGGTGCTGATCATCTCCAACATCATCGAGGACGGCCAGCCGATCGGCCTGGGCGACGCCGGCCACTTCTGGCACTCGGACCTGTCGTACAAGGAGAAGCCCAGCCTCGGCTCCCTGCTGCACGCGCAGGAGCTGCCGGCGGAGGGCGGCGATACGCTGTTCGCCAATATGCATCTGGCGTGGGACACCTTGCCCGCCGCGCTGCGCCACGCCGTGCAGGACGCGCGCGCCGAACATAGCTACCTGACCCAGTACGATGAACTGCGCCGCCGCAGTCCCTTCCGCCCGGCGCTGACGCAGGCGCAGATCGACGAGGTCAAACCGGTGACGCATCCGGTGGTGCGCACGCATCCGGAGACCGGCCGCAAGGCGTTGTTCGTCAGCGAGCATTTCACCACGCACATCGTCGGAATCCCCGAGGACGAAAGCCGCGCGCTGCTGGCCGAGTTGTTCGCGCACAGCGTGCTGCCGGCGCATATCTACCGCCACAAGTGGGCGCCGCACGATCTGGTCTTCTGGGACAACCGCTCGCTGATGCACCTGGCTGGCGGCACGCCCGACCACTTGCGCCGCAAGCTCTATCGCACCACCATCGAGGGCGACGCGCCTTTCTGATATCCCCGAATAAAACAAGGAATCCAATGTCCAGACTTACTCCCCGCACCCTTGCCGCCGCCATCGCATCCACCCTTGTCCTGAGCCTCGCCGCCACCTCCAGCGCGCAGGCCGAAGGCACCCTACGCATCGCCCAGCAGTTCGGCGTGGTCTACCTGCTGCTCAACGTCGCGCAGGACCAGCAGTTGATCGAGAAGGAAGGTAAAAAACACGGCGTCGACGTCAAGGTCGAGTGGAAGCAGTTGTCGGGCGGCGCCGCCGTCAACGATGCGCTGCTGTCCGGCGCCGTCGATATCGCCGGCGCCGGCGTCGGGCCGCTGCTGACGATCTGGGACCGCACTGCCGGCCGGCAGAATGTCAAAGGCGTGGCCTCGCTGGGCAGCTTCCCTTACTACCTGGTCAGCACCAATCCCAAGGTGAAGACGATCGCCGACCTGACCGAGAAGGACCGCATCGGCCTGCCGGCGGTGACGGTGTCGGTGCAGGCGCGCATCCTGCAGTACGCGGCGGCCAAGCAGTGGGGCGACAAGGAGTTCGCGCGGCTCGATAAATTCACCCAGACCTTGCCGCACCCGGATGCGGCGGCCGCCATCATCGCCGGCGGTACCGAGATCAACGGCCACTTCGGCAACCCGCCTTACCAAGACCAGGAACTGGCGGGCAATCCGAATGCGCACATCATCCTGAACTCCTACGATGTGCTGGGCGGCCCGAGTTCGGCCACCGTGCTGTACGCGACCGAGAAATTCCGCACCGAGAATCCGAAGACCTACCGCGCCTTCACCGGCGCGCTGGCCGAGGCGGCGAAGTACGCGAGCGCCAATCCGGAAGGCGCGGCCGATGCCTACATCCGCGTCTCGAAGAGCAAGGTCGATCGCGATCTGCTGCTGAAGATCTTCAAGAACCCGGAGGTGCGCTTCAGCGTCGAGCCGCAAAATACCCTCGGCCTGGCGCAGTTCCTGCACCGCGTGGGCGCGATCAAGAAGAAGCCGGTGAGCTGGCGCGATTACTTCTTCGACGACCCGGTCATCACGAAAGGCGGTTGACACCATGGCCTTCCAAGTGGTCCGTCCCAATACCGGTATCGCGCCGCTGCTGATCGCCGATGGCGTGAGCCTGGAATATGGCGCCACGCGCGCCACGCACGACGTCAGCTTCAACGTCTATCGCGGCGACCGGTTCGTGTTGCTGGGGCCTTCGGGCTGCGGCAAGTCCTCGCTGCTGAAGGCGGCGGCGGGTTTCATCAAGCCCGCCGCCGGCAGCATCAGCATCGACGGCAGGACCATCGACGGGCCCGGGCCGGACCGCATTGTCGTGTTCCAGGAGTTCGACCAGCTGCCGCCGTGGAAGACGGTGAAGGAGAACGTCATGTTCCCGCTGCTGATGACCAAACGCCTGAACCGTCATCACGCGGAGGAGCGCGCGAGGCACTGGATCGCCAAGGTGGGACTGGGCGGATTCGAGGACGCGCATCCGCACACGCTGTCGGGCGGCATGAAGCAGCGCGTGGCGATCGCGCGCGCGCTGGCAATGCAGCCGGAGATCCTGCTGATGGACGAACCCTTTGCCGCGCTGGACGCGCTCACGCGCCGCAATATGCAGGAGGAGCTGGGACGGCTGTGGGAAGAGCTGCGTTTCACGCTGCTGTTCGTCACCCATTCGATCGAGGAGGCGCTGGTGGTGGGTAACCGCATACTGTTGCTGTCGCCGCACCCCGGGCAGGTCAGGGCGGAACTGAACAGCCATCAGTTTGGCCTGGACAGCGCCGGCGGCGCCGACTTCCAGGCGGCGACCCAGCGCATCCACGGATTGCTCTTCGGCGCTCCCGCGCAGGGCAATCCCGCTGCAGTGCCGGCGACCGCGCCCGCCGTCACCGGCGCGCCGCATGCGCGGAGTCGCGTGCTATGAGCCTCGTCCTCAATCCGCCGGTGCGCCAGGAGTACGTCTACGCCACCAACACGGCCGCCCCGCGTGCGGTCGACATCCCGCTGCCGCTGGCCCGGCGCGTGTGGGAGCTTGCATGGCTGCGCAAGAGCGTCATCCTGATCCTGCTGGCGGTGCTGTGGGAAGGCGTCGCCCGGTGGCAGGACAACGACCTGCTGCTTCCCGGCTTCGTGCAGACGGCGCAAGCCTTTATCAGCGGCGTCGCCAGCGGCGAGCTGCTCGACCGCGTGCGCATCTCGCTGGCCGTTCTGCTGCAAGGCTATGTGGCCGGCATCGCCGCCGCCTTCGTGCTGACGGCGCTGGCCGCATCCACCCGCGTCGGCCGCGACCTGCTGGAGACCCTGACGTCGATGTTCAACCCCCTGCCGGCGATCGCGCTGCTGCCATTGGCGCTGCTGTGGTTCGGCCTGGGCAAGGGGAGCCTGATCTTCGTGATCGTGCACGCTGTCCTGTGGCCGCTGGCGCTGGGCGCCTACGCCGGTTTCCAGAGCGTGCCGGAGACGCTGCGCATGGCCGGCCGCAATTACGGCCTGAGCGGCCTGCGGCTGGTGCTGCACATTTTGGTGCCGGCGGCGCTGCCGTCGATCCTGTCGGGCCTCAAGATCGGCTGGGCCTTCGCCTGGCGCACCTTGATCGCCGCCGAGCTGGTTTTTGGCACCACCGGCGGCCAAGGTGGGCTGGGATGGTACATTTTCCAGAACCGCAATGAGCTCTACACCGACAAGGTGTTCGCCGGGCTGGCCGCCGTGATCCTCATCGGACTGCTGGTGGAAAACGTGGTATTCCGACCACTCGAAAGCGTCACCGTCAAGCGCTGGGGCATGCAACGGTAATTTGAGGACTGGCAGAATTTGGCCTTTGTGCCTTAGAATCTGCCCATGCACATCAAAATTATCGGTTTGGTATGACCATGCGTAATTTACGTATCGTGGTTGTCAACGCCATCATCCACGCCGGCGACGAGGATGATGAGTCGTTGCGCGCCCAGGTCGAACGGGCCAGGGTGCTGCGTATCGGCCTGCTGGAAGCGGGCTACGACATCGTCGCCTCGCTGCCGCCGGACATGTACCTGCCCGAGCGGATCGCCCAGCTGCAGCCCGATATGATCATCGTCGACGCCGAGTCGGACGCGCGCGACGTCCTCGAACACATCGTCATCGCCACGCGCGACGAGCGCCGCCCCATCGTCATGTTCACCGAGAGCGAGGACACCGAGAGCATGGAGGCGGCGATGGCGGCCGGCGTGTCGGCCTATATCGTGGCCGGCCTGCAGGGCGAGCGCATCAAACCGGTGCTGCAGGTGGCGTTGGCGCGCTTTAAACGCGAGCAGAAGCTGCTCGACGAGCTGTCCGACACCAAGAGCAAGCTGGCCGAGCGCAAGGTCATCGAACGCGCCAAGGGCTTGCTGATGGAGCGCCAGCGCTTCACCGAGGAGCAGGCCTACCAAAAGCTGCGCGGTATGGCGATGAGCAAGAACCTCAAGCTCTCGGAGGTCGCCCAGCGCATCCTCGACGTCGAGGATTTGCTCGGCTGATCGCGCCGCGTTAGTACTTTATTTTATTCCCAGTCCAAAATGATGCGAGGCGCACCGCCGGTGCGCTTTTTTCGCCGCGAGCCAGTCATTTAGCGGTGCGCCGGCCGATGGCGCTTTCTTTTCCTCCCTCTGTAAACAGTGCTGGCACGGACATTGCATAGCCTGTAGGCAAGCGCAATGATGCGCCGATGAGCCCTGCCAACGGCGGTGGGGCACACCAGACAACGACGTCTACCGAACATGAATGCGTTCATGCGGGGTAGGCGTTTTTTTTGTCCGAACGGTTTTACTGTCTACAGAGGGATAGTCATGAACGATAAGAAGCTACCAGCAGATTCCACCTTGCCACCAGCCGCCAGCGACGTTAATGTTTCGCGCAGAGCGGCAATTCAAAAAGTGATTCATGGTGCGGGTTTAGTAGCCGGAGGAAGTATGTTGGGTTTATCGACGGGTGGCGTGTGGGCGGCGGGTTCGGACAAGCCGGAAAAGGAAGAAATCAAGATCGGCTTTATTCCACTGACCGATTGCGCGTCGGTGGTCATGGCCTCGGTGCTGGGCTTCGACAAGAAGTACGGCGTAAAATTCGTGCTCAGTAAAGAGGCTTCGTGGGCCGGTGTGCGCGACAAGCTGGCCAACGGCGACCTCGATGCGGCCCATGTGCTGTATGGCCTGCTGTACGGTGTCCAGATGGGCATCGGCGGCCAGAAGAAGGACATGGCGGTGCTCATGGGCCTCAATAACAACGGCCAAGCGATCACGCTGTCGAAGAAGTTGGCCGACAAGGGCGCCGTCGATGGCGCTTCGCTGGCAAAGCTGATGAACTCCGAAAAGCGCGAGTACACCTTCGCCCAGACCTTCCCGACCGGCACCCACGCCATGTGGCTGTACTACTGGCTGGCCGCCAACGGCATCAACCCGATGAAGGACGCTAAGGTCATTACCGTGCCGCCGCCGCAGATGGTGGCCAATATGCGCGTCGGTAACATGGACGGCTTCTGCGTGGGCGAGCCGTGGGGCCACCGCGCCATCATGGACGGCATCGGCATCACCGCCACCACCACCCAGGACATCTGGAAGGACCACCCGGAGAAGGTGCTTGGCTCGACGCTGGAATTCGCCAAGAAGAACCCGAACACCTGCCGCGCGATGATGGCCGCCATCCTGGAGGCGAGCAAATGGATCGACGCTTCGCTGGCCAACAAGAACAAGATGGCCGAGGTCATCGCCGACAAATCCTATGTCAACACCAGCAAGGACGCGATCGACCAGCGCATCATGGGCCGCTACCAGAATGGCCTGGGCAAGACCTGGGACGACCAGAATCACATGAAGTTCTATAACGACGGCCTGGTGAACTATCCGTTCCTGTCGGACGGCATGTGGTTCATGACGCAGCACCGCCGCTGGGGCCTGCTGAAGGAAGATCCGAACTACCTGGCCGTGGCCACCTCGGTCAACCAGATCGATTTGTACAAGGACGCGGCGACGATGACCAAGACGCCGATTCCGAAAAGCCCGCTGCGTACATCGAAGCTGATGGACGGTTCGGTGTGGGACGGCAAAGACCCGAAAGCGTTCGCCGCCTCGTTCAAGATCAAAGCCTGATTCTTCCCTAGCCAGATAGAGGAACGCCATGAACGCCATGCTCAAACCCGATAGCGCCGCCCCGATAGCTGCGGAACTCGACACCAAACCGGCCCGCCGTCCACGCCGTCCGCTCGCCGCCAATTCGACGGCGCGGGCGCGCAAGCAGGTCTCCGCCACCGCCCTGAAGATCGTCGCCCCGTTGCTGGGCGCCGCGCTGTTGGTGCTGGTGTGGCAGATCATCACCGTTAAGAACACCTCCTTCCCGACACCTTTGGTGACCTTGCAGGAGGCGATCAAGTTGTTCTCCGATCCGTTCTACCGCAACAGCATGAACGACCAGGGCATCGGCTGGAACCTGCTGGCGTCCCTGCAGCGGGTGGCGATCGGCTTCGGCCTGGCCGCCATGGTCGGTATCCCGCTGGGATTCCTGATCGGCCGCGTGCAGTTCATCGGCAATATGTTCAGCCCAATTATCAGTTTGCTCAAGCCGGTGTCGCCGCTGGCCTGGCTGCCTATCGGCCTGCTGGTGTTCCAGTCGGCCAATCCGGCCGCGATCTGGTCGATCTTCATCTGCTCGATCTGGCCGATGATCATCAACACCGCCGTCGGCGTGCAGCGCGTGCCGCAGGATTATATGAACGTGGCGCGCGTGCTCAATCTGTCGGAGTGGAAGGTGCTCACCAAGATCCTGCTGCCATCGGCGCTGCCCTACATCCTGACCGGCGTGCGCCTGTCGATCGGCACCGCGTGGCTGGTCATCGTCGCGGCGGAAATGCTGACCGGCGGCGTGGGCATCGGCTTCTGGGTATGGGACGAGTGGAACAACCTGAATGTCCCGCACATCATCATCGCGATCGTGGCGATCGGCTTTGTCGGTCTGCTGCTGGAGCAGGCCCTGATGGCGCTGGCCCGCGCCTTCACCTACGAACAAGTATCCAACTAAGGAGCACTGTCATGGACGATCCAAAATTCATCGATGTCGAAGGCGTGGAGATGGTCTTCCACACCAAAAAAGGTGTGTTCCACGCGCTGCGTGAAATCGATCTGACGGTGCGCAAGGGCGAATTCATCACCCTGATCGGTCACTCGGGCTGCGGCAAATCGACCCTGCTCAACCTGATCGCCGGGCTGCTCAAGCCGACCGACGGGGTTCTGCTGTGCGCCAACCGCGAGATCGCCGGACCGTCGCCGGAGCGCTCGGTGGTGTTCCAGAACCACTCGCTGCTGCCATGGCTGACCTGTTATGAAAACATCCACCTGGGTGTCGAACGGGTGTTCGGCAAGACCGAATCGAAGGCGCAGCTGCGCGAGCGCACCATGCAGGCGCTGGCGCTGGTGGGCCTGACGGCCGCCGAAACCAAGCGTCCGCACGAGATCTCGGGCGGCATGAAGCAGCGCGTCGGCATCGCCCGGGCGCTGGCGATGGAGCCGAAAGTGCTGCTGATGGACGAACCGTTCGGCGCCCTCGACGCGCTGACCCGCGCCCACCTGCAGGACGAGCTGCTCAAGATCGTCGCCGCCACCAAGTCCACCGTGGTGATGGTCACGCACGATGTCGACGAGGCGGTGCTGCTGTCGGACCGGATCGTCATGATGACCAACGGCCCGGCCGCCACCATCGGCGAGATCGTCGACGTGCAGCTGGAGCGTCCGCGCGACCGCGTGGCGCTGGCGCAGGACGCGCGCTACACCGAGTACCGCACGGCTGTACTGGAGTTCTTGTACCGAAAACAGGCGCATCCCGCGAAGGAAGCCGCGTAATGGACATGTCCACGGGCGCCCTGGCGCCGGCCGGCGCCGCCAACAAGGCGTTGACCGGTGAAGTATTCAGCGCCTTGATCAACCTGTCGGGGCGACGCCGCTTCACGTCGCAGCGCATCGTGCTGTACGCGCTGCTGGCGTCGCAGGGGCACCAAGAGGGCGCGGCGACGGCGCAGGAGGCGCTGGCGCTGTTCCGGGGCGCCCACAAGTCGCTCCTGAGCGAGGCGGACGGCCTGCCGGGCGTGTTCTGCCCGGAGCTGCGCGAAGCCTACCACGGCAAGATGGACGGCGACCGCCAGATCGTCGCCTTCGCCGATCTTGGCGAGCGCACGCTGAACGCGATCGCGCGCGGTTCGGGGCAGGCGGCCGAACTGCTGGCGGAGCTGGTGCGTATCACAACGCCAACGTTGGGAATACTGAACCAGATCACCGGCATCTACGAGGAGCAGGCCAAGCGGAACGCGCGCCTGGTGCGCAAGCAGCTGCGCGGCGTGATCACGGATATAGAGACGATCAACCGCCAGGCGCGGATGGTCGCCTTCAACGCGCGCATCGTCGCCGCGCGCGCCGGCGCGGCCGGCAAGGAGTTCTCGGTGGTGGCGGGCGTCCTGTCCAGCATCAGCGGCGAAATCGACGAGATGGTGGCCGCCGCCTTGGCCGCCGCCGGTTAGGCGCCAACCAACCCGCACCGCCAACTAGGGTCGTACCCCATGGGGTACGACCCTTATGACGCGCACGCCGCAGGCCGCATCGGCCCGCCGGTTTGTTCTTTGCACAACGCACCGCCATCGCGCACCGCGAGCGTGCATCATGCACCGCAACATCGCACCACGATAAGCTTGTAATTTCTTTACTGAGACCTCAAACCCGCATTCTCCCTCTGTAGCGCCCCTCTCCAGACCATTGGCACGCCTCTTGCATTAGAAGGAGCAGGGGATCAACGGCGATCCCCCCCAAATACACACAGCTGGTCCAAAGACGGACCGGCAGGACAACGGCGTCCGCCCGACCTGGTTTCTATCACCTTGGTTGCGCGGACGCCTTTTTGTTTTCTGAACCGGGATAAAAAAATGGCCAGCAAAGCTACCAGCATCAAGCTCTTCTCGATCTCAACGCCGCAAATGCGGGCGTTCCACCTGACCTGGATGGCGTTCTTCGTCTGCTTCTTCGCGTGGTTCGCCTGCGCGCCGCTGATGCCGGTGATTAAAGGCGAATTCGGTCTGAGCGTCGCCCAGATCGCCAACATCAACATCGCCGCCGTCGCCATCACGATCCTGGTGCGCCTGATCGTCGGCCCGCTGTGCGACCACTTCGGCCCGCGCAAGGCCTATACCGGCCTGCTGCTGCTCGGTTCCATCCCGGTGATCGGCGTGGCCTTCGCCCAGAGCTACGAGAGCTTCCTGTTCTTCCGCCTCGGGATCGGCGCGGCCGGCGCCAGCTTCGTCATCACGCAATACCACACCTCGGTGATGTTCGGCCCTAAAGTGGTCGGCACCGCCAACGCGGCCGCCGCAGGCTGGGGCAACGCCGGCGGCGGCGTCGCGCAGGCTGTCATGCCGCTGCTGATGACGGCGATGGTCATGCTGGGCGTCTCCGAGACCTTCGGCTGGCGCGCAGCGTTGATCGTGCCGGGCATCCTGATGATCATCATGGCCGGCGTCTACTATCGCTACACCCAGGATTGCCCGCAAGGTAACTACAGCGAGCTGCGCGCCGCCGGCATCCCGATCGAAGGCGGCAAGAAGGGTGGCTGGGAGAGCTTCAAGCTGGCCGCCGCCAACTACCGGGTATGGCTGCTGTTCATCACCTACGGCGCCTGCTTCGGCATCGAGATCTTCATCCACAACATCGCCGCGATCTACTACGTCGACCACTTCAAACTGACCCTGGGCCAGGCCGGCATGGCCGCCGGCAGTTTCGGTTTGCTGGCGCTGTTCGCCCGCGCACTGGGCGGCTGGGCCTCGGACAAATTCGCCGCCAAGGGCAACCTGAATAACCGCGTCACCTTGCTGTTCGTGCTGATGCTGGGCGAAGGCGCCGGCCTGCTGATGTTCGCCCACGCCGGCACCGCCGCCCTGGCGATCGGCGCGATGCTGATCTTCGGCCTGTTCACCCACATGGCTTGCGGCGCGACCTACGCCGTGGTGCCCTTCGTCGACAAGCGCGCCCTGGGCGGCGTGGCCGGCATCATCGGCGCCGGCGGCAACGTCGGCGCGGTGGCCGCGGGCTTCCTGATGAAGGGCCTGGGCGACACGCAGCAGACGCTGAGCATCCTGGGCATCGTCGTCGCCGCGACCGCGCTGTGCGCACTGGCAGCACGCTTCAGCAGCGCAGCCATCGAAGAATCCGCAATCGCCAACAAACTGGCAGCTTAAAGTTTAAAGGAACCGCTATGAAAATCATCGTTATCGGCCACGGCATGGTCGGCCACAAATTCCTGGAAAGCCTGGCCGCCAGCGGCAAGACCAACCTGCAGGTGACGGTGCTGTGCGAGGAAGTGCGTCCCGCCTACGATCGCGTGCACCTGTCGGAATTCTTCTCCGGTAAAACGGCGGAAGACCTGTCGCTGGTGAAGCCCGGCTTCTTCGAACGGGACGACATGGTGTTGCGCCTGAACACCCGCGCCACCGCCATCGACACCGCCGCCAAGACCGTCACCACCGGCGACGGCGACGTGCTCCCGTACGACAAGCTGGTGATGGCCACCGGTTCCTATCCGTTCGTACCACCGCTGCCGGGCAAGGAGCGCAAGGATTGCTTCGTCTACCGCACCATCGAGGATCTGGAAGCGATGATGGAGTGCGGCCAGCGCTCCAAGACCGGCGTCGTCATCGGCGGCGGCCTGCTGGGCCTCGAATGCGCCAAGGCGCTGCGCGACCTGAAACTGGAAACCCACGTCGTCGAATTCTCGCCGCGCCTGATGGCGGTGCAGGTGGACGATGGCGGCGCGCGCGTTCTGCGCCGTAAAATCGAAGACTTGGGCGTGACCGTCCATACCGGCAAAAACACCACCGCCATCGTCGACGGCATCGACGGCACCCACCGCATGGAGTTCGCCGACGGCGGCCACCTGGACGCCGACATGATCGTCTTCTCGGCCGGTATCCGTCCGCGCGACATGCTGGCGCGCGAATGCGGCCTGACCGTCGGTCCGCGCGGCGGCATCGAGATCAACAACAACTGCGTCACCTCTAACCCGGACGTCTACGCCATCGGCGAATGCGCGCTGTGGGGCGGCTTGATCTTCGGCCTGGTGGCGCCGGGCTACGAAATGGCGCGCGTCGCGGCCAAGCACATGCTGGGCGAAGTGGGCGAATTCGCCGGCGCCGACATGAGCACCAAGCTGAAATTGATGGGCGTGGACGTGGCCAGTATCGGCGACCCGCATGGCAGCGTCGCCGGCAGCCGCTCGTACCAGTTCACCGACGAGCGCAAACAGATCTACAAGAAGATCGTCGTCTCCGACTGCGGCAAATACCTGCAAGGCGCCGTCATGGTCGGCGACGCTGCCGAATACGGCACGCTGCTGCAGATGATGTTGAACAAAATCGAACTGCCGGAATCGCCGGAGTTCCTGATCCTGCCGCAATCGGACGGCGCCGCCAAGCCTGGCCTGGGCGTGGACGCTTTGCCGGAGAGCGCGCAAATCTGCTCGTGCAACGACGTCTCCAAGGGCGCGCTGTGCGCGGCGGTTGCCGCCGGCGCCTGCACCATCGGCGATCTGAAAAGCTGCACCAACGCCGGCACCTCGTGCGGCGGCTGCGTACCGCTGGTGACGCAGGTGATGAAGGCCGAGATGAAAAAGCTCGGCATGGCCGTCAACAACCACGTGTGCGAACACTTCGCCTACTCGCGCCAGGAGATGTTCCACCTGATTAAAGTGGGCCAGATCAAGTCCTTCGACGATCTGCTGCACAAGCACGGCAAGGGTCTCGGTTGCGACGTGTGCAAACCGCTGGCCGCCAGCATCCTGGCCTCGGTGTGGAACGACTTCGTGCTGAAGAAGGAACACGCCAGCCTGCAGGACACCAACGATTACTTCCTCGGTAACATCCAGAAGGACGGCACCTACTCGGTCGTGCCGCGCATGCCGGGCGGCGAAGTGACGGCCGATGGCCTGATCGCGGTCGGCATGGTCGCCAAGAAGTACCAGCTGTACACCAAGATCACCGGCGGCGCCCGCGTCGATTTGTTCGGCGCCCGCGTCGAGCAGCTGCCGTTGATCTGGGAAGAGCTGATCGCCGCCGGTTTCGAATCCGGCCACGCCTACGGCAAGTCGCTGCGCACGGTCAAATCCTGCGTCGGTTCGACCTGGTGCCGTTATGGCGTCGACGATTCGATCGGCCTGGCCATCGAGCTGGAAAACCGCTACAAGGGCCTGCGCACGCCGCACAAGATCAAGTTCGGCGTCTCCGGCTGCACCCGCGAGTGCGCCGAAGCGCAGGGCAAGGACGTGGGCATCATCGCCACCGAAAAGGGCTGGAACCTCTACGTTTGCGGCAACGGCGGCATGAAGCCACGCCACGCCGAGCTGCTGGCGACGGACCTGGACAAGGCCACGCTGGTCCAGTACATCGACCGCTTCCTGATGTTCTACACCCGCACCGGCGATCGCCTGCAGCGCACCAGCACCTGGCGCGAGAACCTGGAAGGCGGCCTCGATTACCTGAAGCAGGTCGTCGTGCAGGACAAGCTGGGCATCGCCGCCGACCTGGAAGCCGACATGCAGCATGTCGTCAACACCTACGCGTGCGAGTGGAAAGAAGCCGTAGAGAATCCGGAAACCCGCAAACGCTTCCGCACCTTCGTCAACAGCGAGAAAGGCGACGACAACGTCGTCTTCATGGAAGAACGCGGCCAGATTCGTCCCGCCACCGTGGAAGAACGCAAACGCGTGATTCCGATCGCCGTCAGCGCAGCTTAAGGAGAATACAAATGCATCGCGATATTCAAACTGATAACTGGATCGCCGTCTGCAACCTGGACGACATCGTGCCCAACACCGGCGTGTGCGCACTGCTGAACAACGCGCAGATCGCGGTCTTCCACGTCAACGACGGCGGTCCGCGCGTGTTCGCCATCGATAACTACGATCCGAATTCGGAAGCCGCCGTGCTGTCGCGCGGCCTGGTGGGCAGCCTGGGCGAGCGCATCGTGGTCGCCTCGCCGATCTACAAGCAGCACTTCGACCTGCAAACCGGCGAATGCCTGGAGGCGCCGGCCAATTCGGTCGGCACCTATCCGGCCCGCGTGGCCGACGGCAAAGTCTGGGTAGGCCTATGAAACCCCCGGAGCGCGTGGAATCGAAGCCTGCGCTGGTCGTTATCGGCAACGGCATGGCCGGCATGCGCACGGTCGAGGAGCTGCACAAGCTCGATCCCGAGATGTACGACATCACCGTGTTCGGCGCCGAGCCGCATGGTAACTACAACCGAATCCTGCTGTCGCCGGTGCTGGCCGGCGAGAAGACGATGGACGACATCATGCTCAACACGCGTGAGTGGTACGTCCAGCATGGCATCACGCTGCACGCGGGCGATCCGGTCGAGCATATCGACCGCCGCAAGCGCATTGTGCGCGCCCGCTCCGGCCTGGAAGTACGCTACGACCGCCTGCTGATCGCCACCGGCTCCAAGCCGTTCATCATCCCGGTGCCGGGCCACCAGTTGCCGGGCGTGCTGGCCTTCCGCGATATCCAGGATGTGGAATCGATGCTGGAGGCGGCGCGCAACCACAAGCACGCTGTTGTTATCGGTGGCGGCCTGCTGGGACTCGAAGCGGCCAATGGCCTGCAACGCCAGGGCATGTCCGTCACCGTGGTCCACGTGACCGACGCGCTGATGAACCAGCAGCTCGACAAACCCGCCGCACAGCTGCTGCAAAAGGCGCTGGAAGACAAGGGCCTGACGTTCATGCTGAACGCGCAGACCGCCGAAATCGTCGGCACCGACCGCGCCACCGCCGTGCGCTTCAAGGATGGAACCGAGATCCCGGCCGATCTGGTGGTGATGACCGCCGGCGTGCGGCCGAACATCGAGCTGGCCAAGGCGGCCGGCTTGCATTGCGATCGCGCCATCATCGTCGACGACACGCTGCAAACCTACGATCCACGCATTTACGCCGTGGGCGAGTGCGTGCAGCACCGCAGCGCCACTTTCGGACTGGTGGCGCCGATCTGGGACCAGGCCCGCGTCTGCGGTGCGCATCTGGCCGGCGCCGGCGTGCGCCGCTACGTGCAGCAAACTTCGCCCACACGCCTGAAGGTCACCGGTGTAGACTTGTACTCGGTCGGCGATTTTGTCGGCGGCGAGGGGAGCGAGGACCTGGTGCTGCGCGATGCGCGGCGCGGCGTCTACAAGCGGCTGGTGTTGAAGAACAACCGCGTCACCGGCGCCGTGCTCTATGGCGACGTCAAGGACGGCCCGTGGTATTTTGGCCTGATCCAGAACAACACCGACATCACCTCGATCCGGCAAACCCTGTTATTCGGCGAGGCGCTCAGCGCCAGGGCCGCGTGATCCAATAGTCTAAGCGAGCGAATTTTGAACCTGTCCCAAGACCATCTGTCAGTCCGCACCACCTGCGCATATTGCGGCGTCGGTTGCGGTGTGAGCGCCACCCCCAAGGGCGACGGCACGGTCTCCATCGCCGGCGACAAGCTGCACCCGGCGAACAAGGGGCGCCTGTGCGTCAAGGGTTCCGCGCTGGGCGAGACGGTGAGCCTGGACGGCCGCCTGCTGTACCCGCAGGTGCGCGGCGAGGAAGGCTTGCGCCGCGTCTCGTGGGACGAGGCGCTGGACAAGGTCGCCGGCACCTGGCGCGCCATCATCGACGAGCATGGCCCGGACGCCGTGGCCTTGTACGTATCGGGCCAGCTGCTGACCGAGGACTATTACGTCGCCAATAAGCTGATGAAGGGTTACATCGGCAGCGCCAACATCGACACCAACTCGCGCCTGTGCATGTCGTCGGCGGTGGCCGGCTACAAGCGCGCCTTCGGCGAGGACTTGGTGCCGCTGTGCTACGACGACCTGGAACTGGCCGACATGGTGGTGCTGGTCGGCTCCAACACCGCATGGTGCCATCCGATCCTGTTCCAGCGCATCCTGAAGGCCAAGGAAAGCCGGCCGGAGATGAAGATCGTCGTCATCGATCCGCGCCGCACGGCGACCTGCGAGCTGGCCGACCTGCACCTGCCGGTGAAGGCGGGCACCGACGTCTGGCTGTTCAACGGCTTGCTCAGTTATTTGAACCGGATCGGCGCGGTCGATCCCACGTTCGTAGCCGACCACACCAACGGTTTCGACGCGGCGCTCGCCACCGCCAACGCCGATTGCAGCGATCCCGCCGTCGTGGCGAAGATCTGCCGCATCGAGCTGCCGGTGCTGATGGAGTTCTACGAACTGTTCGCGGCCACGCACAAGACCATCACCGCCTATTCGATGGGCGTGAACCAGTCGTCTTCCGGCACCGATAAGGTCAACAGCATCATCAACTGTCACCTGATCGGCGGCCGCATCGGCCAGCCGGGCATGGGACCGTTCTCTATCACCGGCCAGCCCAACGCCATGGGCGGACGCGAAGTGGGTGGCCTGGCCAACATGCTGGCCGCGCACATGGACCTGGACCGCGCAGACCACCGCGAGGTCGTGCAGACCTTCTGGGAGTCGCCGGCGATGGCCGACAAGCCTGGCCTGAAGGCGGTCGACCTGTTCAAGGCGATCGAAGATGGCAAGGTCAAGGCGGTGTGGGTCATCTCCACCAATCCCGTGGTCAGCATGCCGGACGCCGACCAGGTGCGGCGCGCGCTGGAAAAGTGCGAATTGGTGGTCGCCACCGACATCATGCAGAACACCGACACCAACGCCTACGCCGACGTGCTGCTGCCAGCGCTGGGCTGGGGCGAGAAGGAGGGCACGGTCACCAACTCCGAGCGCCGCATCTCGCGACAGCGCGCCTTCCTGCCTGCCCCCGGTGAAGCGATGGCCGACTGGAAGATCCTCGCGCTGTTCGCGCAGCGCATGGGCTTCAGCGGTTTCGACTTCGCTGGCGCTAACAGCGTATTCGACGAACACGCGCGCCTGAGCGGCTTCCGCAACAGCGCCGCCGACGTGCCGCGCGCCTTCGACATGTCCGGCCTGGCGCAGTTGAACAAGAACGAGTACGACGGCCTGGAACCGGTCCAGTGGCCGGTGCGTCGTGGCGCCGACGGCGGCATGGAGGTGGAAGAGCGCCTTTTCGCCGACAAGCGCTTCGCCCATGCCGACGGCAAGGCGCGTTTCATCGTCACCGTGCCGCGCGCGCCGGCCAACGCCATCAGCGAGGACTTCCCGCTGGCGCTCAACACCGGCCGCGTGCGCGACCAGTGGCATACGATGACGCGCACCGGCAAGTCCTTCACCTTGGCGGACCACATCTCCGAATCGTTCGTCGACATCCACCCGCAGGACGCGCTGCTGCACGGCGTGCGCGAGGGCGATCTGGCGCGCGTCAGCTCCGAATGGGGCGCGATGGTGGCGCGCGTGCAGCACGGCGGCGGCATCCCGCGCGGCACGGTATTCATTCCGATCCACTGGTCGGGCCAGACCTCGTCCGACGCCCGCGTCGGCGCGCTGGTCAACCCGGTAGTCGATCCGGTGTCGGGCGAGCCGGAATTCAAACACACGCCGGTGCGCATCGAGCAGTTCCGCGTCAACTGGCACAGTTTCATCCTGAGCCGCACGGAAGTGGATCTGGACAGCGTGGCCCATTGGACCCGCATCCAGGGCCGCGAATTCGCCCGCTACGAGCTGGCCGGCCGCAATACCATCTCCGATTTCGGCCAGTGGGCGCGTGGCGTGCTGGGTGTGCAGGATCTGGACGCCGACTGGCTCGAATACGAAGACCGCACCGCCGGCGTGTACCGCGCTGTGCACGTGGTGAACGACCGCATCGAACAGTGCATCTTCCTGTCGCCGCGCCAGGACATGCCGTCGCGCGCGTGGCTGGCCAGCCTGTTCGTCAAGGAGCAGTTGAGCGAAATCGACCGCGTTGGCCTGCTGGTCGGCATGCCGGTCGAGAAGGGCGCCGACACCGGTCCGACCGTGTGCTCGTGCTTCGGCGTGGGCCGCAACACGATCTGCAACGCCATCATCGAGAAGGACTTGCAAACGGTCGCGCAGGTGACGTCCTGCCTCAAGGCGGGAGGCAATTGCGGCTCCTGCGTCCCCGAAATCAAGAAGATTCTTGTGCAAACGCGCGTGGAGGCGGCGGAGGCAAGGTTGTAAATATGGTAAATTAGACTATCGATCGCTTGATCATCACCACAGAGAGCGAACATGTCTATCCGTGAAAACTTCTCCGACGCCGATATGGACCTGTGGCTCAACGAGAACCGAGTCACTGAAATTGAATGCCTGGTGCCCGATTTGACGGGCGTCGCGCGCGGGAAAATCCTGCCGCGCGCGAAATTCACCCAGGAGCGCGGCATGCGCATCCCCGAGGCGGTGCTTGGCATGACCGTCACCGGCAACTACCCCGTCGACAATGCGGCCTACGACCGCGCCATTTCCTCCACCGACCGCGACATGATCCTGCGCGCGGACCCCGGCAGCATCACCACCGTGCCGTGGGCGGTCGATCCCACCGCGCAGGTGATCCACGATTGCTACTTCGCCGACGGCACCCTGGTCGATTTCGCACCCCGCTCCGTGCTGCGCCGCGTGTTGAAGCTATACGCGGAGCGCGGCTGGAAGCCGGTGGTGGGGCCGGAGTTGGAGTTCTACCTGACCGAAAAGAACATCGATCCCGACCTGCCTTTGCGGGCGCCGGTCGGCCGCAGCGGCCGCGCCGAGACCAGCCGCCAGGTCTACAGCATCGACGCCGTCAACGAGTTCGACCCGCTGTTCGAGGACATCTACGACTACTGCGCGTTGATGAACCTCGACGTCGACACCCTGATCCACGAGACGGGCGCCGGCCAGATGGGCATCAACTTCCAGCATGGCGATCCGCTTGCGCTGGCCGATAACGTGTTCTACTTCAAGCGCACCTTGCGCGAGGCGGCGCTCAAGCACGACATGTACGCCACCTTCATGGCCAAGCCGATGGCCGGCGAGCCCGGGTCGGCGATGCATGTGCACCAAAGCGTCAGCGACGCCGCGACCGGCCGCAATATCTTCAGCGCGCAGGACGGCTCGCCGTCGGCGGACTTCCGCCACTACATCGGCGGTCTGCAGCGTTACACACCGGCGGTGATGGCGATCATGGCGCCGTACGTCAATTCGTACCGCCGCATCGTGCGCCACACGGCCGCGCCGATCAACGTCCAGTGGGGGAATGACAACCGCACCGTCGGATTCCGCATTCCGATCTCCGGCGTCGAACAGCGCCGCGTGGAGAACCGCATCATCGGCGCCGACGCCAATCCCTATCTGGCGATGGCCGTGACCCTGGCTTGCGGCTACCTTGGCATGGTCGACAAGCTGGAGCCGACGCCGATGATTTCCGGCAGCGCCTACGACCACGCCTCCGAACTGCCGCAGGGATTGCCCCAGGCGCTGGAGTGGCTGCGCCGCGAGGACCGCATCCGCGAGGTGCTGGGCGAGCGTTTCATCGACGTCTACACGGCGATCAAGGAGGTCGAGCACCAGGAGTTCATGACCGTCATCAGCCCATGGGAGCGGGAACACTTATTGCTGCATGTATAGGCGACTATAAGTGGCAGCATTTATAATCACGTGTCCAAAAATCGGGCGGCCGGCGGATGGTCGTTTCTGATATATTATTAATATCATTTATATTTCTATAACATGACCATAGAGCGAGCTGCTGAACCCTTCCTCCTGATCCGCAATCTGGTTAAGGAATTCGACGGTGTCCGCGCTGTCAACGACGTCTCGGTCGCCATCAACAAGGGCGAGATTTTCGCATTGCTGGGCAGCTCGGGCTGCGGCAAATCGACCCTGCTGCGGATGTTGGCCGGCTTCGAGACGCCGACCCAGGGTCAGATCACGCTCGCCGGCAAGGATATCGTCAGCGTGCCGCCGTATCAGCGCCCGATCAACATGATGTTCCAGTCGTACGCGCTGTTCCCGCACCTGTCGGTGTGGGACAACATCGCCTTCGGCCTGCGCCGCGACGGCCTGCCGAAGGACGAAATCGCCGCGCGCGTGGAGCAGATGCTCAATCTGGTGCAACTGACCGCCTACGGCAAGCGCAAGCCGCACCAGCTCTCAGGCGGCCAGCAGCAGCGCGTGGCGCTGGCGCGCAGCCTGGCCAAGCGGCCGCAATTGCTGCTGCTCGACGAGCCGCTCGGCGCCCTCGATAAGAAGCTGCGCGAGCGCACCCAGATGGAACTGGTCGGCATTATCGAGGAAGTCGGCGTCACCTGCGTGATGGTCACCCACGACCAGGACGAGGCGATGAGCATGGCGACCCGCATCGCCGTCATGAGCGAAGGCCGCATCCTGCAGGTCGGCCCGCCGGGCGAGATCTACGAAACGCCGAACTGCCGCTTTGTGGCGGACTTCATCGGCAGTGTCAATCTGTTCAACGGCAGCGTCACGGTCGATGAACCGGACCACGTGATCATCGACACGCCCGAGGGCCGCCACTACGTCACCCACGGCATCACCGGGGTGATGGGCATGCCGGTGGCGGTGGCCGTGCGGCCCGAGAAGATCGCCCTGCAAACGGAGGCGCCGACCCTGGAGCAGCGCGCCAACGCCGGCGAGCATGGCTACAACTGCGTGCAGGGCGCCATCACCGCGATGGCCTACTTCGGCAACGAGACCTTGTACCACGTACGTCTGGACAGCGGCATGGAGATCAAGGTCTCGCGCACCAACGCCGCCCGCCACGACGACGCCGCGCTCAAGCGCGACCAGCGCGTCTACGCCTGGTGGGACGGCGCCGACGTCGTCGTGCTGACCAGCTGAGGCGGAACGGTCATGACTTTTCTGAAGAATTTACTGACCTTGCGATGGCTGACCGGCCGCCGCGTCGTCATCGCCGTGCCCTTCCTTTGGCTGACGTTCGCCTTCCTGGTTCCGTTCCTGATCGTCCTGCGCATCAGCTTCACCGAGTCGGACATGGGCAATCCGTTCGGCACCTTGATGACGCTCGTCGACGGCGTCATCACGCTCAAGGTCAAGATATCGAACTACCTGTTTATCGCCGAGGACGAGCTGTATGTGCTGACGTATCTCAGCTCCCTCAAGTTCGCCGCCATCACCACCGCGCTATGCCTGATCATCGGTTATCCGTTCGCCTACTTCATGGCGCGCGCCAAGCCGACCGTCCGGCCGGTGCTGCTGATGCTGGTGATGCTGCCGTTCTGGACCTCCTTCCTGCTGCGGATCTACGCGTGGAAGGGCATACTGGCGACCAACGGTATCGTCAACAACTTCCTGACCGGGATCGGCGCCATCAGCGAGCCGCTGCACCTGATGAACACCCAGTTCTCGCTGATCATCGGCATGGTCTACGCCTATCTGCCGTTCATGATCCTGCCGCTGTACGCCAACCTGGTGAAGATGGATACCCGCTTCCTGGAGGCGGCCGCCGATCTGGGTGCGACGCCGCTGCAAGCGTTCTGGCGCATCACCGTGCCTTTGTCGAAGTCCGGCATCATCGCCGGATCGATGCTGGTCTTCATTCCGGCCATCGGCGAATACGTGATTCCGGAGCTGCTGGGCGGTCCAGAGACCCTGATGATCGGCCGCCAGTTGTGGGACGAATTCTTCACCAATAACGACTGGCCGCTGGCGTCGTCGGTGACGGTGGTGGTGATCCTGCTGATTTTGGTGCCGATGGCGATCTTTAATAAATACAAGGCAGAGCAGGAGGCCCGCTCATGAAAGGCAATACCACTTTTATGCAGCGTTGGTTCGGGCGCGGCTGGCTGTCGATGGGTTATCTGTTCCTGTATCTGCCGATCGTCGTGCTGGTGGTCTTCTCGTTCAACAGCTCGCGCCAGGACATGGTGTGGACCGGCTTCTCGCTGCAATGGTACGCGGCGCTGATGAACGATTCGGAGATCATCAGCGGCCTGGGGCTGTCGCTGCGCATCGCGCTGATGACGGCTTGCGCGTCGGTGGTGCTGGGCACCTTCGCCGCTTTCGTGCTCAATCGCTATCACCGCTTCACCGGCCGTACGCTGTTCGCCGGCATGGTCAGCGCACCACTGGTGATGCCGGAGGTGATCATCGGGCTGTCGCTGCTGCTGATGCTGGTGTCGGTGCAGAAGGTGTTCGGCTTCCCCGAGCGCGGCATGATGACGATCTGGATCGGCCACACCTTGCTGGGCATGGCCTATGCGGCGGTGGTGGTGCAATCGCGTCTGCAGGAGATGAACAAGTCGCTGGAAGAGGCGGCGATGGACCTGGGTTGCAGACCGTATCAGGTGTTCTTCCTGGTGACGCTGCCGAACATCAAACAGGCGCTGGGTTCCGCGTGGCTGTTGACGTTCACCTTGTCGCTCGACGACGTGGTGCTGTCGGCCTTCCTGTCCGGCCCCGGTTCGTCGACGATGCCGATCGTGATCTTCTCGCGCGCCCGTCTGGGGCTGGACCCGCGCGTGAACGCGGTCGCCGCGCTGACCATCCTGGTCGTCACCATCGGCGTGATCGCATCGAGCCTCTACATCGCCCGTAACGAGCGGCTGCGTCAGAAGCAGATTTCGTCGGCAGCCAAAGGCTGATTGAGAGGCGCAACCCGCAATGCCAACCGGGGTCGTACCCATTTGGGTACGACTCCCGCATGCCGCAGTGCGGGGTGCAAGCGGGCGGCGGCCCGGTTTTCAGAGAAATAGGAATATGATCATGTAATTCATGCTAAATTGATAAACATGCGCAGCCCTATCGTTCTCGTTCCCGCTTGCGTCAATCTGGTTGGCGTCCACGCCAGCCACACCGCGCATCTCAAATACGTCGCCGCCGTGGCCGACGGCGCCCGGTGCACGCCGCTGATCGTGCCGGCGCTGGGCGCGGCCACCGATTTCGACGCGCTGCTCGATCTTGCGGACGGCATCATGCTGACCGGTTCCCCCTCAAATGTCGACGCCGCCCTGTATGGGCAAGCGGTGTTCGATCCCTTGCTGCCGCGCGATCCCGCGCGCGACGCCACCACGCTGCCGCTGATCCGCGCGGCGATCGAGCGCGGCATCCCGCTGCTGGCGATCTGCCGTGGCTTCCAGGAGATGAACGTGGCGCTGGGCGGCACGTTGCACCAGGCCGTGCACGATGTGCCGGGCATGTCCGATCACCGTGAGCACAAGACGCTGACGCTGGAGCAGCAATACGCCGCGTCGCACAGCGTGACCTTGGAGCGGGACGGTCGTTTGGCGCAAATACTGGGTGGCGTACCGACCATTATGGTCAATTCGCTGCACGGGCAGGGCATCGCCAAACTGGCGCCGTCGCTTGTGGTGGAGGCCCGCGCCGACGATGGCCTGGTCGAGGCCTACAGCCTGCCGGGCGACACGGGATTCACGCTCGCGGTACAGTGGCACCCCGAGTGGCGGTTATCAGAGAACCCCGACTCCATCAAGTTGTTCCAGGCCTTCGGTGAGGCCTGCCGCATCTACAAGCAAGGGAGAGACGCATGAAGACCTACGAACAGTGGGCGCGGCGGGTCCCTTAGTGCCCCTTTTCGCGTCATCCCGCAGGACCACGGCAACGGCGGCCCGCAGGCGGCCCCGCGCACGATCAAAACAACAATGAGAGAATCACATGGCAATCCGCGAGAACTTTACATACACAGATATGGATCTGTGGCTGAACGAAAAACACGTCACCGAAATTGAATGCCTGGTGCCCGATCTGACGGGCGTGGCACGCGGGAAGATTCTCCCGCGCGGTAAATTCACCCAGGAGCGCGGCATGCGCATCCCCGAAGCGGTGCTGGGCATGACCGTGACCGGCAACTACCCCACCGAGGACGCTGGCTACGACCGCGCCATCTCCAGCACCGACCGCGACATGATCCTCAAGGCCGATCCGACCACCATCACCATGGTGCCGTGGGCCAGCGACCCGACCGCGCAGGTGATCCACGATTGCTACTTCTCCGACGGGCGTCTGGTCGATTTCGCGCCGCGTTCCGTGCTGCGCCGGGTGCTCAAGCTGTATGAGGACAAAGGATGGAAGCCGGTGGTGGCGCCGGAGCTGGAGTTTTACCTGACTGCCAAGAACACCGACCCGGACCTGCCTTTGCGTCCGCCGATCGGGCGCAGCGGCCGCGCGGAGACCAGTCGTCAGGTCTACAGCATCGACGCCGTCAACGAATTCGATCCGCTGTTCGAGGACATCTACGACTACTGCGAATTGATGAACCTCGATGTCGACACTTTGATTCACGAAATCGGCGCCGGTCAGATGGAGATCAACTTCCTGCACGGCGATCCGCTGGGACTGGCCGACAAGGTGTTCTTCTTCAAACGCACCCTGCGCGAGGCAGCGCTCAAGCACGACATGTACGCCACCTTCATGGCCAAGCCGATGGCGGGCGAACCGGGTTCCGCGATGCACGTGCACCAGAGCGTGGTCGACGTCAAAACGGGCATGAACATCTTCAGCGCCGAGGATGGATCGGCCGCGCCGATCTTCAAGCAGTACATCGCCGGCCTGCAGCGCTACATGCCGTCGGCGATGGCGATCGTCGCGCCGTATGTCAATTCGTACCGCCGCCTGGTGCGCCACACGGCCGCGCCGATCAACATCCAGTGGGGCATGGACAACCGCACCGTCGGTTTCCGCGTGCCGGAATCGGGTGTGCAGGACCGCCGCGTCGAAAACCGCATCATCGGCGCGGATGCCAATCCGTACCTGGCGCTGGCCGTCACGCTGGCCTGCGGTTATCTCGGCATGACCGAGCAGCTGGAACCGACGCCGATGACCGTGGGCAGCGCCTACGACCTGAAGGTCGAATTGCCGCAAGGCTTGCCGGAAGCGCTGCAGCATTTGCGCGCCGAGGACAAACTGCGCAGCGTATTGGGCGGCCGCTTCATCGACGTCTACGCCGCCATCAAGGACCTGGAGCATCAGGAGTTCATGACCGTCATCAGCCCGTGGGAACGCGAACACCTGCTGCTGCACGTCTGACCGTCCAACTCTCCAACAAGGAATCACAATGCCTAACAACTCATTAGCACCAAGCGCCGCGCTGGTCGCGTCGGTAAAAAATCCGGCCGCGCCGCAGGTGTACGACACCGCCGCGATCCAGAAGCTGGACACGGCCCACTACATGCATCCGTTCACCGACCATAAGGCGCTGGGTGAAAAGGGCGCGCGCGTGATGGTGCGCGGCGAGGGCATCTATCTGTGGGACTCCCAAGGCAAAAAGGTCCTCGACGGCATGTCCGGCCTGTGGTGCGTCAACGTCGGCTATGGCCGCACCAGTATTTCGGAAGCGGTGTACAAGCAGATGGAGACGCTGCCGTTCTATAACAGCTTCTTTAACACCACCAACGTGCCGGCGGTGCAGCTGGCCGCCAAGCTGGCGAAGATTTCGCCGCCGCAGTTCAACCACGTCTACTTCACCGGCTCAGGCTCGGAAGGCAACGACACCAATCTGCGCATGGTGCGCCGTTACTGGGACGTGTTGGGCTACAAGGAACGCCACACCATCATCAGCCGTCACAACGCCTATCACGGCAGCACCGTGGCCGGCGCGTCGCTGGGCGGCATGGACGGCATGCACGCGCAGGGCGGCTTGCCGATTCCGGGCATCGTGCATATCGGCCAGCCGAACTACCTGGAGTCGGGGCGCGGCATGACGGAGGACGAATTCGGCATCGAAGCCGCGTCCTGGCTGGAGAAGAAAATCCTGGAGGTCGGCGCCGACAAGGTCGCGGCCTTCATCGGTGAGCCGGTGCAGGGCGCCGGCGGCGTGATCATCCCGCCGGCGACCTACTGGCCGGAGATCCAGCGCATCTGCGACAAGTACGGCATCCTGTTGATCGCCGACGAGGTGATCTGCGGCTTCGGGCGTCTTGGCAAGTGGTTCGCGTCGGAGCTGTTCGGCATCAAGCCCGATCTGATCACTTTCGCCAAGGGCGTCACGTCCGGCTATGTGCCGCTGGGCGGGGTGCTGGTCGGTGACCGTGTGGCCGATGTGCTGATCGGGCAGGGCGGCGAGTTCAATCACGGCTTCACCTATTCCGGCCACCCTGTCGCCTGCGCGGCCGCGCTGGAGAATATCCGCATCATCGAAGACGAGAAGCTGGTCGAGCGCGTCGCCGGCGAGACCGGCCCCTATCTGAAGAAGCGCTTCGCGGAACTGTCCGACCATCCCCTGGTCGGATACGCAGACAGCTGCGGCTTTGTCGCGGGCCTCAACCTGGTGCGCACCAAGGGCGCCGTTCCGCACGATAACGTGACGTTCGACGAGGCGCTGGGTGTGGGCATGGTCTGCCGTGGATACATGTTCGACAACGGCATGATCATGCGCGCCGTCAGCGATCGCATGATCATCGCGCCGCCGCTGGTCATGACGGTTGCCCAGATCGACGAGATGGTGGCGCTGATCCGCAAGTGTCTGGACCTGACCTACGCCGACATCAAGGAACGCGGCTGGGTCTAACCCTGAATTGGATTGGAGCGAAAAATGACGACAAAGACGGTGGCAACATCATGGCATGAGCGGGCGGCCAGCCTGCAGATGGATGGCCGCGCCTTCATCGGCGGCCAGCGCGTGTGGGCGAAGAACGAGCAGCAGTTCGAGAATCGGTCGCCGATCGACGGCCGCAAGCTGGGCATGGTGGCGCGCTGCGACGGCGCCGATGTCGACGCGGCCGTGGCCAGCGCGCGCGAGGCTTTCGAAGCGCGCAGCTGGGCGGGCATGTCGCCGGCGCAACGCAAGCGCATCATGATCAAGTTCGCCGACCTGGTGCAAAAGTATGGCCCGGAGCTGGCCCTGCTCGAAACGCTGGACATGGGCAAGCCGATTAAATACAGCCAGAGCGTCGACGTGGGCGCGACCGCCAACTGCCTGCGCTGGTACGGCGAGGCGATCGACAAGATCTATGACGAGATTGCGCCGACCGCCGAGAATAGCCTGGCGCTGATCACGCGCGAGCCGGTGGGCGTTGTCGCCGCCATCGTGCCGTGGAACTACCCGATGATCATGGCGGCGTGGAAGATCGCGCCGGCGCTCGCTGCCGGCAACAGCGTGGTGCTCAAGCCGTCGGAGAAGTCGCCGTTGACGGCGCTGCGGTTGGCCGATATCGCGCTGGAGGCGGGCATTCCGGCCGGCGTGTTCAATGTGCTGCCCGGTTACGGCCACGAGGCCGGCGCCGCGCTGGCGTTGCACATGGATGTGGACTGCATCGGCTTCACCGGTTCGACGCGCGTCGGCAAGCAGATTTTGCAGATGGCCGGCCAGTCCAACCTCAAGCGCGCGTGGACTGAATTGGGCGGCAAGTCGGCCAATATCGTCTGCGCCGATTGTCCCGACCTGGATGCGGCTGTGGCCTCGGCCATCGGCTCGATCTACTTCAACCAGGGCGAGAGCTGCAACGCGCCTTCGCGCCTGTTCGTCGAAGCGTCGATCAAGGACCAGTTCATCGAGAAGGCGCTGGCGATGATGCCGGACTTCCAGCCGGGCGATCCCCTCGACGAAAACACGGTGATGGGCGCCATCGTCGACGCGACGCAGCTGAAGACGGTGATGGGCTACATCGAGGCCGGCAAGGCGGGCGGCGCCAAGCTGCTGTCGGGCGGACGCCAGGCGCGCACCGAGACCGGTGGCTTCTTCGTCGAGCCGACATTGTTCGACCAGGTCGACAGCGACATGACCATCGCGCGCGAGGAGATCTTCGGGCCGGTGCTGTCCGTGCTGGCCTTTACCGACTTGAAGGAAGCCATCAAGCAGGCCAATTCCACGCCTTACGGTTTGCAGGCGGCGGTGTGGACATCCGACATGACCAAGGCGATACAGACGGCGCGCGCGCTACGGGCTGGCACGGTGCACGTGAACCAGTACGACGGCGACGATATCACCGTGCCGTTCGGCGGATACAAGCAGTCCGGCAATGGTCGCGACAAGTCGCTGCACGCCTTCGATAAATACACCGAACTGAAAACCACCTGGATTCAGATCGGCTGATCAAGAGAGAGTTGGATGAGCAACGCGGAACGACAGGAGGAGATGGCTGCACAGGGCGTGAAGTACATCTTCGCCCAATTCACCGACATCCATGGCGCGGCAAAAGGCAAGCTGATACCGCTGGCCCACCTGGACGACATCATCTATCCGGGCGCGGGTTTTTCCGGCCCGTCGATCTGGGGCACGGGCCTGCCGCGTAACGGTGCGCGCTCGGAATACTACGGCCGCGCCGATCTTTCTACCTTGCAGGCCATGCCCTGGCTGCCCGGTTACGCGCGCGTGGTGCTCGACGGTCATGTCGCCGGCCAGCCGTTCGATGTTTGTCCGCGCCAGATCTTGCGCAAGCAGGTGGCGCGCCTGGCAAAGCATGGCTGGACGCTCAACGCGGGATTGGAACCCGAGTTCTTCCTGCTGCAAAAGGGACAGAATGGCTACGACGCCGAATTGGCCGACACGCTGGAAAAGCCATCCTACGACACCAAAAGCCTGTTGCGCCGCCGCTCCTTTTTGGAGAAGCTGACCGCGTCGCTGGACCAGTGCGGACTTGGCGTGTTCCAGATCGACCACGAGGACGCGACCGGCCAGTTCGAAGTCAATTACAAATACGCCGACGCGCTGAAGGCCGCCGATAACTTCATGCTGTTCAAGATGGCGGCGCATCACATCGCCGAGGAGGAGGGCATGCTGTTTTCGATGATGCCCAAACCGTTTGCCGACCGCCCGGGCAGCGGCCTGCATTTCCATCTGTCGCTGACGGATCGAGACGGCAAGCCAGTGTTCGGCGACGAGAAGGATAGCCGCGAGCTGGATCTTTCCCCGCTGGCCTATCACTTCATGGCCGGGCTGCTGCGCCATGCCCCGGCGCTGACCGCGCTGTGCGCCCCCACCGTTAATTCCTACAAGCGGCTGATGTGCGGACAATCGCTTTCCGGCACCAGCTGGGCACCGGCCTTTATCGGCTACGGCAACAACAACCGCACCACCGTCGCCCGCGTGGTCTACAAGCGTATCGAATGGCGGCTGCCGGACAGCTCGGCCAATCCATATCTGGCGCTGGCAGGCGTGATCGCCGCCGGCCTGGATGGCATTGAAAGCTCCCTGGAGGCGGGAGAGCCCGTGAACCAGGATGTCTACGAGATGTCCGATGCGCAGCGCACCGAACTCGGACTGAAAATACTGCCGCAAAATTTGGGCGAAGCCGCAGCCGCGCTGCAAGCCGACATTGTGTTGACGGCCGCGCTAGGCGATGACTTTATCAAGGAATTCGTCGCGTTGAAGCGCGCCGAATGGAACGAATACAGTCAACATGTGAGCGCGTGGGAAACCTCGCGATATATCGACTGGTTCTAACAGGAGAGAGGCATGACCCAGGCAATGAAGGATTTTCTACGCGACCGCAATATCCACGAGGTGGAATGCGTGATCGCCGACATGACCGGCATCGCGCGCGGGAAAATCCTGCCCAAGGACCTGTTCCTCAGCGAAGGCGAGATGCGCCTGCCCAAGAGCGTCCTGCTCAACACCGTCAACGGCGAGCAGCCGAACAACCTGCCCTACACCGGCGCCACCGATCCGGACATGATCTGCGTTCCCGATCTGGCGACGCTGCGGCAGGTACCGTGGGCGGCGGAAAACGTCGCGCTGGTGATCCACGATTGCCAGAACTTCGACGGCACGCCGGTGGGGCTGTCGCCGCGCGCGGTGCTGCGCAAGGTCCTCAAGCTGTACGCCGATCGCGGCTGGCAGCCGGTGGTGGCGCCGGAGATGGAGTTCTATCTGGTCGCCCGCAGCAGCAATCCGCACGAGCCGCTGACGCCACCGCTGGGCCGCAGCGGCAAGACCGAGTCCGGCCGCCAATCGTACTCCATCGACGCCGTCAACGATTTCGATCCCTTCTTCTTGGAGCTGTCGACCTTCTGCAAACAGCACCAGCTGGGCGTGGAAACGCTGATCCACGAAGCCGGCGCCGGCCAGATGGAAATCAACTTCACCCATGGCGACGCGCTGGAACTGGCCGACCGCGTGTTCCTGTTCAAGCGCGCGGTGCGCGAGACGGCGCTGCGGCACGGGATCTTCGGCACCTTCATGGCCAAACCGATGGAGACGGAGCCGGGCAGCGCGATGCATATCCACCAAAGCATCCTCGATGCCGCGACCGGCAACAACATCTTCAGCGATAAAAAGGGTGAGCCCAGTCCCCTGTTCTTCAGCTATATCGCGGGCCTGGAGCGGTACACGGCGGCGGCCACGCTGCTGTTTGCGCCGCATGTCAATTCCTACCGGCGGCTGTCGCGCTTCATGTCGGCGCCGACCAATGTGCATTGGGGCTACGACAACCGCACCTGCGGCTTCCGCATACCCAACTCCACGCCGACCAATCGCCGCGTGGAGAACCGCGTGCCGGGTGTCGACGTCAATCCCTATCTCGCGATGGCGGCGACCTTGGCGTGCGGCTACCTCGGCATGGTCGACGGCCTGACGCCTTCCGAGCCGACCGAGGGCAGTGCGGAGCATGTGCACGACCAGCTGCCGCGCAATCTGGAGGATGCGATCCTACGGCTGCGTGAATGCAAACCCCTGAGCGAAATATTGGGCGAGTTGTTCGTGCAGGCGTTCTGTGAAGTCAAGGAGCTGGAATTCGCCACCTACAGCCGCGTGATCAGTTCCTGGGAGCGCGAGCATCTGATGCTGCTGGTGTGAGGAGGGCGCGATGCACAACACACGCGATGGATTGAACTGGCCGCGCGCGCAGGCGCTGGCGGCGCGGGAGCGCGCCAGCTACACTTCGCGCAATCCCGAATCGGCCAGGCTGGCGGCAGAGGCCGCGCGACACCTGCTGTTCGGCGTGCCGATGCACTGGATGAACGACTGGTCGACACCGTTCCCGCTGACGGTGGGCGAGGCTTCCGGCGCGCGCTTCCGCGATATCGACGGCCATGAGTATGTCGATTTCTGCTTGGGTGACACTGGCGCCATGTTCGGTCACGCGCCGCCCGCCGTGGCGCAGGCGGTGGCGCGCCAGGCCACGCGTGGTTACACGGCCATGCTGCCGTCGGAGGACGCGGCGCCGGTGGCGGCCGAACTGGCGCGGCGTTTCGGTTTGCCGTACTGGCAGTTCGCGCTGTCGGCTTCGGACGCCAACCGCTTCGTACTGCGCTGGCTGCGCGCTGCGACGGCGCGCGACAAGGTGTTGGTTTTCAATGGCTGCTATCACGGCACGGTGGACGACGTGTTCGTCGATCTGGTCGACGGTGTGCCGACGCAGCGCGACAGCCTTCTGGGACAGGTTCACACGCTGACGGATCATACCGTGGTCGTCGAATTCAACGATCTGCCGGCGCTGGAGGCGGCGTTGGCGCGCGGCGACGTCGCCTGCGTGCTGGCCGAGCCGGTGATGACCAATATCGGCATGGTGCTGCCGGAGCCTGGATATTGGGAAGCGGCGCAGCGGATCATCCAGCGTCACGGCGCGCTGCTGGTGATCGACGAGACGCATACCATCAGCAGCGGCCCGGGAGGCTACGCGCAGGCGCACGGCATGCGGCCGGACGCGCTGGTGATCGGCAAACCCGTTGGCGGTGGAATCCCCTGCGCGGTGTATGGTTTCACCGAAGAGCTGGCGCGCAGGGTCGAGCAGGCCAAACGCGCGGCGCCGCCGGGCCACTCCGGCGTCGGCACCACCTTGAGCGCCAACATGTTCGCGATGGCCGCGATGCGCGCCAATCTGGAACAGGTGATGACCGATGCGGCGTACCAGCACATGTTCGCGCTGGCCGCGACGCTGGAGCATGGGCTACGCGACGTCATCGCCCGCCACCGGCTGCCATGGTGTGTGACGCGGGTCGGCGCCCGCACGGAATTCCAGTTCGCTCCCACCGCGCCGCGCAACGGCGGCGAGGCGCAGAAGATCCTCGACGGCGAACTGGAACAGATCATCCATTTGTACCTGCTCAATCGCGGCCTGTTGATCACGCCCTTCCACAACATGCTGCTGGTCTGCCCCTGCACCACCGAGGCAGATGTCGACCGCTTGCTTTCCGCGTTCGACGATTGCCTGCGAGAGCTGGTTTAACAAAGCCACCGCTGAAACAATCGCGATACAAATCGGCCCGCAAACGGCCTATTGATGAGTCCGCTATGTGCTCCAGCGAACCGATGGGATGGCCCGCCAGGTCTACCCTCGGCAGAGCGCGGGGCCTGCATTCGACATGCCCGCGCACTTTGACAGTGCGAGGATATGATATGAAAATCGGCATGGTAGGTCTGGGGCGCATGGGCGCCAACATGGTCTGGCGGCTCGCCAGGGACGGTCACCAGTGCGTCGCCTATGCGCGGCACGCGGAGACGGTGAAGTCGGTACTGCGCGAGGGCGTCACCGGCGCCTCCTCGCTGGAGGATCTGGTGTCGCAGCTGGAGACGCCGCGCGTGCTCTGGCTGATGGTGCCGGCGGCATCGGTCGACGCCACGCTCGACACCCTCAAACCACTGCTGGAGGCGGGCGACATCGTCATCGACGGCGGCAACTCGCACTACCACGACGATATCCGGCGCGGCGCGCAGCTCAAGGAGCTCGGGCTGCACTACGTCGATGTCGGCACCAGCGGCGGCACGCATGGCCTGGAGCGCGGCTACTGCCTGATGATCGGCGGCGAGAAGGAGATCGTCGGCCATCTCAAGCCGCTGTTCGTGTCGCTGTCGCCGGGCCACGAGGCCGCCACGCCGACACCTGGCCGCGACAAGCCCAATAGCAGCGCGGAACAGGGCTACCTGCACTGCGGACCGAATGGCGCTGGCCACTTCGTCAAGATGGTCCACAACGGCATCGAGTACGGCATCATGGGCGCTTATGCCGAAGGATTGAACATCCTGCGCAACGCCAATATCGGCAAACTCGAACACGAGGTCGACGCCGAGACCACGCCGCTGCGCAATCCCGAGCATTACCAGTACGACCTTGATCTGGGTGAAATCACTGAAGTGTGGCGTCGCGGCAGTGTGATCAGTTCCTGGCTGCTCGACCTGACCGCCGACGCGCTGCTCAAGGACCCGAACCTGGACCAATTCGCCGGACGCGTCTCCGACTCCGGCGAGGGCCGCTGGACCATCAACGCCGCCATCGACGAAGGCGTGCCTGTGCCGATCCTGAGTTCCGCGCTATTCGAGCGATTCAGCTCGCGCGGCAACGCGGAGTTCTCCGGCAAGGTGCTGTCGGCGATGCGCGCCGGCTTCGGCGGCCACGCCGAGAAACCGGTCAAGCCATGATGGACGATATCGTCTTTCTGATCGACTGCGACAACACCCTGATGGACAACGACGCGGTTCAGCGCGACCTGCGCGACCATTTGGAGCGCGAGTTCGGCGCCGAGGCGCGCGACCGCTACTGGGCGATCTTCGAGGAGTTGCGCTCCGAGCTGGGGTATGTCGACTATCTGGGCGCACTGCAGCGCTACCGCGTCGAGTCGCTCAACGAACCGCGCCTGCTGCTGATGGCCGGTTGGCTGATGAACTACCGCTTCGCCGACCGCCTGTATCCGCAGGCGCTGGAGGTCATCAAACACCTGGGCCGGTGGGGCAAGGTCGTGATCCTGTCCGACGGCGACGTGGTCTTCCAGCCGCGCAAGGTGGAGTATTCCGGACTGTGGGACGCAGTCGACGGCCGGGTGCTGATTTACATCCACAAGGAGACCATGCTGTGCGAGGTCGAGAAGGCCTACCCGGCGCGCCACTATGTGATGGTCGATGATAAGGTGAGGATACTGGCGGCGATGAAGTCCGGCTGGGGCGATCGCCTGACCACCGTGTTCCCGCGCCAGGGGCACTACGCCACCGCGCCCGATGTCGCCAGCTTCACCACCCCGGACCTGACCGTCGAACGTATCGGCGATCTATTGCAGCATCAGTTGCCGGCGTTCGCCGGCCGTGAAAAGGAGAGCACACCATGAACCCTGCACTGCGTCTGTATGAGCTCGGGCAAAGCCTGTGGCTGGACAATATCACGCGCGGATTGCTCACCAGCGGCACGCTGGAGAAGTACATCCATGAGTACGACCTGAAAGGATTGACGTCGAATCCGAGCATTTTTGAAGCGGCCATACACGGCGCCGATTTCTACGACAAGGCGATCGCCGAGCGCAGCGCCGCCGGCGAGTCGGGCGAGGCGCTGTTCCTGGAACTGGCGCTGGAGGACCTGCGCGCCGCCGCCGATCTGTTCCTGCCGATGTACAAGGCGTCGCAGGGGCATGACGGCTGGGTGTCGATGGAAGTCTCGCCGCTGCTGGTGCATGACGCCGAGGGCACGCTGCGCGAGGCCAGGACGCTGCACAAGCGTCTGGACCGCCCTAATGCGTTCATCAAGATACCCGGCACGCCGGAGGGCGTGAAGGCGATCGAGGAGGCGATCTTCGCAGGCATTCCGGTCAATGTGACGTTGCTGTTCTCGCGGGAGCAGTATCTGGCGGCGGCCGAGGCGTATATTCGCGGCGTCGAGCGGCGGCTTGAGAAGGGGCTCGATCCGAAGGTGGCGTCGGTGGCGTCGGTGTTTGTCAGCCGCTGGGATACGGCGGTCAAGGACAAGGGGCCGGAGGGTTCGAACAACACGCTGGGGATCGCGATGGCGCGACGCACCTATGTGGCGTATCGTGAGCTGCTGGCGTCGCAGCGCTGGAAGCTGTTGGCGGAGCGGGGCGCGTTGGCGCAGCGGTTGCTGTGGGCCAGCACCGGGACCAAGGACCCGGAGGCGCCGGATGTGCTGTACGTGACGTCGCTGACGGCGCCGAATACGATCAACACGGTGCCGGAGAAGACCTTGCTGGCTTTTGCCGATCATGGCATCGTCAATGGCAGCATGCCGCCGGAGGGGGGCGATGCGGAGAAGGTGATCGCGAAGTTCGCCGACGCCGGCATTGATGGCGACGAGTTGGCGGAGCGTTTGCAGCGCGAGGGCGCGGAGGCGTTCAGCAAATCGTGGGCGAAGCTGCTCGAGGTGATCGCGGAGAAGAGCGGTCGGTAACTCCTATGTTGTGGAACCTGGCGCCGGTCGATTGAGCCGGCCGCCAACCCGCACGGGGCGGGGTCGTACCCCGTACGGGGTACGACCCCAATTCACCGCAGTGCGGGTTGAACGATTCCGTCAGCCCAGCACCTGCCGCGCCATCAACAGCACATTCTCCACCCCGAAGCCATACTCCCGCAGCAGCCGGTCACCCGGCGCGGAGGCGCCATAGCCCTCGATCGACAGCACCTTGCCGCGCTGCCCGACGTACCGATGCCAGCCCTGCGCGACGCCGGCCTCGATCGCCAGCCTTGCCTCCAGTTCCGGCGGCAGCACCTCGTCGCGATACCCCTGCGGCTGATCTTCGAACAATTCCCAGCTCGGCATCGACACCACGCGCGCCCGCACGCCATCCTCGAGCAACCGCGCCTGCGCCCGCAACGCGAGATCCACCTCGGAGCCCGTCGCGATCAGCACCAGTTGCGGCTTGCCGCCGGCCGCCTCGCTGACCACATACGCGCCGCGCCGCAAGCCCTCGGCCGCCGCATAGCGCTCGCGGTCGAGCGTCGGCACATGCTGGCGCGTGAGCACCAGCGCCACCGGCCGCCCGGCCGATTCCACCGCCACCTTCCACGCCACCGCCGTCTCGTTGGCGTCGGCCGGCCGTATCACCGCCAGCCCCGGTATCGCCCGCAGGCTGGCCAGGTGCTCGATCGGCTGGTGCGTGGCGCCATCCTCGCCCAGGGCGATGCTGTCGTGCGTGAACACGTACACCACCTGCAATCCCATCATCGCCGACAGCCGTATCGCCGGCCGCATGTAGTCCGAGAACACGAAGAAGGTGGCGTTGAACGGCAGCGCGCCGCCATGCGCGGCGATGCCGTTGCTGATGGCCGCCATCGCGTGTTCGCGCACGCCGAAGTGCAGGTTGCGTCCACGCCGGCTCCAGCCGCCGCCGTTCGATCCCTGGCGGTCGCCGGTGCTCTCGTCCATGCCGTCCGGCTGGAAGTCGCCGAAGCCGGTCAGCGCGGTGAAGGTCGACGGATCGAGGTCGGCCGAACCGCCGATCAGCGCCGGCAGCCTGGCGGCGATGGCGTTGGCCACCTTGCCGGCGGCGGTGCGCGTGGCCACGCCCTTGGCGTCCGCCGGGAACACCGGGATGTCGGCATCCCAGCCTGCCGGCAGTTCGCCGGCGCCTGCGCCGCCTTGCATCAGCTGTTTCAGTTCGCGCGCCTCGTCGGGGAAGGCGCGCTCGTAGGCGGCCAGCCGGTCCATCCATTCGGCCTGATGGTGCGCGCCATGCGCGCCGCCGTTGGTGATGGGGCTGTCCGCGCCGTCGGGAATCAGGAACGGCGGCTGCTCGGGCCAGCCCAGCGCGCGCTTGGTCAGCGTCACTTCGTCGGCGCCCAGCGGCGAGCCGTGGGCGTCGATCTTGTCTTGCTTGTTGGGAGAGCCGAAGCCCAGATGGCTGCGCACCAGGATCAGCGACGGCTTGTGCACCTCGGCGCGCGCGGTGGCCAGCGCCTGCTCGATCGCCTCGATGTTGTTGGCGTCTTCCACCGTCTGGATATGCCAGCCGTAGGCGGCGAAGCGCGCGGCGCGGTCTTCGCTGAAGGTCATGTCGTTGCCGGCCGACAGCGTGACCTGGTTGTCGTCGTACAGGTAGATCAACTTGCCCAGCTTGAGGTGGCCGGCCAGCGAGGCCGCCTCCGACGCCACGCCCTCCATCAAATCGCCGTCGCTGACGATGCCGTAGGTGTGGTGGTCGATGACGTTGTGGCCTTCGCGGTTGTAGCGCGCGGCCAGGCTGGCCTCCGCGATGGCCATGCCGACGCCGTTGGCGAAGCCCTGGCCCAGCGGGCCGGTGGTGATTTCCACGCCGGGCGTGTGGCCGCGCTCCGGATGCCCAGGCGTGCGGCTGTCCCACTGGCGGAACTGGCGCAGGTCTTCCAGCGGCAGGTCGTAGCCACTCAGGTGCAGCAGGCCGTAGAGCAGGGCCGAGCCGTGGCCGGCCGACAGCACGAAGCGGTCGCGGTCGAACCAGTGCGGATCGGCGGGGTGGTGTTTCAGGAAGCGCGTCCACAGCACGTAGGCCATGGGGGCGGCGCCGAGCGGCAGGCCGGGGTGGCCGCTGTTGGCTTGCTGGACCATGTCGACGGCCAGGAAGCGCAGCGTGTTGACGCTGAGCTGGTCGGTGGTGTTCATGCGTGACTCCTCGTGGTGCGTAGCAATGCGAAGGAGGCCGACGCCGGAATGGGGCGGCCGCCTCCGTCAGGCTACCTCAGCCATGCTAGTGACTCTGTGCGGCATGCCACCTTGCCATGCACGGAGGGCGGCCATCACGTAAGAAGGAAAAACACTTATCAAAAACGAATATAATCTTTGCAATATCCAAATGACAAGCTTATAGTCGTCATGCCGCACTGCAAAAAAACCAGTTGAAGTCTTCGAAAATTAACTTTTGATTAGGAGCTGTATCTTGGGTAAATTGTTTTCCGCCAAATCCGTCCTCGCTTCCGCCGCTTCCGCTGTGTTCCTGCTGGCAGCCAGCGCCGCCCATGCCGACATCACCACCTACACCAGCCAGTCGTCTTATCTGGGGGCCGTGGGCACCACCGGCGTCGACACCTTCGACGACCTCGAGATCGATAGTTATCAAGGGCCGCTCACGCGCACCGCCGGCATTTATGAATACACGGTCGGCACCGCGCCGACCTCGCCGATACTCTATGGCGCCTCGGACGACGGCTCGGACATCTGGCTCACCGGCAACAACCGCATCGATCTGATCACGTTCGCGCCGAGCACCCCGGTGGCGGGCGTTGGCGGCTTCTTCTTCGGCTCGGACCTTTTCGGGTTCTCCACGCCGGCCAGCTACCTGACGCTGTCGGCCACCGACAGCACCGGCGCGACGGTCACCTATACGCTCGACGCGCCGGAACTGAACTCGTTCGTCGGCTTTGTCTCGACGGGCAATCTGGTGTCGTTCAGCGTCACGGCGGGCAACCAGCCGGGCGTGTGGGCGACGGTGAACGACCTGCACCTGTCGGGTGCCGCAGCGGTGACGCCGGTGCCGGAGCCGGAAACCTACGGCATGATGCTGGCCGGTCTGGGCCTGCTCGGCTTTATCGCCCGCCGCAAGCGCAAGCAGGCGTAATCGGCAAAACCAGCGGCGGCCCATGCGGGCCGCCGTGGCGTTTTAGAAGCAGTGCTCCAGCGCCGGGAAGCTGCCGTCCTTGACCGCCGCGACGTACGCGCCGATGGCGGCGTCGATGCTGCTCTGGCCTTCCATGAAGTTCTTCACGAAGCGCGCTTTGCGGCCCGGGAAGACGCCCAGCAAATCATGCATCACCAGCACTTGGCCGGAGCAGTCCGGACCCGCGCCGATGCCGATCGTCGGTATCGCCAGCAGGTCGGTGACCTCCTTGCCCAGCGCCGACGGTATCGCCTCGAGCACCAGCACCGAGGCGCCGGCCGCTTGCAGCTTCAACGCGTCGGCCTTGAGCAGATCGGCGCTGTCGGTGGTCTTGCCCTGCACCTTGTAGCCGCCCAGTTGATGCACCGATTGCGGCGTCAGGCCCAGGTGCGCGCAGACCGGAATCCCGCGCTCGGTAAGGAAGCGCACCGTGTCGGCCAGCCATGCGCCGCCCTCCAGCTTGACCATGTGCGCTCCGGCCTGCATCAGCTGCACGGAGTTGGCGTACGCCGTCTCCGGCGTGCCGTAGGCGCCGAACGGCAGGTCGGCGACGATCAGCGCCGACTTGCTGCCGCGCGCGACGGATGCCGTGTGGTACGCCACTTCGGCGACGGTGACCGGCAACGTCGACTGGTGGCCGTTGCAGACCATGCCGAGCGAGTCGCCGATCAGCAGCATCTCGACGCCGCAGCGGTCCATCAGCGAGGCGAAGCTGGCGTCGTAGCACGTCAGCATGGAGATTTTTTCACCGGTCGAACGCAGGTTGGCCAGCGTGTGGACGGTGACAGCCTTGGTGGCGGCCGCTTTGGCCGGTGCAGGTGAGGTGGTGGCGGCGGGCTTTTGGCTCGCGGCCAGTTCGTTTCCTTGCAAATAACCAGACATGGTGGTTCCTTTAGAGATGAAGTCGGACCGCGATAGTGTAGTCCTGAATGCTATCGCGTGCAGAAGGTCAGGTGGCCGGGGCGATGCCCTGGCCGGCGACGCCGGCCGCGTAGTCGCGCGCCGGGCCGCGTCCCGGAATATGGATCGCCGGCGCCAGTTCCAGCAGCGGCACCAGCACGAAGGCGCGTTCGGTCATGCGCGGGTGCGGCACCGTCAGGGTGGGGCTGGCGATGATGGCGTCGCCGTACAGCAGCAGGTCCAGGTCCAGGGTGCGCGGCGCGTTGCGGTAGGGCCGTTCGCGCCCGTGCGCCTGTTCGATGTCGTGCAGCGCCCGCAGCAACGCCTCGGCGTCCAGGGTGGTGGCGACGCGGGCTACGGCGTTGATGTAGTCGTCGCCGCCGGACTCGATCGGCGCCGTGCGGTACAGGCTTGAAGCGGCCATCAGGGTGCAGCCGGGCAGCCGTTGCAGGCGTTCGAGGGCGTCGGCGACGTTGGCGCGCGCGTCGCCAAGGTTGGCGCCAATGCCGATGTAGGCGATGATGAAGGCGAAGCCGCCTTCATCCTGTTTGCCGATGATGCCCATGGCTGTGTGGACGGATTACTCGCCGCCGCCGGCGCCGGTGCTGCCTGCGCTTGGCGCGTCGCCTTCGCCGCCCGCCGCCGGGCCTTTGCTACGGCCACCGCGACGCGGCGCGCGTTTGCGCTTGCTCGCCGCGCCGCCGGGGCCCGACGAAGACGACGACTGGCCGGCCGTCGCGATCAAGTCCTCGCGGGTGGCCTCGTCGCCCTCGTAGAAGGCGGTCCACCATTCGCCCAGCTCCGCGTCGATCTCGCCGGAGGCGCAGCGCAGCAGCAGGAAGTCGTAGCCGGCGCGGAAGCGCAGGTGCTCCAGCAGCTTGTAAGGCGACTTGCCGGTGCGGCGCTCGAAGCGCGGCTGCATCGACCAGATGTCGCGCATGTCGGTGCCGATCTTGCGCTGCAAGGCCAGCTTCTCGGTCTGCGAATCGAGTACGTCGTCGGCCGCCAGGTGCAGCGCCGGAATGGTCTGCTCGCCTGCCGCGCGGTAGGCGGTCCACTTCTCCAGCACCTGGTGCCACAGCAGTGAGGCGAACAGGAAGCCCGGCGACACCGTCTTGCCGGCGGCGATGCGGGAGTCGGTCGAATCCAGCGCCAACGTGACGAACTTGAAGCCCAGCGGCTGCTCCAGCACCACGTCGAGCAGCGGCAGCAGGCCGTGGTGCAGGCCTTCCTTGCGCAGCTGCTGCAGGCAGGCCAGCGCGTGGCCGCTCATGAGGAGCTTGAGCATCTCGTCGAACACGCGCGCCGGCGGCACGTTGTCGATCAGCGACGCCATCACGGGAATCGGCGCGGCGGTGACCGGCTCGATGGTGAATTTGAGCTTGGCGGCGAAGCGCACCACGCGCAGCATGCGCACCGGGTCTTCGCGGTAGCGCGCCTCCGGCTGGCCGATGATGCGCAAGGTCTTGGCGCGGATATCCTCGATGCCGCCGTGGTAGTCCAGCACCTGCTGGTTGGCCGGGTTGTAGTACATGGCGTTGATGGTGAAGTCGCGCCGCACCGCGTCCTCCGCTTGCGAGCCGAAGGTGTTGTCGCGCAGGACGCGGCCATGGTCGTCCTTGGGCGCGTTGTCCAAGGTGGTGCCGCGGAAGGTGGTCACCTCCAGCAGGTCCTGGCCGAACATCACGTGCACGATCTGGAAGCGTTTGCCGATGATGAAGGCGCGGCGGAACAGCTTGCGCACCTGCTCCGGCGTGGCGTTGGTGGCGATGTCGAAGTCTTTCGGCTTCACGCCCAGCAGCAGGTCGCGCACCGCGCCGCCGACGACGAAGGCCTCGAAGCCGGCTTCCTGCAAGGTGCTGGTGACGCGCACCGCGTTCGACGACAGCAGCTTCGGATCGATGCCGTGGGCGTCGGGGCCGAGTATCACCGGCGTGTTGGTGTCGCGGGCCTTGGCGGTTTTGTCTTTGGTGCCGAGGATTTTTCGGATCAGTTTCTTAATCATTGAATAGTTCAATTAAAGCCCAGCCTTGAGCGGTGGCGTGCGTTTTCAGGGTGGCGTTCGGGTTGGTGGCGATCGGGTGCGAGACGATCGACATCAACGGCAGGTCGTTGTGCGAGTCGCTGTAGAAGTAGACGGTGTCGAAGTCCTCCAGCGTCTTGCCCATCTTTTCCAGCCAGGCCTTGGTGTGGACGATCTTGCCGGGGCCCTGCGTCGGCGTGCCAAGCAGGCGGCCGGTCATGACGCCCTCGGCGTCGAGTTCCGGCATGGCCGCGATCAGGTGCTCCACGCCCAGCGCCTTGGCGATCGGCGCGGTGACGAAGTGGTTGGTGGCCGTGACGATGGCCACCAGGTCGCCGGCGTCCTGGTGCTTTTTCAGCAGCGCCAGCGCGGCCGGGCGGATCGCCGGCACGATCACCTCGTTCATGAACTGGGCCTGCATTTCCGCCAGCCGCACGGGCGAAAAGCCGGCCAGGGTGCCGAGCGCGAACTCCAGGTATTCGACCGGGTCGATCGTGCCGGCCTGGTACTGCGCGTAGAAATCGTCGTTGCGGCGCTTGAAGGTGGCCGCGTCCACTGCGCCGATGCGCACTAAAAACTCGCCCCACTCGTGGTCGGAGTCGATCGGCAGCAGCGTGTGGTCAAGGTCAAAGAGGGCAAGCTTCATGCGGGATTCGTCATTCTTTCGCTTCCGCCTGCAACCACTCGCGCAACAGCGGCAGGGTGATCGGGCGTTGGGTTTCAAGGGAATACTGGTCCAGCGAGTCGAGCATCGTCGATAACGATCGCATGTCGCGCTGAAAATGGGACAGCAGGTAGGGTATCACGCCGGGCGACAGCGTCAAGCCGCGGGCGGTGGCGGCGGCGCCCAGCGCGGCCACCTTTTCGTCGTCGGTCAGGCCGTGGATCTGGTAGATCAGGCCCCAGCCCATGCGGGTGCGCAGGTCCTCGCGCACCGGCAGCACGGCCGGGGCGACGGCGCCGCTGCAGACCATGAAGGCGTTGTTGGCGCGGATTTCGTTAAACAGCGCGAAGGCGTCGATCTGCGCCACCGGCGACAGTTTTTCGCAGTCGTCGAGCAGGTACAGGTCCACCTCGGGCGAATACAGGAACTCGGACTCGATCGAGAACGGCGAGATGTAGCGCGCGCGGCGCTGCTCGTCCTCGCCGCCGGCGCTGGCCAGGGCTTTGAGCAGGTGGGTCTTGCCCACCCCGCCCAGGCCCCACAGGTAGGCGAAGTGCTCGCGCGAGCTGCGATCGGCGAATTGCGCCATCAGCGCCGCCGCCTCGGCGTTCTGTCCCACCTCGAACGATGCGAGGCTGTGCGCCTGGTCCGCGCCTAAATCGAGCACCAGCTGTTTCATGGCGTTCGCCTTGGTTTGATCGTTTGCATAACGCTTTTCTTGACGCTTTTTTTAGATACGTCACGCATTATAGAGGGGCGCCGGGGCGCGTGGTGCCGAAATGCCAAGGGGATGGGTCGCCCGCCGCCAGCCAGAATGCCGTGTGCTTGTGCGCCAGCGCGAGGGGAAATGGCATGGAATGTGATTTAGATGGTTAAAAACGGCAGGTGGACGAGGCATTTTGATAAAATAGCGGATTGACCGGGTTCGCGCAGGCTTATTTGCGCGGATTTGTGCAGAAAAGCGCCGAAAACGTGCGATTTTGTTACGAAACGGTCTCCGCCTTCTATTTTACCGCCTCCGCTGCGAAATACACCATGAGCCAAACTTCAAATGTTTCCCTGTCCTACCGTGACGCCGGCGTCGATATCGACGCGGGCGACGCTTTAGTCGAAGCAATCAAGCCTTTCGCCAAGCGCACCATGCGCGAGGGCGTCATGGGCGGCCTGGGCGGTTTCGGCGCCATGTTCGAGATCAGCAAGAAGTATAAGGAGCCGGTGCTGGTGTCCGGTACCGACGGCGTCGGCACCAAGCTCAAGCTCGCATTCGAGCTCAACCGCCATGACACGGTCGGCATCGACCTGGTCGCCATGAGCGTCAACGACATCCTGGTGCAGGGCGCCGAGCCGCTGTTCTTCCTGGATTACTTTGCTTGCGGCAAGCTCGACGTGGCCATCGCCACCGACGTCATCAAGGGCATCGCCCAGGGCTGCGAGCAGGCCGGTTGCGCGCTGATCGGCGGCGAAACGGCTGAAATGCCGAGCATGTACCCGGCCGGCGAGTACGACCTGGCCGGTTTCGCGGTCGGCGCGGTGGAAAAATCGAAGATCATCGACGGCACCAAGATCGCCCCTGGCGACGTCATCCTGGGCCTGGCCTCGTCGGGCGTGCACTCGAACGGTTACTCGCTGGTGCGCAAGATCATCGAAGTGGCCAAGCCGGACCTGGAAGGCGACTTCCATGGCCGTAAACTAGCCGACGTGCTGATGCAGCCGACCCGCATCTACGTCAAGCCGCTGCTGGCGCTGATGGCCTCGATGGAAGTCAAAGGCATGGTGCACATCACCGGCGGCGGCCTGGTTGAAAACATCCCGCGCGTGCTGCAGCCTGGCCTGGTGGCCGAGCTGGACTCGAAGTCGTGGACGCTGCCACCGCTGTTCACGTGGCTGCAACAGCACGGCGGCGTGGCCGACGCCGAGATGCACCGCGTGTTCAACTGCGGCATCGGCATGACGGTGATCGTCTCGCAGGAAAACGCAGCCGCCGCCATCGCCCAGCTGGAAGAAGCCGGCGAGATCGTCTACACCATCGGCAAGATCCGCGCCCGCGTCGGCGACGAGCACCAGACCATCGTCGTGTAAGCCTAGGTTTACCTGCGAGAAAGAAGCGGACCACGCCAACGCGTCGTCCGCTTTTTTATTGAACTGAGCAAAAATAAACCACGTAGGGCGGATTAGGCGGCACGCCGTAATCGGCCATCTGCGACCCGCCAACGACCCATACCGACCAGCCCGTGTAGCAATGGAGGACCTGACCCTGGAGTGCTTTTGATTACGGGGCGGCTTCGCACACGCCTTTGACGAGGAACGCTTGCGTGACCTTGGCGATCGCGGCCTTGAGCTCGGCGCCGCCGCCGTCGTACATGTCGTTGTGCCTGGCGCCGGGCGGCCTGACGATGCAGGTGCCGTATTGTTTTTGCTCCTGCGCGTCCGGTAGCACCCCGGGGTCGGCTTGCGTGTCGCTGGCGCGGATCGAGAGCACTTTCACCGCCGCCGTGCGCGGCAGCGCGCCGCGCCGGTTGTCCAGGGTGACCACGCGGGTGATCGTCGGGTCGCCTTCGCTGGCGCGTTCGGCCGAGATGTCGCCGCCCAGCGAGTGGCCGATCAGGGTCACGTGCCGCCAGTCGTAGCCGGGGTGCGATTTGCTCAAACTGTCCTGCACGAAGCGCAGGTTGGCGACGCCACGGCGGCGCATGGTCTTCAGTTGCGGTGCCACATCTTCGTTTCTGTCGAGCTTGGCGTCGGTCGGCAATTGGTGGTCGACGCTGACCACCAGCCAGCCGGCGCGGTTCAGCTCCTCGACCAGGAAGCGATACTCCTTGTAGCCGTTGCCGTAGCCGCCGCTGAGCAGGGCGACCGGGCAGGGCGCCTTGGTGCACGGAACGGCCGGCAGCGACAGTTCGATCGGGATCGCGCGCTGCCGCGCCTGATCCTGCAAGGTCAGGTCGAGCGTCGCGGCCGACGCGGCCGGGGCGGCGCCGATGGCGAGCGACAACGCTAAAGCCGAGCTTATCGGGATTATTGGGAGATGGCGATGACTGACCATTGGACGTCCTTGATCGGCGTGCGCGTTTCGCGGTCGCGCCGGTAGCTGTGGTAGGCGAAGCCGGTGTCGCCGGGATGGCACATGGTGCATTCCGGCGCGGCTGAAAAATTGACGAAGCCGGCGCGCTCCAGTTGCCAGGCGGCGATGCCGGCCAGGTTCAGGTTGCCCGCTTCCGACGAAATGACGCGCGCCGGCATGGCGTAGCGCTCGCCGAATTGCGCGATCAGCTCCGGCGAGACTTGATAGCAGCAGTCGCCCGCCGCCGGTCCCGTCGCTGCCAGCCAGTCGCCGGCCCGCTCGCCGCGCGCGGCCAGCATCTCGGCGAAGCGCGCGATGATGCCGGCGTAGGCGCCGCGCCAGCCGACGTGCAGCGCGGCCACGGCCTTGCCGTCCTTGCGCGCCAACAGCACGGGCACGCAGTCGGCGGTGGCGATGGCCAGCAATAGGCCGGGGCGTTCGGTGAACATGCCGTCGGCCTCGCCGCAGTCCTGGTGCTCGCTGTCGGCGATGGCGATATGCGTGCCGTGCCGTTCGTGCTGCATCGGACGCCGCTCCCAATACTCTGGAAAGTGCCGCGCCATGTCGTCGTGCCGCCCGCCGAAACCGTGTACGACCGATGCCACCGATGCTAAAACCGTGCTTCTGATAACCATTGATTCCTGTATTTACCGATACTTAGCGTTTAAGGATTTTCTCCACCGGCGCCGGGCGCAGGCGGAAGGCGTCCGGCATGCCCGAGCCGAGCAGGGGACGCAGATACAGCCGGAACGCTTCCGTGACGTCGGTGCCGCTGGCGCTGATGAACTCATCCTCCATCACCCGCGTCTTGCCGGCCACCGCTTGCAGCGCCTGCAGTTCGTAGTCGACCGAGTAAAAGCCGGTGCGCTTGATGGCGACCGAGCCGTCGCGGTCGCCCCACATGGCGAACTGCACCGCTTTTTCGGCCACCTCGCGCGCTTCGCGCTGGTCGACGTCGGACACGCAGCCGATGAACGAGCGTTGCAGATAACCGAAGGTGTCGCCGCGCACGCGCTTGATGCCCAGCTTGGCCTTGATCTCGTCGCACAGCAGGTCGGCCAGCGCGCCGGTGCCCGACAATTGCACGTTGCCGTGCGCGTCGCGTTCGACTTCCTTGGCCAGCAGGCTGGCGATGGCCTCGCCGGAGGCGTCGTGGATGCCTTCGGAGACGGCGATCACGCAGCGGCCGTAGCGCTCGTAGACCGCTTTCACATCGAGCAGGAACTGGTCGAGCGAGAACACGCGCTCGGGCAGGTAGATCAGGTGCGGGCCGTCGTCGTGAAATTTCTTGCCTAGCGCCGAGGCGGCAGTCAGGAAGCCGGCGTGCCGGCCCATCACCACGCCGACATACACGCCCGGCAGCGAGGCGTTGTCCAGGTTGGCGCCGGCGAACGCTTGCGCGACAAAGCGCGCGGCCGACGGGAAGCCGGGCGTGTGGTCGTTGCCGACCAGGTCGTTGTCGATGGTCTTGGGGATGTGCATGCAGCGCAGCGGATAGCCGGCCTGCTGCGCCTGTTCGCTGACGATGCGCACCGTGTCGGACGAGTCGTTGCCGCCGATGTAGTAGAACTGTTCGATCTCGTGCGCGCGCAGCACCTTGAAGATTTCTTCGCAGTACGGCAGGTCCGGCTTGTCGCGGGTGGAACCGAGCGCCGACGACCGTGTGGCCGCCACCAGTTCGAGGTTGCTGCTGGTCTCGCGCGTGAGGTCGACGAAGTCCTCGTTGATGATGCCGCGCACGCCGTGCATGGCGCCGTAGACGCGGGTGACGTCGCGGAAACGGCGCGCCTCCAGCACCACGCCGGCCAGAGACTGGTTGATGACGGCGGTCGGGCCGCCGCCCTGTGCGACCAGAATTTTCCCTGAGGACATGTTCCGCTCCTTATCGTTGATAAGACTGAGCCGTGACTATACAGCGAATTTTTTACTTCCCACCGATGTTTTTATCCAGGAACTTTTCCACCCGGCCCCAGAAATCGATGCGGTTTTTCGGCAGCGCCCAGCCGTGGCCTTCCTCCGCGTATTCAACCCACTCGACGTTCGGGTTGGTGCGCTTGACGGCGTCGTAGAACTTGACGCCGTGGACCAGCGGCACCCGCAGGTCGGCGCCGCCGTAGGCCAGCAGCAACGGCTGCTTGATGCGGGCCGCCTGCTCCAGCGGCGAGGTCGCCTTGAGTTGCTCTGCGTCCTTGACCCGGTCGCCTACCAGCTGCGGCATGCCGTACTGCTTCCAGTCGTTGGAGATGTCCGAGCTGTAGCGCCAGCCGGCGTCGTACATCAGGCCGATGTCGGTGACGCCCACCCAGTCGATGCCGCATTTATATAGGTCGGGATCGTTGATCAGGCCCATCAAGGTGGCGTAGCCGCCGTAGCTGGCGCCGGCGATGCAGATGCGCTTGGCGTCGGCGGTGCCCTGGGCGATCGCCCAGCGGGTGCCGTCGGCGATATCGTCCTGCATCTTCAAGCCCCATTGCTTCCAGCCGGCGCGGAAATGTTTTTCGCCATAGCCAGTGCTGCCGCGAAACTCCGGCTCCAGCACCGCGTAGCCGCGCGAGGCCAGGAACTGGGCGTCGGCGTTCCAGTTCCAGCTGCCGCCGCGCACGAAGGGGCCGCCGTGCACCAGCACCACCATCGGCAAATTCTTGTGCTGGCCGCCCGGCGGCAACGTCAGCCAGGCCGGGATGTCGAGGCCGTCGCGCGCGGCGTAGCGCACCAGCTCGCGCGTGCCCATCTCGGCCGGCTTGATGTCGGGGGCGACGGTGCCGACCTCGCTCATGCGCTTGGTCTCGGTGTTGAAAATCAGGTAGCGCGACGGTTGCTGGTCGGAGAACGATTGCACCAGCACCCACGGCGTTTCCGGACGGCGGGCGGGTGTGATCAGATTGATGGTGCCGGGCAGCCTGGCGTCGACGGTTTGCTGCAGCGCCTTCATGGCCGGATCGAACCATGCCGTGCCAACGGCGTCGGCATGCACCCGCACGCCGAGCAGCTTGTTGTTGCTGATGATCAGATGGCCGCGGAAATCGAAGCCGTCCAGGCTTACCAGGGATGCGCCCAGTTTGTTGTGGGCCAGGTCGTAACGATACAGGGAGCTGCGGTCGCCGCCACGGTTGCTGGTGACGTACAGCGCGCCGTCGGGCCCGAAGGCCAGCGGATCGAACTCGTTGTCGCCGCCGACATAGGCGTCGAAGGTCGCCAGCACGCGCCATTGCCGCGTGGCCGGGTCCAGGTAGCGGATCGAGCGCATGTTCTTGTCCAGCGTTTCGACCAGGCGCGGTTCGCCGTTCTGGTCGAGCAGCCACGAGCGCGCCACGCCGGGATGGTCGACCGGTTTCGCGCCGCCGGTGCGGGTGTTCAGGCGCAGCAGGTCCAGCGAGACCAGGATGCCGGGGTTGACGATGCCGGCGTCGCTGACGTAGATGTCCTCGCCGGTCTGCGGTCCGTCCTGCTCGAGCATGAAGGTGTGCCATGGCAGCATTTCACTGTCGCCGCCACTGGTGACGAACGGCGAGTTGCGCTTGGCCAACTGGCGAAAACCCTTGCCGTCGCGGTTGGCCGCGAACAGGCCGGGACCGAAGCGCAGGTCGCGCTGGCCGGTGGTCTTGTCGGTCGTGCTGAACATCAGGCGGTCGTTGTTGACCCAGCGCGCCTCGCCGATATCGGTGTCGGAGAACTGGGCCACCATGCGCGCGCTCATGTCGCCGAGGTCGACCACTGCCAGGCCGTCGCGCCGCCCTTGGGCGCCGGTGAAGGCGGCCAGATAGCGGCCGTTGGGCGACAGCATGGCGCCGTTGAAGGACGGATTGGAGAAGAAGCTGGCGATCGGCGGCCGCGCCGGGGGAGTGGCCGCCGCCGGCGTGTCGGCGGCATGCGCGGCGGACCACTGGGCGGCGAAGGCGGCAGCCGCCGCCAGGGCGCTGCGGAGGAGGAGTTGGTTGAGTCTCATAGTTATTATAGTTAGATATTTTGATTAACGAACGGCTTTGGCGCTCAGGGCTGCGTCATGTTCGGGCCGATATTCTTGTCCAGGAATTTCTCCACCCGGCCCCAGAAATCGATGCGGTTCTTCGGCAGCGTCCAGCCGTGGCCTTCCTCCTCGTACTCGATCCATTCGACGTTGGGGTTGCCCTCCTTCACTGCCTTGTGGAACTTGGTGCCGTGCGGCAGCGGCACGCGCCGGTCGGCGCCGCCGTAGGCCAGCAACAGCGGTTGCTTGATGCGCGACGCCTGCAGCAGCGGCGAGGTGGCCTTCAGTTGCTCGGCGTCCTTGACCTGGTCGCCGATCAACTCCGGCATGCCGTACTGCTTCCAGCCGTCGGGCAGGTCGGAGGTGAAGTTCCAGTGGCCGTCGTACAGCAGGTTGATGTCGGTCACGCCGATCCAGTTGACGCCGCATTTGTACAGGTCCGGGTCGTTGATCAGGCCCATCAAGGTGGCGTAGCCGCCGTAGCTGGCGCCGGCGATGCAGATGCGCTTGGGGTCGGCCGTGCCCTGGGCGATGGCCCAGCGCGCGCCGTCGGCGATGTCGTCCTGCATCTTCAAGCCCCATTGCTTCCATCCGGCGCGGAAATGCTTGGTGCCGAAGCCGGTGCTGCCGCGAAACTCCGGCTCCAGCACCGCGTAGCCGCGCGAGGCCAGGAACTGGGTGTTCGCATCCCAGCCCCAGCTGCCGCCGCGCACGTAGGGGCCGCCGTGGACCAGCACCACCATCGGCAGGTTCTTGCCGCCGCCCTTGGGCAGGGTCAGCCAGGCTGGAATCTCCAGACCGTCGCGCGCCTTGTAGCGCACCAGCGTTTGTTGGGCCATCCGCTCGGGGTCGATTTGCGGATGACTGTTGCCGAGCAGGCGCAATTTTTGGGTGTCGCTGTTGTAGATCATCGTGCGCGCCGGGAACAGGTCGGAATAAGCCGTCACCATCACCCACGGCGACGCCGGCCGTGTCGGCAGCGACAGCAGGTTGACGGTGTTGGGCAGCATCCGGTCGACCTGGGCCTGCATCGCCTTCATGCCGTCGTCGAGCCAATCGGTGTCGCGCGCGTCGGTCAGGCGGCGCACGCCGAGCAGCTTGCCCTTGCCGAACAGCAGGCTGCCGCTGAAGTCGTAGTCCGCCAGCCGCACCACCGGTTGGTCGGAAATCTTGTTGGTGGCGAAGTCGAAGGTATACACGGCCGACTTGTCCTGGTCGGCATGGCTGATCACGTACAAGGTGCCGTCCGGCCCGAAGGCCAGCGGGCTGAAGGCGTCCTTGCCGCCGGTGTAGGCGTCGAAGCTGACGAGCTTGCGCCATTCGTCGTCCTTGGCCGGGTCGCGGTAATAAATGGTGCTGGTCCTGCCTTCGATGGTGGTGGTCAGGCGCGGCTCGCCGTTGTTGTCGAGCAGCCAGTTCATGCTGTTGCCGGGACGCTTGAACGACGTATAGCGGCCGGTGGTCGTGTTGAGGCGCTGCAGATCGACATAGTCGATCTGGCCATGGTTGGTGACGGCGCGGTAGGTGACGTAGATGTCGTCGGAATTCTGGCCGTTCTTCTGGCCCAGCAAATAGGTGTTCCATGGCAGCATTTCGCGGCTGCGGGCGCCGAAGCTGCCGCCGGTGACGAACGGTTTGCCGCTGCGGGCGACCAGTTGCAGGAACTTGCTGCCGTCGCGGTCGATCGCGAACAGCCCCGGCGCATAGCGCACATCGCCCTGGCCGACGCTGCGGTCTGTGGCGGTGAACACCAACCGCTCGTCGTTGACCCACTGGAAGGAACCGATGTCGGCGTCGGTGAAGGCGCCCACCACCTTGACGCTGGAGTCGCTCAACGTCATCACGCCCAGGCGATCGCGGCTGTCCTTGCCGGCCACGCGCACGGCCAGATACTTGCCGCTGGGCGAGAGCAGCGCGCCGCTGAAGCTTGGGTTGTCATAGAACGCGGCGATCGGCGGCGCTTGCGTGGTCGCGGCGCCCAAGGCCGCCGCGTCGGCGGCGTGTGCGGTCGGGATTTGGACCATGCATGCGGCGGCGGCCGTCAGGGTGGCGCGGACTAACAGCTGATGAAATCGCATTGGGGCGGGCGGTGGAATATTGGAAGTGTCGAACAATACCACCGGGTTATCAAATCCGCCACATTTCTCCATGATGCTGTTGCTGGCGGCCTACGGCGCGGCCGCAGGGCCGATATTTTTGTCCAGGAATTTCTCCACCCGTCCCCAGAAGTCGATGCGGTTTTTCGGCAACGCCCAGCCGTGGCCTTCCTCCTCGTACTCGATCCATTCGACGTTGGGGTTGCCTTCCTTGACGGCCTTGTAGAACCGTGTGCCGTGCGGCAGCGGCACGCGCATGTCGGCGCCGCCGTAGGCCAGCAGCAGCGGCTGCTTAATGCGCGCCGCCTGCACCAGCGGCGAGGTGGCCTTCAACTGCTCGGCGTCCTTGACCTGGTCGCCGACCAGGGTCGGCATGCCGTATTGCTTCCAGGCGTCGTCCAGGTCGGACGTGTAATTCCATTGGCCGTCGTACAGCAGGTTGATGTCGGTCACGCCGGCCCAGTCGATGCCGCATTTGTACAGGTCGGGATCGTTGACCAGGCCCATCAACGTGGCATAGCCGCCGTAGCTGGCGCCGGCGATGCAGATGCGCTTGGCGTCGGCGGTGCCCTGGGCGATGGCCCAGCGCGCGCCGTCGGCGATGTCGTCCTGCATTTTCAAGCCCCATTGCTTCCAGCCGGCGCGAAACAGCTTCCTGCCGAAGCCGGTGCTGCCGCGGTACTCCGGCTCCAGCACCGCGTAGCCGCGCGAGGCCAGGAACTGGGCGTCGGCATCCCAGCCCCAGCTGCCGCCGCGAACGTAGGGGCCGCCGTGCACCAGCACTACCAGCGGCAGGTTTTTGTTGGCGCCGCGCGGCATGGTCAGCCACGCCGGAATCACCAGGCCGTCGCGCGCCTTGTAGTGGACCAAGGATTGCGGCGCCATCCGCGTCGGATCGATTTGCGGATGGGTGCCGCCGATCAAATTGAGTTTTTTGGTGTCGCTGTTGTAGAGCATCGCGCGCGGTGGAAACAGGTCCGAGTACGATTCCACCAGCACCCACGGCGACTCCGGCCGGGTCGGCAGGGACAGCAGGTTGATGGTGTTGGGCAGCATCTCGTCGATCTTGGCCTGCATCGCCTTCATGCCGGCGTCGAGCCAGGTCGTGTCCCAGGCGTCCGTCAGGCGCCGCACGCCCAGCAGTTTGTTGTCCCCGAAGATGAGATTGCCTGTGAAATCATAGCCGTCGAGCACGATCACCGGCTGTTCCGAGATTTTATTGGCGGCCAGATCGAAGGTGTAGACGGCCGTCTTGTCCTGGCCGGCGTTGCTGGTCACATACAGCGTGCCGTCCGGCCCGAACGCGAGCGGCCTGAACGCGCCCTTGCCGCCGGTGTAGTTGTTGAAGCTGACGAGCTTGCGCCATTCCTGCTCCTTGGCCGGGTCGCGGTAGTAGATCGTCTTGATGCCCTTCTCGACCGTGGCAGTCAGGCGCGGCTCGCCGTCGTTGTCGAGCAGCCAGGACATGCTGTCGCCGGGCCGTCTGAACGCCGTGTAGCGCCCGGTCAGCGTGTTGAGGCGTTCGAGCTCGATGTAGTCGATTTGCCCGGGCCGTTGGATGGCCGGTTTGACCACGTAGACGAACTCGGAATCCTGCTTGGTCCGTTGGCCCAGCAAATAGGTATTCCACGGCAGCAGCTCGCGACTGTGGATGGCGGTGGCGCCGCCCGCCGTGATGAAGGGCTGGCCGGCGCGGCTGGCCAGCTGGATGAACTTGCTGCCGTCGCGGTTGACCGAGTACAGGCCGGGGGCGTAGCGCGCGTCCCCCTGGCCGACGGTGCGGTCGGTGGCGGTGAACACCAGCCGCTCGTCGTTGACCCAGTCGAAGCTGCCGATGTCGGCGTCGCTGAAGTTGCCCACGGCCTTGACGCTGTTGTCGCTGAGCGTGATCACGGCCAGCATGTCGCGATGGTCCTTTTTGCCCATGCGCACGGCCAGATATTTTCCGCTGGGCGAGAGCAGCGCGCCGCTGAACTCGGGATTGCTGAAGAAGTCGGCGATCGGCGGACGCGCGGCGGCGGTGATGGCCGGCGCATCGTCGGCGGCTGCCGTCGCCGCCGGCGACAACGCCAGCAAGGTCAACGCGATAAGTGTGGAACGGACGAGCAATGGCTTGAATTTCATGACACTCTATGAAAGTAGGATAACTTCCGCAGGGTATCATCCAGTTATCAAATCCGTCATATCTCCTTGATGCCTGAAATGTAACGTTACATGTCCTTGTGTTCGGGCGCGCGAATGTAATCGACCAGCGCGGCGGTCTCCGGGTCCGGCGCCGGCGTCATCAGGCTGACGACGACCATCGTCAGCAGGCCCGCCGGCACGCCGAAGATGCCGGCCGAGATCGGCGCGATGTGGAACCACTGGCCGGCCGCGCTGCCGCCGAGGATGGGATTGGTGTGCAACATGTAATACAGGCACACGGAGAAGCCGGCGATCATGCCGGCCACGGCGCCCTGGTGGTTGGCGCGCTTCCAGAACACGCCCAGCGCCAGCGCCGGGAACATCGCCGAGCCGGCCAGCGAGAACGCCGCGCCGACCAGCGAGATGATGTCGCCGGGCTTGGTCGAGGCGGCGTAGGCGGCGATGAAGGCCACCCCCAGCAGCAGCAGCTTGGAGATCGTCACGCGCTTTTGCGTGGAGGCGGTGCGGTCGACGATCTTGTAATAGATGTCGTGCGACAGCGCGTTGGAGATCGCCAGCAGCAGGCCGTCGGCGGTCGACAGCGCCGCCGCCAGCCCGCCGGCCGCCACCAGGCCGGAGACCACGTACGGCAGGCCGGCGATCTCCGGCGTGGCCAGCACCAGCACGTCGGCGTCGATGGTGATCTCGGCCAGCTGCACCACGCCGTCGCGGTTGATGTCGCTGATGCTGAACAGCGGATTGATCTTGTCGACATTGCTCCAGTACGACACCCAGTTGGGCAGGTGCGAGAAGTCGCTGCCGACCAGCGCGCTGTAGATGTCGTACTTGACCAGCACCGCCAGCGCCGGGATGGTCAGGTAGATCAGCAGGATGAAGAACAGGGTCCAGAACACCGACACGCGCGTCTCGTGCACCGACGGCGTGGTGTACGAGCGCATCAGGATGTGCGGCAGCGCGGCCGTGCCCAACATCAGGCAGAACACCAGCGCCAGGAAGTTGTTGCGCTTGATGTCGGAGGTGGCCGGATCGCCGGGGTAGGGCGTGGCGTGCGGCGTGATCGGCTCGGCGCGGGCCAGGTTCTGGGCGCGCGCGTCCGACCACATGCGCGCCGCCTCGTCGGCGTCCTTGGGATAGGCGATCATCGCGCGCTCGGCGTTGCGGATCTCCAGCAGCGAGGCGTTGCGCAGCTTAACGTCGTCGAGCTTGCGCTGCATTTGCAGCCGTCCGGCCTCCCACGACGATGGCAGGGTGTTGAGGCGCAACTGATAATCGTCGGCGCGCTGGCGGAAGATGGCGCGCACCTCGGCCTCCTTCGGGTCCTCCTGCAGCACCGCCTCGCGCGCGCTCAGCTGCGGCAGCAGCTTGCCGTAGGCCACCTGCGGGATCGGGTTGTCGCTGTGCTTGGCCGACAGCCAGATGGCCGGCATCAGGAAGGCGACCAGGATGATGATGTATTGCGCCACCTGGGTCCAGGTGATGGCGCGCATGCCGCCCAGGAAGGAGCACACCAGGATGCTGGCGAGGCCGAGGAAAATGCCGACCGAGAAGTCGACGCCGGTGAAGCGCGAGGCGATCAGCCCGACCGCGTAGATCTGCGCCACCACGTAGGTGAACGAGACGATGATGGTGGCGATGACGGCGATGATGCGCACAGCGCGGCCGCCCCGGCTGATGTCGCCGCTGGCGCCGCCGTAGCGCACGGCCAGGAAGTCGGGGATGGTGTACTGGCTGAACTTGCGCAGGTAGGGCGCGATCAGCAGCGCCACCAGGCAATAGCCGCCGGTCCAGCCCATGATGTAGGCCAGGCCGTCGAAGCCGTGCAGATACAGGCCGCCGGCCAGGCTGATGAAGCTGGCGGCCGAGATCCAGTCGGCGGCGGTGGCCATGCCGTTGAACATGGCCGGCACGCGGCGCCCGGCGACGTAGTATTCCAGCACGTTGGAGGTACGGCTGAGCACGCCCAGCGTGGCGTACAGCACGATGGTGGCGAACATGAACAGGTAGCCGATCCACACGCGCGGCATGCCCTCTTGTTCCAGCACGGCCAGCGAGATCAGGAAGAAGACGAAGCCGAGCGTGAATAGCAGGTAGTAGCGGCTCAGCCGCCGGAAGAAGGAACTGTTCTCTTTCAAGCGCGCGGCTCCTTCAGGGCCGATGGCTGGACCGATGACCTGGGCGATGTGGCCGCCAGGTCGAGGCGGCGCATGCGCCAGGCGTAGAACGCCAGGATGGCCAGCGACACCAGCGAGGCGCCCTGCGCGGCCAGGTAGAACGACAACGGCCAGCCGAACACGCTGAGCCCCGTCAGCTCGCGCGCGAAGAAGGCGACGCAGAAGCCGGTGAGCAGCCACAGCAGCAATAGCCAGCCGGTCATGGCGCGGGTCTTGCGCCAGTGCTGTTTGCGCGTCAGCGGTGGGGTGGTCGGGGCCTTGGTGTCATCCATAATGTGGCGCTTCGTTTTCTTCTTCCGGCGGTGGCGGCGGCGGGAAGCTGACGCGGAACAGGCAGCCCGGCAGCTTCGGTTGCAGCGAACGGGGATTGCTGTAGATGTCGACCTCGGCGCCGTGCTGCTGGGCGATCTCGCGTACGATCGCCAGCCCCAGGCCGCTGCCTTCGGCGGTGTGGCCGAGGATGCGGTAAAAGCGCTCGAACACCCGCTCGCGCTCGGCCTTGGCGATGCCCGGGCCGGTGTCCTCGACTTCCAGATAGCCCGGCTCGCCCTGGTGGCCGCGCACCCGCACCGTCACGCTGCCGCCGGCCGGCGTGTAGCGCAGCGCGTTGTCGATCAGGTTGGACAGCAGCTCGCGCAGCATGGTCGGATCGCCAACGATCTGCACCGGGTGGTGCGGCGCCTCGTAGCCCAGGTCGATGCGGTGCGAGAACGAGGCCTGCACCCAATCCTGCACCACGCTACGCGCCAGCTCGGACAGTTCCAGCGGCAGCATGGCGGTGCCGGTCTGCGGCTGGTTCTCGGCGCGCGCCAGGGCCAGCAGCTGGTTCACCAGCCGCGTGGCCGCCTGCGAGCTCTTGGCCAGCTGTTCCAGCGAGCGGTGGATCTCGCCGCCGTCGGTCTGGCGCAGCGCCAGCTCCGATTGCATGCGCATGCCCGCCAGCGGCGTGCGCATCTGGTGCGCGGCGTCGGCGATGAAGCGTTTTTGCATCTCGATCGACAGCGACAGCCGCGCCAGCATCTCGTTGAGCGAGCGCACCAGCGGCGAAATCTCCTCCGGCACGTCGCTCGATTCAATGGGGCTCAGGTCGTCCGAGCCGCGCGCGCGTATGCGCTCCTGCAACTGCGCCAGCGGCGACAGCCCGCGCGCCAGCGCGAACCACACCAGGGCCAGCACGATGGGCAGGATGATGAACTGCGGCAGGATCACGCCCTTGATGATCTCGTTGGCCAACTGGCCGCGCTTTTCCAGGGTCTCGGCCACCTGCACCAGCGCCAGCTGCGGCTCGTCGTCGCCGACCCTTTCCAGCCGCACATAAGAATAGGCCACGCGCACCGGCGTGCCGTGCATGCTGTCGTTGCGGAAGCGCACGCTGCCGGCGCGGTAGTGTTCGTCCTCTTCCACCTGCGGCGGCGGCAGGTCGCGGTCGCCGTCGATGTGCTCGCCGCGCGGGCCGTGGATCTGGAAGTACACATTGTCGACGTCGTCGGCGCGCAGGATGTCGCGCGCCGAGCCGGACAGGCTTTTGATGATCTTGCCGTCGATCGAGCGCACCTGCTGCGCCAGCACCGTCACGCTGTCCTCCAGCGCGTGGTCGAACGGCTGGTTGGCGATCGACTTCGCAACCAGGTAGGTGATGGCGATGCTCATCGGCCACAGCAACAGCAGCGGCGCCAGCATCCAGTCGAGGATCTCGCCGAACAGCGAGTTTTGCACGCCCTCGTCGGCCTCGGCGGCGGGCGGCTGGTATTCCGGGCCGTCCGCGTCCGCGTCCTTGAACTGCTCGGACAACTGCTCGGGCGCGGGCAGGCGGTTCACTTGACGGCGTCGCCGATGTCGACGTTGGCGCTGACGCGGGCCGCTTCGGAATATTTCTCCAGGCAGTAGCCCAGCCCGCGCACGGTGGCGATGCGCACGCCGCCCACCTCGATCTTTTTGCGCAGCCGGTGCACATAAACCTCGATGGCGTTGTTGCTCACTTCCTCGCCCCATTCGCACAGGTGGTCGACCAGTTGTTCTTTCGATACCAGGCGGCCGGTGCGCGCCAGCAGGATTTCCAGCAGGCCCAGTTCGCGCGCCGACAGGTCCAGCATCTGGTCGTTAATATAGGCGCTGCGGCCGACCTGGTCGTACGACAGCGGCCCGTGCTTGATGATGGTGGCGCCGCCGCCGGCGCCCCGGCGCGTGAGCGCGCGCACCCGCGCCTCCAGCTCGGACAGCGCGAACGGCTTGGCCATGTAATCGTCGGCGCCCAGGTCGAGGCCGTTGACCCGTTGTTCGATGGAATCGGCCGCCGTCAGGATCAGCACCGGCAGCAGCGACGAGCGCGAGCGCAGGCGGCGCAGCACCTCCAGGCCGGACAGCTTGGGCAGGCCCAGGTCCAGGATCAGCAGATCGAATTCCTGGGTCGACAGGGCGGTGTCGGCCTCCTGGCCGTTGCGGACGCAATCGATGGCGTAGCCGGACTGGCGCAGCGAACGCGTCAGCCCATCGGCCAGCACGCTGTCATCTTCGGCTAGTAAAATACGCATGTCAGAACACTCCGGCTACAGAAGCTTGTATTGTGTTTCATTTCCCGCAAGGTGGCGAGTTTTTGTACGATTTCGCCGATTCTGTAGAAATCCGCTTGCATTGATCACTGTTTTTTTATACAGTACTGCCTGAACCGACGAATTGTCCCACCACCCACTGGTTGAAAGCACATTATGGACGACAAAAAAGCTGTAATTCCCGCATCTGAAAAAGCCAAGGCGCTGGCCGCCGCGCTGGCACAGATTGAAAAGCAATTCGGCAAAGGCTCCGTCATGCGCATGGACGCCAACGCGCCGATCGAGGACGTGCAAGTGGTGTCGACCGGCTCGCTGGGCCTGGACATCGCGCTGGGCGTGGGCGGCCTGCCGCGCGGCCGCGTGGTGGAAATCTACGGTCCTGAGTCGTCCGGTAAAACCACGCTGACGCTGCAAACCATCGCGGAAATGCAAAAACTGGGCGGCACCTGCGCGTTCATCGACGCGGAACACGCGCTGGACGTCGGCTATGCCCAAAAATTGGGCGTCAACCTGCACGAACTGCTGATCTCGCAGCCGGACACCGGCGAGCAAGCGCTGGAAATCTGCGACGCGCTGGTGCGTTCGGGCTCGGTCGACCTGGTCGTCATCGACTCCGTCGCCGCGCTGACGCCACGCGCCGAGATCGAAGGCGACATGGGCGATTCGCTGCCGGGCCTGCAAGCCCGTCTGATGTCGCAAGCGCTGCGCAAGCTGACCGGCTCGATCAACCGCACCAACACCCTGGTTATCTTCATTAACCAGATCCGTATGAAGATCGGCGTCATGTTCGGTTCGCCGGAAACCACCACCGGTGGTAACGCGCTGAAGTTCTACGCCTCCGTGCGTCTGGACATCCGCCGCACCGGCTCGATCAAGTCGGGCGACGAGGTGATCGGTAACGAAACCAAGGTCAAGGTCGTCAAGAACAAGATCGCGCCACCGTTCAAGGAAGCGCACTTCGACATCCTGTACGGCGCCGGCACCTCGCGCGAAGGCGAAATCCTGGACCTGGGCGTGGAAGCGAAGATCGTCGAGAAGTCCGGTTCGTGGTACAGCTACAACGGCGAGCGCGTCGGCCAGGGCAAGGACAACGCCCGTATCTTCCTGCAGGAGCGTCCGGCGCTGGCGTGGGAAATCGAAAACAAGGTCCGCGAATCGCTGGGCGTGCGCACCTTGCCGCCGCTGGCCGCCGACAAGGCCGAGAGCGTCGTCAAGCTGAAGTCCGTCGACAAGGCGGACAAAGGCGACAAGGCCGACGCGGCGTAAGCAACCCCACACCAGAGGGGTCTGACCCCAAGGGGTCTCGGCGTCCCCGTCAGACCCCGGGGCTATGCGTCGTGCGGGTTAAAACGCCGCCCCGCCGATGCCCCAACCGACCACCGCGCCACATGGCCGGTGGTTTTCTCATTGTGCAGAGGGTTTTATGGCCGCACCTCAACTTAGCCTGAAGGCACGCGCGCTGCGGTTTCTGTCGATGCGCGAACACAGCCGGCTGGAGCTGGGCCGCAAGCTGTCCAAGTATGCGGAGGAGGGCGACGACATCGAAGCCTTGCTCGACCTGCTGGAAAAAAACAACTGGCTATCGCAGGAGCGGTTTTCGGAATCGCTGATCCACCGCCGCTCCGCGCGCTTCGGCAACAGCCGGATCGTGGCGGAATTGCAGAGCCACGGCGTCAAAGGCGAAGCGTTGCAGGAACTTAAAGCCGGCCTGGCCGACAGCGAAACGGCGCGCGCCTGCGAAGTGTGGGAGCGCAAATTCGGCGTGGTCGCCACCGACCCGAAGGAGCGCAACAAGCAGATGCGGTTTCTGATGCTGCGTGGTTTTTCCCAGCGCGCCGTGCAAGCCGCGATGAAAGGCGTCGACCTCGACGAGTTCGACGACCACTAAATTCATCACATCCCCTTTCCACCAGATATCGAAATCCGGCGGTGCCATCACGCGACACCATTTCCCCCGCGCCGCAGCATTTATGAAGAACTTGGCATCAGGCACGTCGCAAGTCGGGCTGGGGTGTGCTACACTTTTAGGGTTTTTGCAGCACCGTGGGTGCGGTGGTTGTCCGTAGAAGCTACGGCAACGTGCATTTTCGATAAGAGAAATGCGCAAGGCTGCTAACTAACTCATGCCGCGAGAGCGGTATATTCTTATGTCACTGTCAATACCAGTTCACTGTCGTGCGTTCCGCACGGTCGTCCCAGCATATCCGCATACCGGTTGCCTATGGAAGATTGACGCCTGTTTCACCTCCGGCCCTCGCGCTGGCAGCACCCCCCTGATCGTCGCCACACCCCTCAATTCCAAAACATTGCCCCGCACTGCGTCACGACGCCGTCGCACGGGCCGGTTTTACCCGCGCTGGGTGGACAAAGCAGCACCGGGTAGCGCGTAGCAACATCTGCTTATCTAGCATCACACATTTCGCAGTATCAACCGATTTATACACATCAGCATCAGAAGGGAAGCCAGCATGAAAATCCATGAGTATCAAGGCAAAGAAATCCTCCGAAAATACGGAGTGACGGTTCCGCGCGGTATTCCGTGCATGTCCGTTGAAGAAGCAGTTAAAGCTGCGGAAACCTTGGGCGGCCCGGTCTGGGTTGTGAAAGCACAAATCCACGCCGGTGGCCGTGGTAAAGGCGGCGGCGTGAAAGTTGCGAAATCGCTGGAACAAGTCAAAGAATTCTCCGAGCAGATCCTGGGCATGCAGCTGGTCACGCACCAGACCGGCCCTGAAGGCCAAAAAGTACGCCGCCTGCTGATCGAAGAAGGCGCGGACATCAAGAAAGAACTGTACGTTTCGCTGGTCACCGACCGCGTTTCGCAGCGCGTTGTCCTGATGGCTTCCTCCGAAGGCGGCATGGACATCGAAGAAGTTGCCGAGTCCCACCCAGAACTGCTGCACTCGATCGCCATCGATCCAGCCGTCGGCCTGACCGACGCTGATGCCGACGCGATCTCGACCAAAATCGGCGTGCCTGCCGAGTCGATCGCCGACGCCCGCGCCAACCTGCAAGGCCTGTACAAAGCCTACTGGGAAACCGATTCGTCGCTGGCCGAAATCAACCCGCTGATCTTGACCGGTTCGGGCAAAGTCATCGCTCTGGACGCCAAGTTCAACTTCGACGCCAACGCGCTGTTCCGTCAACCGGAAATCGTCGCTTACCGCGATCTGGACGAAGAAGATCCAGCTGAAGTCGAAGCATCGAAATTCGACCTGGCCTACATCTCCCTCGACGGCAACATCGGCTGCCTGGTTAACGGCGCCGGTCTGGCCATGGCCACCATGGACACCATCAAGCTGTTCGGCGGCGAGCCGGCCAACTTCCTGGACGTGGGCGGCGGTGCGACGGCTGAGAAAGTCACCGAAGCATTCAAGATCATGCTGAAAAACCCAGGCCTGAAAGCCATCCTGGTCAACATCTTCGGCGGCATCATGCGCTGCGACGTGATCGCCGAAGGCGTGATCACCGCTGTGAAAGCTGTCTCGCTGAACGTGCCGCTGGTCGTCCGCATGAAGGGCACCAACGAAGACCTGGGCAAGAAGATGCTGGCCGATTCCGGTCTGCCTATCATCGCTGCCGACACCATGGAAGATGCAGCGAAGAGCGTCGTCGCCGCCGCTGCCGGTCAAGCTTAATTAAGGAATCAACATGTCCATTCTGATCAATAAAGATACCAAAGTCGTTACCCAAGGGATCACCGGCAAGACCGGCCAGTTCCACACCCGTGGCTGCCGCGATTACGCGAACGGCAAAAATGCGTTCGTCGCAGGCGTGAACCCAAAGAAAGCCGGCGAAGACTTCGAAGGCATTCCAATTTTCGCCAACGTCGCTGAAGCGAAAAAAGAAACCGGCGCCAACGTGTCGGTCATCTACGTCCCACCAGCAGGCGCCGCCGCCGCTATTTGGGAAGCCGTGGAAGCCGAGCTGGACCTGGCAATTTGCATCACCGAAGGCATTCCTGTCCGCGACATGATGGCCCTGAAGGACCGCATGGCCAAAGCCGGCTCGAAGACCCTGCTGCTGGGCCCTAACTGCCCAGGTCTGATCACCCCGGACGAAATCAAGATCGGCATCATGCCAGGTCACATCCACAAGAAGGGCCGTATCGGCGTGGTTTCGCGTTCGGGCACCCTGACCTATGAAGCAGTCGGTCAGCTGACGGCGCTGGGCCTGGGCCAATCGTCGGCAGTCGGCATCGGCGGCGACCCGATCAACGGTCTGAAGCACATCGACGTCATGAAGATGTTCAACGACGATCCTGACACCGACGCGGTTATCATGATCGGCGAAATCGGCGGTCCAGACGAAGCCAACGCGGCTTATTGGATCAAAGACAACATGAAAAAACCGGTCGTCGGCTTCATCGCCGGTGTTACCGCTCCTCCGGGCAAGCGCATGGGCCACGCCGGCGCGCTGATCTCCGGCGGCGCCGACACCGCACAAGCCAAACTGGAAATCATGGAAGCTTGCGGCATCACCGTCACCAAAAACCCGTCCGAAATGGCGCGTCTGCTGAAAGCCATGCTGTAATAACAGCCCGGTTGAATGTGGAATAATGAAGGGGAGCCTAGCGCTCCCCTTTATTTTTTGGAGAATCGGATTTGGCGAAGATCATCGTCACACGCGACGGCCAGGTGGAACAGCAGGTTCAGCTGAGCAAAGAACGGATGACCATCGGCCGCCATCCGCGCAACGACATCGTGCTGGCGCACCCGGCCGTCAGCGGCGAGCACGCCGTCATCGTCACCATCCTCGACGACTCCTTCCTGGAAGACCTGCACAGCACCAACGGCACCTTCGTCAACGGCCACCGCATTGGCAAGCATTTCCTCCAGCACCAGGACCTCATCAAGATGGCCAAGTTCCAGGTCGAGTTCGTTGCCGACGGCGTGCGGCCGAGCATGGCCGCCGAGCCGCTGCTGGCCCACATCGAAGTCTTAAATGGCAACAATACTGGTAAACAAATGGCGCTGACCAAGCCCCAGACCACGCTCGGCCGCACCGGCGTGCAGGTGGTGGTGATCGAGCGCCAGCCGGATGTGTATACGTTGACGCATATCGAGGGAGGGCAGGCGCCGCTGGTCAATGGCGTCGCGGTCGGAAAGCAGGCATGGCGGCTCGCGCATGGCGATGTCATCGACCTCGGCGGCACGCAGATGGCCTTCCGCATCGCCTGACAATAATTGTCACGCATTGTCACAGCTGACAAAACGCGGCGGTACGAACTGACAAAAAACGGCACTCTGAGGGGAGAAAATGAGGTTTCTGAAAATATTCCGGCCCGTTTTGCTTAAAAAATAGGCTGGCACACCGCTTGCGATAAGACAGGTGTACCACCCAATTTTTTCACCCCACAGGAGTCGCAAAATGAAATCCATGAAAATGATGAAGAAACAAGCACAGGCCGGCTTCACCCTGATCGAACTGATGATCGTGGTTGCGATTATCGGCATTCTGGCAGCGGTCGCGATCCCTGCGTATAGCGACTACACGGTCAAAGCAAAAGTCGCCAATATCCAAGGCGCCGCCGACTCGCTGAAAACGGCTGTCGCATTGTGTGCGCAAGAAGCCGGCGGCGTGCTGACGGACTGCGATACCGGCCAAAACGGCATTCCAGCCGCGTTCACCACCACCAAGGAAGTCCTTTCGGCAACGGTTGCGGACGGGGTTGTCGTATTGACCTTGCAAGGTGGTCTGGGTACCGGCGTCAACGGCCAAACCGTGACCTACACGCCGGCGATCGCGGCTGGCGCCACCAATCTCGTATGGACTACCACAACCACGGTCACCCATGACGCAGCCAAGACAGCGCTCTTGAAAAACAACATCACACCATAACAGCGATGTTGCATAAAAAAACCGGCCTCGGCCGGTTTTTTTTATTGGTACGAATCCTTACACAATCTTCTGCCGATCCGCGATCAAGGCCTCATACGTCAAATTCTGCAACATCGTGTAATGCACTGGATCCAAATCCACAAACTGCACGCCGTACGTGAACACCTCCGGCTTATCCCCGGCCGCCGGCTTGACCACATTGATATTGCGGATCGTCGCATTCGGATTAACGCGCACCTGCCGGTTGCCCGGCTGCGCGATCAAATAGAACGACAGCCCAACCTGCGCATCATCCTCCGGCAACCGTTTCGGCGACTCGATCAGCGCCCCGGACACGCTCAGGTTCACCAGGAACACCGACGACGTGCCAGTCGGCGTCGTCACCTGCGCCGGAATATCCACCTTCACCCGCATCGCCGCTCGCAGACTGGTCCCCTGGATCGACACCGGGAACGACAGATGCGCATAAAAGAACGGACGAGGAAACACGCGCTGCACGACGCACGAGAACGAGCAGACGTTCACGCCGGAAAACACGCGGATGGTCAGCTTGTCGCCATCGTTGATCGAGATCGGCGCGTTGTTCTCAAACGGCACCTTCACGATCAAATATTCATCCTTGACCCAGCCGATGATGGTCGAAAAGTGCTGGATCGGCTTCATGGTCCGATGCGTGATGAACTGGATCCTGCCGCCCACCTGCAGGTTCATCTGTTCGAATTCGTATTCCTGAGTCTTGGCTTCGCTCGGGGGCGGGTTGCTGCTCATTCAAGTTCTTTCTCGCAGGCGCATCGGCGACCACGGCAACGTAACTGTCAAAAAATTACTTCCGTGCTATTTATTATATACGCGTTAACTTAGAGTAACAAAGCAGCCATCGATCAGGCTGCCATGGACAAGGACTAAGGGGGAAAAGCGTTGTGTTTTGACGATTTATTACGGAAAAAAGATGCGGATTTGTGAATTTTAATAACGGCGGTGTTGTCCTCCGTGCCCGCCGGGGGAGGCGATGGCCGGCGCCGCCGTGGATAAGTCGGATGCGATAGCATCGCCGGGAGCGAACTAGCTCGTCGCGCTCCAATCCCCCGACTTCCCACCATGCTTTTCCATCACCCGGATGTCGCTCATCACCATCCCGCGATCCACCGCCTTGCACATGTCGTAAACAGTCAGCAGGCCGACCTGCACCGCAGTCAGCGCCTCCATCTCCACGCCGGTCTTGCCGTAAGTCTCCACCTGCGCCTTGCAGTGCACACTCGAATTCCCCACATCCGTCTCAAAATCCACCGTCACCCGCGTCAACGCCAGCGGATGGCACAGCGGGATCAAGTCGCTGGTGCGCTTGGACGCCATGATCGCGGCGATGCGCGCGATGCCGAGCACATCCCCCTTCTTGGCCGTGCCGCCGGTGATGATCGCCAGGGTCTCCGGCTTCATGCGGATGGTCCCGCTGGCCAGCGCGATGCGGTGGGTTTCCTGCTTGGCGCCGACGTCGACCATGTGGGCTTGCCCGGAGGCGTCGAAGTGGGTCAGGTGGTCGGATGGCGGAGCGGATGTGGTGTCGGTCATGATGAAGAGCTAACAAAATAATTCAGTGGCGGGCACTGTGCGGAAGCACCCAAGATGCGGGTATCATATCACCGTGAAATCGAACCGTTGCCCCCCTCCTTACGATGGCCGCCGTCCGCTGCGCATGCGCATGATCGCGGCTGCCCTGCTGGTCGCCATGCCGATGGCCATGGCGCAGAACGCGCTCGCGCCCGCCAGGATTCCCAATCTGCCGGCGCTGGGCGATACCGAACGCCAGGACCTGTCGCCGCTGATGGAGCGCAAGCTGGGCGAGGAGATCATGCGCGATATCCGGCGCGACCGCGATTTCCTCGACGACGGTCCCATCCTCGAGTACCTGAACACTTTCGGCAACGCGCTGGTGGCGGCCCGCCCGGACGCGCGCGGCGAGGCCAATTTCGACTATTACTTCTTCGCCGTGCGCGATCCGAACCTGAACGCGTTCGCGTTGCCGGGCGGCTTTATCGCCGTGCACTCGGCGCTGCTGCTGGCGGCGCAGTCCGAATCGGAACTGGCGTCCGTGCTCGGCCACGAGATCGGCCACGTGGCGCAGCGCCACATCGCCCGTTCCATCGGCCAGCAAAAGCAGGATGCGCTGATCCCGCTGGCGGCGATGATCTTGGCCGCGCTGGCGTCCCGTGCCGGCGGCGACGCGGCCATGGGCGTGTTCATGGGCGGGCAGGGACTGGCGATCCAGCGTCAACTGAATTTCGGCCGCGACGCCGAGCGCGAGGCCGACCGCATCGGTTTCCAGATCATGGGCGAGGCCGGCTTCGATACGACCGGCATGGTGGGCTTCTTCCAGCGCATGCAGGCTGCCAGCCGCAATTACAGCGATCTGGTGCCTGCTTACCTGCAGAGTCATCCGCTGACGACCGAGCGCATCGCCGACATCCAGGCGCGCATCCGCGACCAGCCGTACAAGCAGCGGGTCGACAGCCTCGATTTCTATCTGGTTCGGTCGCGCGCGCGCGTGTTGCAGGATCAGACGTCGCAGGGCTATGCCGAGTCGAAGACGTTTTTTGAGAATCAGATGTTGCAGGAGAACCGCCATCAGCTGACGGCGGGGCAGTACGGTATGGCCTTCCTGGCGCTGAAAAAAGGCGACACCGCCAACGCGCAGGTGTGGCTGGACAAGGCGCGCGCGACGTTCGGCAAGGCGCCCGCCGCCGGCACCTTCAGTGCGGCGCCGAAGCCGTCGTCAGATGCGATCTTCGTCAGCACGGCCATCGAGATCAAACTGGCGCAGACCAACGACAAGGCCGTCCTCGCGCAGGCGGTGGTCGACGCCGAGGCGGCGCACCAGCGTTATCCGCTGTCGCGCGGCATCGCGCACCTGTACGGCGAGGCGCTGATCGCCGCCGGCAAGTACGAGGAGGCGGGCAGCTATCTGCGCGAACAGGTGCAGTTGTACCGCGAAGATCCGAACGCCTACGATTTGCTGGCGCAGACGTATTCGAAGCAGGGCAAGGTGGCGTTGCAGCACATGGCGCTGGCCGAGTCGTACGTGTTGCAGGGTGGGGTGCTGTCGGCGCTCGACCAGCTGGGCTATGCGCGCAAGGCGCCCGATGCGTCGTTCTACGACCAAGCCGTGATCGATGCGCGTGAGCGCGAGTTGCAGGCGCGCCGGCGCGAGGACTTGGGCGAAAAAGGCAAGAAGGATTTGCGCGAGGCCGAGAACCGCCCGGCGTTCAAGGCGGAGATGCGTTCGGGTTCCCGCGCCGAGGACGACGACCGTACCAAAAACCCGAACAGCCCGTTCTCCAACCAGTCGACCAATCCGTTCGACCGGCTGCGCCAGGGTTCCCCGGACCTTACGCCGGGGCGGTCGGTTCGCTGACGAAGCCGAAGTGCGCCGCCAACTGCGCGGCGGCCACGCGGTACACCGGCACCTGACGCTCGTGATCGGTCAGCGTCAACGTGGAGGCGACCGAGTGCGCGTCGCTCTCCATCCATTCCAGCAAGGTCTCGTCGGCCACCGGCTCGTCGTTCATCCTGAGCAATGGCAGCACCTGCGCGAAGTCGCGGTCGTCCAGCTGGGCGACGATTTCACCGCTGCGCAAGACCAGCGCGCCGGTCTCCGTCAACACCGCTTTGTCGATGCCGCCCATCGCTGTGCCCGTGTGCAGCAGCCATCCGCTGGACGGATCGGTGCGCACGATGTAGGGCGTCGCTTCCAGGTTCACGTAGACGCGCTGCGGGCCGTTCTGGAAATACCAGCAACCCCGTTCGTCGGCCGCGTAGTTGCGCACGATGAAGGCGATCAGCGCCTCGTGCGCGAGCTTGTCGCCGGGTAGATTCTGCTGCTGGGCGCGCTCGTCGCGCATGCGCCAGTTGCCGCGCGCGTCCAGACCCAGCCAGCCGTAGCAGTGCGGCACGTTCGGCCATTTGGCCAAGGCCTGCTTGACGATGTCATCCATGTTTCTTGGCCATCCGCTTCTTGTCCATACCGTTGTCCATACCGTCGTTGGCGCCTTCCATAAAGTGAATCAGACGCTGCGGCAGCCAGTGCAGCTTGCCCGGCAGCCCGCCGACCGCGAAGCCGACATGGCCTCCGTGGTCAGGATAGTCCAATACGACGTTTGGTGCCGCACGCTGCGGCAGATGGCGCCCGGGCAGGAAGGGATCGTTCCTGGCGTTGAGCACCAGGGTGGGCACGGTGATGTCGTTGAGCACGTGCTTGGCGCTGGCGCGGTCCCAGTAGTCGTCGGTGTCGCGGTAGCCGTGCAGCGGCGCCGTGACGACGTTGTCGAAGGCGTACAGGTCGCGCGCCGCGTGCAGCGCGTCGAGGTCGAACAGGCCGGGGAACTCCCGCAGCTTGGCGATGCACTTGGGCTTGAGCGTTTGCAGGAACATGCGCGTGTAGATCATGTTGAAGCCGCTCGACAGCGAGGCGCCGCCCTGCGCCAGGTCCAGCGGCGCCGACACCGAGCACGCGGCGTCGACGAAGTCGGCCTGGTGCTGCGATTCGCCCAGCCAGCGCAGCAGCGCGTTGCCGCCCAGCGAGACGCCGGCCGCGTAGAACTTGCCGCCGCCTTGTTCGACGCGCTGTGCGTGCAGGCGGCGGATGATCCAGTCGACTTCGGTGGCGTCGCCGGAATGGTAAAAGCGCGGCGCGCGGTTGGCCTCGCCGGAGCAGCCACGGAAATGCGGCACCGCGCCGGACCAGCCGCGCGCGGCGATGTCTGCCATCAGGGCGCGCGCGTAGTGGCTGTCGGACGAGCCTTCCAGGCCGTGGAATAGCACGACGAACGGTTGCCCCGGCTTGCCGTCGACGAAGTCGACATCGACGAAGTCGCCGTCCGGCGCATCCCAGCGTTCCCGGCGGAACGTCACCGCCGGCTTGGCGATGGCGACGGCCGGGTAGATGGTTTGCAGGTGACCGCTAGGCAGCCAGAACGGAGCGGTGTACTTCACGGCGGACGGTCGATGGTGGCGTTAATGCAGGATTTGCGTCGCCGTGTCGGCGGGCACAGGACCGGGCGCGACCGACACATGGTGCAGCACGATGCGCCAGCCACGCGGTGTTTTGACGTAGACGTTGGTGGCCAGCAGGTGCGCCGGTTCGCCGCTGGCGGCGGTCGTGCCTTCGACCACCGTGTGCACGGAACTCATCAGATTGTGGGTTTCGTGCAGCTGCGACGGCATGATGTGCAGGCCGCCGTGTTCGAGGATCTTGCTCCACGAGGAGCGGATCGCCGCGTGGCCGATCAGGCGGGTGCCGCCCGGATGGACGCAGACGATCTCTTCGTCGTCGGCCCACAGGGCCATCAGCGCGTCCAGGTCGGCGCGGTTGAGCGCGGCGTAGAACGCCGTTTCCACCTCGACGGCGCTGCCGTTCAACTGTTTTTCTCGTTTAATGGGCATGCTGGCTCCGGAGGACGCGGCTGGCGGTGTGCATATTAATGGTGGCCGACGACGGTGCCCGGCTTCAGGCGGTAGGCGGTGCCGCAGTAAGGGCACTTGGCGACGCCGTCGTGGTTGAATTCCAGGAACACGCGTGGGTGCGACGACCACAGCGGCATCGCTGGGTTCGGGCAATGTGCCGGCAAATCCTTGCCATCCAGCTCAACGGCGTTGGTGGCGGCTGCGGCGGACGTGTTGGCGTTGGTCATGTTGTAATGCTCCGAAAGGCGTGAAAACCACGATTTTAACGGAATTGCGCATTGAGCAAAAATCATCGGTAAAATAGCGCCTCCACAATACGGGTGTGGCCTGCTGTGTGGCGGGAATGCCACAACCACCTGAGTAGCTGAAGCCACATGACCCAACCGAGCAGTACCCCTCCCGCGCCCGGCCGCTACGTGCCGGAACACCATGAGCCTTCCTGGCGGGAAGGGCTGAAGGTCGGCACTCCCACGTTGTTCGGCATCGGCGCCTGGGGGCTGGTGGTGGGCATCGCGATGGTCAAGTCCGGCTTGAGCGTGCCGCAGGCGTTGGGTATGACGTTGCTGGTGTTCGCCGGCTCCGCCCAACTGGCGGCGCTGCCGTTGATCGCGGCGAGCGCGCCGATCTGGGTCATCTTCCTGACGGCGTTTGTCGTCAATCTGCGTTTCGTTATCTTCGCGGCCTTGCTGGCGCCGCACTTCGCACATCTTCCGTGGACGCGCCGGTTTTTGCTCGGCTATGTCTCCGGGGATATGACGGTGGCGCTGTTTTTGCAAAAATATCCGTCCGAAGCGCCTCAGGTTGGCAAGCTGTCTTATCTGAAGGGCTTGATGTATCCGAACTGGGGCGCGTGGCAGGTCGGCTCGATCGCCGGCATCTTCCTCGGCAGCACGGTGCCGCCGGAGTGGGGGCTGGGTTTTGCCGGCACGTTGGCCATTATTTGCGTGATGATCCCGTTGATGGTGGGACGGCCGGCATTGTGCGGCGTGCTCGTCGCGGGCGGCGTGTCGGTGGTCGCGGCGGGTTTGCCCTACAAGTTGGGCCTGTTGCTGGCGGTGCTGGTAGGAATGCTGACCTCCATGGCAGTCGAAGAGGGCGCAGAGAAGTGGCGTAACCGAGGAAACACGTAGGGCGGATTAGCGCAGCGTAATCGGCCATGCTGGCGCCTCGTTGACGCATGCATGGCCGATTACGGCGTTCCGCCTAATCCGCCCTACGTGTCTCAGTGAATATCTTGATAACGTTGAAAAAGGTTGGCATTCACACATGGCTGATTGGGAAATTTGGGTCGTCATCGGTGTGCTGGCGCTGGCCACCGCCGCCACCCGCAGTTCGTTTTGGCTGATCGGCCATCACATCACCATCCCCAAACGGGTGCAGGAAATGCTGCGCTATGCGCCGGCCTGCGCGCTTGCAGCCATTATCTTCCCGGATCTGCTGCTGGCCCCGGACGGCCACGCGGTCCTCGATTTCAGTAACCTGAAATTAATCGCCGGCGTGGTGGCCACCGGCTATTATTTGCTGCGTCGCAACATGCTCGAAACGATTATCTTCGGCATGGCTTTCTTCACGGCACTACGCTTGCTTCCCAGCTTGCTGTCTACCCTTGTTCCTGTATTTCAATAACAATAAAACACGGCTCGGCTTGCGGTAAAATAGCGGTCTTCTTTCAACTCACCCTTGGGTCGCCATGTCCGCTGTTTTGAACTTCATCCGTCTGCAAGATCTCATCGCCCAGAATGCGCTGCAAGGCAAGCGCGTCTTCATCCGTGCCGACTTGAACGTGCCGCAGGATGATGCGGGCAATATCACCGAAGATACGCGCATTCGCGCCTCCGTTCCCGCCATTAAGGCGGCCGTGGCCGCCGGCGCCAAAGTGATGGTGACGTCCCATCTGGGCCGCCCGACCGAAGGCGAGTTCAAACCGGAAGACAGCCTGGCGCCAGTCGCCGCGCGCCTGTCCGAGCTGCTGGGCCAGCCGGTCGAGCTGAAACAGAACTGGGTCGATGGCGCCGGTCTGGAGAACCTGCAAGCGGGCCAGGTCGTGCTGTTGGAAAACGTCCGCGTCAACAAGGGCGAGAAGAAGAACAACGACGAACTGGCGCAAAAAATGGCCAAGTTGTGCGATATCTACGTCAACGACGCTTTCGGCACCGCCCACCGCGCCGAGGCTTCGACCCACGGCATCGCGAAGTTCGCGCCGGTCGCGTCGGCCGGTCCGCTGCTGGCCGCCGAGCTGGACGCATTGGGCAAGGCGCTGGGCGCCCCGGCCCGTCCGCTGCTGGCCATCGTCGCCGGTTCCAAAGTATCTTCCAAGCTGTCGATTCTGAAAGCGCTGGCCGACAAGGTCGACAATCTGATCGTTGGCGGCGGCATCGCCAACACCTTCATGAAGGCCGTCGGCCTGAACATCGGTAAATCGCTGGTCGAGAACGAACTGGTGGAAGAAGCCAAGGCCATCATCGACATCATGGCAAAGCGCGGCGCGCAAGTGCCGATCCCGGTCGATGTCGTGTGTGCCAAGGAATTCTCGCCAACCGCCGTCGCCACCGTCAAGGACGTGGCAGACGTCGCCGACGACGACATGATCCTGGATATCGGTCCTAAAACCGCCGCCACCCTGGCCGCGCAAATCGCGGGCGCCGGCACCATCGTCTGGAACGGTCCGGTCGGCGTGTTCGAGTTCGACCAGTTCGGCGAAGGCACCAAGACCCTGGCGCTGGCCATCGCCAACTCCAAGGCGTTCTCGATCGCCGGCGGTGGCGATACCCTGGCGGCGATCGCCAAATACGGTATCACCGAGCAGATCGGTTACATCTCGACCGGCGGCGGCGCTTTCCTGGAATTCCTGGAAGGCAAGACCTTGCCAGCGGTGGAGATCCTGACGCAGCGTGCTGCGGCGCAATAACTTTTGACTCAATGTGACGTAAAAAGCACGGTCGTGCGGTGTAGCAAATTGCCAGTAAAATCCTAGTAATAGCTGAAAAAAGCCCGGTTTGTGAAAGTTTGCTACAAAGGTTTGTAGTTTGGCTACATCGGTAGCCACTTTGGCAGCTTCGAAACGGGCGACACCAAGCTCAACACGAGCTTACAGTGCAGCTTTCCTGGTTTTTTCCTGGTTCCCGCCGGTGTCGCGGGGGCTTTCCGCATGACCCAACGCTAAGGAATCCTATGTCCCGTAGTACCAAAATTGTCGCAACGATCGGCCCGGCCTCTACAGACTTCAACGTTCTGGTAAAAATGATACGCGCCGGGGTGGATGTCGTGCGTTTGAATTTCTCGCACGGCAAGGCGCAGGACCATATCGACCGCGCCAAGCTGGTGCGCGAGGCGGCGGCCGAATGCGGTCGCGAAGTGGCGATCATGGCGGACATGCAGGGTCCTAAGATCCGCGTGGGCAAATTTGAAAATGGTAAGATCGATCTGACCAACGGCGACAAGTTCATCCTGGACGCCAAGTGGGGCGAGAACGGCGAACTGGGCAACCAGGAACGCGTCGGTCTGGATTACAAGGCGCTGCCGCAGGATCTGCGCGCCGACGACAAGCTGCTGCTGAACGACGGCCTGATCGTGCTGGTGGTCGACAAGATCGTCGGCCATGAAATCTTCACCACCGTGAAAATCGGCGGCGAGCTGTCCAATAACAAGGGCATCAACCGCCAGGGTGGCGGACTGACCGCGCCGGCGCTGACCGCCAAGGACATGGAAGACATCAAGACGGCGATGAGCTTCCAGTGCGATTATCTGGCGATCTCGTTCCCGAAAAGCGCAACCGACATGGAAATGGCGCGCACGCTGGCCAATATCGCCGGCGAGCCGTTCAACCATAAGCCGATGATGATCGCCAAGATCGAGCGCGCCGAAGCGATCCCTGTGCTGCAGGAGATCCTCGACGCCTCCGACGGCATCATGGTCGCCCGTGGCGACTTGGCGGTGGAAGTGGGCAACGCGGCGGTGCCGGCGTTGCAAAAGCGCATGATCAAAATGGCGCGCGAGTCGAACAAGCTGGCGATCACCGCGACGCAGATGATGGAGTCGATGATCTTCAACGCCGTGCCGACCCGCGCCGAAGTGTCCGACGTGGCCAACGCCGTGCTGGACGGTACCGACGCGGTGATGACCTCGGCGGAAACCGCCTCCGGCCGCTACCCGATCGAGACCGTAGAAATGATGGCCGCCATTTGCGTGGAAGCCGAGCAGTCCGAGTACAACAAGCTCGACGCCGACTTCCTGAATGTGACCTTCACCCGCATCGACCAGTCGATCGCCTACGGCGCGCTGTTCACCGCGCACCACCTGGCGGTCAAGGCGATCATCGCGCTGACCGAGTCCGGTTCGACCGCGCTGTGGATGAGCCGTCACAACATCGACACGCCGATTTACGCGTTGACGCCGAGCGTGACGACCCAGCGCAAGGCGGCGCTGTACCGCAACGTGAAGGCATACAATTTAGCGCAGGCTGGCGACAGCGCCGCCGTGCTTCAGGCTGCCGAAGACTTGTTGGTGCAGAACGGCATCGTCAAGAAGGGCGATATGATCGTTGTGACGTGGGGCGGCCAGATGGGCCAGGCCGGCGGCACCAACGCGCTCAAGATCGTCAAAGTAGGTATTAAGTAAGTCCGATAGCGCGCCCCCGCGGAACGGGGGCGCAACGCTCCGGCAACCAAGTTTTTTTATTGTTTGGAGTACACATCATGTCCCTCGTATCCATGCGTCAACTGCTGGACCACGCCGCTGAAAACGGCTATGGCATTCCTGCTTTCAACGTCAACAATCTGGAACAAGTGCAAGCCATCATGGCCGCCGCCGACGCGCTCGACAGCCCGGTCATCATGCAAGCATCCGCTGGCGCCCGCAAGTATGCCGGCGAAGCGTTCCTGCGTCATCTGATCGACGCCGCGATTGAAGCCTACCCACACATTCCGGTCGTTATGCACCAGGATCACGGCCAATCGCCGGCGGTCTGCATGGCCGCGATCCGCTCCGGCTTCTCGTCGGTGATGATGGACGGCTCGCTGGAAGCGGACGGCAAGTCGGTCGCATCGTACGAGTACAACGTGGAAGTGTCGCGTGAAGTGGTCAAGTTCTCGCACGCCATCGGCGTTACCGTGGAAGCCGAGCTGGGCGTTCTGGGTTCGCTGGAAACGATGAAGGGCGACAAGGAAGACGGCCACGGCGCCGACGGCACCATGACCCGCGAGCAGCTGCTGACCGACGTCAACCAGGCCGCCGACTTCGTCAAGCAAACCCAGTGCGACGCGCTGGCCATCGCCATCGGTACCTCGCACGGCGCCTACAAGTTCACCCGCAAGCCAACCGGCGACATCCTGGCGATCGACCGCATCAAGGAAATCCACGCGCGCATTCCTAACACCCACCTGGTGATGCACGGTTCGTCGTCGGTGCCGCAGGAACTGCTGGCCATCATCCGCGAATTCGGCGGCGACATGAAAGAAACCTACGGCGTGCCGGTTGAAGAAATTCAGGAAGGCATCCGCCACGGCGTTCGCAAGATCAACATCGACACCGACATCCGCCTGGCGATGACCGCCGCGATCCGTCAGTTCATGTTCCAGAACCCATCGAAATTCGATCCGCGCGATTACCTGAAGCCTGCCCGTCTGGCCGCCGAACAAATCGTTCGCGCCCGTTTCGAGCAGTTCGGTTGCGCCGGTCAGGCATCGAAAATCAAGCAAGTTACGCTGGAAAAAATGGCCGAGCGTTACAAGGCCGGCGAGCTGCAACAGATTGTGAAGTAAAATTCGGGTTGGACGGGCGAAGGTTGCCCGAATCTCTTGACCGGCTGGCAAGGTTTCCTTGTCGCCGGTTTTCGCTTTTTCTACGTTTGGTTAATACATTCTCCGCTATGAACAGCCTTTACCAATCCTCCATCAAATCCCTGCCACTGCTCGGCCATGGCAAAGTCCGCGACAACTACGCCGTCGGCGACGATAAAATTCTGATCGTCACCACCGACCGCCTGTCGGCCTTCGACGTTGTCATGAACGAACCTATCCCCGGCAAGGGCATGGTTTTGAACCAGATGAGCGATTTCTGGTTCGAGAAACTGGGCCACATCGTGCCGAACCACCTGACCGGCGTCGCGCCAGAGTCCGTGGTGGCAGCCGATGAGGTGGAGCAGGTCAAAGGCCGCGCCGTGGTCGCCAAGCGTCTGAAGCCGATCATGGTCGAGGCGGTGGTGCGCGGTTACATCATCGGTTCGGGCTGGAAGGATTACCAGGCGACGGGCAGCATCTGCGGCATCGAGTTGCCTGCGGGCCTGCGCCAGGCGGAGAAATTGCCTGAACCGCTGTTCACCCCGGCCGCGAAAGCCGATCTGGGCGAGCACGACGAGAACATCAGCTTTGCCGACATGGAAAGCCGCATCGGCGCCGAACTGGCCGCCAAAATGCGCGATATCAGCATCAAACTGTACACGGCAGCAGCGGACTACGCTGCCACGCGCGGCATCATCATCGCCGACACCAAGTTCGAATTCGGCCTGGACGAAAACGGCGTCATGCACCTGATGGATGAAGTGCTGACGGCCGACTCGTCGCGCTTCTGGCCTGCGGATTCGTACGCGCCGGACATGTCGCCGCCGTCGTTCGACAAGCAATTCGTGCGCGATTACCTGGAAACGCTGGACTGGGGCAAGACCGCGCCGGCGCCTGCGCTGCCGGCCGACGTCATCGACAAAACCCAGGCCAAGTACTTCGAAGCGATCGAGCGCCTGACCGGCCAGAAGCTGAAGGCCTGAGATGGCGGACGCTAACAACAAACCGCTGGTCGGCGTCATCATGGGCTCGTCCTCGGACTGGGACGTGATGCAAAACGCGGTCGCCATCCTCAAGCAGTTCGGCGTGCCGTTCGAGGCGCAAGTCATTTCCGCGCACCGCATGCCGGACGAGATGTACGCGTACGCCAGGAGCGCGCGTGCGCGCGGCTTGCGCGCCATCATCGCCGGCGCCGGCGGTGCCGCGCACCTGCCGGGCATGGTCGCGGCCATGACCATCGTGCCGGTGCTGGGCGTGCCGGTGCCGTCGAAGTATCTGCGCGGCGAGGATTCGTTGCTGTCCATCGTGCAGATGCCGAAGGGCGTGCCGGTATCGACCTTCGCCATCGGCGAGGCGGGCGCCGCCAATGCCGCGCTGACGGCCGTGGCCATGATCGCCGCCAACGACGACGCGCTGGCCGACAAGCTGGAAGCCTTCCGCGTGACGCAGACCGAAGCCGCCAAGGCCATGACGCTGCCGCTTGAATAACGTTTGAAATAAATCGATGAGTAAAGATTTTTCTCCACTTCTGCCTGCCGCCAATCCAGCGGCGTGGCTGGGCGTGATGGGTGGCGGTCAACTGGGTCGCATGTTCGCCCAGGCCGCCCAAAGCATGGGTTATCAGGTCGCCGTGCTCGAGCCTGCCGATGAATGCCCCGCCGGCCAGGTAGCGCAGCGCCTGGTCAACGCCGGCTACAGCGACGCCGCTGGCCTAGACGCGCTGGCCGCACAATGCCTGGCCGTCACCACTGAATTCGAGAACGTGCCCGCCGACAGCCTCTCGCGTCTGGCCGAACGCGTGTTCGTCGCCCCCAACGCGCATGGCGTGTCGGTGGCGCAGGACCGCATCGCCGAGAAGAAATTCTTTGTCGACTGCGCGCCGCGCTCGGGCGTGCTGCCGGCGCCGCACAAAGTCATCGCATCGCAGCAGGATATCGACGATATCGCCGACGATCTGCTGCCGGGCATTCTGAAGACGGTACGCATGGGTTACGACGGCAAGGGCCAGGTCCGCGTGAAGTCGCGCGAGGACGTGCGCGCCGCGTTTGAAAGCATGGACAAGGTCACCTGCCTGCTGGAAAAGATGCTGCCGCTGGCCTACGAAGTTTCGGTGCTGACCGCGCGTGGCGCCGATGGCGCGTCCGTGGTCTATCCGATCGCCGAGAACGTGCACCGCGACGGCATCCTGTTCACCACCACCGTGCCCGGCCCCAACGTTTCGGACGCCAGCGCCAAAGTGGCGCAGCAGGCGGCGCAGGCGATCGTGGCCGAACTTGGCTACGTAGGCGTGCTGTGCATTGAATTCTTCGTGCTGACCGACGGCAGCCTGGTGGTCAACGAAATGGCGCCGCGTCCGCACAACAGCGGTCACTACACGATGGACGCCTGCGTCACCAGCCAGTTCGCGCAGCAGGTCCGCGCGATGGCGCGCTTGCCGCTGGGCGACGTGCGCCAGCATTCGCCGGCCGTCATGCTCAACATCCTCGGCGATGTCTGGTTCGAAGGGGACAGCACGGGGGAAACTGACACTGCCCGCGAGCCGGCCTGGGATCGCATCCTGGCCCTGCCGGGCGCCTGCCTGCATCTGTACGGCAAGGACGATCCGCGCCGCGCCCGCAAGATGGGCCACCTGACCATCGTCGCCCCGACGTTGGATGAGGCGCAACGCCAGCTGAACGCCGCCTGCGCCATCCTGGGTATCGCGCCGTGAAGAAACAGCATCACGCGGTAGCCGACGCCGCCGACATTGCGGCTGCGGCCGCTGTATTGGAGGAGGGCGGCCTGGTCGCCTTCCCGACCGAGACCGTCTACGGCCTCGGCGCCGACGCCGAGAACCCTGCCGCCGTGGCGCGCATCTACCAGGCCAAGGGCCGTCCGAACGATCACCCGGTGATCGTGCACGTCGCGCCCGGCGCCGATTTGGACTACTGGGTCACCGACATCCCGGACGAGGCGCGGCAACTGGTCGCCGCCTTCTGGCCGGGACCGCTGACCCTGATTTTGAAGCGCGCCGGCCACATTCCCGACGCCGTCTCCGGCGGCCAGGACACGGTCGGCATCCGCTGCCCATCGCATCCTGTCGCGATCGCCTTGCTGAGCGCCTTCAGGGGCGGCAAGGGAGGTGTGGCCGCGCCGTCCGCCAACAAGTTTGGCAACGTCAGCCCGACCACGGCCCAGCACGTGCGCGACGAATTCGCGCTGGACGACGAGGATGAAGGCTCGATCACTGGCGATGACGCCTGTTCGGCCGCCTTATTGAACACGGTGCTGGAGGGCGGCCCCAGCCAGGTAGGCATCGAATCGACCATCGTCGACCTGTCGCGGCTGGCGACGCACGGCCCGGTGCTGCTGCGTCCCGGCCATATCAGAGCCCAGCAAATCGCCGACGTCATCGGCAGCCTGCCCGCCGCGCCGGACCAGGCCGCGCCGCGCGCCTCCGGCACGCTCGAATCGCATTACGCGCCGCGTACGCCTGTAACGATGCTCGACGGCGCCACCTTAGCCGCGAAGCTGCAGCAGCTGCAAGCCAAGGGCATCAAGGTCGCCATCATCAGCCACGCGCTGCCGCAGCTGGTGTCCAGCCAGCAAATGCTGCCCGCCGATCCGGCAGGCTACGCATACGGCCTCTACGCCGCCCTGCGCGACATGGACCAGACCGGCTCGGATGTGATCCTGGTCGAAACCCCGCCGCAAGATGCGCAATGGCTGGGCGTCAACGACCGCCTGCGCCGGTCAGTGTTCGGCTCCGCCGGCATAATCGACTCCCTGCTGCGTTAATCATCCCCGAGCAGCAAACACCGCGCCAAAAGTTCCAAAAAAACCACCGGGGTCAGGTCCGACATTCGGACATTTTGGAACTTTTTGGCGCGCTAAAAGTTCCCGTTTTTCTCAGTTTGTCCGAATGTCGGACCTGACCCCCAAGTTTTTTTGGGGTGTTTCGTTGCGCTCGCTTTGGAGGAAATTTCCGGACTCCAGTGCTAAGATGAATTGTTGCCGGCCGAAAAGCTCGCCCGGCCATCTTGGTCGGAGGCGATATGCGCTGGGCTACATTGATGCTGATTTCAGGGGCGGTGGTGTTGACTTCGTGTGGTGGTGGCGGCGGTGGTGGGGCCAACGGCCAGAGCAGTAGCTCGGTTGTGGTCCAGCCGCCGGTCTTGCAGCCGCCACCGCCGCCGCGCGGGGCCGTCATCGGCGGCGCGATGCTGGTGCCGGTGACGCTGGCAGGCGGCGCCGCCGCCACGACACTGGAGCCCGGCGAACTCAAGTTGCTGGTCGATGCGTCGGTGGTGCTGGGAACGGCCTTGACCAGCACACCCGTATGCGCCATCACCACCTATACGCTCAAATATCATACCGTCGATGCGATGGCGGCCGCCACCGACGCCAGCACCGCCGTCATGGTTCCGTCAGGTAAGGACCCGGCCTGCCAGGGTAGCCGGCCGGTGCTGCTGTACGCGCATGGCACCACCGTGAAAAAGACCACCGACATGGCCGACCTGTCGGCCAGCGAACCGCTGATGATCGCGGCCTTGTTCGCCGCCCAGGGCTACATCGTGGTGGCGCCCAACTATGCCGGTTATGCGGGCTCGTCGCTGGGCTATCACGCCTACCTCGACGCCGCCCAGCAATCGAGCGATATGGTCGACGCCCTGCGCGCCGCCCGCGCCGCCTTCGGCTCGATGAAGGCCGGCGCGTCGAGCCGGCTGATGCTGAGCGGCTATTCGCAGGGCGGCTATGTGGCGCTGGCGACGCAGCGCGCGATGCAGGCCGATTACGCCGGCGAGTTCGCCGTCACCGCCGCCGCGCCGCTGTCCGGCCCGTATGCGCTGTTGTTGACCGGCGATACCATTTTCCGGGGCGCACCGACGGTGGGGGCGACCGGCTTCCTGCCGCTGGTGATCAACGCCGGCCAGCGCGCCGGCGCCGCGCTCTATGCAGGCACGGCCGATATCTACGAGGCCAGGTACGCCACCGGCATCGATGCGCTGCTGCCTGGCGCGCGCGGGTTCGGCGATCTGGTGGCCGCCGGCAAGCTGCCCGACGATGTGCTGTTCGCGCAGGATTCCTTGCCGCAGGCGAGCGGCTATGCGTCGTTCTTCGGGGCCGATCATTTGATCCGGACCGCCTACCGCGACGCCTACTTGGCCGATTTAAGGGCCAACCCGTGCAACACCAGCGCCGCCAGTCCGCTCGCTTGCGCGCCGGCCCAGCCGTTGCGCCGCTGGCTGCTTAAAAACGATCTGCGCACCTACACGCCGGCCGTGCCGCTGTTCTTTTGCGGCGGTAATGACGATCCGGTGGTGTCGTTCATCAACACCCTGGCGGCGGGCGCCTACTTCGCCGCCAACGGCGCGACGGCGGTGACGGGACTGGATCTGGAGGAGACGTCGCTGACGGCGCCGTACTTGACCACCCGGCTGCAATTCGCGGCCGCCAAGCAGGCGCTTCGTTTGGCCAACAAGTCGGTGAAAGACAGCTATCATGCCGGCCTGGTGGCGCCGCTTTGCTTGCGGGAAGCGCGGGCGTTTTTCGATTCTGCCGCAAACCGCTAGCCTGCCAGTTGAGGAAAATTAAGCTTGCACGGAAAAAGCCGAGCAATTGTTCCTTTTTTCGCACAACTAGACAGTTTGTCGGGTGTTTTGCTATACAAGCACGGCCGGCGCTGGCATATTAGCTGGCATGCGAATAGCACGCCCGTTCGTATCAAATCATAAAAGAATATTTACAGGAGACAATATGCGCAACACCAAATTTGCACTCGCTGCAATGACTCTGGCCGTCCTGGCGGGTTGCGGCGGAAGCGCCGACCCGAAGCCGGGCGATCAGACCATCAAAAACAAGTACAGCGCGCAAGTGTCGTTTGGCGATAGCCTGTCCGACGTGGGTTCGTATGCCGTCGGCACCGTCGCTGCGCTCAAAGGCGGCAAGTTCACCATCAACGGCGACAACACCGCGATCGCCTCCACCCTGACCGGCAGAAACTGGACCGAACTGGTCGCCGCTCAGCTGGGCCTGCCAGCGCCTTGCGCGGCGGTCACCGGCCTCGACGGCGACCCCACCAAAGGCTTCTCGGTGCCTCAGAAGGCCAATGCCGGCTGCTACGGCTACGCCCAGGGCGGCGCCCGCGTCACCAATCCTGTTGGACCGGGCAACAAATTGACCGGCAGCGCGCTGGGCGCGCTGACCATTCCCGTCGTCACCCAGGTGGCCAACCACCTGAAGGCGGTCGGCGGCAAGTTCAAGGGCGATGAGATGGTGTTCGTCATGGCCGGCGGTAACGACGTGCTGTTCCAGCTGGCTGCGCTGAGCGCCGGCGCCACGGCTGCCGGCACCGCCGCTGGCGGCCCTGTTTACTTGCAAAGCCTGGTGCCACAACTGGCGGCCGGCGCGACCAATCCGCAAACCGCCGCCCAGGCCATCGCCTTTGCCGCGCAAACGGAAGCGGCGCGTGCCGGCAGCAGCCAGGCCAGCATCACCCAGGTGGCCATCGGCGCCGCCGCCGTACAGCCGGGCAACTCGGCGGTCGCTACGCAGGCCGTCTACGGCCCGATGGTCGCCAAGGCGACCGCCGACGCAACCGCCGCCGGCAACAAGGCCGGACTGGACTACGCCACCGCCAAGGGACCGGAACTGGTCGCCGCGCTGGGCGCCGCCGGCACCGAGCTGGCCAACCTGGTCAAGACGCAGATCATCGCCAACGGCGCCAACTTCGTGACGGTGAACAACCTGCCGGACGTGGCGACCACGCCGTCGGGCCGTGGCCAGTCGGCCGCGACCCAGGCGCTGATCAACGCCATGGTCAGCGCCTTCAACACCGCGCTGACCGCCGGCTTGTCGGCGGAACCGAAGGTGGTGATCGTCGACGTGTTCGCCGTCAGCCACGACCAGGCGACCAATCCCGGCCCTTACGGCCTGACCAACGTGACCGAGCCGGCTTGCGACCTGACCTCGCCGAAGAACGCGCTGGGCACCTCGCTGGTGTGCAACGGCAGCAACCTCAAGCCGGGCGACGTCAGCCACTACTCGTTCGCCGATGAAGTCCACCCGACCCCGTTCAACAACCTGCTGCTGGCCCGCTACGTGTCCAGAAGCCTGGTGACCAAGGGCTGGCTGTAATTCTGTCTTCGGGCCGCCGCCCAAGGCGGCGCGCCGGACAACACATTAAAAAATCAGGAGACGATATGAACAAGGGTTTCAACACCACCGTAAAACTGCTGGCGCTGGCCGCCGCGATGTCGGTGGCCACGGCCGCGTCGGCGCAACAAACCGCCGGCACCTGGCTGGTCACCGCCGGTATCAACAAGATCACGCCGAAGGTCGACTCCGGCGACGTGTCCGCGCCGGCGCTGCCGGGCACCAAGGCCGACATCGACCCGGACACCAAACCGCGCGTGGCATTCGCGTACATGGTCACCGATAATATTTCGGCTGAAATCGACCTGGGCCTGCCGTACAAGCACGACCTGGTCGGCGCGGGCTCGATCGAGGGCACGGGCAGGCTGGGCACGTCGGAAGTGCTGCCGCCGACGGCGTTCATCCAGTACCGCTTCCTGCCGGCGAACGCGATGTTCCGGCCATACGTCGGCCTGGGCATCACGTACGCGCACTTCCAGAAGGAACGCGGTTCGGGCCAGCTGACGGCGATCCTGAACACCGGCGGTCCGGGCGCGACCTTCAAGGTCGACGACAAGTGGGCGGCCAGCTACCAGATCGGCGGCACCGTCAAGATCAACGAGCAGTGGTTTGTCGATGCGACCGTGATCAAGACCATGCTGAAGACCAAAGTGCATTTCTCGACCGGCCAGACCCAGGACATCCGCCTCGATCCGCTGGCGGTGAGCGTCAGCGTCGGCTACAACTTCAAGGGTTTCAATTTCTGATTGTGCCCCGGGTAAAAAAACCGCTGCGATGTGCAGCGGTTTTTTTTCGCCCGGACGCATCCACTTTTGCTTAAATACCATCATATACTGTGTCCGGTTGCGCCCGGTCGGCGGGCACTTAATCTGCGGAGGGCATATCTTGAGCTTGCGGCGTTTCCATTGTCTTGCACTGATGCTGGAGCTGGTATTGCCTGCCGTGGCGCGCGCCGCGCCGGATCGCCTTTCCGCTGCGATCACAAGGCAGATGCACGTCAACCAGGAGCGCTATGGCATCGCCGGGCAGGCCGTGCTGGTGGCGCACAACGGTAAAGTGTTGTTCCGTGGCGCCGAAGGGCAGGCCGACATCGCCAGCGGCAGGCCGGTGCGCACCACTGACATTTTCCCCGTGTATTCGCTGGCGAAACTGTTCGCCAGCACGCTCGTCATGCAGCTGGTTGAGCGGGGCGAGGTCGACCTCGATGGACCGGCCAGCGCCCATGTGCCATTGCTGCCTGCCGCGTGGCAGGCGATCACCGTGCGCCAGTTTCTCGATCATACGTCGGGCGTGCCGGAGTATTTCAACGAGGCGCAGGCGATGCCGTCGTTTCCGGGCACCTTGCCGGCCGCGCTGACCGCGCTTGCCGGCAAACCGCTGCAATTTGCGCCCGGTTCGGCGTCGCGCTACACGCAGACCAATTACCTCGTGCTGACGGCTCTGCTGGAAGCCCGCTACGGCAAGCCGTACGCGCAAATCGCGCATGAGCGCATCGTCGATAAGCTGCGCCTCGGCCATACCTCGCTGGGCGGCCGGGCGTTGCCCCAAGGCGGGGCGTTGCCCCAAGGCGGGGCGTTGCCCCAAGGCGGGGCAGTGACCGCTTATACCAGCAAGAATGGCCGGCTGGAGCCCAGCCCGGTGGTGTCATGGCCGGAATACGCCTACGGTCACGCCGAGCTGTATTCGACCTTGGACGACCTTGCCACATTCCTTCAAGCGCTGCGCAGCGGCGCATTGGTGGACCGGGCGACCCTGGCGCGCTTGTGGCAGCCGCCGACCTTGTCCAACGGCCAGCGCGGCGTGTTTGCCGCCGGTTGGGAATATGGCGAGAGCGGCGAGTACCGGCATGTCGGCCATGACGGCGGCGCGCGGGTGAGGCTCCGGTGGACTTTCCGGGATACACCAGCGGGCGATGGCTATGTTTTCATCTATCTGACCAGTGGCAGCGTAAAGAATGTCTGGTCGCGCACGTTGGTGAACAGCGTGATGGCGGCGGTGGCGCCTAAGGACTTCCCGACCGAGGCGGTGTCGGCGGGACTGATCGATTACGCGTTCGAGCCTTCCGCCGATGGTGGCGCGGCGGCGCAGGCCGCCAAACTGCGTACGAATCCCGCCGTGCGTGGCGCGGCGCTGGAGGGCGCCGTCAACGGAACAGGCTATGCGGTGCGTGAAATCATCGGGGTGGCGGAGTCCATCCGCTTGTTCGAACTGAATACGCTGTTGTTCCCGTCGTCGGCGAATGCCTGGGATAGCCTGGCGGAGGCCTGGCAGGCGCAAGGCGACAATGACAAGGCGAAGAAGCTGTACGAGAAATCGCGGGCGTTGGGCGGCCCGAAATGAAGGTGACGCGGATTCGCCGGCCCGGCCGAATCCGCGTTGCGTCGCTTACTGGAACGCCTGGATGCCGGTCTGCGCGCGGCCCAGGATCAGGGCGTGGATGTCGTGCGTGCCTTCGTAGGTGTTGACCACCTCCAGGTTGACCATGTGGCGGATGACGCCGAACTCGTCCGAGATGCCGTTACCGCCGAGCATATCGCGCGCCACGCGGGCGATGTCGAGCGACTTGCCGCAGGAATTGCGCTTCATCATCGAGGTGATTTCCACCGCCGCCGTACCGGCGTCCTTCATGCGGCCCAGTTGCAGGCAGCCCTGCAGGCCCAAGGTGATTTCGGTTTGCATGTCGGCCAGCTTCTTTTGCACCAGTTGGTTGGCGGCCAGCGGACGGCCGAACTGCGAGCGGTCCAGCACGTACTGGCGGGCGATGTGCCAGCATGCCTCGGCCGCGCCCAGCGCGCCCCAGGCGATGCCGTAGCGCGCCGAGTTCAGGCAGGTGAACGGGCCCTTCAGACCGCGCACGTCCGGGAAGGCGTTCTCCTCCGGGCAGAACACGTTGTCCATGACGATCTCGCCGGTCAGCGAGGCGCGCAGGCCGAACTTGCCGTGGATGGCGGGCGCGCTCAGGCCGGCCATGCCTTTTTCCAGCACGAAGCCGCGGATCGCGCCTTCGTCGTCCTTGGCCCAGACCACGAAGACGTCGGCTACCGGCGAGTTGGTGATCCACATCTTGGCGCCGGTCAGCGCGTAGCCGCCCGGCACCTTCTTGGCGCGGGTGATCATCGAGCCGGGATCGGAACCGTGGTTGGGCTCGGTCAGGCCGAAGCAGCCGATCCATTCGCCGGTCGCCAGCTTCGGCAGGTATTTCTGGCGCTGGGCCTCGGTGCCGAATTCGAAGATCGGCACCATCACCAGCGACGATTGCACGCTCATCATCGAGCGGTAGCCGGAGTCGACGCGCTCGACTTCGCGCGCGATCAAGCCGTAGGAGACGTAGTTCAGGCCGGGGCCGCCGTACTGGTCGGGGATGGTCGGGCCCAGCAGGCCCAGTTCGCCCATTTCGCGGAAGATCGAGGTGTCCATCTTCTCGTGGCGGAACGCCTCCAGGATGCGCGGGGCCAGCTTGTCCTGGCAATAGGCTGCGGCGGCGTCGCGCACCATGCGCTCGTCGTCGGTCAGTTGCTGGTCCAGCAACAAGGGGTCATCCCAGTGGAATTGGGCGCGGGCTTGGCTCATGGTGGTCTCTCATTATGGTGAATGCTGCCAGCATTCTATGCCGCGCCGCAGACCCCGGCTTTTCAAATGGCGACACCAATTTCCGTTTTTACCCCAGGCTGCCGAACTGGCCGCTGTGGAAGATCAGCGGCGGCGCCGGCGTAAATTCGCACAACTCGACCTCGCCGACGAAAATGACGTGGTCGCCTTCCGGATAGCGGCTGCGGTTGTGGCATTCGAACCAGGCCGAGCCGCCCTTGAGGATGGGCTGGCCCGTGCGCGACAGTTCGTACTCGACCGTTTCCCATGGGTTGCTGCCGCGCGTGGCGAACAGCTTGGCCAGGTGGGCCTGGCCGGCGCTGAGCACGTTGATTACATAATGGGAGTTACCGGTGAAGATGGGCATGCTGTTGGCGCCGTTCGACAGGCTCCACAGCACCAGCGGCGGATCGAGCGAGACCGAGTTGAAGGAGCTGGCCGTCAGGCCGCGGAACGTGCCGTCGGCCAGCCGGGTGGTGATCACGGTCACGCCGGTGGCGAACTGGCCCAGGGCCTGGCGGAAATGGACGGTGTCGAAAGCGCGTTCTTCAGCGCGGGGGGAAATGGTATGCATGGCTCGGCCTGGGTTCTTTTAGCCATTATGCCAAAGATTTGTGGCGGCGTCGGATTGCGTCCCACGGGGAGGCGGTAAACTAGCTGCGTGCGGCGCGCGATTGCGTTACAGTGGGCCATGGCATGCGGCTTCGATACGGAGGGAGCAATGGGCAGCAATGGCGCGCCGAGCGCGGCGTTGGAGACGGCGGTTCTGGGCGGCGGCTGCTTTTGGTGCCTGGAGGCCGTGTACCTGGAGGTGAAGGGGGTAGTTAGCGTAGAGTCCGGCTACACCGGCGGCGCCATGCCCCATCCCACCTATGAACAAGTGTGCGTCGGCGACACCGGCCACGCGGAAGTGGTGAAATTGCAATTTGATCCATCTGTCATCGCCTATCACGACATCCTGGAGATTTTCTTCACGATCCACGATCCGACCACCCTGAACCGCCAGGGCAACGATGTCGGCACGCAGTACCGCTCGGTCATCTATTACCATTCGCCGGAGCAGGAGGCGACCGCGCGCCAGGTCGTTGCCGAGATGGCCAATGTGTGGGACGCGCCCATCGTCACCGAGTTGTCGCCGGCCCAGCCGTATTACAAGGCCGAGGACTATCACCAGGATTATTTCCGCCGGCATCCGTTGCAGGGATATTGCGCCTTCGTGGTCGCGCCCAAGGTGGCCAAGTTCCGTAAGATCCACGGCCACCGCAGCAAATGACTTCTGAACCACGTAGGGCGGATTACGCTACGCTAATCCGCCCTACGTGTCTCCGCGCCTGAGCGGTCGTCCGTGTCCGATGCCAAAACGGGGCCTGGCGTGGCCGGGTACATGTATTTGCGCGACCACGGCAACGTGCCGCTGCGTTGCCCCGCCTTGTGGCCGACGATTTGATACAGGCTGATCCAGTCCTGCTCGAACGCGTAGCTGCAGCCCGCCAGATATACGTGCCAGATCCGGTAGCGCTTGTCGCCGGCCAGCGCGCGCAGGCGCTCGGCGTGCGCTTCGAAATTGTCGGTCCAGATGGCGCACGTGCGCGCATAGTGCCGGCGCAGGTTTTCCACGTCGTAGGCCTCCAGACCGCCTTGCTGCATCGCCTTGAGCACGCTGCCCACGTGCGCCAGCTCGCCATGCGGGAAAACGTATTTGTCGATGAACTCGCCGCCGCCATAGGGCGTCTGGCCGTTATCTGCATCGGTGGAGGTGATGCCGTGATTCATCACCAATCCGTCCGGCGCCAGCAGGCGTTCGATGGCGGCGAAATACTCCGGCAAATGCCGCAGGCCGACATGCTCGAACATGCCGACGCTGGTGATGCGGTCGTATTGTCCGCGCACGTCGCGGTAGTCCTGCAGGCGGATCTCGACCAGGTGCTCGAGCCCGGCCCGCCGCACGCGCTGCCTGGCCAGCGCGCACTGGTTTTCCGACAGGGTGACGCCGACGCAGCGCACCCGGTATTGCTGTGCCGCGCGGATCACCAGCGCGCCCCAGCCGCAGCCGATGTCGAGCAAGGTGTGCCCGGGTCGCAGGGCGATCTTGCGCAGGATGTGGTCGATCTTCTTGAGCTGGGCGGCGGCCAGGTCCTCGTCGCCGTCCTCGAAGTAGGCGCAGGAATAGACCATGTTGGGATCGAGGAATTGCGCGTAGAAATCGTTGGAGACGTCGTAGTGGTAGCGGATCGCCTCGGCGTCCTTGTGCTTGTCGTGCTTCATGCCGCGCGCCAGGCGCGAGAACTTGCGCTCGGGCTTGAGCGTGGTGCGCGCCAGCGCGTTGACGACGGCGATCATGTCGCGCGCCGCGCCCTTGACCTCGATCGCGCCTTCGACATACGCCGTGCCCAGGTTGGCCAGCGACGGCTTGAGCAGGTAGCGCGCGGCCGACACGTTGGGCAGGCGTATCGTCACGCGCGGCGCCTCGCTGGAAAAGTCGACGCACTGGCCGTTCCATAATTCAATGCGCAGCGGTAGCGCGATCTGCCGCCGGATGCCGGCGATCCAGGCGCTGAAGCGATTTTGTACGAACACTTGTGCTAACACGATGCACCTCCGGTTCAGAAATAAAAAGACCACCGCAAGCGATGGTCTGGATTTCCGAATCGGCGCGCGTTCGCGTGCCGTGGTTACGGCTGCAAGCGCTCCTTGATCCAGCTGCCATCTGCCTGTTTGACATACACGATCCGGTCGTGGAAGCGCGAGCGGCGCCCCTGCCAGAATTCGATGCGCACCGGTTCGAGGCGGTAACCGCCCCAGTGTTCCGGCCGCACCGGATGCTCGCCGCTGACGGCGGCCGCCGCATCGTAATTGGCTTCCATCTGTTCCCGGTTGGCGACGGGCGCGCTCTGCCGCGAGGCGATCGCGGCGATCTGGCTTTTCACCGGCCGGCTATAGAAGTATTGATCGCTTTCCTCGGCCGAAGTTTTGACGACCTTGCCTTCGATGCGCACCTGACGCTCGAGTTCGTTCCAAAAGAATAGCAGCGCCGCGTGCGGGTTGTCGCGCAATTGCTGTCCCTTCTGGCTGTCGTAGTTGGTGTACCAGGTGAAGCCGCGCTGGTCGAATTGCTTGATCAACACAATGCGCGAAGTCGGCCTGCCGTCGGCGCCCACCGTGGCAACGCTCATCGCGTTCGGCTCGTTGACCTTGGCGTGCAGCGCTTCGTCGAACCATTTGCCGAACTGCGCGATCGGGTCATCGAGGACGTCCGCTTCCGTCAGGCTGGCGCGGCCGTAATCGAGGCGCAGATCGGCCAGCACCACGCCGTCGGCCACGGCGTTGGCGACGGCGACCTGTTGCTGTTCAGGCACCTGGCTTTGCGGCAGTTCGGGCGTGATGCCGCGTCGCAATTGCATGGCGCTGCCCAGTTGCGCCATCTGCTCTGGGCTGAACAGGCGCTTGGCCATCGGCGCGATGTTGGCTTCCTCCTTGGCCATATGGGCCGCGTAGGCGTCGCAGAAGCGCTGCACGTCCGGCGCGGACAGTTCGGCGCTGTGCCCGGCGGCGATTTTTTCCAGTTGGGCGCGGACGATTTCCCAGTCCTTGTCCATATCCTGATGATCGGCCAGGATGCCCGGCACCAATTCGTCGAGCAGCGCGGCGTCGGCGTCGCGGGCAGTGGCCTGCAACATCGGCATCAGGTTCTGCTCTTCGTCGTCATGGTGCAGGTGGGCGGCGTTGTTGAAATATTTGAGCACGGCCTGCGCGGCTTTTTGCGCCTCGGAATCGGCGCCGTGGGCGGGCAGGTGGGCCAGCAGGTTTTGCATCGTCAACAATTGCTTGCGGATACGGTCGTGGCAATGTTTCAAAACTGCTATCGGCTGGCTGAAGTCGGGGGCGGTGTCGAACAGGGAATTAGTTGCTGCGTTGCTCATGGCGTGGGGCTCAGGCTGGGTGGGAAAGTCATTCTAGAATAATTCTTGTCGCCGCGTCCGGTAAAATGGCGGGATGAACAGTATCTCTGACCTTAATGTCGACCAAGGCCCGGACGCCATCGACTTCGACCGCCGTTTCGGCGGCATCGCCCGATTGTACGGCGAACGCGCGCTGGCGCGCTTCCGTGGCGCCCACGTGTGCGTGGTCGGCGTCGGCGGCGTCGGCTCGTGGATCGTCGAGGCGCTGGCCCGCAGCGCCATCGGCCAACTGACCCTGATCGACCTCGACAACGTGGCCGAATCGAACATCAACCGCCAGATCCAGGCGTTGACCGGCACCGTCGGCCAGGCCAAGATCAGCGCGCTGGCCGAGCGCATCGGGCAGATCAATCCCTACTGCGTGGTCAACCAGATCGAAGACTTCGTCAGCGCCGACAATCTCGACGAGATGATAGGCGCCGGCAAGTTCGACTACGTGGTCGACGCCATCGACAGCGTCAAGGCCAAGGCCGCGATGATCGCGTATTGCCGCCAGCACGCGCTGCCGCTGGTCATCATCGGCAGCGCCGGCGGCCAGACCGACCCGACCCAGATCGCCGTGCGCGACCTGGCCCGCACCGAGCAGGAACCGCTACTGAAAAAGGTGCGCAAGGTCTTGCGCAGCCAGTACGGCTATCCGCGCGGCGAGAAAACCAAGTTCCATGTGGATGCGGTGTTCTCGATGGAGCCGCTCAAGTTTCCCGAAACGGGCGAGGTGTGCGCGGTGGACGGCGACGACCGCGCCGGCGGCGTGACCGGCTTGAACTGCGCCGGCTTCGGCTCGGCGATGGTGGTCACGGCCACCTTCGGCATGGTCGCCGCCGGCCACGTGCTGCGGCAGCTGGCCGATGGCGCGCAGGCGGCACTGGAGCCGCTTTAACCCGCACTGCCGGGCGGGGTCGTACCCTGCGGGTACGACCCCTAAGTGATGACGCCGGCGGCCAGGCGAAAGCGCGCGGGTTTGTCTTAACCGCCAATTTTATCCGGTGCGCCGGGCAGGTTTGCTATCATTGTGCGCGCTGGCACGGCCGCCGTGCTGTCCACAGAAACTCATTGAAAGAAAAAACATGACGCGTAGTTCCGTTTTAGTAGCAATGCTGTGCGCGCTGGCGGCCTCCGTGGCCCAGGCCCAGACTCCCGCCGCTCCTGCAGCACCAGCGGCCCCGGCCGCTCCGGCGGCGCAAACCGCGCAACCAGCACCTGCGGCGCCAACCACCACCGCCACGCCCGCCGTCGCGCCGCCACCGCCGCCGATGGTCGTCGGTTCGGCCACCCCCGGCCCGGCCGCCGAGCAACTGATCATCACCGACACCAAGGTCGGCACCGGCAAGGAGGCCAGCACCGGCGCCACCGTCTACATGCACTACACCGGCTGGCTGTATCGTCCACTGGCGAAAAACATGCACGGCAAACAGTTCGATTCGTCGATTCCACGCGGCGAACCGCTCGACTTCGTGCTCGGCGCCGGCCGCGTCATCAAGGGGTGGGACCAGGGCATTCAGGGCATGAAGGTCGGCGGCAAGCGCACCCTGATCATTCCGTCCGAGCTGGCCTACGGCTCGCGTCCGTCGCCGGGCAGCGGCATCCCGCCGAATTCGGCGCTGATCTTCGACGTCGAACTGATGGATGTGAAGTAAGCGTATAAATGCGTCGTTGTCCGCGCGGGAGGAGTAGACTGGCTACTCCCCATCGCGCGGAGGTTTTTTCCATGAAAATTGCCAACGACGTTACTGAACTGATCGGCCACACCCCTCTGGTGCGGCTGCATCGATTGACCAAGGGCCTGGCCGCCGACGTACTGGTCAAACTGGAATACTGCAACCCGGCCCACAGCGTGAAAGACCGCATCGGCCTGTCCATGATCGAAGCGGCCGAGGCGGCCGGCCAGATCCATCCCGACACCATCATCCTCGAACCGACCAGCGGCAACACCGGCATCGCGCTGGCGATGGTCTGCGCCGCGCGCGGCTACCGCTGCACGCTGGTCATGCCGGACACCATGAGCCGCGAGCGCCGCATGCTGCTGCGCGCCTACGGCGCCGAGTTGATCCTCACGCCGGGCAACGAAGGCATGCTGGGCGCCATCCACCGCGCCGAGGCGCTGGCCGAGAGCGACCGCCGCTATCTGATGCCGCAGCAATTCAACAATCCCGCCAATCCGGATGTGCACCGCCGCACCACGGCCGAGGAAATCTGGAACGACACCGACGGCCGCGCCGACATCCTGGTGGCCGGCGTGGGCACCGGCGGCACCATCACCGGCGTGGGCGAGGTGATCAAGGCGCGCAAGCCGGAGTTCCGCTGCATCGCGGTCGAGCCGGAGGCTTCGCCGGTGCTGGCCAAGGGCGTCAAGGGACCGCACCCGCTGCAGGGCATCGGCGCCGGCTTCGTGCCGGCCGTGCTCAACACAAGGGTGTACGACGAGATCATCGGCGTGAGCAACGACAACGCCTTCGAGACCGCGCGCCAGGCGGCCAGCCAGGAAGGCTTGCTGGTGGGGATATCTTCCGGCGCGGCGCTGTGGGCCGCGCTGCAAGTGGCGCGTCGACCGGAAAGCGCCGGCAAGATGATCGTGACGATCATCCCGTCGTTCGGCGAGCGCTACCTGAGCACCGCGCTATACGCCAAGTTCGCGGACTAGTGCGCCGGCCCGCGCGCCGACTTACCTCGGAACCACGCAGGGCGGATTAGCGAAGCGTAATCCGCCATCCACGAGCCGTCGCCGGCTCGTCCCTAATGCGCCGGCTCCTGCAAACAACACTCATGCACGGTGGTACCCAGCCGCACCTGCAAGGTACTGTGCTGGATCGAAAAATCCTCGCGCAGCTGCCGGGAAATGTCATCAACCGCCACGTCGCCCGGATAACCCCCCGGCGTGACCAGCTGCGCGGTCAGCGCGGTCTCGGTGGTGCTCATCGCCCAGATATGCAGGTCGTGCACCTCGGTCACACCCGGCCGCTCGCGCAGGAACCGCTCGATCTCGCCCCGGTCCACATTGTCCGGCACGGCCGCCAGCATCATCCGCAGCGACTGCTTGAGCAGCGACCAGGTGCTGTAGACGATGATGGCAACGATCACCATGCTGACCGCCGGATCGACCCAATTCCAGCCGGAGAAGCGGACGATCACGCCGGCCACCAGCACGCCCAGCGAGATGGCGGCGTCGGCGGCCAGATGCAGATAGGCGCCACGGATATTGATGTCGTCCTTGCTCCCGGACATGAACAACCACGCCGAGAAACCGTTGACCAGAATGCCGACACCGGCCACCACCGACACAGTCAAGCCGCCCACCGGCTCTGGATGGGCCAGTTGCTGCACCGCCTCGAAGGCGATGCCGCCGCAGGCGACCATCAGCAGCATCGCGTTGAACAGCGCGGCCAGTATCGAGGTGCTGCGCAGGCCGTAGGTGTAGCGTTGGTTCGGCAGGCGCTTGGCCAGGATGGCCGCACCCCAGGCCAGCATCAGGCCCAGCACGTCGGACAGGTTGTGGCCGGCGTCGGCCATCAGCGCGGTGGAGTTGGCCAGGAAACCGTAGAAGAATTCGATGCCGACGAAGGCCAGGTTGAGCACGATGGCGATGGCGAAGGCGCGGCCCATGGTGTTGGGATCGCCGTGGTGGTGATGGCCGTGCGCGTGATCGTGCCCATGCCCATGACCGTGATCGTGGGAGTGGCCTTTTACGGCGGGCTTGGCGGGCGCATGTCCGTGATCATGTCCGTGCTCATGATCATGATCGTGGTGGCCGTGATCATGGCCGTGATCGTGGTCGTGATGGTCGTGGTGCTTGCTCATGCTTCGTTCCCGTTGGCAGGTTCGGCGATATGTTCGAGCATATCGTTCAGGACGTCGCTGATATGCGCATCGGCGGCGGAGTAGAAAACTTGCTTGCCCTGTCGCTCGGACTTCACAATGCGCGCCGCGCGCAGCAAGCGCAAGTGGTGGCTCACCAGGGAGCTGCTCAGTTCAAGGGAGGTGGCGATGTCGCTGACGGCGATCGGCGCCGCCACGCAGGCCAGCACGATGCGCAAGCGGGTCGGATCGCCCAGCAGGTGAAACAGATCGGCCAATTGCGCGATGGCGGGATCGATGCCGGTATAGTCGTGTTGGCAACTCATGTATTTTGTACAACTCATCATGTGAACAGGTATTCACATGTTAGCACGAAAAAAGAGATCCATAGGGCTAAATGGCGGATGCCGCATCCGCCGCCCCATCGCTATTTCTGCAACTCCGCCTGCAACTGACTGCGCACCTTCGGGTCCAGCTTCTCGATGGCCTTGGTCAATTTTTCAGCGTTGCGCAAGGCCAGCGTCTGCTCCGGCGTCAGCGTCTTGGCCTGTTCGATCACAGGTGCCGGCGCCGGTTTGGAAAACAGCGCCTGCGCTCCAACAACGATCAGTGCACTGAGTATGGCGATACCCGCAGCGGCCCCCAGCAACCGCAACTCGCGCGGCGTGATCGCCGGCGACTGCGTGGCGATCGGCCGCACCGGACCGGGCGGCGTCGGCACGTAGCCGGCATTAGCGCCGGAAGTGGAGGGCGCCGCACCCGTCACCGGCTCGTTGGTCGCATCCAGCGCCGCCGCCTTGCGCGCCGACTCCTGCGCCGGCGGCAAGCCACCGGCCAGGCGCGCATGCTGCGTCAACTCGAGCGAGGCTGCATCGATGGCCGCGATATGCCGCTCGACCGCTTCCTCCAACACCGCCTCGTTCAGCGCCACCAGCGCAAAAATCGGATCGTCGATGTCGATCTTGACGCCGGTTTTTTCAAACACCAGACTCCGCAGCTTTTGCTGATCCATGGCCGCTTACCACTCGACCTTGTCAAGCTGCTCGAACAAGTCGCGGAACACCACCTTGATGCGCTGCTTTTCCATGACGTTGAACTTGTCGCTTTCGCGCACTTCGTTGGCGGTCAGGCGCGCCGTGTTCATCTTCTTGATGTCGGCGCCGAAGGTGTCGGCGTTACGCGCCGACAGTACGATGCGCCCGCGCACGCGCGACGAATTGTCGGCGTAGGTCTGCGACTCGGTGAACTGCTTGCCGGACGCCGATTGCAGCAGGCCGAAGTGCTCGTTTTCCCACAGCACCAGCGGCACCTTGGTGGCCTTGGCGGTCGAGACGAAGCCCATCGCCGTGTCGTGCAAAGTGTCGCCGCCGCCGACGATGGTGTGGATGTAAACCTTGCGGCCCGATTCCTCGAGCAGCGCGAAGCAATCGTTTTCAAGCAGATAGCCCATCAGCGGCGAGAAGGTGTTGGCGCCGTTGTCGATGACGCAGTTGCCTTCTTCTTCGAGGATGTCGATCATCAGCGCGTCGAAGCGCTTGGGGTCGATGGTGCGGCTGTCGGTCATCACCGGCACATGTTTGACGTCCATTGCCTTGTAGCGCGAAAACGTGGCGTTCTCCTGGTCGGTGTCGTAGCAGCGCAGCGGCTGGCGCGGCGCTTCCAAATCCCCGTCCGCATCCTTGCTGGCGAGCCATTGCGCGAGGATGGTCGAGACCAAGGTCTTGCCGATGCCGCCTTTACCTTGAAGAATAAAATGTACCGTGTTTTGCATCGAAATCACCCCTGAATCTGCTGGAAATGGGCGCACCATCGCGCTCGAACGCATCGAGAGTAATTGTTTTGTGGCAGGAAGGCAACCATCACTGACGTGATGGCGCCGTTGGGGAGAAAAGACCGGGTGTCAGTCGATGAAACGCAGCAGGCCCTGCAGCGCGTGGATCACGGTCTGCTCGCGCACCGCCTTGCGGTCGCCGCTGAAGACCAGGCGCTCGGTGTGGACGGTGTCGGCGTTGGCCCAGCCGAAGCAGACGGTGCCCACCGGCTTGCCCGGCACCGCGCCGGTCGGGCCGGCGATGCCGGTGGTCGAGACGGCCAGATGGGCGTTGCTCGAACCGAGGGCGCCGCTCGCCATCGCCGCCGCCACTTCCTCGGAAACGCTGCCCATCTGCGCGATCAGCGCGGCCGACACGTCCAGCAGCTCGCTCTTGGAGGCGTTGGAATAGGCGATGAAGCCGCAGTCGAACCAGGCCGTCGAACCGGCGATCTCTGTGATGGCCTGCGCCACGCCGCCGCCGGTGCACGATTCGGCGGTGGCCAGGATCAGGCCCTTGTCCTGTAGCGCCTTGCCGACCTGCGCGGCCAGGTCGAGGATGGTGGTGGCGTTATCGGTTTTCGTCTCGTGTTTCGTCTCGATACTCATCTAAATCTCCTTCTGAAGCGGCGTTCGGGAGCCGGCTGGGATATCCCGCAGGGTGTGCTGCCACTGTACCATGCAGATCACAATCGTTGCCAGCGATGCACTGCTGATTAGCAGCAAACCTAACTTTGCATAAAAACATTAGACCGGCGATTTGAACTTGCGTACACTCAATAGCACTGCGTGGCGTGCTCTACCTAAAAACTGCGGAAACGCGCACCAGTCAAGCAAGCCGAAGTCGCTTGCGGGAAGAAAGCGGACTGATCCGGCCAGAACGCCGGTTCGATAGCCCACCGGAGGCGCATCCCATGATCAGCCAGACCGATATTTTTCACGCACGCATCTTGATCGTCGACGACCAGGTCGTCAACGTGGAGCTGCTCGAATTCCTGCTCAAGTCGACCGGCTATGAGGCGGTCACCTCCACCACGGACCCGCGCGTGGTGGCCGACTGGCACAGCCGACATCGATACGACCTCATCATCCTCGACTTGCAGATGCCCGGCATGGACGGCTTCGAAGTGATGGACGCGCTGCGCCCGCTCGAGGCCGATTCCTGGCTGCCGGTGCTGGTGGTGACGGCGCAGCCGGACCATAAACTCAAGGCGCTCGAAGCGGGCGCGCGCGACTTCCTGAGCAAGCCGATCGACCCGGTCGAGGTGCTCACCCGCATCCGCAATATGCTCGAGGTGCGCCTGCTGCACCGCGAGGCGCGCAACTACAACGTGCGCCTGGAGCAGACGGTACGCGAGCGCACCCTCGAACTGCAGCGCTTCCGCAGCGCCATGGACGCCACCGCCGACGCCATCTTCCTGCTCGACGCGGCCACCGCCGAACTGGTCGACGTCAACGACGGCGCCTGCCGCATGCTGGGCTACCCGCGCGACGAGATGCTGGGCCAGACCGCCAGCCGGCTGGGACTGGGCACGCAGGCGCTGTTGCGCGCGCAGGCGCACCGGCTCGACGACTACGCCGCCGCCATCGGCCAGGCGCGCACGCCGGAGCTGGCCGAACTCGAATTGATGCGGCGCGACCTGGTCTCGGTGCCGGTGGAGATCTACTGGCAGTTGCTCAATCGGCCCGGCCAGTCGAACGTCATGCTGGGCGTGGCGCGCGACATCAGCGAGCGGCGCCATTCGGAGGAGCTGCTGCAGCACATGGCCCATTACGACAGCCTGACGGGTCTTCCCAACCGCACGCTGTTTTTCCAGACCCTGGCCGACGCGATCTCGCTGGCGCAGGAAAAATCGTGGCGCATCGTGGTGCTGTTCATCGCGCTGGACCGCTTCAAGAATATCAACGACTCGCTCGGCGCCGCGCTCGGCGACGAGCTGCTGCGCCAGTTCAGCAACCGGCTGGTGCAATGCGTGCGCCTGCGCGACACGGTCGGTCGCATGGGCGGCGACGAATTCGCGCTGATCCTGTCGATGCCGCGCGACCAGCAGGACGCCGTCCACACGGCCAACGAGGTGAGGGAGGCGCTGCGCCTGCCGTTCGACTTGAACGGGCACCCGGCGGTGCTGAGCGCCAGCATCGGCATCGCCATGTATCCGGACGACGCCACCGATCCCGAAACGCTGCTCAAATACGCCGACACCGCGATGGAGCGCGCCAAGCAGGCGGGCCGCGACGGCTACCGCTTCTTCACCGCCGGCATGAACGTGCAGGTGCTCGCGCGGCTGGACATGGAGCTGGCGCTGCGCCGCGCGCTCGACAACGACGAACTGCTGCTGTACTACCAGCCCAAGGTGAACCTGCACACCGGCGCCATTGCCGGCGCCGAGGCGTTGCTGCGCTGGCAGCGGCCCGGCTTCGGGCTGGTGTTCCCGTCCGAGTTCGTGCCGGTGCTGGAGGATACGGGCCTGATCGTGCGCGTCGGCGCCTGGATCATCGACGCCGCCTGCAAGCAGATCGGCGCCTGGCTGCGCAGCGGCGTCGGCGCCGTGCGCGTGGCCGTCAACGTCGCCAGCCGCCAATTCATCGAGGGCGACCTGGAACAGGTGGTGCGTTCTGCGCTGGTGCGCCATGAGGTGCCGCCGGACCTGCTCGAACTGGAGCTGACCGAGACCGCGCTGATGTCCAACGCCGAGCGCACGATCATGGTGCTGACCAATCTGAAGGCGATCGGCATCAAGGTGGCGATTGACGATTTCGGCACCGGCTACTCGTCGCTGGCGTATCTGCAGCGCTTCCCGATCGACAAGCTCAAAATCGACATCGCCTTCGTGCGCGAGATCACCACCAATCCGAACGACGCCGCCATCGCCACGGCCATCATCAGCATGGCGCACAGCCTCAAGCTGCGCGTGATCGCCGAGGGCGTGGAGACGCGCGCGCAGCTCGAATATCTGCGGCGCAGCCGCTGCGACGAAATCCAGGGATATTTTTTCAGCCGTCCGGTGGCGCCAGCCGACATGGCGGTGCTGGTCGAATCGGGGCGCTGCCTGCCGGTCGATCCGGCCGCGCCCAACCAGCCGGCGCAAACGCTGCTCATCGTCGACGACAATCCGGATATATTATGGTCGCTCGACCAGCTGTTCCAGCGCGACGCCTATCAGATTCTGACGGCCGGATCGGCCACCGAAGCGTTCGAGCTGCTGGCGCTGCACCCGGTGCAGGTGATCCTGTGCGACCAGCGTTTGCCAGGCATGAACGGCACCGAGTTCCTCGGCCAGGTCAAGGACATGTACCCGGAGACGATACGCATCATCCTGTCCGGTTTCATGGGGCTCGACGCGGTGCTCGACTCGGTCAACCAGGGCGCCATCTACCGCTTCTACACCAAGCCGTGGGACGACACGCAACTGCGCGACAACATTCGGCTGGCCTTCCACCACTACTGGCTGATGCACGGCAGCGGACGCAGGGTGGGACAGCCGGACGAGGATGTGACCGCGCTTCAGGACGTGAAGTGATCGAAGCCGGCGAGTTTGAGGTCTAGCGGCTGGCCGGCGGCGTCCACCAGGCGCAGGCCCGATTGTGCCTCGATGCTGCCGACGCGCGTGACCGGCGTGGCCACGCTGCCGGCGGCCGCGATGACCGCCGCGCGCGCCGACGCCGGCGCCGTGAAGCACAACTCGTAATCGTCGCCGCCGGCGGCGGTGAACACGCGCCGCAGCTCCTGCGGGAAGGCCGTCAGCGCCTCGCCCGGCGGCAGCGCGTCCACATTCAAGGTCGCGCCCACATTCGACATCGCCAGGATGTGACCGAGATCGCCGACCAGGCCATCGGAGATATCGATGGCCGCGCGGGCGATGCCCTGTTCCGCCAACACGGCGCCCAGCTCCACGCGCGGCACCGGCGTGTGCATGCGCACCGACGCCGTATGCAGGCTGGCCGCGTCCATCGATTGTTCCAGGCGGTAGCCGGCCAGCGCCAGGCGCGCGTCGCCCAATGTTCCCGAGACCCAGATATCGTCGCCCGCTTGCGCGGCGTTGCGGCGCAACGCCTGGCCGGGACGCAGCTCGCCGAACACGGTGATGCAGATAGTCAGCGGACCTTTGGTGGTGTCGCCGCCTATCAGCTCGATGTTGAAGGCGTCGGCCAGCGCGAACAGTCCTTGCGAGAAGCCGGCCAGCCACGCGCGGTCGGCCAGCGGTAGCGCCAGCGCCAAAGTGAAGCCCACCGGCCGCGCGCCCATCGCCGCCAGGTCGGACAGGTTGACGGCCAGGCTCTTGTGGCCGAGCCGATACGCGTCCTCGCCGGCGAAGAAGTGGCGGCCCTCGACCAGCATGTCGGACGAAATCGCCGTCTGCATGCCTGGAGTGGGGGTGAGCAGCGCGCAATCGTCGCCGATGCCGAGCGTGGCCCGGCCCGGCTGCTGCGGGCGCTGGAAGTATTCCTTGATGAGGTCGAATTCGGAGAGCATGCCCTATTGTACCCAGCCGGGTGGAGAAGGGCACGGCAAATGCGCACAGCGAGCGCGCCCCGCCGGCCAGCGACCGCATTCCTCCCTCCACGCTTCGATATACGAAAACGAAATGGGTTGCGTTAAAAGCATGATACCAGTTTCATAATTGACAGGAATACACTTGAATTGCGGTAACCATCGAGGAGAAGGAATATGGCGATCCCGTTGACACGGGCGTCAGGGACCTGTTGGGCCCGAGCGGCGTTCCGGCCATAGCTGGAATGTGATTGATATCGAGCCGACAGACATAAGAGGGCACTGCCCGATAATATTAGAGGAGACTAGCTGTGCGAAACAATCATAAAAAAACGATTTTGGCTCAAGCTTGTGCGCTCGCGATGGCGGCGCCATTTGTCGCGAATGCGCAAGAGGCCAACCCTGCCAGTGCAAGCGAGGAGGCGACCCCCCCGGTCAGCGTTGTCATCACCGGTCAGCGAGCGGCGTTGAAGTCGGCTCGCGATCTCAAGCGGGACGCCAATCAGATCGTCGACTCGATCCAGGCAACCGATATCGGAAAGCTGCCGGACGTGAATGTTGTCGAGTCGCTGCAGCGGGTCGCCGGGGTGCAGATCCAGCGCCGCTATGGTGAGGGCGGCACGGATTACGACCATCGCACCGAGCCCGCGATGACGATCCGTGGCATTACACAGGTCCGCAACTTGATCGACGGACGAGACTTTTTTACGGCCAGCGGTGGGCGGGCACCGGACCTGGAAGGACTCCCCTCCGAACTCATGGCCGGAGTTGACGTCTATAAGAACGCAGCGTCCAACTTGATCGAAGGCGGTATCGGCGGCGTGGTCAACATCCGCACGCGGATGCCATTCGATTCTAAAGAAGACCTCAACGTTCTGACGGTAAAGTCCAACTACTACGATCGAGCTCGTAAGTCTTCACCGTCGGTGTCGGGCCTTTTGAGCCGGCGGTTCAATACGGGCGTCGGCGGCATGGGCATCCTGGTGAATGCAACGGTCAGTGAGACCCACTACCGCCAAGATGCCGTTCTTCAACAGCAGCAGCACTGTCTTACCGCGACGGTTGGAAGATGTACCAACGACCCGGCGCAAGCTCCCTCGGCGGCCAAGGTTGCGGCCTTCAATTCGATGCCGAACACGGGAGGTCTCTCCGAACTCTATGTGCCGACTTCCTTCGAAATGTACGCGGACTCGGGTAGCCGCAAGCGCGAGGGTCTGGCGCTCGCCTACCAATGGCAGGTGAACGACGACATCCTTTTCACGGCGCAGAATCTCTATTCAAAATATCGGTTTATTCGTCGCGGAGAATACATCTACGGCGACGACAAGAACAACGACCCGCACGCGGCGGCGGGTTCCACCTGGACTTGGGCGGCCGATGGCAGCGCCACGAGCGGCATTTTGTCGCCGCAAATTTTCTCGGCCTCGCGCTTCGACCAGGATGTTCGCAATCGCACCAACTTATCCGCCGTGAACCTTAAGTGGCGCATCTCGGATAAGCTCAGGTCAAAGACCGACTTCGCTTACCAACGCGCCAACTATGACGCTGAACGCAATGGCGACTCCGTTAAGCTTTACGACAACGAAAGCAGAAGCGTTGCCAACATCCCGAATCTGAATCTGGCCTTCGACGTGCGCGGCAAGATCCCCGCCTTTTCCATCATCGATCCAGCCAACCCAAGCGCCCCCTACGCGCGTTTTGGCGATCCGAAGAATTGGTATTATGAGTGGCTGGCGAATGGGTTCGACCGCCATGAGCTGAAAATGTCGGCGCTGAGCCAGGATTTCGACTACCACCTGGGTAATGGTTTCTTTACCAAGCTGCACGCCGGCATACGCTTGGCCGATACCAAGGTGCACCTGCGGGGCAACTGGAAGAATACCGGCGTCTGTAACGATACGGGCACCAACCCTAACTGGGGCGCATGCCCGCTGATTCCAGTGGCACAGCATCCGAATCTCGCCTACGTTGGGCCTCCAAGCAACTTCATGAAACCGGGCGTTGGCTTCCCCGTTGCGGTGTTCCCCGAGTACGCCGATCCCAACTCGAGCGTTTACGATCGAACCGTCAAGACGTACGCGCAGTTATTCGACGGAAAGCCAAATTCATATACGTTCGATACGTCGTTTGCTCCCGGGGATATCAACGACCAACGCGAAAAGACGCGGTCCCTCTTCCTGACCGGCGACTTTAGTACAGCCGTATTCGGTTACGAACTCGATGGCACCGCCGGTGTGCGAGCTGTAAGGACCGATCAGACCTCTATTGGCTTTATCCAGGAAAGCACTGGGGCGCGCCAAGCGACTCTCAAGAATAGCTACTCGAATATTCTCCCCAGCCTCAACACACGGCTGCACGTGAACGACGATTTGCAGCTCCGCTTCGGCTATAGCAAGACGATGACACGGCCAAACTTTAGCGATATGGCCGCCCACGTTCAGCTGAATCCGAACATCCCCTCGCAGTACAACGCTAACGGACGCCCGACCGGCAGTTCCGGTAATCCCTTCCTGCAGCCTATGACTGCGACCGCGTATGATTTGACGTCGGAATACTATTGGGGGCCGTCCAATCTGGCGTTCCTGGGTGTATTCAAGAAGGATATCAAGGGTTACCTGGCCGGCGGCATCGAGCCGATGAATTTCGGTGGAGTCATCTACGATGTTGGAACCAGCATCAATCTGGGTAAGGGTTCGGTAAAAGGCATTGAAGCCGGCTTTACGCAATTCTTCGATTTCCTGCCGGGCCCGTTCAGTGGATTGGGCTTACAGGCAAACTATACCTATGTGGACTCGAAAGTTGAGATCAAGCCCGGGTCTCTTGCTCCGTTGCCGAAGTTGTCCAAGAACAGCTACAACCTGATCGCCCTCTATGAATTGGGAGCTATACAGGCCCGTGTGGCGTACAACTGGCGTTCCGCTTACCTGGACCAAATCAATGGTAGTGGGGTTTTTGGTGCAAACCAATATGCAGCGCCTTACTCGTCAATCGATGCTTCGGTGAGCTACCAAATTAACAAGATCTTCACGCTTTCGGCGGACGCCGTTAATTTGAATAACTCCATGTACCGTACGTATGTCGAGCGCCCCTCGGGCGGTTTGTTGTGGCAACTTAACGACCGTCGGTATAGCGTGTCGCTGAAAGCAAGCTTCTAGCACCTCGCGGGGTTGCCCCACGCAAGGCTGACATGGGCGAACGCGCCGCGCATCTTTCCGCAGCGCGTACTTCCAGTCTGGTGAGGGTAACCAGGAATGAAGTATTGCAACCAGAGGATTCCAACCATGATCTCCCGTTCACTGCGGATTTTTTCGTTACCGGTTTTAATGGGACTGTGTTCCCTGCAAAGCGGTGCGCATGCCGGAAACGGCGACCAAAAGCCCGAGTATGTGTCGGCAGTTGTTAACGTCGACCGGCGGCATGCGGGTCCTCCTTTCGAAGGATGGGGAACCGCGCTGGCCTGGTTTGCCCACGTGTCAGGGAGATTCGCCGAGCCACATCGCACCCAGTTGGCCGATTTGCTCTATGGGCGGGACGGTCTTTCGCTGAATATCGGGCGGTACAATATTGGCGGCGGCAATGCGCCCGAGACGCCTTCGTATTTGCGCCTTGGTGGAGATGTCCCAGGATTCTGGCGCAAGCCGGGCGAGCGATCCGGGATGGATGGGTGGAATCCGGACGCCGAAGATGCCTGGGAATGGTCTGCGGATGCGGGGCAGCGCTGGTGGCTTGATGCGATAAAAGCCCGGGTAACTCCGCATGAATTGATCTTCGAGGCGTTTTCAAACTCCCCGCCATATTTCATGACGCGCAGCGGAAAAGTTTCCGGTAACGTCAATGCGTTGGAGGACAACCTTCTTCCTGGTTTTGAAACCAAATTTTCGAAGTATTTGGCGCGGGTAACAGCGGAGCTTGAGCGACGCCATGGCATTCGTTTTAGGACATTGTCGCCGGTCAATGAGCCCAATACGCCCTATTGGTTTTCCACGAACACACAGGAAGGCGCGCATTGGTCGCCGGAAGCGCAGTCACGAATTTTTATTGCGCTGGCCCAGGTGTTGAACGAATACGGCATGCAGACGGAAATAGCCGGGCCGGACGAAACCAATCCCCAGACTTTTTTTCTAGATTGGGCTGGTTTGTCAGCCGATGCGAAAGCCGTCATCCGGCAAATCAACGTCCATACCTACGAATGGATCGGAAAAAGTGGGGTGAGGGATATTGCGGAAGTTTCTGGAAAACGGTTGTGGATGTCGGAAGCCGATCTATCGCCGAGCAATGTACGTGAAGACGTCAACGACATGCGTCCAGCCATTGCGCTGGCCCAGCAGATAATCACCGACATCAACAGCATGAACCCCAGCGCGTGGGTCCTGTGGCAAGCCATCGAAAATAAGTCTTCTTCCGATCCCAAGAACAGTTCGAACTGGGGATTAATCAAGGCTGACTTTTCGAATCTTGAGCGACCGGAATATCAGGTGACGAAGAAATTCTGGGCGTTTGCGAATTTCACCAAATTCATTAGGCCGGGATATCGGTTCTTAAAATCCGACAACCCGGATGTGCTGGTGGCTGAAAATCCCAAGACCAATGAAGTGGCGATAGTGATGGTCAATCCGGGTATCGTTTCGCGGCGGCTGGACATCCGACTGCCCGACGCCAAACGCGGCAAATTGACCTGCAAAACTTTTATTACGCAGGCAAAGGATAACCTCACGGCGTTGGAACCCGCAGCATGCGGCGCCAGCTTGTCCGTGGATTCGCGCCCCATGTCGGTGGTGACTGTCGTTGCGACGCTCCAAAAATAAGGTGTTGCCTTTCGGTGCGGAGAGAGACGCAGGAGCAATCGACCGCGCCCATCGCCGCCACGTCGGACAGGTTGATGGCCAGGCTTTTGTAGCTGAGCCCATACGCATCCTCCCGGAGAAGAAGTGGCGGTCCTCCACGAGGACTGTGGGGACTTGCACGAAGGTCGCCAAGGCAAGCACCATTTAATTTACGTAGGGCGGATTAGCGTAGCGTAATTCGCCAAGCTCCGTTGCCGACTTAAAACGCTAGCCCGGAATAACAATCTATCCGCATGTTCGAAAACGCTGCCAGCTTCGGTTCTTTGGTTTTGATTTTGATCAAGCCAAGCTTTCAATACATACCGCGAGTCGGGGTCCTTACGGAAATCCAGCAGATCGCATAAAAACTCATCCGCCAAATGGTGCCGCAGTGGATACATCGGTACCATTTTTCCGGCACACTTCCCCCCACTCCGGGAGGAGAGCCGCATCAATACGCGATTGCAGCAATTGCCGCTGACCGTCCCCGATTGCACGCCTTTGCCGGTTCCCGCCGCGTCGCATCCTCAGCGTGGCCGAGCACTACTAAAAAAGCGCAGAAGCAATGTTTGCGATTTCGCCGGTCGTTCAGGACGGCTTAGAGTTAAGGTTTGCCACACGGAAACTGAACGGGCAGTAGTGCACGCGCATGGTGCTCGTATGCGGTGAAACGGAATATTGCTGTTGCACTTAAAGTTAAGGGGAGGGAACATGGAAATGGTCTTTTGTCTAGGCGCCGCCTTGCTGATTTCTGCTTGCGTGATTTACTACGAGAGCAGCAGGAATCGAAGCCGGAAGGAGTTCATCCAAAACTTCATGCCACCGCCGGAATTATTGGGCGTGCTACGTGTCCGTCACCCACATTTATCGACGGCCGACTGCGAAACAGTCGTTCGGGGGCTACGCCAGTTCTTTCTGGCTCACCACGAACGCCGGAGGTATTTTCTAGCGATGCCTTCGCAAGTCGCCGATGATCTCTGGCATGAGATGATCCTGTCCACGCGGCTCTATGAGAATTTCTGTCGTCGCGCATTTGGTAAGACGCTGCACCACACCCCGGCGCACGACGTCGGCGTGGGCCGCAAGACGCAGAAAGGCTTGCGACGCACCTGGAAGCTCGTCTGCGAGCAGGAACGCATCAACCACAAAAAGCCCTCGCGGCTTCCACTGCTGTTCGCCTTGGACGGAACGCTGGAGATCAAGAACGGCTTCGTCTACCTTCCGGATTGTGTCGAAGACATACGGCGGGGCGCCGCGCGGGGCGCAGGCGGCACAACAGCCGTTTATTGTGCCGCCGATCTGGGACCCGATTCCGTCACAGCGGAAGATTGGAGCGGCAACGATTGCGGCGGTGGGGTCGACTGTGGTGCCGGTTGCGGGGGCGGGTGCGGTGGTGGGTGTGGCGGAGGGGGCGACTGAGCGGCTACGACCTTTTTTTAGTCGGGGGCGGTCAATATTGACAATCTCAATCAACAATCCTGCATCAATAGCTAAACTAAATTGTTATTCAAATGTGATTATGTTGAAGCTATTGATAGCCTAAAGCCGCTAAAAACGCCGAAAATTCGGTCAATTGCCCCCGGGAACGATAACTTATGCCAATAACCGTTATCACCGTTGGTGAAAATACCTACTTAAATGAAAGAATTGGTCTGATAAAATCGTAGGCTTTCCGACCGCACAAACAGGAAGGCAGCACAGCATGGATTCGTCATCTGAGAAAAAAGAAGAAATTCGTCAACAATTGCGCGTCGCAGCGCTCGAGTACCACGAGTTCCCGACCCCAGGCAAAATCAGCGTTACGCCGACCAAGCAACTGACCAACCAGCGCGATCTGGCGCTTGCCTACTCCCCGGGCGTGGCCGCCCCGTGCGAAGAAATCGTTATCGACCCGGCCGCCGCCTATAAATATACCGCGCGCGGCAACCTGGTGGCCGTCATCACCAACGGCACCGCCGTGCTGGGACTGGGCAACATCGGCCCGCTGGCCGCCAAGCCTGTCATGGAAGGCAAGGGCGTGCTGTTCAAGAAGTTCGCCGGCATCGACGTCTTCGACATCGAAATTAACGAGCTCGACCCGGACAAGCTGGTCGACATCATCGCCTCGCTCGAGCCGACCTTCGGCGGCGTCAACCTGGAAGACATCAAGGCGCCCGAGTGCTTCTACATCGAGCGCCAGCTGCGCGAGCGCATGAAGATCCCGGTCTTCCACGACGACCAGCACGGCACCGCCATCATCGTCGGCGCGGCCATCATGAACGGCATCCAGTACGTCGGCAAAGATATTAAAAACTGCAAACTGGTGGTCTCCGGCGCCGGCGCGGCCGCGCTGGCCTGCCTGGACCTGATCGTCGATCTCGGCTTCCCGCTGGAGAACATCTACGTCACCGACCTGGCCGGCGTGGTCTACAAGGGCCGCACCGAGCTGATGGACCCGGACAAGGAACGCTTCGCGCGCGACACCTCGGCCCGCACCTTGGCCGAAGTGATCCCCGACGCCGACATCTTCCTCGGACTGTCGGCCGGCGGCGTGCTGAAACAGGACATGGTCAAGGCCATGGCCTCGAACCCGCTGATCCTGGCGCTGGCCAATCCGAATCCGGAGATCCTGCCGGACGACGTCAAGGCCGTGCGCGGCGACGCCATCATCTGCACCGGCCGTTCGGACTATCCGAACCAGGTCAACAACGTGCTGTGCTTCCCTTACATCTTCCGCGGCGCCCTCGATTGCGGCGCCACCACCATCACGCGCGAGATGGAGATCGCCGTCGTCCACGCGATCGCCGAACTGGCGCACGCCGAGCAGTCCGACATCGTCGCCACCACCTACGGCTTCACCAACCTGTCGTTCGGTCCCGAGTACCTGATCCCGATGCCGTTCGATCCGCGCCTGCTGATCAAGATCGCGCCGGCCGTGGCCAAGGCGGCCGAGGAGTCGGGCGTCGCCACCCGTCCGATCAAGGACCTGCAAGCGTACGCGGACAGCCTGCAGCAATTCGTCTACCGCAGTGGCACCTTCATGAAGCCGTTGTTCCAGGTCGCGAAGAGCACCGCCGCCGAACTCAAACGCATCGTCTACGCCGAGGGCGAAGAAGAGCGCGTGCTGCGCGCGGTGCAGGTCATCGTCGATGAAAAACTGGCGCGCCCGATCCTGGTCGGCCGTCCGGCCGTGCTGGAGACGCGCATCGCCAAGTTCGGCCTGCGCCTGAAGCACGGCGTCGATTTTGACGTCATCAACCCTGACCACGACGACCGCTATCGCGACTACTGGCAGACCTACTACGACATGACCAGCCGCAAGGGCGTGACGCAGGAATACGCCAAGCTGGAAATGCGCCGCCGCCACACCCTGATCGGCGCCATGATGATCAAGAAGGGCGACGCCGACGGCATGATCTGCGGCACCTTCGGCACCACCCAGCTGCACCTGCACTACATCGACCAGGTGCTGGGCAAGCGCGAAGGCGCCTGCGTCTACGCGGCGATGAACGTGTTGATCATGCCGGAGCGCCAGCTCGTCATGGTCGACACCCACGTTAACGAGAACCCGACGGCCAACGAGCTGGCGGCCATCACCGTCATGGCGGCCGAGGAGATGCGTCGTTTCGGCCTGTCGCCGCGCGCCGCGCTGCTGTCGCACTCGAACTTCGGCTCGTCCAACAGCGAGTCGGCGCAGAAGATGCGCGCCGCGCTGGCGCTGGTCAAGAAGCTCGATCCAACCCTGGAGATCGACGGCGAGATGCACGGCGACACCGCGCTCGACTCGAAACTGCGCCACGCCATCATGCCGGAATCGACCCTGACCGGCGACGCCAACCTGCTGGTGGCGCCGAACATGGACTCGGCCAACATCGCCTACAACCTGGTCAAGACGGCGGCCGGCAACGGCATCGCGGTCGGCCCGATCCTGCTCGGCTGCGCCCAGGCGGTGCACATCCTGACGCCGTCGGCGACGGTGCGCCGCATCGTCAACATGACCGCGCTGTGCGTGGTCGACTCGGTGGCACAGCGCAAGGTCTAAACCGCGCTGCGCACAAGCCGGCCGCACGCCTCCCGGGGCGCGGCCGGTTTTTTTATGGCGCGGGGCCTGTAACCGGATGTAATTTATGTAATGTTCGCTTCCGCCGCGAGCCGCGAGATGTGACGACCCTGTTACAATAACCGCCTATTTTTACTTATATTTGTAGCCACACACCATGACGACAACAAAAAAAGCTCTGATCACAGGCATCACCGGTCAAGACGGCGCCTATCTGGCCGAACTGCTGCTGGAAAAGGGCTATCAGGTCACCGGTACCTATCGTCGTACCAGCTCGGTGAATTTCTGGCGTATCGAAGAGCTTGGCATCCAGTCGCATCCGAATCTGAACCTGGTCGAGTACGACCTGACCGACCTGGCGTCGAGCATCCGCCTGATGCAGACGGTGCAGCCGGATGAGGTGTACAACCTGGCCGCCCAGAGTTTCGTCGGCGTGTCGTTCGACCAGCCGCTGACCACCGCCGAGATCACCGGCGTCGGCCCGGTCCACCTGCTCGAGGCGATCCGCATCGTCAATCCGAAGATCCGCTTCTATCAGGCGTCGACCTCGGAAATGTTCGGCAAGGTGCAGGCCGTGCCGCAAAAAGAAGACACCCCGTTTTATCCGCGCAGCCCGTACGGTGTGGCCAAGCTGTACGCCCATTGGATGACGGTGAACTACCGCGAGTCGTATGGCATCTTCGGCTCGTCGGGCATCCTGTTCAACCACGAGTCGCCGCTGCGCGGGCGTGAATTCGTCACCCGCAAGATCACCGATTCCGTGGCCAAGATCCATCTGGGCCAGCTCGAGGTGCTTGAGCTGGGCAATATGGACGCCAAGCGCGATTGGGGCTACGCCAAGGAGTACGTCGAAGGCATGTGGCGCATCCTGCAGGCCGACGAGCCGGACACCTATGTGCTGGCCACCAACCGCACCGAGACCGTGCGCGACTTCGTCAGCATGGCCTTCAAGGCGGTCGACGTGGCCATCGAGTGGAGCGGCGCGGCCGACAACGAGATCGGCACCTGCAAAAAGACCGGCAAGGTGCTGGTGCGCGTCAATCCGAAGTTCTACCGTCCGGCCGAAGTCGAGCTGCTGATCGGCGACCCGGCCAAGGCCACCGAAAAACTGGGCTGGACGCCCAAGACCACGCTCGAAGAGCTGTGCCAGATGATGGTCGACGCCGACCTGCGTCGCAACAAAGCCGGCTTCTCCTTCTAAGGCGGACGCGGTGACGGCGGCGTTGGAGGGCAGCGAGGGCACGGGCAAGCGGGCGTTGATCACCGGCCTGTCCGGCTTCACCGGCTTGTATGTCGAGCAGGAGCTGCGCGCGGCCGGCTATCAAGTCTTCGGCACCATTTCCCCGGACGGCACGCCGGCCGAGGGGCGCTACCCGGTCGACCTGAACGACCGCGCCGGCCTGGCCGCCGTGGTGCAGGAGGTGCGGCCGGACGTGGTGGCGCACCTGGCCGCCATCGCCTTCGTCGGCCACGGCGACGTCGAACAAATCTACCGCGTCAACGTCGCCGGCACCCGCAACCTGCTCGAGGCGCTGGCCGGCCTGGATAAAAAACCGTCGGCCGTGCTGCTGGCGTCGAGCGCCAACATCTACGGCAACACCGACGTCGGCGTGATCGGCGAGGACGTCCCGGCGGCGCCGGCCAACGATTACGCCGTCAGCAAGCTGGCGATGGAATACATGGCGCGCCTGTGGCAGGACAAGCTGCCGCTGATCGTGGTGCGGCCTTTCAACTACACCGGCGTGGGCCAGCACGAGAACTTCCTGCTGCCGAAAATCGTCTCGCACTTCCGCCGCAAGGCCGCCGACATCGAGCTGGGCAACCTGCACGTGTGGCGCGACTTCTCCGACGTGCGCATGGTGGCGCGCAGCTACCGCCGCCTGCTGGCCGCGCCGGCCGCCGCCGGCCAGGCGTTCAACATCTGCTCGGGCCACGCCTATTCGCTCGGCGAGGCGCTCGACATGATGGCCGACATCGCCGGCTACAAGATCAACGTCCACGTCAATCCCGCCTTCGTGCGCGCCAACGAAGTGGTGCGGCTGGTCGGCGACAACAGCCGCCTGGCCGCCGTCACCGGTCCGGTTGCCACCGTGCCGCTGGCCGACACGCTGCGCTGGATGTACCAGGCTTGAGCGCCGTGGGCGCCACGCCCCGGCTGCGCGTCGGCCTGTCCACCACCACCGTCGAACCGGTGCTCACCGGCGGCCGCCTGGACGGCATCGGCGTCTACAGCCGCGCCTTGCTCGAGCACCTGCCCGGCGCCGGCTGCGAGGTGCTGCCGTTCAGCTTTGCTCCGCCCGGCGACGCCGGCCGCCTGACGGTGGGCCGCGCGCTGCCGCTGTCGTTTCCGCTGGCGACCCTGGGCGACCTGGTCCTGCCGGCCAGCGTGCACCTGCACGCGAGCCGCGTGATGGGCAAGGACGCGCCGCCGCTGGACCTGTTCCACGCCACCGACTACCGCATCGTGCGCATGGACTGCCCGGTCGTGGCGACCCTGCACGACGCGCTGCCGATTTCCCATCCCGAGTGGTGCAGCCCGAAGATGCGGCGCCTGAAGAACTGGCTGCAGGCCAAGGCCGCCCGCAAGGCGCAGCATGTGATCACCGGCTCGCGCTATTCGATCCGGGAACTGGTCGAGTGCTTCGGCGTCGACGAGCGCCGCATCAGCGTGGTGCACCACGGCGTCGGCGCCGAATGGTTCGACGCCCCGGCGGCCGAAGCGCGCGACGCGACCCTGGCGCAGTACAAGCTGCAGGCCGGCTACTTCCTGTTCGTCGGCACGCTGCAGCCGCGTAAAAACATCGCGCGCCTGCTGGAGGCCTATCTGGCGCTGCCGCCGGTGCTGCGTTCTGCGCGCCAGCTGGTCATCGTCGGCGCGCCGGGCTGGCGCAGCGAGGAGCTGGTCAACCGCGTCAAGGCGGCGCAGCAGCGCGGCGAGAACGTCGTCTGGCTCGACAAGCTGACCGACCATGGCCAGTTGCGCCACCTGTACGCGGGCGCCGGCGCCTTCGTCTTCCCGTCGCTGTACGAGGGTTTCGGCCTGCCGGTGGTCGAGGCCTTCGCCAGCGGGATTCCGGTGGCCACCTCCAACGCCACCTCGATGCCGGAAGTGGCGCAGGGCGCCGCGCTCGAATTCGATCCGCTGTCGGTGCCGGAGATGACCGCCGCCATGACGTCTATCGCGCGCGACGACGCGCTGCGCCAGCGCCTGGTCGCCGCCGGCCGGCGCCGCGCGCTCGAACTGACCTGGGACGAGGCGGCCCGCCGCACCGCCGCCGTGTATCATGACGTCCTGTCACACTAACGCCACATAACCCCGGCTGCGCCGAGCAGCCCGACCACCAGCCATGCGCGTCCTTCATTTCTACAAGACCTACTACCCCGACACCTGGGGCGGAATCGAGCAAGTCATCCGCCAGATGTGCGTGGGGACCGGCCGCCTCGGCGTGACCAACGAAGTGCTGACCCTGACCCGCGACAGCGGCCCGGCGCAGATCGAGTTCGAGGGCCATACCGTGCACCGCGTGCGCATGGACTTCGAGATCGCCTCGACCGGCTTTTCGTTCGCGGCGATCCGCGCGCTGGCGCGCCTGGCGCGCAAGGCCGACGTGATCCACTACCATTTTCCGTGGCCGTTCATGGACATCGCCCACTTCATGGCGCGCATCAACAAGCCGAGCGTGGTGACCTACCACTCGGACATCGTGCGGCAGAAGAACCTGCTGCGCGTCTATAGCCCGCTCAAGCGCCGCTTTCTGCGCAGCGTCGACACCATCATCGCCACCTCGCCCAACTACCTTGCCTCGTCGCCGGTGCTCAAGCGCTTCGAACACAAGACCCGCACCATCACCTACGGCCTCGATAAAAGCATCTATCCGCAGCCGTCGGCGGCGGTGATGGACAAGTGGCGCGAGCGCTGCGGCGGGCGCTTCTTCCTGTTCGTCGGCGTGCTGCGCTACTACAAGGGCCTGCACATCCTGCTCGACGCCATGGCCAACATCGATTATCCGGTGGTGATCGTCGGCGCCGGGCCGATCGAGCAGGAGCTCAAGGAGCACGCCGCCCGCCTGGGGCTGACCCACGTGACCTTCGTCGGCGCGGTGGAGGAGGAGGACAAGATCGCGCTGCTGCGCCTGTGCTACGCGATGGTGTTCCCGTCGCACCTGCGCTCGGAGGCGTTCGGCATCTCGCTGCTGGAGGGCGCGATGTTCGGCAAGCCGATGATCTCGAGCGAGATCGGCACCGGCACCACCTACATCAACATCGACAACGAGACCGGGCTGGTGGTGCCGCCCAACGACCCGCAGGCCTTCAGCGGCGCCATGCGCCTGCTGTGGGAGCAGCCGGAGCGCGCCGCCGAGATGGGCCGCCGCGCCGAGGCGCGCTACTGGGAGCTGTTCACCGCCGAGCGCATGGCCGAGAACTACCACGCGCTGTACCGCGAGTTGTCGGCGCGCCACGGCGGCAAGCGCCCGGCCCCGCGCGACCGCGCTGTTTGATCTGGCGCAAGTCTTTTAGGGAGGCCGGCGGCTATCATGGTCACCGAACTCCGCGCCCTGCCGACGGTCCTCATTGATGGCGCTACCAAGATGGTGCCACCCCCTGTGCGACGCAACGACGTCGTCCGGGCGGGAGTTCACCACTCCAGAAAAACAGCACACACACGTAGGGCGGATCAGGCGGCACGCCGTAATCGGCCACGAGCCGCCGACGGCGCCCCAAGCCGCGTACTCCGCAAGCGGGTAGAATACCGCCATCGCCCCAAATGATGGAGAACCGCGTGCGCTGCCTGGTCATCGAAGATGAAGTAGAAACCTCGAACTACATCTGCAAGGGCCTGCGCGAAGCGGGCTATCTGGTCACCGCCTGCGCGACCGGTCCGGACGGACTCGATTACGCCACCGGAGAGCAGTGGGACCTGATCATCCTCGACCGCATGCTGCCGGGCCGCATCGACGGCCTGTCCATCGTCGACAAGCTGCGCGCGCTGGGCAAGCAGACCCCCGTCATCATCGTCAGCGCGCTGACCACCATCGACGCCCGCGTGACGGGCCTGCGCGGCGGCGCCGACGACTACCTGTCCAAGCCCTTCGCCTTCTCCGAGCTGCTGGCGCGCGTCGAGGCGCTGCTGCGGCGCAGCGCCCCCGGCGCCGACAGCACCCAGCTGCAGGTGGCCGACCTGACCCTGGACCTGCGCACCATGCGCGTCACGCGCGGCCCCAAGGTCATCACCCTGCAGCCGCGCGAGTACCGGCTGCTCGAGTACCTGATGCGCAACGAGAACCAGGTCGTCACGCGCACCATGCTGCTCGAATCGGTGTGGGACTACCACTTCGACCCGCAGACCAATGTGATCGACGTCCAGATCAGCCGCCTGCGCGCCAAGGTGGACAAGGATTTCCCCGTCATGCTGATCCACACCTTGCGCGGCGTCGGCTACCGCATGGGCGCCGGCGCGGCCGGCGACACGGGGCAGGCGCTTGGCTGATTCGTCCAACCGCGTCGGCGGGTTCCCGGTCAAGCGGCCTTTCGGCCCGCTTGGGCGGGCGTCGATCGCCGCCAAGCTGGCACTGGGCTACGGCCTGCTGGGTACCTTCTCGATCGTGGTGGTGTCGGCGGTGTTCTACACCGGCACCATCGGTGTGCTCGACGATAACCTCGACGGCAAGATCGTCATGCAATCCGAGCGCCTGCTCGAACACGCGGGCTTCCCCGGCCACGGCTCGCTGGTGGAAGAGGTGCGGCGCCAGCTGGCCGACGGCATCGACACCGACCGCGAGATTTTCCAGCTCCTCACCAGCGACGGCGCGCCCGCAGCCGGCAACCTCGACGCCGTGCCGGCCGGCGTCGCCACCGCGCCTGGGCGGCGGCGCGCGGCGGCCATGTTCACCACCGTCGTCAAGCGCAATGGCCATGACCGGCCGGCGCGCCTGTACCTGCGGCCCATGGGCGACGGCGGCCTGCTGATCGTCGGGCGCGACCTGAGCGAGCAGCACGCGGTGCGCGAAGTGATCTGGCGCGCGCTGCTGGCCGGCGCCGGCGTGTCGCTGTTGCTGACGGTGGGCGGCGCGCTGCTGTTCCGCCGTGGCATAGAGGGGAGGCTGGGCGAGATTCGCCGCACCGCCGCGCAGATCGAGGCGGGCAACCTCAGTCACCGCATCCCCGTCTCCGGCGGCGACGAATTCGCGCTGCTCAACCGCGACATCAACCGCATGCTCGACCGCATCGAGCTGCTGATGGAGGGCATCCGCCACGTCTCCGACGCCATCGCCCACGACCTGCGCACGCCGCTCAGCCGCATCCGCGGGCGGCTCGACGACGCGCTGCGCCACGAGATGACGGTGCCGCGCCTGTCCGGCGCCGCCCATGACGCCATCGACGACATCGACGATCTGATACGCCTGTTCGAACGCCTGCTGCAGATCGCCGAGGCGGAATCGGGCATGCGCGCGCGCCTGTTCGAGCGGCTCGACCTGGGGCGGGTGGTGGCCGACATCGGCGAGATGTACGAGGCCATCGCCGAGGATGGCGGCATCGCGCTGACGGTCGACGCGCCGGCCTCGCTGTACGTCGACGGCGACCGCAACCTGCTGGCCAGCGCCGTCGCCAGCCTGCTCGACAACGCCATCAAGTACGCCGGGCCGGGCGCCGCCATCCGCGTGCGCGCCGGCCTTCACCACGGCCAGGCCTCGATCGCCATCCACGACAATGGCCCCGGCATCCCGGAGGCGGAACGCGGCAACGTGACGCAGCGCTTTTATCGCCTCGACAAGAGCCGCCATTTGCCCGGCAACGGCCTGGGATTGTCCATCGTCAGCGCCACCGCCACCTCGCACGGCGGCTCGCTGGCGCTGGAGGACGGCGCGCCCGGCCTGGTCGCGCGCATCCTGCTGCCGCTGGCGCCGGGTTGAAGGCGGGGGGGCGCGGCGTCAAGCTATCCTACCTGTAATGTGACCGCAAGCTTGCGGAGAGGCGCGCGCTCCTATCATGGATATACGCTCACTCGACTCTCCAAGACCATGCACGATTTAAGCGACATCGCCCACTGGCTGCAACACCACCCGATCCACCACGACTCGCTGGTGCACAGCACCTTGCCCGATCCGACCTTCGTCACGCGCGGCGAGACCGTGGTCTCCTTCAGCACCAACAACTACCTGGCGCTGGCCAACCATCCGCGCCTGGTGGCGGCGGCCAAGCAGGGCCTGGACCGCTACGGCGTCGGCAACTGCGAATCGCGCCTCTTGGGCGGCGACCTGGAAGTGTACCGCGAGCTGGAACGGCGCCTGGGGGCGCTCAAGCACAAGGGCGACGCGGTGCTGTTCGTGACCGGCTACATGACCAACATCGGCGTGCTGTCGTCGATCGTCAAGGCGGCCACGCTGGCGCGGCTGCACGGCTTCCGCACCAAGAAGCGCCACAAGTACGCCTACTACTCGGACGAGTTCAATCACATCAGCATCCGCGAAGGCATCCAGATGTCGGGCGCGCTGCGCTACAACTACCGCCACTGCGACATGAACCACCTGGAGGCGCTGCTGAAGGCCGGCGCCGAGGAGGGCACCACGCCGCTGATCGTCAGCGACGGCGTGTTCAGCATGGAGGGCACGATCGCGCCGCTGCCGGACCTGGTGGCGTTGGCCGAGCGCTATGGCGCGCTGCTGTACATCGACGACGCCCACGCCACCGGCATCCTGGGCGCCAACGGCGGCGGTACCTCCGAGCATTTCAACTGCTACAGCGAGAACATCATGCAGATGGGGACCCTGAGCAAGGCGCTCGGTTCGATCGGCGGCTTCGTCGCCGTCGAACCGGACGTCGCCGACGTGATCCGCCTGACCAGTTCCGCCTACGGCTTCACCTGCCCGCCGCCGCCGGACCAGGCGGCCGCGCTGCTGGCGGCCCTGGATTTACTGGAAGAGGAGCCGCAGCGCCGCCAGCGCCTGTGGGACAACCAGCGCTATTTCATCGAGAAGATGGCGCCGCTGGGCTACACCATCATCTCGACGCAGACACCGATCCTGCCGGTCTTGATCGGCGACGCCGAGACCTGCCAGCGCTACGCCATCGAGCTGCGGCGCGAGGGCATCCATGTCGACGCGATCCAGTTCCCGGCCGCGCCGGTGGGCCAGGCGCGCCTGCGCTTCATGATGAACGCCGGCCATACCAAGGCGCAGATCGACCACGTGGTCGGCGTGATGGCGCGCATGGCGGGACGCGCGTTGCGCATGGTGGCCTGAGGCCTACTCAATGCTCTGCCCAGCGCTCCTTGACCTCAAGGAGCGCGGGCATCTGTTTCAGGAACAGGTCGACCAGCTCCGGCTGGAAATGCTTGCCGCGCTGCTGCAGCAAATGCTCGGCCGCCTTCTCCACCGGCCAGGCCTCCTTGTAGGGCCGCGCCGACGTCAGCGCATCGAACACGTCGGCGATGGCGACGATGCGTCCCACCAGCGGAATCTGTTCGCCGGCCAGGCCGTTCGGATAGCCGCTGCCATCCCATTTTTCGTGGTGCGTCACCGCCAGCTGGTGCGCCATCGCCAGCATGCCGTGCGCGTGCTGGCCGATGATCTCGCCGCCGATCGCGGCGTGCGATTGCATGATCTTCCATTCGTCCGCGTCCAGCGGCCCCGGTTTGCGCAGGATGCTGTCGGGGATGCCGATCTTGCCGACATCGTGCATCGGCGCCGCGTGCAGCAGGTCGTCCGCCTCGGCCTCGCCCATGCCCAGCGCCAGGCCGAGGATGCGCGAATAGTGGCTCATGCGGATCACGTGGCGGCCGGTCTCGTTGTCCTTGTATTCGGCGGCCAGGCCGAGGCGCTGGACGATCTCCAGGCGCGTGCGTTTGAGTTCGTCCACGCGCACCAGCGACAAGTGGGTGCGCACGCGCGCGCGCACGATCGCCGGGTTGACCGGTTTGGTGATGTAGTCGACGGCGCCGGCGTCGAAGCCGATGACTTCATCCTCGCCTTCGGTCAGCGCGGTGACGAAGATGACCGGGATGTCGGCGGTGGCGCCGTCGGCCTTGAGCGCGCGGCAGACGTCGTAGCCCGTCATCCCCGGCATCATCACGTCCAGCAGGATCAGCTGCGGCAGCTCCTGGCGCGCCAGCTCCAGCGCGCGCGCGCCGTCCTTGGCGTACAGCAGGCGGTATTGGTCTTGCAGGATGTGGCGCAGCAGCTGCAGGTTGTTCGGTTCGTCGTCGACCGCGAGGATCAACGGCATGTTTGGTTGGTGCGTCGTTATCATTGGTTTTCCTCCTCGGCCAGGCTCTCCAGCATGGCTTCCAGTGTCGCGTGCGCGAGCGGTAAGTCAAATTCATTCAAGGCGTTTTCGATGTCGGCCATTTGCCGCGTCAGCGCGGCCGGCGCGCCGGCGCCGCCGACGCCCGCCGCCAGCGCCGCCAGCGCGGCGTCGTTCAATTCCCCGCGTTTGAGCGCCGGCAGCAGCAGGCAGGCCTTGGCGCGCACCAGGGCGGCGTCGTAGCCGGCCGGCGGCATTCCGGCCGGCGGCGGCGGCCGGAATGCCGCCGGCACATCGGCGCCGGCATCCTCGCCGGCATGTCGACCGGTCTGGTCGCCGGCCGCCTCCAGCGGCAGCCTGACGTGGAAGGTTGCGCCCCGGCCCGGCGTGCTCTCGGCCCAGATCCGGCCACCCATCAAGGTGACCAGCTGGCGGCTGATGGTGGTGCCCAGTCCCGTGCCGCCGAAGCGCCGCGTCATCGAGGCGTCGGCCTGGGTGAACTGGTCGAAGATCGCTTGCAGCCGTTGCGGCGCGATGCCGATGCCGGTGTCCCGCACCTCGATGCACAGGCAACCTGCTTCGCGCCGCGCGCGCAGAGTGACGGTGCCGGCCTCGGTGAACTTGATGGCGTTGTCGACCAGGTTGCCGATGACCTGGCGCATGCGCAGCTGGTCGCCGTGCAGCCATGCCGGCAGCGCCGGGTCGTAATCGACCTCGATGCGCAAGCCCTTGTTGCGGGCGTTGCCGCCGAAGGTGGACGCCAGTTCGTCGATCAGCTCCGCCAGGTTGTAGTCGGCATTTTCCAGTTCCACCGCGCCTTTGTCCAGCTTTGCCGTGTCGAGCACCCCGTTGAGCAGGCGTAGCAGCGAGCGGCCGGCCTTGTGCACGGTGCCCAGCTGGTGGCGCTGGCTGGCATCGAGATCGGTGTCGAGCAGCACCTTGGTGAAGCCGAGGATGGCGTTGAGCGGCGTGCGGATCTCGTGACTCATGTTGGCGACGAAGCTGGCGCGCGCAGCCGCCGCCTGTTCGGCGATCTCCTTGGCCTCGCGCAGTTCCTGCTCCATCTGATGGCGTTCGGTGATGTCGAGGATCACGCCGTCGATCCAGACGATCTCCGGCCGCTCCTCGTCGCGCGTGACGGCGCCGTTTTCCCATACCCAGCGGGTGCCGCCGTCGGCGTGGACGACACGGTATTCAATCTTGTAGGGCGTTAGCGCGGCGATGCTGTGGGCGATTTCCGCTGCCACGCCGGCGCGATCCTCGGGCATGATCAGGGAGCTGAGTTTGCGGGTGCGCCCGGCGCCGGTGAAATCGCTGGCCGGGTGGCCGGTCAGGCGTTCGATGCCGTCGCTGATAAACAGCGGCGGCGCGTCGAACTCCATGCTGCTGCGGAAGGAGATGCCGGGGATGTTGCCGACCAGGGAGCGCAATTGCTGCTCGCTGTCGCGCAAGGCCTGCATGATGGCGCGCCGCTCGCTGATGTCGGTGATGAACAGCACGAACAGATCGCGGTCGGCCAGCGCCGCGTGGCCGATCGCCAGGCGCACCGGCACGATGGCGCCGTCCTTGCGCACCCCCAGCACCTCGCGGCCCTTGGCCGGTAGCATCGAACTGTCCTCGCCCAGGTACTTGAGCAGGCCTTCGCGTTCGGCGCGTTCCTGGTCGGCCATCAGCAGGCGGATATCGCGGCCGACGATCTGTTCGCGCGTCCAGCCGAAGATGCGCTCGGCCGAGGTATTGAATTCGTGGATGGTGCCGGCGCGGTCGATGGTGATGACGCCGTCGATGGTGGTGGTGAGCAGCGCGCGCATCCAGCTCTCGCTTTCGCTTTTCTGGCGGAACAGTTCACGGTAGCGCAGCAGGCCGTTGGCCGACATGATGAAAATGGTGATGGCGACCGTGATCAGGCCGGTCGCCAGCGCCAGGTAGGTGCCGCGTTGTTCCGGCACGGCGCCCGGGGGAAGCTGGCCGACGAAGCGCGCGGCCGCCATGCCGGTGTAGTGCATGCCGGCGATGGCGCAGCCCATCACGCTGGCGCTGATCAATCCCAGCACGTGGCGGTGCAGCCGGCCGCGCAGGTTGCGCAGGCCGAAACGGATCCACAGCGCCAGCGTGGACAGCACCACGGCCACGACGATCGACAGCGCGAACATCGCCGGATCGTAGCGCAGGGCGAGATCCATTTGCATCGCCGCCATGCCGGTGTAGTGCATGGCGCCGATGCCCGCGCCCACCAGCAGGCCGCCGGTCAACAGGGTGGCGGTGGTCAGCTTGCTGCGGCTGATGATCGCCAGCGCGACGCAGGAGGCGCCAAGGCTGGGCAGCACCGACAGCAGGGTGGTGCCGGGATCGTAATCGACCACGGTGCACAGGTTAAAGGCCAGCATGCCGATGAAGTGCATGGCCCACACGCCGCAGCCCAGCGCCAGGCTGCCGCTGGCGAGCATGATGGTGCGCAGGGCGCGCCCCCGGCTGGTGCTGGCGTGCGCCAGGCCCACCACCTGCAAGGCCATCCATGATGAAAAAATGGCAACCAGGACGGAGAGCGTGACCAGCATGGGGGAGTATGTGCCGTAGTTGATCAGCGATGGATCGTCCGGCGGCGAGAACAGTTGCTGTAGTAAGTGGGTATTCATGTGATATCGGGTGCTGCCTGGGCCTGCGGAAGGGCGACCATATCACATAAAAAACCGCCCGAAGGCGGTTTTTGGGGAACTGTTGTTGCGCGTCCTGTCAGGACTTGGCGAAGGCCAGGAAGTCGGCGTTGAACTTTTCTTTGTGGGTGTCGGTCAGGCCGTGCGGCGCGCCCGGATAGGTGATCAACTTGGCATGTTTGACGATCTTGGCGGCGGCGCGGGCGGCGGCGTCGATCGGCACCACCTGGTCGTCCTCGCCGGCGATGATCAGGGTCGGCTTGTCGAAGTTTTTCAGGTCGTCGCGGAAGTCGGTCTGGGCGAACGCCGCGATCGAATCGTAGGTGTTCTTATGGCCGGCCTGCATGCCCTGGCTGTAGAAGGCGTTGATCAGGCCCTGCGACGGCTTGGCGCCGGGGCGGTTGTAGCCGTAGAACGGGCCGGAGGCGAAGTCCAGGTACAACTGGCCGCGATTGGCCTCGGACGCGGCGCGGATGCCGTCGAACACCGACAGCGGCAGGCCGCCCGGATTGGTGTCGGTCTTGAGCATCAGCGGCGTGACGGCGGAAATCAGCGCCAGCTTGGCGACGCGCTTGGTGCCGTGGCGGCCGACGTAGCGCGCCACCTCGCCGCCGCCGGTGGAGAAGCCGGCCAGAATGATGTTGTTCAGGTTGAGCGCCTCGATCAGTTGCGCCAGGTCGTCGGCGTAGTGGTCCATGTCGTTGCCGTCCCATGGCTGGCTCGAACGGCCGTGGCCACGGCGGTCGTGGCTGACCACGCGGAAGCCGTTGTTCGCCAGGTGGAAGGCGGCCGATTCCCAGCTGTCCGCGTTGAGCGGCCAGCCGTGGCTGAGGATCACCGGTTGGCCGTTGCGCGGGCCCCAATCCTTGTAATAGATCTCGACGCCGTCGCGGGTGGTGATGGTGCTGGCGGTCTTCTGGATCTTGCCGCCCGTGGTCGCGGCCTGGCTGTCGGTGCTGACGGCGGCCAGCGGCAGCGCGGTGGCGACTGCGGCGGCGGCGGCGAACGCGCCGCCGACCATGGCGGAGCGACGGGATGGATTGACTTGATGGTTATCGTTGTTGGACATGGTTTTTCCTTATTGGTCGATGGGATTTAAAATCAGTTCAGGTGCTGTTTGAAGAAGGCGTCGGTGCGGCCGTTGGCCAAGGTCGCGGCGTTGGCGTCGTAGTGGTCGCCGCCCGGGCGGGCGAAGGCGTGGTTGCAGCCCGGGTAGGTGTGCATCTCGATGTTGGCGTTGTCCTTGAGGGCGGCGTTGATGACCGCCTGCGCGTCCTTGCCGATGTATTCGTCGTCGCCGGCCAGGTGGTAGAGCAGCGGGCGTTTGACGTTGACGCCTTCGGCGGCGTAGTTTTCGGTGGCGCCGCCGTAGTAGGCGACGAAGGCGTCGGCGTCGGCGCGGGCGGCGGTGAGGAAGGTCATCAGCCCGCCGAGGCAGTAACCGGTCACGCCGACCTTGCCGGAGGCGCCGGTCATGGCGCGGGCTGCCGCCACGGTGGCGGCGATGTCACCGACGCCGGCGCCGAAGTCATAGGCGCTGTACAGCGCGAAGCCGCGCTCCCAGTCGCCGGGGTTGGCCTCGGACATGTCCAGGCCCGGCGCGGCGCGCCAGAACAGGTCGGGGCCGACGGCGATGTAGCCCTTGGCGGCGTAGTCGTCGCAGATGCTGCGGATGCCGGCGTTGACGCCGAAGATCTCCTGCAAAACCACGATGACCGGCGCGCTGTCGCTGTTGGACGGCCGCGCGACGTAGCACTGGAAGCTGCCGTCGGCAACCGTGACGGTGAGGGATTCTTTGAGGGATGCGTTCATGTTTTTGCTCCGTGGGGTGAGGCGTTCGCGGGCCGTTGTGGCCTGACAATGGAGTGCATGGTAGGGCTGATTTTGGCCGCTGGGAACGGCCATTCCTGCAAAGTTGGATTGCAAAATTGCATATCCCGACATCGGGGTGCGGGGGGCCACCCCCTAAGTGATACGCGTCTCCATCCCCGTTTTGAGGGACGGCGATTCAAAGCGCCGGATTGCGTTTTTTGCAAAACTGCTCAATACTTGCCGGGTTGATCCGCATATGGCCGGATCTCCACTATGAGACAGATAAAAAACGATGGCCTTTTTCACCAAGAAAAAGATCGCGCTGGCGGTTGGCGTGATCGTGATCGGCGGCGCCGCGCTGGCGTTCTATTCCAAAAGCCAGACCCCCGTGGTGGAGCCGCCACGGTTCCGCGTCGCGGCCGTCGATACCGGCACCATCACGCAGACGGTGACTGCCACCGGCACCATCAATCCGGTCGCCCTGATCAACATCGGTTCGCAGGTCTCGGGCACGGTCAATGTGCTGAAGGCGGACTTCAACGACCGCGTGAAAAAGGGCCAGATCCTGCTGACGCTCGACCCGACCATCTTCAACGCGCAGATCCGCCAGGGCGAGGCGCAACTGGCGTCGGCGCGCGCCTCGCTGCGGCTGGCGCAGGCCACGCACCAGCGCAACCAGACGCTCGTGACGCAAAGCTTCATCTCGCCGTTGGCGCTGGACCAGTCCAAGCGCGAGGTCGACGTGGCGCAGGCGAATATCCAATTGACGCAGGCGCAGCTGGCGCGCGCGCAGGCGGACCTGAACAACAGCGTGATCCGCTCGCCGATCGACGGGGTGATCATCAAGCGCACCGTGGACCTGGGGCAGACGGTGGCGGCGTCGTTCACCACGCCGACCCTGTTCCAGATCGCGCAGGACCTGACCAAGATGCAGATCGACACCAGCGTCTCGGAGGCGGACGTCGGCGCGCTGAAGGAGGGACAGCAGGCGCGCTTCGTCGTCGACGCCTATCCCGACCGGGAATTCGAGGCGCGCATGCGGCAATTCCGCCTGGCCGCCAACGTGGTGCAGAACGTCGTCACCTACAACGTGGTGCTCGACGTCGACAACCAGGACGAACTGCTCAAGCCGGGCATGACGGCGCAGGTGCGTCTGCTGGTGGGCAACCGCGAGAATGTGCTGCGCATCCCGACCGCCGCGCTGCGCTTCCGCCTCAGCGACGAGGAGCTTGAGCGGCAGGCCAAGTCGGCCAAGGGCAAGGGCGCAGGGGCCGGCGCCGGCGCCGACGCCGACACCGCGCTGGACGCGCCGCCGCCGGAAGACGATGCCGCCTTCCGCACCAAGGCCGACCTCACGCGCACCTTCAAGATCTACACGCTCGACGCCAAAAATCAGCCGCAGCCGATGGACGTCAAGATCGGCCTGTCGAACTTCCGCTACACCGAGGTGGTGGGCGGCGCCTTGAAGAAGGGTGACAAGGTCGTCACCCGCGCGATCGTCGAGAACAAGGACGGTGTGCGTTGATGACGCCGCAATCCGATGGCGGGGTGGCCAATGCCCTGATCGACATACGCGGCGTCACCAAGAGCTACTTCTCGGGCGGCGTCGAGACCAAGGTGCTGTTCGGGATCGACCTGGCGGTGCCGCGCGGCGACTTCCTGGCGGTGATGGGGCAGTCCGGCTCCGGCAAGTCGACCTTGATGAACATCTTCGGCTGCCTGGACCAGGCCACCGGCGGCAGCTACTTGCTCAACGGCGTCGACACGCTGACCTTGTCGCGCGCGGAACTGGCCACCATCCGCAACCGCACCATCGGCTTTGTGTTCCAGAGTTTTAACCTGATCAAGCGCATGAGCGTGGCGGAGAACGTTGCGCTGCCATTGATCTACGCCGGCGTCTCGCGCGCGAAGGCGCACGCCAAGGCGCTGGTGGAGCTGGAGCGCGTGGGATTGAGGGAGTACGCCAAGCGCACGCCGAACCAGCTGTCCGGCGGCCAGCAGCAGCGCGTGGCGATCGCCCGCGCGCTGGTCGGCGATCCGCCGCTGATCCTGGCCGACGAACCGACCGGCAATCTCGATACGCAGACCAGCGAGGAGATCATGCGCTCGTTCCAGCAATTGAACGCGGAGCGCGGCATCACCATCCTGCTGGTCACGCACGAACCGGACATCGCCGCCTACAGCAAGCGGCTGATGCGCCTCAAGGACGGCCATGTGCTGTACGACGGCCCGGCCGCCGAAGGCCTGCGCGAGATGGCGCTGAGCCAGGAGGCGGCCCTCGGCCATCCACCTCACCCACCCGTCGCGACGACCAGCGTGGCGGCGCCATGAATCCTTTACAGATCACGATAGAGGCGTTCCGCTCGATGCTGGCGAACCGCCTGCGCACCCTGCTGACGATGCTGGGCATTATCATCGGCATCGCCTCGGTGGTGCTGCTGCTGGCCGTCGGCGACAGCATGAAACGCTTCATTGGCAAGCAGCTGGAGCAGCTGGGCACCAACATGCTGTTCATCTCCCCCGGCGGCGATCGCGCGCAGCAGCAACGCCTGCGCAACGGCGCCGCCCCGGCCCTGACGATGCTCGACGCGGCGGCGCTGAACCGGCTGCCGTCGCTGGCCGGCGCCGCGCCGACGCTGCAGGGCGGCTTCAATCTGGCGGTCGGCAATGAGAGCGCGTCGAAGACGGTGCATGGCGTGACGCCGGACATGTTCAAGATCCGTGGCTGGAAGATCGACAAGGGCAGCGCCTTCAGCGACGCCGACGTGCGCTCGGCCGCGCGCATGGTGGTCATCGGCCGCAAGATCGCCGACCAGTTCTTCTACAAGATCGACCCGCTGGGCAAATACATCCGTATCGAGAACGTCTCGTTCCAGGTGGTGGGGGTGCTGTACGGCGAAGGCAAGCAGGTCGACGGCGGCGATTTGAGCGACTACGTGCTGGTGCCGATCACCGCCGCCGCCGCCAACCTGGTGAAGATGCCCTTCCCCGGCAACGTGCATTACGTGGTCGCGCAGGGCAAGTCCGGCGGCAACCTGCAGGACGCCATCCAGGACATCAACGAAACGCTGCGCGACCGTCACCGCATCAAGTTCGAGCAGCCGGACGACTTCCGCATCGATAACCTGGCCTCGTTCGCCGAAACGGCCAAGACCATCAGCGCCGGCTTGGCCGCGCTGCTTGGGCTGATCGGCGCGATCTCGCTGATCGTTGGCGGCATCGGCATCATGAACATCATGCTGGTGTCGGTGACCGAGCGCACCCGCGAGATCGGCATCCGCATGGCGATCGGCGCCAAGCCGCGCGACGTGCTGCTGCAGTTCCTGACGGAGGCGGTGGTCATCTGCCTGGTGGGCGGAGTGTTCGGGATACTGCTGGCCACGGCGGCGGCGGCCGGGATCACCGCGACCGGCAAGTTCGACGTGTTCATCACCTTGCAGGCGGTGGTGGTGGCGTGCGGCTTTTCCAGCCTGGTGGGTGTGTTCTTCGGATTCTATCCGGCGCGGCGGGCGTCGAAGCTGCTGCCGGTCGATTGCCTGCGCTACGAGTGAAGAAGCTGTCGAATTTAGTAGTCGAACTTCTTGCTGCGCGTGGCGCTCTTGAAGAACGACACCGGGTCGCGGTCCTCTTCCAGCTTCTTGCGCCGCTCCCGCGCCTCGAGCGCCTGCTGCGCGCGCCGCTCGTTGTACTCGGCGATGCGCTGCTGCACCTGAAAACCCTTTTTGCTATTTTCCAGCAGCCCCAGTTTTTGCCGCATCGCGGCCGCCCAGATGAGGAAAATGATCAGCAGGGAGAGCAGATAGACCGCTTGCCAGATGCCATAATTCTGGCTGATGAAGGGAAACAGCGGCGCCGCGTGCTCCAGCCAGCCCTGGCCCAATAACCCGAGCACGGCGGCGCACGCGCCCAGCGCCACGGTCTTGGTGATCAACCAGCGGCTGGCTTTGATGCGTTGCTCCCAGAATTCCAAAGGAGCGTCGTGCGGGGCGGTGTCGAGGATATCGGTTGTCATGGCGGCATTTTTTGGGCGCGGGTGGAGCGAGGGATATTATATGGCATATTTTCCCAAAGGAAACTAAAGTTGCATTTGATATGTGTCAAGAAGGACGACTGAGATGAAGAACAACTTGTTGTCGGCGGCCCTGGTGGCCGTATGCGTCGCCGCCGCGTCATCGTGGGCGACAGCGGCAGACTCCGCCAAGGCGCCGACGGAATCGGTCGTCGGCCCAGGCTGGGCCAACAATTCGGTCAACGCCGTGGTGTTCCGCAAGAATTCGCTCGTCTCGGACCAGCACACGCAATATGTCGGCTACTACGACGCCGAGCGCTATCTGGTACTGGGCAAGCGCAAGCTGGGCACGTCCCGCTGGACCACGCACCGCACGCCGTATCGGGGCAATGCCGCCGACGCCCACAACGCCATCAGCCTTATGCTCGACGGCGCCGGCTACCTGCACGTGTCCTGGGACCACCACAACAACGCGCTGCGCTACGCGCGCGGCGTGACGCCGGGATCGCTGGAACTGGGCGCCAAGCTGGCCATGGTCGGCGCCGACGAGGAATCGGTGTCGTATCCCGAGTTCTACCGTCTGCCGGACGGCAATCTGCTGTTTTTCTACCGATTGGGCGGTTCCGGCCGGGGCGACCTGGTCATCAACCGCTACGACGCGAAGACGCAGCGCTGGTCGCGGCTGCACACCAACCTGATCACCGGCGAAGGCAAGCGCAACGCGTACTGGCAAGCCTTCCTCGACCACATGGGCACCTTGCACCTGTCGTGGGTGTGGCGCGAATCGCCGGACGTGGCCAGCAACCACGACCTGGCCTACGCGCGCTCGCGCGACGGCGGCATGACCTGGGAGAAATCGGACGGCCAGCCCTACACCTTGCCGATCAGTGCCGGCAGCGCCGAGTACGCGCTGCGCATCCCGCAAAACAGCGAGCTGATCAACCAGACCTCGATGGCGGCCGACCGCGACGGCAACCCCTACATCGCCAGCTACTGGCGCGACGCCGGTTCGACGGTTCCGCAGTACCACGTGGTGTTCCACACCGGCGCCGGCTGGACGGCGCGTTCGCTCGATTTCCGCAAGACGGCGTTTTCGCTGAGCGGGCAGGGCACCAAGCGCATCCCGATCGCGCGCCCGCAAATCATGGTCGATGCCGGCCCCGGCACGGGCACGCCGGGCGGCTTGCTGGTGTTCCGCGACGAGGAGCGCGGCAGCAAGGTGTCGGTCGTCAGCATCAGCGATTTCGTCGGCGGCAAGTGGCGGGTGGACGATCTGACCACCACCTCGGTGGGCGCGTGGGAGCCGAGTTTCGACACCGAGTTGTGGCGGCGCAACGGCGTGCTCAGCCTGTTCGTGCAGGACGTGCAGCAGGTCGACGGCGAGGGACAGGCGGCGGTGCCGCCCCGGCCGGTGCGCGTGCTGGACTGGCGGCCGCGCTAAAGCCGCGTTGAAACCACGTTGGAAACAATATGTGACAAATCGGTACCGCCGGTAGCACGTATTTTGTTGTCGAGTGGTATTTGATTGGACTACCATTGATTCTTTAACGTCAAGAGTAGCCCATGAAATCCAAGCTTGCCCTCATGCTGCTGGCCGTCAGCGCGGCCGTCTGCGCCCAGGACCACGAGTCAGACAAAGCCGACAAAGTCGACAAAGCACCGTCGGCGCCGGGCAAGGAGCGCGCGGCCGATCTGCTGGCCAACGAGCGCGTCATCAAGGCCGATTCGCGTGTGAGCAAAACCGCGACCGTGACCATCAAAGGCAAGGCGGTGCCGTACAAGGTCACGGCGGGCACGCAGCCGGTGTGGGACAAGGACGGCAAGGTCAGCGCGACCTTGTTCTACACCTACTACCAGCGCACCGACGTCGCCGACAAGAGCAGGCGTCCGCTGGTGCTGTCGTTTAATGGCGGTCCGGGATCGGCGTCGGTGTGGATGCACGTCGCCTACACCGGCCCCAAGGTGCTGAACCTCGACGCCGAAGGCTATCCCACCCAACCCTACGGCGTGCGCGACAACCCGCACTCGATACTCGACGTCGCCGACATCATCTTCATCGATCCGGTCAACACCGGCTTCTCGCGCGTATTGGACGGCAAGGGCGACCGCGCTCGCTTCTTCGGCGTTAACGCCGACATCGCGTACCTGGCCGAATGGGTCAGCACCTTCGTCTCGCGCGAAGGCCGCTGGACGTCGCCGAAATACCTGATCGGCGAGAGCTACGGCACCTCGCGCGTGGCCGGCCTGGCGCTGGAATTGCAGAACGCCCAGTGGATGTATTTGAACGGCGTGGTGCTGGTGTCGCCGACGGAACTGGGCCTCAAGCGCGACGGCATTGTCGCCGACGCGCTGGCGCTGCCGTACTTCGCCGCCACCGCGTGGTATCAAAAGGTGCTGCCGGCCGACTTGCAGGCGCGCGACCTGAAGGATTTGCTGCCGGAAGTCGAAGCCTTCACCGTCGACGAACTGCTGCCGGCGACCGCGCGCGGCGGCTTTATCGATCCGCAGAAGAAGGCGCAGATCGCCGCCAAGTTCGCGCGCTACTCCGGTTTGTCGGAAACCTATGTGCTGCAGAATAACCTGTCGGTGCCGGTGGATAGTTTCTGGAAGGAGTTGCTGCGCAAGCAGGGCAAGACCGTCGGCCGCCTCGACTCGCGCTACCTCGGCATCGACAAGACCGATTCGGGCGACAAGGTCGATTACAACGCCGAACTGACGTCGTGGCTGCACTCGTTCACGCCGGCCATCAACCAGTATCTGCGGGTGGACCTGGGCTACAAGACCGACATCAAGTACAACCTGTTCGGCGACGTCCATCCGTGGGATTTCAAGAACGAGAAGACCGGCGAGAACCTGCGCCTGGCGATGGCCGCCAACCCCTACCTGAAGGTGATGATCCAGTCAGGCTACTACGACGGCGCCTGCACCTACTTCGACGCCAAGTACACGATGTGGCAGCTGGACCCGAGCGGCAAGATGAAGGACCGCCTGCGTTTTGAAGGCTACCGCAGCGGGCACATGATGTATTTGCGGTCGGAAGACCTGGCAAGCGCCAACGAGGATCTGCGCGACTTCATCCGACAGGCGACACCGGCGCCCAACGCGCCGGCCAAGTACTAACCGGGTTCCCGGTCCGGCGCGGGAATGCGCCGGACCGCGACTCTGGCTTACTGTTCTTGCTGATTGCGCTTGGCGATTTCGTTGCCGGCATAGGCGCCGCCGACCGCGCCGGCGATGGTTGCCAGCGTCCTGCCTTTCCCGTCGCCCACCTGGTTGCCCAGCAGGCCACCCACCACCGCGCCCAGGCCGATGCCGACCGCGCTGTTCTGCGGTGCCGGCGCGGGGGCCGGAGCGCGTTGTACCGGCGCCTGCGCCACTTCGTTCCGGTCGTCATTGCGGCTTGCCTGGCGGGCCGGCGCATACGTGTGATGCACGACGGTGCGGCGCTCGACGATCTGGCGTGGCTGCGGTTGTGGCTGCTGCTGCGGTTGCACCTGCGCGGTCAGCGGCTGGTTCGCCTGCATCGCGGGCACGGTGGCGCTGATCTCCGGCGCCGCGCTGCCTTTCGCTTGCGAGTACGGCAGCAGGCCGAGAATGGAGGCGGCGCCGACGAGGCTGACGATGGTCACGGAAAACGCGGCGACGGCCAGCAACGGGTGCATGCGGTTAGGTACGGTATGTTCCATTTTCTTCTCTCCTGAATATCGCCATCTGTGGCGCTTGCTCCTATAACGGGGCGGGAAGGGAAGGGGGTGACGTAGAAAGTGTTTCCAGAGTAAGCAGATGTTACGGCGCGTCCCTGGCGGCGCTCCGGCGCTCCAGCCATTCGCGTCCGCCCCGGTCGAGCGCGCGTTCCACCACGGCGGCGGGCATGCTGTAGACGGTGGCCCAGGTGGCCCGGCCATCGGCGCCGTTCGACGGAAAGCTGCTGACTTCGACCGGCCAGTGATATTTGCGCTTCAAGCTCTTGATGATGGCCGCGAGCGAGGTGCGCCCTTGCAGCGGCGGATTGCCGGACTGGTCGCTATCTGACAGCAGTACCGCCAGCACGGCGCCGCGCGCCGTCAACGGACCGGGAAAGGTGGGGGATTTCGGGGATTTGGTAGCCATGGCGACATTCTACGCCGGGGGCGGGCCCACGCTAAGGCGGACCCGCCCCACAGTCGCCCGCTTAAGCGCGGGATTGACGCCTGCGCATGTAGCCGACCATGCCCAGTCCGAACGCCATCATCATGTACACGCTTGGTTCGGGCACGGCGGTGATTTGCACCGTGTCGATACCGATGTAGTTCGAGTTAGCGCCGAACAGCCCGCCGTCGGTGACCGTGTAGCGGAACGCGAACGCCCCGCTGGTCGGGCCGGTCAGGCCGCTCAGGGTGGCGCTGTAGCGGGTCCACTCTTCCGGATAGCCACCCACCGTCAGCGCGGAATTGATGCTGATGAGCAGGGTGGAGAAGGTGCCCACGCTGGTCGCGGTGGTGCCGACATCGGTGCCGCCGACGTTGCTGAAGCGGACCTCCAGCCGGTCCGGCCATTCCGAAAAGTCGGCGGTGCGGCTGTAGAACGACAGCGTGTCGCCATTGCGGTAGGTGGACGTGGGCAGTATCAGCCAGGTGCTGATGGTGGAGACCTCTCCGCCGGATTCAAAGTTGGCGGCGAGATAGGAGTTCGGCGCGCCCTGCTGCGCTGGAAAGACGAACTCGTTGCCCTGGAACCAGTCGAGCGTGCCCGGCGGTTGACTCAGGTTGTTGACGGTCCAGCCTGCGGGCACGCCGGCGTCGAAGTTTTCGGTCAGTGGATCGGCCGAGGCGCCGCTACTCAGGCCCAGGGTCAACGCCAATGCGAAAGCTGAAATCAAAGCGGATTTGAATGGAACAGCCATCTTAACCTCCAGTAAGTGGAAAACGGCGAGCGGGCGCCCGCCGCCATGGTCAAAATAGCATGCTTAACTTATTGGCATTAAACTCAAAACAACCCTGCCGTCGTTTGATCCTTACTTTGTCGTTGCTGCGGAGCCGGTTAGTGCACCTGGGCCATTTTGCCCAGCGCGACCTTCAAGCTGGCGCTGTCCAGCGAGTTGACCAGTTGCGGATGGTCCGCGAAAAAAGTCGCGACGCGCTCGACGACGCCGGGATTGTGCTGTTGCGCGGTGGTGGCGATTTCGGCCACTTGCGGCGGGGTGATTTCGGCCACCTGCCCGGGTGTCAATGTCGCATGGCCATTGGCGGTGAACAGTTCGCCGACGCTGCCGGCAAGGGCAGTGAGCATCGCCGGACCGACGTCGTCCAGCAGCTGGTTCAGCAAGCCGGCCTGCACCTGCGGATCGCTGCGCACGAACAGCTGGCTGACCAGTTGGCCGAAAGGCGGCGTTTCGTTCGACAGGAAGGCGGAAGCCAATCCCTGCGCGAGGGAAGAGCGCGGCGTATCGCCGACAACGTGCGAGAACGCCTGCGCGACGCCTTCCGGATCGGCCGCGGTTGGATGTCCCGCGAACTGCTGCAATAAGTTTCCGAGGTCAAAGCCCATGACTGCTCCCGAGTTAAAAACCCCAGCATAAAGGGGGCGTGGGGCCGCGTCTGTTCGGGGCCTAACGAAGGGGTGGGGGCGTGGTGGGGGAAATTGTCTTTTTATACAGTATAATGGCTGCACTTTAGTTCGCACGCGACATTGTTTTTATTTTTATGATAACTTGCGTGTCCATTGGGAGAGAGCACATGCAAACAGAACAACGACACAACGCTTCGCTGAGCGCGGCGGTGGAACATGGAATTTGGCTGGCCGAGTCGCAGGGGAGCGCGATCGCCTGGGCGTATATGCAAACGTATAAGGTCCCCACCGAAGCGATCCGCCGCGTGCTGGCCTATCCGGAGACCCGCAGGAAGAGCGACGCCATCCGCCGTCACCAGTGACGGGCCGGCGCGCCGGCGCCATCCAACAAAAAACCCGCAGAGCCTGATGGCGATGCGGGTTTTGTCGTTTGGTGAAGCAGTGTGTTTCGTACTCAATTCACATTCATGGTGCCGGGAGCCGGAATCGAACCGGCACGCCTTGCGGCGCGGGATTTTGAGTCCCGTGCGTCTACCTATTCCGCCATCCCGGCAACGCGACCCGCATTATCACTGATTTGCTTCGCAGCCGCAAGCCTTGATGCGCACTATTTGGTTTTTAAGCAAGTGGGAGGCCGTCCCGCCCGACACCGCTCCTGCTCGACGCAGATCAAACCGCGCTGTCTTTGTCGGATGAGTCCGTTTTTTTGTGTCCGACAATGGATGCATGAACGACCATCGTATTCCCGCAAACAGTATAAACTTTAGTCGTGCACCGGAAGGAGTGGAGGGGGCTATGGAATTGTCCGAGAGAGTGGATATGCTGGCCGCGCGGGTTGATGCGCTTACCGAACTGGTGAACGCGGCGCACACAGAACAGCTCGAATCCCACGGCGAGCAGCTGGTCGACCAGGACGAGCGCCTGGCGGCGCTTGAGCGGGTGCTGCGCAGTCACAGTGAGATGGTCGGCGCGATGCGTAAGGAAGTCGCCGCGCTGACGGTCAAAGCGACTGTGCTTGAGGAGCGGCTGAATGGTTTGGTCTGGCGCTTGCAGACGCTCGAACATGAGGTCTCGCTGTTGCGTGCCGATGTGGCGGCGCTTTCCGTCAGGGTCGACAACCTGACCACGCGGGTTGACAAGGTCGACCAGCGGGTGGAAAGGGTTGACCAGCACCTCGAGACGGTCGACCAGCGGGTGGAAAGGGTCGACCATCGCCTTGAGACGGTCGACCAGCGGGTGGAAAGGGTCGACCATCGCCTTGAGACGGTCGACCTGCGTGTGGAAAGGGTCGACCAGCGCCTTGAGACGGTCGACCAGCGGGTGGAAAGGGTCGACCATCGGCTGGGCCGCGTCGAGCTCGTCATGTGGCTCGTGGTCGCCGTCAACCTTTCCCAACTGGTGCTGGCGCTGTCCCAGGGATTAAGCCGCTAGGCAGCCTTCAGCAAACGCTGTTGATGCTGCTGCTCCAGCAGCGCGAAGATGGCATCCTTCGACAGCACATACTGGTCCATCAACACATCCTTGAGTTCGCTGATCTGGTCGCGGTAATCGTTGATCGATTGCAAGGTGTACGTGTAGAGCTCGTCCGCCTTGGCCTGGACTTGGTCGAGGTCGTTTTCCTTGTTCTTGAACTGCGAGTAGTCCAGCTTGGAGCGCGAGTACATCGACAGCTTGTTGACCATCATGTCGAGCATCGACGTGGCCTTCTGGATGTCGTTCTGGCTACCGACCGAGATGCCGCGCGCGCCGTAGAACAGCTCCTCCGCCGCCACGCCGCCGTACAGCTGAATCACGTCGCGTTCGAGCTCTTCGAGCGTGCGCAACGCGACGTCGTCCGACGCCGACAGCACGTAGCCGAGCGCCCCGAGCTTGGACACCGACTCGGTGCTGATCTTGAGCAGCGGCGAACGTTCCTTCACCTCGGCCAGCGGCAGGCCCTCGCGCAGCCACGGATCGATCTGCATGAAGAAGTGGCCCAGCTCATGCAGCGCGACGCGTTCGCGCTGGCGGGTTTTCTCGGCCGTGGTGGCGCGGTCGGTCAGGCCGATGGTGGCGCGCTCGAAGGCGCGGAACATCAAGTCGGTGTTGATCACGGTCTTCTCCTGGATGGCGATCATGCTGGCGCGCTCGACCACCGTCTGCAACAGCGCCGGGCTGAGGTTGGCCGTGATCTCGGCCACGTGGTCGAGGTTGAGCGCGTCCCAATCGACGCAACCTTGGGCCTTGCGCGAGAGGAAGGAGCGCAGCAGCTCGCTGCGCTCGCCCTTGTTGGGCAGGCGGAAGTTGATCTTGACGGAGAAGCGGCGCAGCATCGCCTCGTCCATCTGCGAGGAGGCGTCGTCGAAGTTGGAGGCGACCACCCAGATCACGCCGGCGCCCTTGTCGCTGCGCACGCCGTCGAGCAGACCGAGCAGCGTGTTGGCGGTGTCGTCTTCCCATTTCTTTTCGCCGCGTCCGCGCGGCATGAACAAGCCCTGCGCCTCGTCGAGGAAGATGATGCAGCTGCCACGCGCGCAGGCCTTGCGGTGCAGCGCGTGCAGCGCCTTGGAGCCGCCGCCGATGTAGCCCGATTCGAGCGCCGACGCCGACGCCTGGATCAGCGGCACGTTGAGGCGTTTGGCCAGGTAGCCGGCCAGCTTGGTCTTGCCGGTGCCGGCCGGGCCGGTGAGCATGACGTTGAACGGCTTGTCGATGTCGTGCTCGCGGTACACGGCGCGGTTGCGGATCATGTCTTCCAGGTGCAGCACTTCCTGTTTGATATCTTCCATGCCGATCAGGTCGTCCATATTGCCCTTGAGCTGCGACGGATCGAGCACGGTGGCGCTGACGCCGGTGCCGGGGATGCCGTGGCGCAGCAGGAACAGGACCAGCCCGATCAGCAGGATATCGACCGCGTGGCGGCGCAGGAAGCCGCCGGCGCGCGCCAGCTTGCTGTCGTCCTCGTCGACCAGCACCGCCTTGTGCGACGCCAGGTAGTCCTCGCGCGCGATGGAGTAGGGAATGTTATTGCGCAGCAGGACTTCGCGCTCCAGGCTCAGGTGCGAGGTGCTGGGCACCTTGATCACGCGCAGCATCGGGTCGCCCTTGAGCTTGAAGATATAGCGCGGCGCCTCCGACAGCGGCGCGGCCACCATCAGGTATTCGAGCCGCTCGCGTTGCGTGGCCAGCGCGGTGATCTGCGAAATGTCCTGCGAGCGCATGATCGGGCCGGTGTCCTGCGGCACGTCGCTGCGCCAGCTGAACAGCGCGGCGGCGGCGATCGCCAGCAGCAGCAGCGCGGCGCGGACGTAATTGTTGCGTAATGCGGATTGAAGTTTGTGAAGAGTAAACATATGCGCTATCCAACCTGGAGTGGGCAGCTGAGTGTCGGGCTGGTGCGCGGGAGTGGGGCGCAGCAGCCGAGGCCGCCGTTGCCGGTGCGCGGTGTGGCGCAGCCGGGTGTTGCTAAGGGTTAACGTGGGACGAATCTTGTGAAACTAACATGCCGTGCGGCAACTCATCCTATGTGAACTATAGCGGTCCTTTTTGGTTTTGTCTCGCTTTTGCTCAACAAAAAAGCGTGTCGTGCAACAGCCGGCGGCGCGCGCGGCCGCTAGGGCCGGGCGGCCCGGGGCAGGGTCCGGGCGCATTCCGTTCGTCGGGGTTTTTTGCTTTTGAAGACCGCCGTTTTACCGCTCGTCGCAAACGCCGGATATTGGCGCCGGCTTTTGTTAATGTGATCACGTCAGCCGCTGAACAGCACATTCCAGCGGTGATCCCCGAGCAGTTTATGAACCAACAACCTTACGGAGCACACCATGAAAAAGACCCTGTTCAGCATCGCCGCCGCCCTCGTCCTCACCTCGATGTCCGCAGCCCACGCCGACGACAGCAGCGTGCAGATCAAGGCCAAGCCGGCCCGCTACTACGTGACGCCGGGCGAGTTCGCCGATTTCAAAAACGCTTATCAGCTGACCAACGGCCAGATCCTGCAGTTCACGCAAAACGGCAACCACTTCTACACGCAACTCGACAAGGGCCAGCGCGTGCGCATCTTCGCCTCCTCGCCGACGGTGTTCGTTACCGAGGCCGGCACCCGCATCGTCTTCACCGAACAGGGCGAGACGGTTGGCATCAGCAACTTTGAAAAGCTGCCGATGGCCGCCAAGCTGCCCGCCAACACGATGATGATGGCGCGTCGCTGATGCGACCATGCCCTGGGCGGGCGGCCGCGTCGCGACCGCCGGCGCCCGAGTTTTTCAGCCCAGTCTTTTAGTCGACCCGGCGGTACAGGCGGAAGCGCTCGGAGCGGTCTGCCGGCCGGCGACCTTCCCAAATCAACGCCCACTGCTTGCCGCGATGCTGCGGCTGGATCTCGCGGTTGTCGCGCACCTTGGTGCTGTCCTGCAGCAGCAGCAGGTTGCAGCGCCCGCCCTCGACACCGGTGAACGGCAGTTGCGCGTAGTAGGCGAACGAGGCGCGTTGCGCCGGTCCCACATTCGTTTCGATGCAATCGGCCTTCGACGGAATCTTCTCGGCGATCTGGCGCGCCACGCTGGCGTAGCTCTTGCTGTAGTTAACGTCCGGCAGGAACAACGTCATCAGCAAGATCCAGATCAGGATCACGCCGCCGGACGACAGCACCACGGCGCGCCACAGCACCGTCGGACGGCGCGACACGCGCCAGTGCACCAGCGCGAACCAGCCGGCGGTGGCCAGCAGCGCCACCGGCACGGCCACCAACCCCACCTCCGGCGTGAAGCCCGGCACCAGTTTCAACGCGTTCTTGGCGAACTGCGCCGGCCAGCCGGTCAGCTTGGCGACCCAGAACAGCCAGATGACCGCTCCGCACAAGGTCAGCGCCATCACCGAGAACCAGTCGATAGCGTTGATGGCGCCGCGCTTCATCGTCAGCAGGCCGAAGGCGGCCATGACGGCCAGCGGCGGCAGCAGCACCAGCAACTGGCCCTGCTCGGGCACCTCGGTGGACAAGCTCAGCAGCGTACCCATGGTGACGAAGGCCAGCGGCACGACGATGTGCAGCGCCAGGCGCTGGCGGCGCCAGGCCCAGACGGCCCAGCCGGCGAACGGCCAGGCCGGCCAGAAGAACCAGACCCCGACCCGGAAGAAGTATTTGAAGGCGGCGATGGTGGGCAGCGCGACCTGGTTCAGGTTCCATTCCATCCACGCCTGCAGCGGTTGCTGGTTGTACGGGCGCAGCGCCTCGGCCGGCACCAGCCACAAGGCGGCGACGGCGGCGGCGACCAGCAGCGCCAAGCCGAGGTCGCGCAGCGCGCGCAGCACCGGCTGGGCCAGCAGGCGCGTGCAGGCGAACACGGCCAGCATGAGGAACACCGGCGTGACCCAGCCGCGCGTCAACGTCAGCAGGCCGATGGCCAGGCCGCTGAGGGCGGCGTTGCGCAGCGACGGCGCCTCGACGTAGCGCACGGTGCGGTACAGCATGAACGCCGTCAGCGACACCTGCAGCGCCTCGGAGGTGGTCTCGTGGCTGTGCAGCAGCAAGCCCAGGCAGCCGAGGTAGATCAGGACGGCGGCGTCGGCCAGGGTACGGCCGAAGTCGTCCGGCTCGGGCTGGCCGCCGAAGGCCAGGCGCAACGGTTGCGCGTCCTGGCGGCGGCCGAGGTTGAAGGTGGCGAACCAGAGCGATGACACGCCGATCACGAAAATGGCGACGGTGCCGACGCGGGCGGCCATGACGTCGCCCAGCAGCCAGCCGAACAGTCTCATGCCCAGCGCGCCGATCCAGAACGCCAGCGGGCCCTCGTCGGGCATCGACAGGCCGGCGATGTTGGGCCACAGCCAGTCTTGCCAGGTGCCGTGCGCCATCGTCCACATGATGCCGAAGCTGGCGGCGTCGTCGTTCTTCCACGGATCGCGGCCGATCAGGCCGGGCAGGATGTAGAGCAGGCCGAGGGCGAACAGGGCCCAGCGTGGCAGCGCCAGGGTGGCGGCGGCGGGAAGACGAACTGGCTTCATCGATCAGTGTGCAAATTGAGGTAGACGGGAGTATGAAGGAAAACCGGCGAGAGGCGAGGCCGACAAACAAAAAAAGCAGCCAGAGGCTGCTTTTTTTGAATCGCGGGAAGGAATTAACCTTGAGCGACTTGGGTCTTCGAACCGACGGCGCCGAATTTCTGGCGGAATTTCTCAACGCGGCCAGCGGTGTCGACGATTTTGTGCTTACCGGTGTAGAACGGGTGCGATTCAGCCGACACCTCGATCTTGATCAGCGGGTATTCTTTACCTTCGTGCTGGATCTTTTCGCGGGTCTGGATGGTCGAACGGGTGACGAATTTGAAGTCGCACGACAGGTCGTGGAACACTACGTCGCGGTATTCTGGATGGATTTCTGGTTTCATGTGTAAGTCTCGGTAGGTTTGGTAGCCAAACAGCACTTCGTCGGTCGATCCTGCTTCTTGACCCGATTGCCGATCACTTGCCAGTGGTTTAGATAGTGCGACCGGGGATTATACAGCCGTAAACGGAAACAGGCAACCGAGGTTGCCTGTTTGTTATGATGCGGTGGGCGAATATCAACCCGCACACCGGAGCCGTGGGGTCGTACGGGGACGCCGAGTCCCGTACGGAGTACGACCCCTGTGGCCGCCTTGCGGGTTTTTAGCCGCCGCGCCGCATCATGTCGAAGAACTCACCGTTGTTTTTAGTGGCCTTCATCTTGTCGAGGATGAACTCCATCGCCTCGATCTCGTCCATCGAGTACAGCAACTTGCGCAGGATCCAGATCTTCTGCAGCTGGTCCGGCTTGATCAGCAGTTCCTCGCGGCGGGTGCCCGATTTGTTCAGGTTGATTGCCGGGTAGACGCGCTTCTCGGCCAGGCGGCGCTCCAGGTGCACCTCCATGTTGCCGGTACCCTTGAATTCCTCGTAGATCACGTCATCCATGCGCGAACCGGTCTCGATCAGCGCGGTGGCGACGATGGTCAGCGAACCGCCTTCTTCGATGTTACGGGCGGCGCCGAAGAAACGCTTCGGACGCTGCAGCGCGTTGGCGTCGACGCCACCGGTCAATACCTTGCCCGAGGCAGGGATCACGGTGTTGTAGGCGCGCGCCAGGCGGGTGATCGAATCCAGCAGGATGACCACGTCTTTTTTCATCTCGACCAGGCGCTTGGCTTTTTCCAGCACCATCTCGGCGACCTGCACGTGGCGGGTGGCCGGTTCGTCGAAGGTCGAGGCGACCACTTCGCCGCGCACCGAGCGCTGCATCTCGGTCACTTCTTCCGGGCGTTCGTCGATCAGCAGCACGATCAGGGTCACGTCCGGGTGGTTGGAGGTGATCGCGTGGGCGATGTGCTGCAGCAGGACCGATTTACCGGATTTCGGCGACGCCACCAGCAGGCCGCGCTGGCCCTTGCCGATCGGCGCGATCAGGTCGACGATGCGGCCGGTGATGTTTTCGGTGCCGTTGATGTCACGTTCCAGGCGCAGCGGCTCGTTCGGGTGCAGCGGCGTCAGGTTCTCGAACAATATGCGGTGCTTCGAGGCTTCCGGCGATTCGCCGTTGACCTTGTCGACCTTGACCAGCGCGAAGTAGCGCTCGCCATCTTTAGGGGTGCGCACTTCGCCCTCGATCGAATCGCCCGTGTGCAGGTTGAAGCGGCGAATCTGGGAAGGGGAAATGTAGATATCGTCGGTGGAGGCCATGTAGCTGGCGTCCGGCGAGCGCAGGAAGCCGAAGCCGTCGGGCAGCACTTCCAGGGCGCCGTCGCCGAAGATCTGTTCACCGGATTTCGCGCGCTTTTTCAGGATCGCGAACATCAGTTCCTGTTTGCGCAGACGCGCCGCGTTGTCGATATCAAGACCGATGGCCATCTCCAGCAATGCCGAGACGTGTAGGGCCTTTAATTCAGATAGATGCATATGTGTTGAGTGTCCCGTGACGGGAAAGTAAAGGTAGGGGAGGGAACTGCGTGGTGTTGTCTGTTTAATTATAAAACGGGCTGCGGTCTGGCCGGGCCATCGTTTTTTGCCTGTCCATCGAAGGTGCCGCGGGCGCGGCGCCGTCGATGCAGCCAAATACTACCGTACTTAGATATTACTGTCGATGAAAGAAGTCAGTTGACCTTTTGCCATCGCGCCGACTTTTTGAGCGGCAGGAACGCCGTTCTTGAACAGGATCAGGGTCGGGATGCCGCGGATGCCGAACTTGGCCGGTACGGCCTGGTTCGAATCGACGTCCATCTTGGCGATCAGGATCTTGCCGTCGTATTCCTTGGCCACTTCTTCCAGGATCGGGGCGATGCTTTTGCAAGGACCGCACCATTCGGCCCAGAAATCGACCAGCACAGGGCGGTCGGACTTCAGGACGTCGGCGTCAAAAGAAGTATCGGTGATGTGTTTGATATTTTCGCTCATATATTCCTCAATCGAGGTCAGTGGGTCAATAACGCCTGGAGATTATGCCATGTTGTCCGCAATCGCCTACAACGTTGCCGGTTACAGGCAACAGATGGTGGCCAATTGCGCGAATTCAATGTCTTGGATGGGATGGCAACAAGGTCGGCAGGCGGGGATGGCTGAAATAATAACCCATTTTTTAAAAATGTGCGGCGGAATGTCTAAAGGCCGCCGTTTGGGCCGCCGTTGGGCCGCCGTTGGGCGATAACCTGGACCCTAGTTGTCGTCGGCGAAGGTGGTGTTGGTCATGATCTGTTCGGTGATCTTTTCCAGCAGCGGCCACAGGTCGGCCAGCAGCGCCTGCGCCCTGGCCGCGCTGGCCGGATCGTCCAGCGGCAGTTCCTCCAGCTCCAGCAGCAGCTCGCCCATGCCCAGCGCGCCGACGGTGCGCGCCGGCGACTTCAGCCGGTGGCTCAGGTCGCGCACCGTGGTCATGTCGCCGCGCCGCAGCGCAGCCTCCATGCGGGTGATGACGTCCTGGCTGTTTTGCAGGAACTTGAAGGCGAACTTGCGCACCTTGTGCGGATGGTAGCCCAGCAGCTTGGCCAGGATCGACAGGTCGATCACCGCCGGATCGCCGCCCAAGGTGGTCTTGAAGGCCGGGCGCGCCGGCGCCGCCGGCCGTTCGCGCGTGCTGTCGCGCTCGGGCAGCCAGTTGGCGATGGTCTGGTACATCAGCGCCGGCTGGATCGGCTTGGAGATGAAATCGTCCATGCCGGCCTCGATGCAGCGCACCCGGTCCTCGCTGGTGGCCGTGGCCGTCATGGCCAGCACCCGGATGTCGGCCAGGCGCGGGTCGGCGCGGATGCGGCGGGTCGCCTCCAGGCCGTCCATCAGCGGCATTTGCACGTCCATCAGCACGCAGTCGAAGGCGGTCTGGCGCAGCAGCTCGAGCGCCTCCATGCCGTTGGCGGCCAGGCACACCGACGAGCCGACCTCCTCCAGCATCTCCAGCGCGATCTGCTGGTTGAAGGTGTTGTCCTCGACCAGCAGGATGCGGGCGTTCTTGAGCGCGGCCATCACCGCCGCGCTGCGCGAGGACGCCAGCAGCTCGGCGGCGGCGTCCTTGACGCGGTCGATCAGCGCCGGCACGCTGGCGCTCGAGACGCCCAGGCGCGCGGTGAACCAGAAGGTGCTGCCGTGGCCGGGCCGGCTGCGCACCCCGACCTCGCCGCCCATCAACTGCGCGAGCTGCTTGCAGATCGACAAGCCCAGGCCGGTACCGCCGTATTCGCGCGTGGTGGAGGTGTCGGCCTGCTGGAACGACTGGAACAGCTTTTCGATCTCGCCCTCGGACAGGCCGATGCCGCAGTCGCTCACCTCGAAGCGCAGCAGGCAGCCGTTGGCGTCGCCGACGACCTGGCGCACGCGCACGTCGATGCGGCCCTTTTCGCTGAACTTGATGGCGTTGTTGGTGTAGTTGATCAGCACCTGGCCGAGCCGCAGCGGATCGCCGCGCAGCACCTTGGGCAGGGTCGGATCGAGGTCGAACACCAGTTCCAGCTCGCGGCTGGCGGCCTTGGGCGCGACCACCGTGGTCAGGGTCTGGATCACATGTTCGAGCGCGAAGTCGACCTGCTCGATGGCCAGCTTGCCGGCCTCGATCTTGGAGATGTCGAGGATGTCGTCGATGATGCCCAGCAGGTGCTCGCCGGCGAAGCGGATCTTTTCCAGGTAGTCGCGCTGGCGCGGATCGAGATCGGTCTTGAGCGCCAGGTAGGCCATGCCGATCACGCCGTTCATCGGCGTGCGGATCTCGTGGCTCATGTTGGCCAGGAACTGGCCCTTGGTCTGGCTGGCCTCCTCGGCCACCTGGCGCGCCTGGTCCAGCTCCAGCGTGCGCTGGGCGACGCGCTCCTCCAGATGCTCGTTCAACTCGCGCAGCGCGTCCTCGCCGCGTTTGCGGTCGGTGATGTCGGTCAGGCTGGCCACCACCAGCGGCACGGCGCCGCCCTGGTCGGGAATGGGTTCGGCGTTGATCGACAGCCAGTGCACGGCGCCGTCGGGCTGGGCGATGCCCATCACCACGTCGCGCACCGACAGGCCGGTGACGATGGCCAGGCGCACCGGATGGCTGGCGGCGTCGAAGCGGGTGCCGTCCTCGCGCACGCCGCACCATAGACCACCGCCGCCACCACCGCCGCCACCGCCGTTGGCGCCGTTGGGCTCGATCGGCAGCGCGTGCGCCAGCATGCGCGCGGCGGCGGCGTTGCGCTCGAGGATGGCGCCGTTGCCGTCGACCATCACCAGGCCGTTGGTGACGGCGTTGAAGATCGACGCCAGGCGCTGGCTCGAGCCGCGCAGCGCGCCCTCGGCCTGCCGGCGCGCCGTGATATCGGTCAGCATGGCCAGCGTGCCGGCGTAGTGGCCGGCGTCGGAATTGATGACGGTGGTCGACAGCAGGCACCAGACGGTGCTGCCGTCGCTGCGGCGGAAGCTGACGTCGCCCTGGATCGCCTCGCCGGCCAGGCGCCGCTGCAGGTGGTGGTGCAGCTGCAGGCGCCCGTCGGCGTCCATGAAGTCGGTCATGGCGCGGCCCATGATCTGCTCGACGTCGTAATCGAGCATGCGCGCCATGGTCGGATTGACGAAGGTGGTGCGGTCGTCGGCGTCGCTCATCCAGATGCCCTCGGCGGCGGTCTGCACGATCAGGCGGTAGCGCTCGGAGCTGGCCTGCAGCGCCTCCTCGGCGCGCTGGCGCTGGGTCATGTCGCGCAGCGCCATGATCACCAGCTCCTGGCCGCCCAGTTCCACCTGGGTGATGTGCACCATCGCCGGGAAGGTGCTGCCGTCGGCGCGGTGGGCGCTCAGCACCCGACCCGGCAGGTTGGCGCGGGCGAACAGCTCGCGTCCGCGGCCGTTGCTGCGCATCGCCTCCGGCGCCAGCTGGTCGACCGAGCGCCCGGCCATGTCGCCATCGTAGCCGAAGCTGGCGGCGCAGGCCGGGTTGGCGTGCCGCACCCGCCCGCTCTTGTCGGCGATCAGCACCGCGCCCGGCGTGGCGTCGACCACGGCGCACAGGCGCGCCTGCTCGGCGGCGGCGCGGTCGCTGATGTCGGCCAGGGTGCCGACCGCGCGCAGCGGCCTGCCGGCGGCGTCGCGCTCGATCACCATGCCGCGCATGAGCACCCACTTCCAGCTGCCGTTCTTGCAGCGCATGCGGTGCTCGCTGCTGATCTGGACGTTGCCGTCGGGCGGGGCGGCCAGGCAATCCTGGATGCCGCGCTCGACCTGCGCCAGGTCGTCGGGATGGACATGGCCGCGCCATTGTTCGATCGACTGCGCGAACGGTTGTGCCAGCGGCTGCGCCGGCGCCGGCCTGGACGCCCCGGGGCCGCCGTCGTAGCCGAGCAGTTCGCAATAGCGCGCCGACAGTGTCAGGGCGCCGCTGTCGATGCGCCATTCCCACGTGCCGGCGCCCGAGCCTTCCAGCGCCAGGCCGGCGACCCGCTCGGCGCTGTTTTGCTCGGCGCGCGCGGCCGACAGCGCGGCCGATTGCTTGCGCAGGCGCCAGGCGCCGCCCAGGGTTACCAGCAGCAGCAACGCGCCGAGCGCGAAGCCGCCGTAGCGCAGCAGCCGGTTCGATCCCTCCGGCTGGTACAGGAAACCGTCGAGCTTGAAGTCGGCCGGCAGCATGCCTTGCTGGGCGTAGGCGCGGGCGATGGCGCCCCAGCGCTCCGGATTGCTGTAGCCGAGTTCGATCAGGTCCTGCTCCAGCAGCGAGGCGATCTGGCGCGCCTCGAACATCAGCAGCTCGCGGCTGTTGCGCTCGGGATAGCGGGCCCGTATCAGGTCGGCGATCTCGCCCTGGTGCGCCATGGCGTAGCGCCAGCCGCGCAGGGTCGCTTCGCGCAGCGCCCGCGCGCGCGCCGGATGCTCGCGCAATTCGCTCTCGGTGGTGTAGAGCACGTCGCCGTAGAAATCGAGACCGACGGCGCGCGGCGAGTAGATCGCGTAGGCCAGGTTGGTGCGTTCGAGGACGAACGGCGCCTCGGTGGTGTAGACCGACATGGCGTCGACGCGGCCCTGCAGCAGGTCGTCGTAGTTGTGGGTATGGGCGGGCAGATGCAGGCTGTCGCTGCGCACGCCCAGTTTTTTCAGGTAGACGGTCAGCTCTTCGTTGTTCGGCGCCAGCATGACGCGGCTGCCGGCCCACGGGCGCGGTTCGCCGCCGGGGCCATGGCGCACCAGCAGCGCGGCGGCGGAATGCTGGAAGATCGAGGCCAGCACCACCACCGGCTGGCCGGCGCCGCGCGCCAGCAGCAGGCCGGTGTTGCCGACGCCGTACTGGGCGGCGCCGCCGGCGACGTTTTGCAGCGGGTCGCTGCCGGGCACCGCCTCGGCCAGCGTGACATCGAGGCCGGCGTCGCGATAGTAGCCCTGGTCCTGCGCGGCGTAGTAGCCGGCGAACTGGAACTGGTGCCGCCATTTGAGCTGGATAGTGACCTTTTCGGCCGCCTGGGCGCCGTGCAGCGCGCCGGCCAGCAGCAGGACGAACGCCGCCACCCGGCGCGGCAAACGGCGCCAGGAGCTCGGGCGAACGCGGGAACGGCTGTGCGGCAAGAGCTTCCCTTTCCGGTGACAGTGGGTGTCTGGAGGCAGCCAACTATAGCAGTTTTAACCGCTGTGATCTCATCGATAAGAAAAGAAGGGAATTGCGTCTCGGCGGGGCCGCGGCGCCCCGAAAAAGACACATTTGAGGCCCAAAAACGCCCCGCGTCCGGGCCCGGACGTGACATTCGGTGAGAAAGCGGCGCGCCGCGCGACTTGCCAGTTGGGAGTCACGCGCCGTCGCCGTGGCGAAGGGCCTTATTGGGCGAAGCTGCCGGCGAACTGGTAGCGGTGGCCGGGATGCCACATGGTGGCGATGCTGGCGATGCGCCCGCCCGACAGCGTCTGGCGCTTGAGCACCAGGCAGGCCTGCCGGGTGTCGATGGCCAGCATGTCGGCGATGTCGCGCGGCGTGGCCAGCGCCTCGATGCTGTAGGTGGCGCCCTGCAGCGGCGCCGCCTTCATCAGGTATTCGTTGGGGGTGATGCTGGCGAAGTCCTGTTCCATGTAGTCCGGCGCGCACAGCGGATTGACCCAGCGGTCCTCGACCTGGATCGGCACCGCGTTCTCGAAGTGGATGATCACCGAATGGAACAGCGGGTGGCCGGCCGGCAGGTCGAACTGTTTGGCCATCAGCTCGCTGGCCTTGCCCCGTTCGAGCTGCTGCAGGCTGCTGCGGTGGACGTGGCCGCGCGCGCGCACCTCGTCGGCGATCGATTTGATCTCCAGCAGCGTGGCCTGGTATTTTTGCTGGGCGACATAGGTGCCGGAGCCCTGGCGGCGGGTGAGCACCTGTTCGGCCGTGAGTTCGCGCACGGCGCGGTTGACGGTCATGCGGGAGACGCCGAATTGCTTGACCAGCGCCTGTTCGGACGGGATCACGTCGCCTTCCTTCCAGACGCCGGCCGCGATCTGGGCCAGCAAATGGTCTTTGATGCGCTGGAAAATAGGCGTGCCGTCCGGGGTGGCCGGCGGGGGGCTTTTTTGTTGCTGATCGCTTTGATCGTCCAAACGGGTTCTCCTGACGCGCCTCCGCAGGCGGCGGAGCGGGGCATTTTAGCACCCGGCACGGGTACAATTCAAAAGGAGGAATTCAAAAGCAAGAGTTGGAGTGCGACGTCATGCGTCGCCCGATAGCATGGCACCATTCCAATTCAACGATGGAGTCCGAGATGGACAAGGTAATCGATAAACCAACCGAAACGACCGTCCCCTACGCCGACGAGCAGTCGCGCTGGGCGGCCGTGCAACAGCGCGACGCCGGCGCCGACGGCGTGTTCTGGTATTCGGTGCGCAGCACCGGCGTGTACTGCCGGCCGTCGTGCGGGGCGCGCCCTGCGCTGCGCAAGAACGTGGCCTTCCACGACAGCCGCGAGGCGGCGCTGCAAGCCGGTTTCCGGCCTTGCCTGCGCTGCAAGCCCGAGCTGCCGCCGCTGGCCGAGCGCCAGGCCGCGCTGGTGGCCGAGGCCTGCCGCCTGATCGACGCCGCCGACGAGGCGCCCGACCTGGACCGCCTGGCCGCCGCCGTCGGCGTGAGCCGCTTCCACTTTCACCGGATGTTCAAGGCGGTGACCGGGATCACCCCGAAAGCGTACGCCCAGGCGCGGCGCGCGCGGCGGGTGCAGGAAGGCTTGACGCGGCAGGCGTCCGTCACCGAGGCGATTTACGACGCCGGCTTCAATTCCAGCGGCCGTTTCTACGCCAATTCGCCGGCAGTGCTGGGCATGACGCCGACCGCCTTCCGCGCCGGCGGCGCCGGCACGGTGATCCGCTTCGCCATCGCCGCCTGTTCGCTGGGCGCGATCCTGGTGGCCAGCACGGCGCAGGGCATCTGCGCGATCCTGATCGACGACGACCCGGACTTCCTGGTGCGCGACCTGCAGGACCGCTTTCCCAAGGCGGAGCTGATCGGCGCCGAGGCCGAGTACGAACAGGTGGTCTCGCGCGTGGTGGGCATGGTCGAACGGCCCGAAATCGGCCTCGATCTGCCGCTGGACGTGCGCGGGACGGCGTTCCAGCAACGGGTGTGGCAGGTGCTGCGCGAGATACCGGCCGGGCGCACCGTCAGCTACGCCGAGCTGGCGGAGCTGGTGGGCTCGCCCAAGGGGGCGCGGGCGGTGGCCGGCGCCTGCGCGGCCAACGCGCTGGCGGTGGCGATTCCCTGCCACCGGGTGGTGCGCAACGATGGCTCGATTTCCGGCTACCGCTGGGGCGTGGACCGCAAGGCGGCGCTGTTGGACAGGGAGAGGCTGGGCAATGAGTAGCGACAACGGGGAGTTCGATTTCAGCGCCGGCGCGCCGGCGCGCCAGCCGCGCAAGACGCCGCCGGTGGGCGCGCCCCCGGCCAGGCCGCCAGGCGATGCCACCGCGCCGGCCGGCGCCGATACGGCGGCCACCGCTACCGCTACCGCTGCCGCGGCCGGCGCGCTGGCGCTGGCCAACGCCCGTCGGGCGGTCGGCGCGGCGGCCGGCATCGCCGTGCACGTGGCGGGGCTGGATTGGCAAGCCATCGCCGACGAGCTCACCGCGCACGGCTACGCCATCGTCCCCGGCATGCTGACGGCCGACGAAAGCGCCGCCATGGCCGCGCAATACGCGCAGCCGCAGCTGTTTCGCAGCCGCGTGGTGATGGCGCGGCACGGCTTCGGCAGCGGCGAGTACCAGTACTTCCGCTACCCGCTGCCGTCGATGATCTCGGCGCTGCGGCAGGCGCTGTACGCGCCGCTGGCCGCCATCGCCAACCGCTGGCACGAGGCGATGGACATCGACACCCGCTTCCCGGCCGAACACGCCGACTTCCTGGCGCGCTGCCACGCCGCCGGCCAGAACCGCCCGACGCCGCTGCTGCTGCAATACGGGGCGGGGGATTACAACTGCCTGCACCAGGACCTGTACGGCGAACACGTGTTCCCGCTGCAGGCGGCGATTTTGCTGAGCGAGCCGGGCAAGCACTTCGATGGCGGCGAGTTCGTGCTGACCGAGCAGCGCCCGCGCATGCAATCGCGGGTGGAGGTGGTGCCGCTGCGGCGCGGCGACATGGTGATTTTCCCCGTCAACCACCGGCCGGTGCAGGGCACGCGCGGCGTCTACCGGGTGGCGATGCGGCATGGCGTCAGCCGGCTGCGGGCCGTGGCCGGCGCCAACACCGGGCCGCTGCGCCATACGCTGGGCATCATTTTTCACGACGCCACCTGAATATTCGAATATTCCTTCGGTTTCCCCTCCGTACTATCTCTCCCCCTGTTATGCTGCCTGCGCAGCGGCCGCGCGCGTGGTCAATTGAACATCGGAAAGCCGCAATGCTTTGGTACTATTAGTTGCCATTATTTAATTTGCACGACAACCTCCGGGGATTTGATGACCACCAACGACAACGCGCGCCGTATCAGCGCCCTGATTCAACAGCACCAGGCCGAGATCGGCGCCGACTGGATCGCAAATCTGGAAAGCATGGCATTCCGTAGCGACAGCGCTTCGCAGGAACAATTGCGCCGCCACTGTCGCCAGTTCCTGACCTTGCTGCCTGAAGCAACCTTGAATGGCGGCTTCGACAGCATCGAAGGCCGCGCCTGGGACGAGGTGCGCGACCAGCTGACCGAGATCTCCGGCCAACGCGCCAAGCAGGGCTCGACCCCGAGCGAGACGGCGACCTTTGTGTTCTCGCTCAAGCAGTCGCTGTTCGGCAGCCTGCGCCAGACGCTGGCGGGCGAGCCGGAGCTGCTGGCCGAGGCGCTGTGGAACGTCAGCACCCTGCTCGACAAGCTGGGCCTGTTCACCATCGAGGTGTTCCAGAAGAGCCGCGACCAGATCATCGTGCGCCAGCAGCAGGAGCTGCTGGAGTTGTCGACGCCGGTCGTCAAGCTGTGGACCGACATCCTGGCGCTGCCGCTGATCGGCACCCTCGACAGCGCCCGCACCCAGGTGGTGATGGAGAGCCTGCTGGAGAAGATCGTCGAAACCGGCGCCGCCATCGCCATCATCGACATCACCGGCGTGCCGACCGTCGACACCCTGGTGGCCCAGCACTTGATGAAGACCATCGCCGCCGCCCGCCTGATGGGCGCCGACTGCATCATCAGCGGCATCCGCCCGCAGATCGCCCAAACCATCGTCCACCTGGGCGTGAACCTGGACGACGTGGTGACCAAGGCCACCCTGGCCGACGCCTTCATCGTGGCGCTGGCACGGGTCGGCTCGACCATTTCCCGCAAAGCCTGAGCCGCCGATGGAACGCATCCCTATTCTGCGCATCGGCGACCTGCTGCTGGTGACGATCCAGGTCGACATGCATGACCGCCTGGCGATGACCCTGCAGGACGACCTGACCGAGCGCATCGTCAAGGATCAGGCCAAGGGTGTGCTGATCGATATCTCGGCGCTCGACCTGGTCGACTCCTTCATCGGCCGCATGATCAGCAACACGGCGGCGATGGCGCGCGTGCTCGACGCCCAGACCGTGCTGGTGGGCATGCAGCCGGCCGTCGCCATCACCCTGGTCGAGCTGGGACTGACCCTGCCGGGCGTGAAAACCGCGCTCAATGTCGAAAAAGGCATGGCCCTGCTCGGCAAGAGTTATCAATGAACGGTGCGTCGTCAGCGGACCCGGTCCGCTTCGCCTCGCCGCTGCTGGAAGCGGACCGCATGGTGCGCGCCAGCCAAACGTTGCCGTTGCGCACCGACGAGCATGTCGTGGCCGTGCGCCGGGTGGTGCGCGAGCACGCGCTGGCGCTCAAACTGAGCCTGGTCGAGCAGACCAAGCTGGTGACGGCCGCCAGCGAACTGGCGCGCAATACCATTAAATATGGCGGCGGCGGCATGGTTGTCGCGCAGGACCTGACGGATGGCGTGCGCCATGGCCTGCGGCTGGTGTTCGCCGACGACGGCCCAGGCATCGCCGACATCGCGCAGGCGCTGCGCGACGGTTACACCAGCGGCGGCGGCCTGGGCCTCGGCCTGGGCGGCGCCAAAAGACTTGTTGACGAATTCGACATCGATTCACGCAGTGGAGAGGGCACCGCCGTGGCGGTCGTCAAATGGAAAAAATAGCCAGTTCGTTCGACGGCCAGCAGTGGTTTTCAATTGTTCATCCGAGTGATATCGCCAGCGCCCGCCGTTGCGGCCAGCGCATGGCGCAGGACGCCGGCTTCGACGATGTGCGAAGCGGCCAGGTCGCCATCGTCATCAGCGAGGCCGCCACCAACATCCTCAAGCACGCCGGCGAGGGGCGCATTGCGCTGTTGCCGGTGTTTAGCGGCGACAGCGCCGGCGTCGAGATTCTGGCGCTCGACAAGGGCCCCGGCATCGCCAACCTGGGGCAGGCGCTGCGCGACGGCGTCTCCAGCGCCGGCACCGCCGGCACCGGCCTGGGGGCGATGCGCCGCCTGGCCGACGAATTCGACGTTTACGCCGTGCCCGGCAAGGGTGCGGTGTTCTGCATGCGGCTGTGGCCGCGCACCGGCGCGGGGGCGCCATCGCCGGCGCCAGCGCCGTCCCCTTCCTTGTCGGGCGCGGTTTGCCTGCCGCTGGCCGGCGAGACCGAGAGCGGCGACGCCTGGCTGGTGGCGCGCCAGCGGCACGCCATCGCGTTGATGGTGGTCGACGGCCTGGGACACGGACCGGAAGCGGCCAAGGCCGGCCGCGCCGCCGTCGACGCGATGGCGCTGCAGCCGGGCATGCGTCCGGCGCAACAGATCGAGGTATGCCACGCGGCGCTGCGGCCCACGCGCGGCGCGGCGCAGGCGATCGCGCTGCTGGACCTGGAGGCGCGCCAGCTGTCCTTCGCCGGCGTCGGCAACATCGGCGCTTGTGTGATCGACGGCGAGGAACGCCGCCAGATGATGTCGCACAACGGCATCGTCGGCCACAATATTCGTAAGGTGCAGGAGTTCGTGCTGCCATGCCCGCCCGGCGCGCTGGTGATCCTCGCCAGCGACGGCATCGCCACGCAGTGGGACCTGGCGCAGTACCCGGGCCTGGCAGCGTGCGATCCGGCGATCATTGCGGCGGTGCTGCTGCGCGACCACGCGCGCGTGCGCGACGACGCCTGCGTGTTGGTGCAACGCTGTCCTGGAGAACGTTGATGTCGCTTACCCGCATTCTGCAAGTTGGCATCGATAGCGAGCCTGACGTGGTGCTGGTGCGCCAGCGCGCGCGCCAGATCTCCGGCCTGCTCGGCTTCGGCGTGCAGGACCAGGTGCGGGTGGCGACGGCGGTCTCCGAGGTGGCGCGCTGCGCCTACGGCCGGCTGTCGGGCGGGCGCGGGCAGTTCGCGCTCGACCAGCGCGGCCTGGTGGCGCAATTGACGGTGTCGATCCGGGCCGAGGCGCGGCCGGTGTCGGCGCAGGGTTCGCTGTCGGCCTTCACGCCGCCCGTGGCGGCGGCAGGCGTCGAGATGGAATCGGCGGCGGCGCAGTTCGACAACGCCATCCTCACCGCCCGGCGGCTGATGGACGACTGCGAGGTCGAACACGCGGCCGGCGGCGGCCTGACGGTGGTCATGCGCAAGGATCTGCCGGCCGGCCAGCGCATCGACGCCGCCGGCCTGGCGCGGGTCGGCGCCGAGCTGGCGGCCAGCCCGGTGCAGAACACGTATTCGGAAATGCAGCAGCAAAACCGCGAGCTGGGCGCCGCCCTGGCCGAGCTGCGCGAGCGCCAGGACGACCTGTTGTCGCTCACGCGCGAGCTGGAGGACACCAACCGCGGCGTGGTGGCGCTGTACGCCGAGATCGAGGAAAAGGCCGAGCGCCTGCGCAAGGCCGACGAGATGAAATCGCGCTTCCTGTCCAACACCAGTCACGAACTGCGCACGCCATTGAGCTCGATCCGCGCGCTGGCCAAGCTGCTGCTCGACCGCATGGACGGCGAGCTGACCCCGGAGCAGGAGCGCCAGGTCGGCTACATCGCCAGCGCCGCCTTCGACCTGTCGGAGCTGGTCAACGACCTGCTGGACCTGGCCAAGATCGAAGCGGGCAAGGTGGAGCTGACGATCGCGCCGATCGACATCGAGAACCTCTTCAGCACCCTCAAGGGCATGCTGCGGCCGCTGACGCGCAATCCCGACGTCGAGCTGGTGTTCGTCGCGCCGGCGGCGCCTTGCCGGCTGCTGTCGGACGAGCCCAAGGTGGCGCAGATCCTGCGCAACTTCATCTCCAACGCGCTCAAGTTCACCCAGGCCGGCCAGGTGGAGGTGGCGCTGCTCGACGATGGCGGCGACCAGCTCACCTTCACCGTCAGCGACACCGGCATCGGCATCGAGGCCGACAACCTGCAACTGATTTTCGAGGAATTCAGCCAGATCGCCCATCCGCTGCAGGCCGGCGCCAAGGGCACGGGCCTGGGGTTGCCGCTGTGCCGCCAGTTGGCGCAGCTGCTGGGCGGTTCGGTGGACGTGGCCAGTGTGATCGGCGCCGGTTCGACCTTTTCGCTGCATTTGCCGCGCCGGCCCGAAGGCGTCATCGACAGCGCGCCATGAAAGACAACGCCATGAACCATGACAGCATATTGATCCTCAATGTCGACGACAATGACGGCGCGCGCTATGTCAAGACGCGCATCCTGCACGGCGCCGGCTTCAAGGTGGTGGAGGCGGCCAACGGCACTGACGGACTGGCGCTGACGCGCCAGATGTTGCCGGCGCTGGTGCTGCTGGACGTTAAACTGCCCGACATCAATGGCATCGAGGTGTGCCGCCGGATCAAGGACGATCCGCTGACGGCCGGCGTGCTGGTGCTGCAAACGTCGGCCGCGCTGACGGGGCGCGACGACAAGATCCGTGGCCTGGAGGGCGGCGCCGACAACTACCTGGCGGCGCCGATCGAGGCCGACGAACTGGTGGCCAATGTCAACGCGCTGCTGCGCCTGCAGCGCACGCAGACGGAGCTGCGCAACAGCGAGGAGCGCTTCCGCCAACTGACCGAGAACATCGAGGACGTGTTCTGGATGTTCGACCTGCAAAGCCGCGACCTGCTGTATGTGAACAACGCCTACGATACCTTCTGGGGCCGGGCGGCGGCGCAGCTGCAGCAAAACACCGGCGACTGGCTCAACGCCCTCCACGCCGACGACCGCATCGCCGTCGCCGCCCGCTGGGAAGCGGCGCAGCACGGCGAGCATTACGACGAGGAGTACCGCCTGCTGCTGGCCGACGGCACCTTGCGCTGGGTGCGCGACCGCGCCTTCCAGGTGCGCGACGCCGGCCACACGCCTTACCGCATCGCCCGCATCAGCAGCGACATTACGCAGCGTAAAACCATGGAAGGCCTGCTGCGCGCGGCCGACGACAACAAGAACGACTTCCTGGCGACCCTGGCGCACGAGCTGCGCAACCCATTGAGCCCGATCCGCAACGCGGTCGCGCTGATGGGCGTGGCGGACGCCAGCCAGGTGGAGGTGCACCGCAAGGCGCGCCAGGTGATCATGCGCCAAGTGGGCCATCTGGCGCGGCTGGTGGACGACCTGCTCGACGTGGCCCGCATCTCCGAGGGCAAGCTGGCGCTGAAGCTGGAGGACCTGGAGCTGCAAACGGTGCTGGAACCGGCGCTGGAGACGGCCCGGCCGTTGATGGAATCGCGCGGCCACACCTTGACCGTCGCCGTTCCGCCGCAGCCGATTCGCCTGCACGGCGACCCGGTGCGGCTGGCGCAGGCAGTCGGCAACCTGCTGCACAACGCGGCCAAGTTCACCGTCGTTGGCGGCGAGATCCGGCTGGAGGTGACGTTGCCGGCGCCGGACCGCGTGCGCATCGCGGTGCGCGACAACGGCATCGGCATCTCGACCGAAAACCTGCCGCGCATCTTCGACATGTTTGCGCAGGGCGCGTCGACGCACGACCGCGCGCACGACGGCCTGGGCATCGGCCTGTCGCTGGTGTCGAAGATGGTGCAAATGCATGGCGGGACGGTGTACGCCGAAAGCGCCGGCACGGACCAGGGCAGCAGCTTCGTCATCGAGCTGCCGGTGCTGGTGGCGCCCGGCGCCGCCCAGGCCGGGGCATCCTTCTCGGCAGGCGCGGGTTTGCCCACGCCGGCGTCGGCCAAAGGCCTGAACCGGCTGCTGGTGGTCGACGACAACGTCGACTCGGGTGAGGTGTTGAGCGATTTGCTTCAGGTGCTGGGTTACGAGGTGCGGCTGGCGCACGACGCGGCGACGGCGTTGGCGAGCGCGCGCGAATTCGCGCCGCACGCGATGATCCTCGACATCGGCATGCCGAACGTCGACGGCTACGCGCTGGCGCGCATGCTGCGCGCCGATTCGGCGCTGTCGCGCATCCGGCTGATCGCGCACACCGGTTTCGGCTCGGCCGAGGACCGCGAAAAGACCGCCGCCGCCGGCTTCGATTTCCACCTGGTCAAACCGGCCGCGCTCGACGAGCTGCAGCAGACGCTGCGCCTGCTTTAAGCGATTTGGACGCTTTTTTGCGTTTGATATAGCCGCGAGTAGATGCCGTTTTGCGCCAGCAGCGCGGCGTGGCTGCCCGCTTCGGCGATGCGGCCGCCGTCGAGCACCACGATGCGGTCGGCGTTCTCGATGGTCGACAGGCGGTGCGCGATGACGACCGTGGTGCGGCCCTTCATCAACACTTCCAGCGCCGACTGCACCAGCCGCTCCGATTCGGTATCGAGCGCGCTGGTGGCCTCGTCGAGGATCAGGATCGGCGCGTTCTTGTACAAGGCGCGGGCGATGGCCAAACGCTGGCGCTGGCCGCCGGACAACCGTAAACCGTTTTCGCCCACCGGCGCCAGGTAGCCGCCCGGCTGGCGCTCGATGAACTCGTGCGCGTGCGCCGCGCGCGCGGCCGCCTCGATGCGCTCCATCGACGGCGCCGGATCGCCGTAGGCGATGTTGGCCGCCAGGGTATCATTGAACAGCACCACGTCCTGGCTCACCAGCGCGATCTGGCTGCGCAGCGACGCCAGCGTGTATTCGCGCAGGTCGACGCCATCGAGCTTGATAGCGCCGGCGCCGACGTCGTAGAAGCGCGGCAGCAGGCCGGCCAGGGTGGTCTTGCCGCTACCGGAGCTGCCCACCAGGGCGACCGTTTCGCCGGCGGCGATGTCCAGCGAGACGTGGTCCAGGGCGGGGCGCGCGTCCGGCGATAGCGGCTGGCCGTCGGCGCCGCGATAGTGGAAGCTGACATCGTCGAGTTGCAGGCGGCCCTCGGCGCGCGCCAGCGTTTTGGTGCCGGTGTCGGCTTCGGTCTCGGTGTCGATCAGGCCGAACACCGATTCGGCGGCGGCCAGGCCGCGCTGCATCGGTTCGTTAATCTTGGTCAGGTTCTTGATCGGCGACTGCATCGCCATCAGCGCCGACATGAAGGCGACGAAGTCGCCCGGCGTGAGCGCGCCGGCCTGGTTGCGGATCAGCGCGAAGTAGATCACCGACGACAGCGTGATCCCGATCAGCAGCATGATGATGCCGGAGTTGAGCGCCGATGTCGCCGCGTGCTTGACGGCCAGCTGGCGGTTGGTCTTGACCACATCGTCGAAGCGGGTCTGCTCGTATTGCTGGCCGCCGAAAATCTTCACCACGCGCTGGCCGCTGATGCTCTCGTCAAGCACATTCGTCAACTCGCCCATGGCCGCCTGCGCGCTTTTGCTCAGGTGGCGCATGCGGCGCCCGGTGAAGGTGACGATGGCCGCCACCAGCGGCAACAGGCCGAGGCAAAACACTGCCAGCTGCCAGTCGACGAGGAACAGCGTGATCAGGTAGCCGATGGTTTGCACCGAGTCGCGCACGGCGACGTTGACGACGTTGAGGACCGCCTGCGACACCTGGGCGGCGTCGAACGCCACGCGCGAGAGCGTGGTGCCGGTCGAGGACTGGTCGAAATAGCCGTTCGGCAGGCGCATGATGCGGGCGAACATCTGCTCGCGCAGGTTGGCCTGGACCCGGCTGCTGAGCCACGCGGCGCCGTATTCGCCGACGAAGCTGGAGACCATGCGCATCACCGCCAGGCCGAGGATGACGGCCGGGATGGTCCACAGCGCCACGCGCGCCGGGTCGCTCGGCAGCAGGGGAGCGAGCAGCTCGCGCACCCAGGCCAGGATGCCCGTCGCGGGGGCGCCGGTCGCGTTTTCGGCCGGCGCCAGCGCGTCGATCACGTTCTTCAGCTGGTTAATCAGCAGCACGTCGGTGGCCGCGGCCACGCCGACCGCGAACAGGGTGACGGCGACGATCCCGGCGTAGGGGCGGAACTGGTTGAGCAGGCGGATATAGAGTAGGCGGCTGGACACGTGTGGCGTTCTGAGAGCGGCGAATCCGCCATTGTACCCCTCCCGCCCGGGCGCCCGGGTGTAAAACCCCGACACCCAAGGCGAGTTCGATTGACCACGGCGCAAACTTGGTTACACTCTGATCTTGCTTCCGAATGGAGAGATTTGATGCGTACCGCCCCTTTGCAACGTTCCCCGCTGGCAGCGGCAATGACTTTTGCCCTGTCCACCATCCTGGCGCCGGCCCACGCCGACACCATCATCGACCACGCCAACGGCTACACGCTGACGGCGGCGGGCACCTTGCAGCGCTTCACGTCGCTGGGGTTCGACGATCTGGGACGGGTGATCGCGGTGGGCAGCGAAAAGGACACGGCGGCCAAGCTGCCGGACGCGCAGCACATCGACGCCCAGGGCAAAACCCTGCTGCCTGGGCTGATCGACGCCCACGGCCACGTGTTCGAGCTGGGCGAGATCGCCTCCGGGGTCGACCTGTTCAGCGCGACGTCGCTGGGCGGCGCGGTGCGCGCGGTGGCGGAATTCAGCCGCAGCCACCCGAAGAACGCCTGGATCGTCGGCTACGGCTGGAACCAGGAGGTGTGGAAGCTGGGCCGCTTCCCGACCGCCGCCGAATTGGACGCCGTGGTCAACGACCGGCCGGTGCTGCTGCACCGGGTCGACGCCCACGCCAGCTGGGTCAACACCAAGGCGCTGGAAATGGCTGGCATCAACAAGGACACGCCCGATCCGGCCGGCGGCAAGATCGAGCGCGACGCCAACGGCAAGCCGACCGGGGTGCTGGTCGACAGCGCCATGGAGCTGGTGAACAAGGTTGTGCCGCTGCCAACACCCGCGCAGGCGCGCGGCACACTGGACAACGCGCTGGCGGCGCTGGCCAAGGTGGGCCTGACGAGCGTGCACGACGCCGGCATCAAGGTGGCGCAGGACGATTTGTATCGCGACTACGCGGACCACGGCAAGCTGACCGCGCGGGTGTACGCGATGATCGGCGACACCGCCGGCGACTTCGACGAGCTGTCCAGGGAAGGCCCGCTCAAGTCCTACGCCAACGACGTCTACGCGCTGGCGGCCGTCAAACTGTATTCGGACGGCGCCCTGGGCAGCCGTGGCGCGGCCTTGATGTCGCCCTATAGCGATATGCCGTCGACCAAGGGCCTGCTGTTCTACCCCAACGACGAGATGCTGTCCAAGATGAACAAGGCGATGCGGGCCGGCTATCAGGTCAATATCCACGCCATCGGCGACGCCGGCAACCGCCAGATCCTCGACGCCTACGCGCAACTGATCCCCCAATATAAAAACGCGCAACTGCGCCACCGCATCGAGCACGCGCAGGTGGTGGCGCTGGAGGACATCCCGCGCTTCAAGCCGCTGGGAGTGATCCCGTCGATGCAGCCGACGCACGCGACGTCGGACCAGAACATGGCCGAACACCGGGTCGGCCCGCAGCGCATCAAGGGCGCCTACGCCTGGCGCACCTTCCTCGACCAGGGTTCGAAGATCGCCTGCGGGTCCGACTTCCCGGTGGAGTCGCCCAATCCGTTCGAGGGCTTGCACGCCGCCGTCACGCGCCAGAACAACGCCGGCGTGCCGGCCGGCGGCTGGTACAAGAACCAGGCGATGACGATGAACGAGGCATTTCGCTGCTTCACGCTGGACGCGGCCTACGCGGCCAACCAGGAAAACGTCATCGGTTCCCTGGAGCCGGGCAAGTGGGCCGATTTCATCCTGATCGACCGCGACGTGTTCAAGGTGGCGCCCGAGCAGATCGGCAAGACCGTTGTGCTGCAGACCTGGATGGGCGGTAAGCGCGTGTACAAAAAGTAGTAGCGACGGCCAACCCGGTGACCCGGGGTCGTACCCCGTACAGGGTACGACCCCAGCCGTTGGGTTAGGGGTTGACTTGGTTGTCTATACAACTTATCCTTGTGGGCATCATCCACAGGAGGCCCCATGACCAGCCATTTAGACAGCGATCCACGATTCGACGGCAGCCGCGAGATCCGCGCGCCCCGTGGCCCGGAACTGACTTGCAAGAACTGGGGCGCCGAGGCGGCCTACCGCATGATCCAGAATAATCTGGACAAGGAAGTGGCGGAAAATCCCAAGCATCTGGTGGTCTATGGCGGCATCGGCCGCGCCGCCCGCAACTGGGAGTGCTACGACCAGATCCTGGCCTCGCTGCGCGAGCTGGAAGACAATCAAACCCTGTTGATCCAGTCCGGCAAGCCGGTCGGCGTGTTCCAGACCCACGAGGACGCGCCGCGCGTGCTGATCGCCAATTCGAACCTTGTGCCGAAGTGGGCCAACTGGGAGCACTTCAATGAACTGGACCGCAAAGGCCTGTTCATGTACGGGCAGATGACCGCCGGCAGCTGGATCTACATCGGCACCCAGGGCATCGTGCAGGGCACCTACGAGACCTTCGCCGAGGCGGGCCGCCAGCATTTCGGCGGCGACCTCAAAGGCCGCTGGGTGCTGACGGCGGGCCTGGGCGGCATGGGCGGCGCGCAGCCGCTGGCCGCGACCATGGCCGGCGCGGTCTCGCTGACCATCGAGTGCCAGCAAAGCAGCATCGACTTTCGCCTGCGCACCCGTTACCTGGACAAGCAGGCCGCCAGCATCGACGAGGCGCTGGAGATGATCAAACTGCACAAGGCCAATGGCGACGCGATCTCCATCGGCCTGCTGGGCAACGCCGCCGACGTGCTGCCGGAGCTGGTGCGACGCGCCAAGGCCGGCGGCGTGGTGCCGGACATGGTCACCGACCAGACCTCCGCGCATGACCTGATCAACGGCTACCTGCCGCAAGGCTGGAGCGTGGAAGAATGGAAGGCCGCGCAGCACGACGAGGCGCGCCACGCAGCGCTGAAGGATGCCGCCACCGCCTCGTGCGCGGTACACGTGCGGGCGATGCTGGACTTCCAGGCGCTGGGCGCCAAGGTGGTCGACTACGGCAACAACATCCGCCAGGTGGCATTCGACCATGGCGTGCAAAACGCCTTCGACTTCCCGGGCTTCGTGCCGGCTTACATCCGTCCTCAATTCTGCGAGGGTCGTGGCCCGTTCCGCTGGGTGGCGCTGTCCGGCGATCCGGAGGATATCTACAAGACCGACGCCAAGATCAAGGAGCTGTTCCCGCACCACGCGCAGGTGCACCGCTGGCTGGACATGGCGCGCGAGCGCATCGCCTTCCAGGGCCTGCCGGCGCGCATCTGCTGGCTGGGACTGGGCGAGCGTCACATCGCCGGCCTGGCCTTCAACGAAATGGTGCGCAACGGCGAGCTGAAAGCGCCGGTCGTCATCGGCCGCGACCACCTGGACACCGGTTCGGTCGCCAGCCCTAACCGCGAGACCGAGAGCATGAAGGACGGCACCGACGCCGTGTCCGACTGGCCGCTGTTGAACGCCTTGCTGAATACCGCCGGCGGCGCGACGTGGGTGTCGCTGCACCACGGCGGCGGGGTTGGTATGGGCTATTCGCAGCACTCCGGGGTGGTGATCGTTGCCGACGGCACCGATGCCGCCGCGCGCCGCCTGGCGCGGGTGCTGGTCAACGACAGCGGCACCGGCGTGATGCGCCATGCCGACGCGGGATACGAGACCGCGGTCACCTGCGCCAAGCGCAATGGCCTGAACCTCCCTATGATCAAATAATTCAGAGTACCTATGAACACTAACGCATTGACCCTCAAGCCCGGCGCGATGACGCTGTCCGAACTGCGCGCCGTATGGACCGCCGCCGCTCCGTTGTCGCTGGCCGCCGAAGCCTGGCCGGTGATCGAGGCGTCCGCCGCCGCCGTGCGCGCCATCGTCGCCAAGGGCGACGCCGCCTACGGCATCAACACCGGTTTCGGCCTGCTGGCCAAGACCCGCATCCCGGACGACAAGCTGGAACAACTGCAACGCAACCTGATCCTGTCGCATTCGGTCGGCACCGGCGAGCTGCTGTCGGACGCCGTCTGCCGCCTGATCATGCTGATGAAGATCGGCAGCCTGGCGCGCGGCTACTCCGGCGTGCGCCCGTTGATCGTCGAGACCCTGATCGCGCTGTACAACGCCGGCATCATGCCCGCCATCCCGGCCAAGGGTTCGGTCGGCGCCTCGGGCGACCTGGCGCCGCTGTCGCACATGACCCTGGCCATGCTGGGCGTGGGCGACGTGCGCTTCAACGGCAAGATCACGCCGGCCGCCGACGCCCTCAAGGCCGCCGGCATCGCACCGGTGGTGCTGGCCGCGAAGGAGGGCCTGGCGCTAATCAACGGCACCCAGGTCTCGGCCGCGTTGGCGCTGCATGGCTTGTTCATGGCCGAACGCCTGCTGGAGGCGGGCATGGTGTCCGGCGCGCTGTCGCTGGACGCCGCCAAGGGCAGCGATTCGCCGTTCGACGCCCGCGTGCACGAGGTGCGCGGCCAGCCGGGCCAGATCGCCGCCGCGTCGATCTACCGCCGACTGGTGAGCGACAGCGCGATCCGCGCCTCGCACCTGGTCGGCGACGAGCGCGTGCAAGATCCGTATTGCCTGCGCTGCCAGCCGCAAGTCATGGGCGCCTGCTGGGACATCATCGGCAACGCCGCCCGCACGCTGCTGATCGAGGCCAACGCCGTGACCGACAATCCGCTGCTGTTCAAGGACGGCGAGCTGTCGGTGGTGGTCTCGGGCGGTAACTTCCACGCCGAGCCGGTGGCCTTCGCCGCCGACACGCTGGCGCTGGCGATCGCCGAAATCGGCAGCATCTCGGAGCGCCGCATCGCGCTGCTGATCGATGCCACTTTGTCCGGCCTGCCGCCGTTCCTGGTGCGCGAACCGGGCCTGAACTCGGGCTTCATGATCGCCCACGTCACCGCCGCCGCGCTGGCGTCGGAGAACAAGTCGCTGGCCCATCCGGGCAGCGTCGACACCATCCCCACTTCCGCCAACCAGGAGGACCACGTCAGCATGGCGACGTACGCGGCGCGCCGTCTGGACGACATGGCGCAGAATACGGCGGTGATCATCGGTATCGAGCTGCTGGCGGCGGCGCAAGGGATTGATTTCCATCGGCCGCTGACGACCTCTCCGCATCTGGAGCACGTGCATGCGCAATTGCGCCGGAATGTGGCGGTCTACGACCAGGACCGCTTCTTCGCCCCGGATATCGAGGCCGCCAAGGGCATGGTCATGCGCGGCGAGTTGAGCGCGTCGTGCAAGGAGTTGTTTATATCGCTGCATCCATAACCGGGGGCGCCATGGATTATCAGTTCAAAGCAGGTAGCATTCCCTTGCTGGTGTCCATGCCGCACGTGGGCACGGACATTCCCGACGACGTCGCGGCGACGATGACGCCTGCCGCCGTTGACAAGCAGGACACCGACTGGCATCTGGCGCGCCTGTACGATTTCCTTGGCGAGATGGGCGCATCGACCCTGTCGGCGCGGTGGTCGCGCTATGTGATCGATTTGAACCGGCCGCCGGAAAACACCAACCTGTATCCCGGGCAGGACACGACGGGTTTGTGCCCGGTCGATACCTTCCACCGCGAGCCGCTGTATCTGGAGGGCCGGGTGCCGGACCAGGCGGAGGTCGAACGCCGCCTGGGCCTTTACTGGAAACCGTATCACGAGCGGCTGCGCGCGGAGCTGGACCGGTTGCTGGCGCTGCACGGCGCGGTGGCGTTGTGGGACGCGCATTCGATCGCCTCGCACGTGCCGCGTTTCTTCGAGGGCAAGCTGCCCGACCTGAACTTCGGCACCGCCGACGGCGTCACCTGCGCGCCGGGGCTGAGCGAAGCGGTGGTGTCGCGCGCGCTGGCGCAGGAACGCTACAGCGTGGCCGTCAACGGCCGTTTCAAGGGTGGTCATATCACGCGCTTCTACGGCAGGCCGGGTGCGAACGTGCACGCGATCCAGCTGGAGATGTGCCAGTCGACTTATATGGACGAGGAAGCGCCGTACGGTTACCGGACCGACCGCGCCGAGCAGGTGAGGGGGCTGCTGCGCGAGATGACGCAGGCCGCCGCCGACTGGGTGCGCCGATGAGCAAGCTCTTTGCCCTTTTTGCACGCCACGCGCTGCTGCCGGACGGTTGGCGCACCGATGTGCTGATCGAGTGGGACGCGGCGGGCGCCATCACGGCCGTGCGCGCGGGCGCGACTGCCGAGGAGGGCGACGAAGCCGTCGAAACCGTCGAGTATGCGCTGCCGGGCATGATCAACCTGCATTCTCACAGCTTCCAGCGGGCGCTGGGCGGACGCACGGAAAAGGCCGGGCCGCACAAGGCAGGCGGCGCCCAGGACAGCTTCTGGACCTGGCGCGACCTGATGTACCGTTTCGCCCGCAACATCACCCCCGCGCACATCGAGGCCATCGCGGCCCAGCTGTTCTCCGAATGCCTGCGCCACGGCTACACCTCGCTGTGCGAATTCCACTATGTGCAACGGGCGCCGGACGGCGCCATGTACCCGCGCCCGGCCGAAACGGCAGAGCGCGTGATAGCCGCCGCACGGTTGGCCGGAATCGGCGTGACGATGCTGCCGGTGTTGTATAGTTATTCCGGTTTTGGCGAGAGCGCCCTGAAACCCGAACAGCAGCGTTTCAAGACCGACGTCGCCGATGTGCTGCGTGTGATCGAGGCGCTGGAACCGTTGCGCGACGCGCAAACCGAGGTCGGCGTGGCGCCGCATTCGCTGCGCGCGGCGTCGGTGGGACAAATCAACGCGGTGCTGGCGGCATTGCCATCCAGTCGCCCGGTGCACATCCACATCGCCGAGCAGCAGCCGGAGGTGCGGCAGTCGCTGGACTGGAGCGGGCGCCGCCCGGTCGAGTGGCTGCTCGATCACGTCGCCGTCGACGAGCGCTGGTGCCTGGTGCACGCCACCCACTTGACGCGCGGCGAAGTCGATCGCATGGCGGGCAGCGGCGCGGTGGCCGGCCTGTGCCTGACCACCGAGGCGAACCTGGGCGACGGCCTGTTCCCGCTGGAGGATTTCCTGGCGGCGGGCGGTCGCTTCGGCATCGGCAGCGACAGCCACATTTCGCAAAGCCCGGTGGAGGAACTGCGCTGGCTGGAATACGGCCAGCGCCTGCAGCACCAGCGCCGCAATATCGCGGTGTCGGCCACGGAGCGCAATGTCGGCGATTTTCTGTGGCAGGGCGCCTTGCGCGGCGGCGCGCAGGCGGCGGGACGTCCGGTGGGCGCCTTGGCGCCCGGGCTTCGCGCCGATGTGATCGTGCTCGATGACGATCACCCGAATCTGTATGGCTTGGCGCTGGACGAGGTACTCGGCAGTTTCGTCTTCAGCGGCAACGACAATCTGGTCAAGGACGTCATGGTCGGCGGCCAGTGGGTAGTACGCAACCAGCAGCACGTGGCGCAGCGGGCGATCGCTGCGCGCTTCAAGCAGACGATGGCCGAACTGAGGGAGTTCCGATGACCCAGCTGATCCAGTATGCAAGCCTGATGCCCGCGCCGTGGAAGAACGGCGGCGGCAGCACGACCGAAATCGCCGTCTCTCCCCCCGGCGCCGGTTTTGACGATTTCGACTGGCGCGTCAGCCTGGCAACCATCAGCCAGGACGGCCCGTTCTCGGTTTTTCCCGGTATCGACCGCACCCTGGCGCTGGTCGACGGCGACGGCGTGCTGCTCGATTTCGGCGACGAGCGCGTGGTGCTTAGTCCCAGCGAGCCGTTGATCGAGTTCGCCGGCGAGGATGCGGTGCACGCCACCGTCACCGGCGCCAACACCACCGATTTCAATGTGATGACGCGGCGCGGCCGCTGCCGCCACCGGCTGGAAGCGTGCGTGGTGCGCGGCACGCTGGAGCTGAACCGGCGCGCCAGCACCACGCTGGTGTTCCTGGCCGACGGCGAAAGCGTGTCCGTCTGCAGTGCGCGCGAACGCATCGCCATGGTGCGCTACGACATGCTGGTGATCGAATCCGAACAGGTGTGGAGCCTGGAGGCGGCGCAGGCGACCGTGTTCGTGGTCGATATCGTCAATAACTAGAATCAGAAAAATACGAAGGCATGGCATGACCGCGTGGGATGTGTTGTTTACCAATGTGCACCTGGCCACCATGGACGGGGGCTACGGCGAAATCCGCGATGCCGCCATCGCCGTCAAGGACGGCCGCATCGCGTGGCTGGGACCACGGGCCGCGCTGCCCGCCGATGCGCGGGCGGCGGCCACGCATGACGGGGAGGGCTGCTGGCTGACGCCGGGCCTGATCGACTGCCACACCCACATCGTCCACGCCGGCACCCGCAGCGATGAATTCGAGGCGCGCCTGAACGGCGCAACCTACGAGGATATCTCGCGCGCCGGGGGCGGCATCATGTCCACCGTGCGCGCCACCCGCGCCGCGTCGGAAGACGAATTGCTGGCGCAAAGCCTGCCGCGCGTGCGCAGCCTGCTGGCCGAGGGCGTGACCACCATCGAGATCAAGTCCGGCTACGGCCTGACCCTGGAATCGGAGGCTAAGATGCTGCGCGTGGCGCGCCGTATCGGCCGGGACGAGTCGGGCAAATTCCCGGTCGATGTCGCCACCACCTTCCTTGGCGCGCACGCGCTGCCGCCGGAGTTTGCCGGCCGCGCCGACGACTACATCGACGAAGTCCGCAACATGATCGCGCCGCTGGCGCGGGAGGGCCTGATCGACGCGGTCGACGCCTTCTGCGAGCGGATCGGCTTTTCGCACGATCAGACCGAGCGCGTGTTCCAGGCCGCGCAGGCGCATGGCTTGCCGGTCAAGCTGCACGCCGAGCAGCTGTCCGACCAGCGCGGCGCGCAGTTGGTGGCGCGTTACGGCGGTTTGTCGGCAGACCACCTCGAACATTTGACCGACGACGGCATCGCCGCGATGGCCGCCGCCGGCACGGTGGCGGTGCTGCTGCCGGGCGCCTACTACTTCCTGCGCGATACCACGCCGCCGCCGGTGCCCGCCCTGCGCGCTGCCGGCGTGCCGATGGCCGTCGCCACCGACTGCAATCCCGGCACGTCGCCGATGACGTCCCTGCTGCTGGCGATGAACATGGCCTGCACCTTGTGGCGACTGACGCCGCTCGAGGCGCTGGCCGGCTGCACCGCGCACGCGGCGCGCGCGCTGGGCCGGCAGGCGGATATCGGCACGCTGGAACCGGGCAAGCGGGCCGACTTCGCGCTGTGGCGCATCGCCCGCCCGGCCGACCTGTCCTACGCCATCGGCATGAATCCCTGCGCGGGCGTGGTCAACGCCGGCGTCTGGCGTTCGCCCCACGGCTGAAAACCCGGCCGGCCCTTAGCGATACACATGCGTCACCACTTAGGGGTCGTACCCCGAGGGGTACGACCCCGCACGGCCGTGCGGGTTACAGAGGTCGTGCTGATCAAAAAAATCGTTCCGTTACCGGGGCTTTCGGTTACATTATCCCGATCCCACAACCTGTAACAGGAACACCATGTTTGCCTTGAAATCCCTGCGCGTCGCCGTTTTTCTGTCATTGGGCGTGCAAGCGCTGGCGTTCGCACAGGATCCGGTGCCGCCGACGCCTCCCGCGCCACCGGCGCCATCGCCATCGACCGAGGTGCCGGTGGTCGCCACCACGCCGCTGCAACCGGCCGCCGCGCCCGCGCCGGCCGTGGCGCCGGCCGCCGCCACCCGGCCTTTCGCGGAACTGGTGCGCGGCGCCAAACAGCACCCCGGCTTCTTCAACCTGTATCAAAAAGAAGAAAAGGTCTGGATCGAGCTGCGGCCCGACCAGTTCGACCGTCCGCTGTTCATGTCCGTGAACATGCCCAACGGGCTGGGGGAGCGCGGCGTGTACGGCAGCCAGATGGGCTTCAGCCGCGTGGTGACGTTCCACCGCATCGGCAACCTGGTGCAAATGATCGCCAAGAACACGCAGTTCAAGGCCATCGGCGGCACGCCCGAGGCGAAGGTGGTGGCGCAAGGATTCTCGGACAGCCTGGTGGCGATCGCGCCGGTGTCGAGTGGCCCCAATGCCAAGAACCAGTCGGTGCTGATCGACGCCAACATCCTGCTGTTCGGCGACATTCCCGGCTTTTCGACCCGGCTGGAATCGGCCTTCCGCCTGCCGTACGCAATGGATGCGCGCAACAGCAGTTTCACGTCGGTGCGCAGCGACGAGACGATGACCGGGTTCCAGGTCAACGCGCATTACGCGGTGCCGCGCATACCGGCCCCGCCGCTGGTCATGCCCGCCATTCCGACGGCGATCGCCAGTCCACCGACCACGCTGCCGGACCCGCGCAGCATGTTCCTGGGCTTCTATTACACGTTCATGCCGCTGCCGGCGGAACCGATGGCGAGCCGCCGCGCGGATGACCGCGTGGGCCATTTCGTCACCACCAACCAGGACTTCTCGGACGACGTTACGCCGACGACGGCCGTGCACATGGTGTCGCGCTGGCGTCTTGAGAAGAAGGATCCGGCACAGGCGTTGTCGGAGCCGAAGCAGCCCATTGTCTACTGGATGGATGCGAACATCCCGGACAAGTACCGCGAGTCGGTGCGCCAGGGCATACTGGCCTGGAACGCCGCGTTCGAGCGGATCGGTTTCAAGAATGCGGTGGTGGTCAAGCAGCAGACCTCCGCCGACCATTTCGACACGATGGATGCGCGCCACGCGTCGGTGCGCTGGTTCGTCGGCAGCGACGTCGGTTTCGCCATCGGACCGCGCCAGGTTGATCCGCGCACCGGCGAGATACTCGACGCCGATATCGGCATGTCCGACGGTTTTTCGCGCACCGTGCGGCGCGTGGTGAGCGAGGACGGAATGGACCGGACGGCGGCTTTCATGCCCCATGCTGACGGCGCGGAGCATGAAGACCGCTGCGACTATATGCTGCAATCCGGGGACGAGATGGGCTTTGCCATGGGCCTGCTGGAGGCGCGCGGCGAGCTGGAAATGGGCAGCCCCGAGGCCGACGCCGTGGCGCAGGCGTATGTGCGCTCGGTGATCATGCACGAGGTGGGGCACACCCTGGGCCTGCGGCATAACTTCCGCTCGTCGACGATCTACAGCATCAAGCAGTTGCAGGACCCGGTCTTCACGAAGGAGCACGGCATGACCGGTTCGGTGATGGATTACACACCGTTCAACCTGGCGATCAAGGGGGAGAAACAGGGCGAGTATGTGACGTCCGCGCTGGGACCTTACGATTACTGGGCGATCGAGTATGCATACAAGCCGATCGAACCGGCGCAGGAGAAGCAGGAGCTGGCGAGGATCGCCGCCCGTTCGAACGAACCGCTGCTGGCCTTCGGCACCGACCAGGACGCAGGCGGTTTCAATTCCGATCCGGACGTGAACGTGTTCGATCTGGGCAGCGATCCGCTGGCGTATTTCCAGCGCCGGCTGGCGATCTCGCGCGAGTTGTGGGACCGGATACAAAACCGCACGCTCAAACCCGGCGAGAGCTACGAATCGCTGCGCCGCAGCTTCGACTACGGTTTCCAGCAATTTGCGCGCACGATGCCGGTGGTGGTCAAGTACGTGGGTGGCGTCACCTATCTGCGCGACCACGCCGGTACCGGCCGCGCCACCTTCACCCCGGTGCCGCTGCCGCGCCAGCGGGCGGCGCTGACGATGCTGACCAACAGCCTGTTCAGATCCGACAGCTTCAGCTTCACCCCGGCGATGATCAGCCGCCTGGGCGCCGATACCTTCACCATGCGCGGCAAGGCCGACGTGTCGGTGGGCGGCAGGGTGCTGGGTTTGCAGGCGGGCGTGCTCGATCAGCTGATGTCCGACGCCGTCGCCATACGGCTGATCGACTCGCGCGAGAAGCTGGACAATCCCAAACTGGGCCTGGGCCTCGACGAGTTGTACACCAGCGTGCAGGACGCGGTGTGGAGTGAACTCAAGACCGGCAAGGACATCACCGGCATGCGCCGCAATCTTCAGCGCGAGCATCTGAAGCGCGTCGCCACCATGCTGCTGCGCGCCGCGCCGTCGATGCCGGCCGATGCGCGCAGCCTGCAGCGCGAAAACGCGCTGGCGCTGCAGCGCGAGCTGCGCGGCGCGATGGCGCGGCCGGCCAGCCGCGAGGTCAAGGCGCATCTGTCGGAGAGCTACGAGACGCTGAGCCAGGCGCTGAAGGCGCCGATGCTGCGGGTGGGCACCTGATGGGGGGCTGGTTGGGCAGGGCGCTCCTGACGTTTGGACTGTTGATCGGCGGCGCGGCCGCCGCGCAGGATGGCGACACGCTGCATGTCGGCTCCAAGCGATTCACCGAATCCTATATCCTCGGCGAGGTGCTGAGGCAGACGGCCGCGCCGCACGCCAAGGTCGTCCACCTGCAAGGACTGGGCAACACCGCCATCGTGCTGGCGGCCTTGCAGGCGGGCCGCATCGACGTCTATCCGGAATATCTCGGCACCATCGACCTGGAGATACTCAAGCACACCAAGGCCGCGCCGCTGGAGCAGATACGGCGCGAACTGGCGCCGATGGGCTTGGGCGTGGCGGTGCCGCTGGGGTTCAACAACACTTACGCACTGGCGACGCGCGGCGACGCCGAGGGCGTGCGGAAGCTGAGCGATCTTGCCGCGCGCGACAAGCTGCGTTTCGGGCTGTCGCATGAATTCATCGGCCGCGCGGACGGCTGGCCGGGCTTGGCCGCCCGCTACGGTTTGAAGCAGCGGCCGGAGGGCCTGGATCACGGCATCGCCTATGAGGCCTTGATGCAGCGCCAGGTCGATGTCATCGATATCTATTCGACCGACGCCAAGATACGCCAGTACGGACTGCGGGTGCTGGATGACGACCGCGCCTACTTCCCGCGCTACGACGCCGTGCTGCTGTACCGGCTCGACGCGGCGCAGCGCTTTCCCGCCGCATGGAAGGCGATCGGCCAATTGGAGGGGCGCATCAGCGCCGACGACATGATCGCCATGAACGCCGCCGCCGAAATCGACGGCAAGAGCTTCACCAATGTCGCGCGCGACTGGCTGGCGGCGCGCGCCGCCAAGGCCGCTGGAACAGTGGCCGCCCCCGCCGACGCCAAAGCACCGCCCGCCGCGCGCGATGGCCTGCTGGCCAAGATCTTCGACAAAAATCTGTGGCCGCTGACGCGCCAGCACCTGACGCTGGTCTTGTTCGCGGTGGCGATGGCGTGCGTGGTCGGCATTCCGCTGGGTGTGATGGCGGCGGTGTTCCCGCGCCTGCGGCAACTGGTGCTGGGGTTGACGGGCGTGCTGCAAACCGTGCCGTCGCTGGCCCTGCTGGCGCTGCTGATTCCCTTGCTGGGACGCATAGGCACCGTGCCGGCGCTGGTGGCGCTGGTGGTCTACGCGCTGCTGCCGATCGTGCGCAATACCTGCACCGGCCTGCTGCAGGTGTCGGCGGGGCTGCGGATGGCGGCGCTGGCGCTGGGCCTGCGTCCGTCTCAGCGCATGATGCTGGTCGAGCTGCCGCTGGCGCTGCCGGTGATCCTGGCCGGCGTCAAAACGGCGGCGGTGATGAGCGTGGGCACGGCGACCATCGCGGCCTTCATCGGCGCGGGCGGCTACGGCGAGCGCATCACCATCGGCCTGGCGCTGAACGACAATGACATGCTGCTGGCCGGCGCCATTCCGGCGGCCGTGCTGGCGTTGCTGACGCAGGCCGTGTTCGAGCTGCTGGAGCGGCTGGCCGTCCGTTCCCGGTCACAACGGCTTTAATTCCAGCAGACAATCTTTTACTAAAGAAAGCTCATTTTTGTAAAGCAAATGTAAGCAGATTTGAAGACGGGTAAGGGTTTGTAAGGCGGGAGGCGGGGCGCCGGCGGCGCGGCTATAGTGAAGTCGTTGATTCAATCTCCCTCCCACTGACAACGGGTTCCTCCCACGGGCGCTGACGCCGCGTGGGATTTTTTTTGCCCTTTTGTTGTTTATGCTTGCGCCGACAGCTCGGTCAGCGCCTCGCCGGTGACGCGGCAGATGCGCCATTCAGGCATGACGGTGGCGCCCATGCCCTCGTAGAGTTTGATGGCGTTGGTGTTCCAGTCCAGCACCGACCATTCGAAGCGGCCGCAGTCGCGTTCGACCGCCAGGCGCGCCAGCGCCACCAGCATCTGCTTGCCGTATCCCCGGCCACGGCAGGCTTGCTTGACGTACAAATCCTCCAGGTACAGCCCCTTTTTGCACAGGAAGGTGGAGAAGTTGTGGAAGAACAGCGCGAAGGTGACGACCTCGCCGTTGGCCTCGCCGACCAGCGCCTCGCAGCCGGGTTTGTCGCCGAACAGGCTCTCGTGCAGCATGGACTCGTTGGCCACGACCATGTGTTCGAGCTTTTCAAACACCGCCAGCTCGAAGATCATGCCGAAAATGGCGGAGACGTCGGCCGGCTCGGCCGGGCGGATGGTCAGGTCGGAGTTGTTCATCAGGCTGCTTCTACACTTTCTTTTATAACAGGGGAATCGGATTTGAGCGCCCAGGCGACGCTCGACAAACACAATACCATGCCGATCCATTCCAGCGGTCCGGGACGGAAGTGTTCGAGCTGGATCGACAACAGCACCGAGATCACCGGTGTGACGACGGTGATGTAGACGGCCTTGTCCGACCCGATGCGGTGGATCAGCGTGAAATAGGCGGCGAACGCGATGACCGAGCCGAACAGCGACAGGTAGAGCAGGCCGCCCCAGTACTTCGGTTCGCTCGACAGGGTGAACGACTGGCCGGTGACCAGCACCCAAGCGGCGACGATCAGCGTGCCCCACATCATCGACCAGGCCATCGTCAGCAGCACGTTGGACGACTCCACGCGCACCTTGACGACGATCAGGTTGCCGACGGTGCTGGCGACGGTGGCCGTCAGGGCCAGTCCGAGGCCGAGCAGGAAATGGCCTTCGCCGCCGCTCATGATGTCGTGCCAGGCGCCCTGGATCGAGTGGAAGAACAGCAAGGTGACGCCGGCGACGGCGATGATGCCGGCGTTCCAGGTGCGCCAGCTGACCGGCGTGCCGAAGACGATGCGGTTGAGGATGGGGCTCCAGAACACCATCAGCGCGAACAGCACGGCGACCAGGCCCGACACCAGATATTGCTCGGACGAGTAGGTGCAGATGTAACTGAGCGCGAATGTAGCGCCGCCTTGGAGCATCAGCCAGCGCTGGGCGCGCCAGGACAGCATCAATTTGTCGCCGCGCACCGCGCACCAGGCGAACAGCGCGGCGGCGGACAGACCGAAGCGGTAGGCCACCGAGACGGCCGGGGCGACGTCGCCCAGTTGCAAGGTGATGGCGAAGAAAGTGGAGCCCCAGATCAGGCAGGCGATAACGAAGAGCAATGGAGAGGACATCGAACAAGTATAGCTGGCTTATTGACAACTTGCCTAGCGGCCATCTTTTTGGCGATGTCCCGTCGCTGAACGGGGTGCGTCAGTAGGCGAGCCGGAAGCGGCGGTACAGGAAGCCCAGCACGAACAGCGGCCCGATGAGCAGGAAGCGCAGGTCGTCGAAGAACGATGGTTTCTTGCCTTCGATCTTGTGGCCGATGAACTGGCCGATCCACGCCAGCACGAAAATCGCCAGCGACAGCGGCAGCACCGCTTGCGGCGGCAGCGCGGCCAATATGGCGAGCATGACGGCGGCCATCACCAGCATGCCCAGCGCGAAGGGCTTGGACAGGGTGAAGTAGTAGATCAGCGAGGCCACCGTCACCGCCACGGCCGCCAGCGGATGGATGGCCCACACCAGTCCCAGCAAGGTGAACACGATGACCGGTACGCAGATGAAGTGGATCACTTCGTTGGTGGGGTTCAGATGGCTCTCGCTGTACTTGGCGAGCAACAGATCGATGGTGCGCGGTTGCGGCATGGTTGTCTCCTGCAATTGTTTTTATGGCGCGGTCTGGCCGCCGGTAAATTCTACACCCGTTTTTCGCCGGTGAGGCAGAGGCCGCTTCCGCGGGCGCCGCGCCGTGGCGGGCTCCGGTAAAATGCCGGCATGCCCGATGACACCGATTTGATCTCCCCAGCGCTGACCGGCCTCGCGCCCGTGATCGACGCGCGCACGCGCATCCTGGTGCTGGGCAGCTTTCCCGGCGCGGCCTCGCTTGCCGCGCAGCAGTACTACGCGCATCCGCGCAATTTGCTGTGGCCCATCCTGTCGGCGCTGACGGGGGAGCCGCTGGCGCAGTTGCCGTATGCCGAGCGGTTGCCGCGCCTGCTGGCGCATGGCTTCGGGCTGTGGGATGTGCTGGGCGCGTGCGAGCGCGAAGGTAGTCTTGACTCGGCGATCCGCAAGCCGGCGGCGAACGACTTCGCGCGGCTGCGCGAGCTGTGTCCGTTGTTGGAGACGGTCGGCTTTAACGGCCAGACGTCGGGAAAATTTGCGCCGCAGTTCGCGGCCGAGGGATATCGTACTGTGGTGTTGCCGTCGACCTCGCCGGCCCATGCCTCGCTGACGTTGGCGGAAAAACTAGAGCGCTGGAAAGATTTGCTTTAGTCCATTTCAATGCTCACTGAGCGACGATGCGGAACACGGTCGCCTTTGCCACCGGCCGTACTAGATTCCGTTCTCGCCTTAGCTCCACGATGCCATAGTTGGACATGGTCTTGAGCGTGCGCGACAGGTTGCTGGATTTGCGCCCCGTGCTCGGCTAAAGCTGATATGGATTCCGGTTTCGTTTTCAAGATGATATGCAACAGCGCGCGGTTCTCGTCACTGAGGACCTCTGCCAATGATTTCATGGATGTGAACCAGACCTTGGGTTCATTCGGTTTTGGTTTATAGCTGCCACGAGCGATCGCAAGAACACGCTCGCGTATACGCTCTTGCGGCATGATGCCAATCACTATCGGTTTCATCGAGTTTTTATCTCCTGCACACGGTCAGCATCCGCAGAGAATTGGAAAGAGAACTCATGGCAGTGCCGAGCGAAGACCAAGGTGGGCGACGAATGGGTCAAAATCCCTGTCGCTATATAGCAGATGATATTTGTCCTCAATACAGCGAGTGGCAATTACCGTGTCGATGGTTTTGCGCACAGTAGCGCCTAACGATCGCAACGCCCGGTAATTTCTCGCTGCCTGAATCGCTATCCTCTCACCGCCGAGCACAACTATAGTCAATGAAGTCAGCAGCTTCTTTGCTTTGTTGAAATCTCGGTCGGTTCGAAATCCTTGCAACACCTCAGTTAAAATCAGATCGCCAGTTGCGACAGGTTCGCTGCCAAGTAAGTTATCCAGCAGCATGGTTTGAGGCGTAGTCGTGCCCCTGAAAAAATCGATCCACACGCTTGAGTCGACCAAGGTCACTTGTCGATTCGCATGGTGTCGAGGTCGCCTTCCCAAATTAGCTTCCCACGAAATTGTCGTATTTTTTCCTGTTGTTTGAGGCGTAGCAATGTACGCAATCCAAGCTCAACAGCTTCACGTTTGGTTTTCAGACCGGTAAGCCGGAGGGTGTCTTCCATTAGCTTCTCGTCGATGAAAATATTGGTTCTCATGATATGCATAGCCCAAGTTAGATCTACACATGGTAGCCCTGGTAGGGCGGTACCGCAATCGGATTTCATCTACGTCGGCACTAGCCTGCAGCTCCTGCGGGAGCGGAAAAGGTACTGATTTGCTGACTGCCCGCTCTGCCTAATCCGCCGCCGCGAAATGCGCCATCTGGTCCGCATGGGCCTTCACGAACGGTGGGCGGGCGATGGCGCGCGCGACGTAGGCGCCGCAAGCGGGATACGCGGCCAAGCCGTCGAAGCGATCCACCAGGCGCAACACGTCGGCCATCATGATGTCGGCGATGGAGAAGGGGCCGGCAAGCCATTCGCGCCCGGCCAGCACCGTCTCCAGATGCTTGAGGCGGAGGTGGAGGAAGTCGTCCAGAAACTTCCAGCCCGGCGTGTCGCTGGTGTTGCCGGTGAAGTGGAGCAGGCTCCAGGGCAGGCTCGCCATCTCGACCGAATTGAGGCCGGCGAACAGCCACTCCAGCGTCTCCGTGCGGCCGCGCGGATCGGCGGACATCAGCGTGTCGCTGCGCTCGCCCAGATGCAGCAGGATGGCGCCGCTCTCGAAGATCGACAGGTCGCCATCGGTGAGCCACGGTACCTGGCCGAAGGGCTGGTGCGCGAAATGCTCGGCATCGCGGTCGCCGAACGGTACGCCCTGGACGCGGTAGGGCAGACCGGCTTCCTCCAGCGCCCAGCGCACGCGCAGATCCCGCACATAGCCCCTGGGCATTTGGGGAACCCAATCGAAGGTGAAGAGGGTGATCGGCTTGGCGGTGACCAGGTCTTCCAGCAAATCGAACGCCTCCGTCCAGCCCTGCGCGTGGGAGTCGCCGGCCTCGCGGTCGGGCATGCGCTGGTGCGTGAGCACGATCTCGGTGCCGGCGCTGGCGATGTTGAACTCCACCGTCACCAGCGTTTCGGTGTGGTGCGTGGCGTCGGAGATCCAGGTGAACACGAGCTTTTGGTTGCGTTCGATCTGGCGATACACGCCGTGATGACGCAAAGGCTTGCCGGGGTGGTGCATCAGCACTTCGAAGGCGCCGCCCACGCGCGCATCGACGCTGGCCGTGCTGCGCACGGTGGTGCCGGGATGCATCCACTGTGCGAGGCTTTCCGGGTCCAGCCAGGCGTCGAATAGTTCGTCGACGGTGGCGGGGATGGTGCGCTTGACCACGATAGTGCCGGTGCTGCCGTTGTTTTCTGCTGGTGTCATTGTTTGCTCCCGGGTTTGTCCGTGTTGCGTTTCTTGACCACGAAGTCCTCCAGCGCCGCCAGGCGGTTATCCCAGAAGCGGCGGTAGAACTCCATCCATTCGACGGCCTCGGCCATCGGCGCGGCGTTGAGCGACAGCATGTGTTCGCGTCCCCGCACGGTGCGCGTGACCAGTCCCGCGCGCTCGAGGATGCGGATGTGCTTGGAGGTGGAGTTGAGCGAAATCGGGAACGCGCCCGCCAGCTCCGTCACCCGCGCATCGGACTCCGCCAATCGCGCGAGGATCGCGCGCCGGGTGCCGTCGGATACCGCCGCGAACAGCTCGTCAAGCTGTGTGTTTTTATATTCATCCATATGGGTGAATATAGGCTTGGTAAAATTCGGTGTCAAGCGCTTTTACCGGGACGTTTGCGGTCCGACATCTTTTGGCCGCGCTATATGGCGCATTCTCGACAAGCCTGCGGTTGCGGAGGACCGTGCATTCGCAGTACGATGGGTACCGATTGATTGAGAGGCCCCCCATGCAATCGCAATTTGAGTTACTGACAACGCAGGCGTTGAAGCTCACGTCCGATGAGCGGGAGTCCCTTGTGCAATTGCTGCTGACCAGCTTGGCGCAGGAAGCTGATATCGACGAGGCGCTGGCTTCGGAAGTCGAGCGACGCAACGCTGATATCGAGAGCGGTAAGGTCAAAGCCATACCCATTGATGAAGCCTTGGCCTTGATACGCGCAGGCCTGAAGTGAAGTTGGTAGTCGTTCCTGCGGCGCTTTCGGAGTTGCAGGCTGCGGCGGACTATTATGTACTTCACGCGGACACTGGTTTGGCTAGAGCCTTTGTAGATGAGTTTGAGCGGGTTGTAAACCTTATCGCTTCTTCACCACAACTGGGAGCAATCTTTCGCGGGAACCGGCGCCGATATTTTCTTCGTAGGTTTCCTTACAGCGTCATCTATCAAGTAAGCCACGATGAACTGAGGGTGTTAGCGCTGGCACATCAACGGCGTCGTCCCAACTATTGGGCGAGACGTAAGTAGTGGTTTTGCATTGCCTCCAGATTACCGTTACTTGATCACTTTCGCTTCATAGGCGCGGATACGGTCGAGCTTGGCGGCGTACAGCGCGTTCTGCCCTTGCGTGGTGCTGTTCTCCAGCGCCTTGCGCATGTGCTTGTCGGCGGCGCGCAGGTTGCCCAGCTGGTATTGGCTCACCGCCAGCCAGTAGTGGAACTCGTGGTAGTCGGGTGAGCGCTCGAGCTCGCGCTCGAACAGGCTGCGCGCGCGCTGGTAGTCGCCGAGATTGACCGCTTCCAGTCCCAGGTGGAAGAAGTGGAACGGCGGGAACGGCTCGAGCCGCGCCAGCCGCTCGCGCACCGCCGCCGCCTCGGCCGGACGCTGCAGCGACTCCAGGGTCTGCGCCAGGTTCGACAGGTAGATGGTGTTGTTGGGCGCGTGCCGCAGCGCGTAGCGCAAGGTCTGCTCCGCTTGCATCTGGTCGCCGTGGTTCTGGTAGACGACAGCAAGCGTGTTGTAGGCGTTCATGAAAGCCGGGTCCGCCTGGACGGCTTGCCGCGCTGCCCAGTAGGCGTCGTCGATGCTGCCGGCCGACAGCAGTTCGGCGGCGCGATTGTTGAGGTACATGGCGACGATGGTCTGTTCCTCGAGCAGGCGGGCGCTTTCGCGCGCCTTGGGCGGGATGGGGATGAAGTCCACCGTCAGCGCGTTGGCGTTGTTGACCTGGTAGCCGTCGAGGTAGGAGGTGCGCTTCTTGCCAAGCATCAGGTTGACGTGGTTGGCGGCGAAGTACAGATTGCCCGAGCGGCTCCAGCTTTCGTCCATGTGGATTTGCTGGAACTGCACGGTGAAGTTGAGCTCGCGCGCCAGGGCGGCCGTCATGATCACCAGCGACAGGCAGTTGCCGGCGCGCGCGTCGAAGGTCTCGGCGGCGTTGCGCGTCATGGCCGAGTCGTATTCGAGCTTGAGCTGGTCGCGGGTGTAGAGGGCGTCGAATAGCGCGCGGCGCGCGTCCTGGCCGGCGCCGCGATGCACGAGGTTGTGCTTGAGGTAGTCGCGCATGCGGTCGCTCAGGGCGAAGATGGCGTTGGTGTCGATCGGCGCGGCGGGCGCCTTGAATAGCTGGTCGTGGAATAGTTCGGATACCGGGGCGCGCTGCGCCGGTGATTGGCTGGCGCAGCCGCTGACGCAGAACGCGACGGCGCACCAGAGCATGGCCCATGGCTTCATGACTTGTCTCCCTTTGCTGCGGAGCACAAGGCCGGCGCCGCACCAGGCAGCGGACTCTGTGTTCCGCCTTGGGGAAAGTATCTGCCGCTAATCCGGTGCTGTCAACGAGTATCCATGTTGCGTCGCGGGCGGCGCGGTGGGAGATTACGCTGCGCTAATCCGCCCTACGTGTCTCCGCTGTAACGCATCAGATAGCGGCCCCGCGCAACGACCCGCGAACCATGCGATCCGTCGCGGCACGTGGCAACGGCCGGCGGATCATGCGATCCGTGGAGACACGTAGGGCGGATTAGGCGGCACGCCGTAATCGGCCACGAGCCGCCAGCGGCGCATGAGTGCTACGCGAGAGGTCGCACATCGACGGGCTGCCCCTGGCCGTCGAAACGCAGCGCGACCGATACCGCTTCGATGCCGATGCTGGCCAGCGCATCGCGCAGGTCGTCGACCTCCACCTCGAGATCGGCGGTGATGTCGAGCGGCTTATCGCACGTGGCGAGCACCTCCGTACCAGCCGACAGTTGCACCCGCAGCAGCATTTCATCGTCGACATCGGTCGGCGCGATGATGGCGCTGACCTGGTCCGGCGCGTGCGCGCCCAATGCCTGGTTGAGCTCGGACAGGATGCCCAGCATGTCGTACTCCGACTGCCCCTGCGCGCGGGCGCCGAAGAACAAGTCCTGGTACAGGAAATTAAGCGTCAGGGCCGGATCGGCGCCACGGCCGCGTCCCAGGCAGCGCGCCACCAGCGCGCCGTATTGCTCCGTCCATTTCTGGTAGCGCTCGGCGCGCTTGGCGAAGTGGGCGTCGGCCGCCTTCTCGCCGGCCGGCACCTTGTAGAAGGCGTCGTCGGCGCGTTTGAGCGAGAAGCCGAGCAGGAAGCGCAACTCGACGGCGCTGTCGTCCGGGCCGAAGCCGACGGCTGTCCAGCCGTCCGCCATGCTGCGCTCGAGCGCCGGCGCGGCGGTGATTTTTTTCTCCGTCAGCGACTGCGCCGCCTCGCGCACCATGCTGTGCAACTGGCCGTAGCTGACACGCTCGAACTCGGTCAAATCATAGGCGTGGCTGACCAGCACCACCTTGGCCGTCGGGCTTTCCAGCCCGGCGTCGTTGAAGCTGGCGAGCAGCGCGTCGTAGGCGTCGCCGTCCTGGAAGTCGGCGGCCGGGTCGAGCCCGCCCTGGCTGTGCACGAACACCGGAATGGCGAAGGCGTCGATCTCCATCTCGGGCGCGCCCTCGCGCCGCAGCAGCAGGGTGGCGGCGCCTTCCTCGACGGCGTTGCGCAGGTAGCGGTAGCCGTCGACCGCGCCGTTGATCGATTCGTCGCGCGCCAGCTCGATGGCGCCGTACAGCACCTCGTCCTTGCCCTGGTTGAGCAGCTTGCGCAGCAGGCGCTGGAAGTCGAGCGCCTTTTGCGCCAGTTCGGCGCGGGTGCTTTCGGCCACGATATCGTTGTTGAATTCACCGTCCGACAGGTCCAGCGCCAGCGCGCACAGTTCGGTGGTTTGCTGCTCGTCCTTGAGTTCCGGGGAGTTGGCGGATTTGCGCGGTACGGGGCGCTTGTTCTTAGGCATGTAGGTGTGGTCGTCTTATCGTTCGTGGTGGAAGGCTTCGTGCAGTTCGTCGAGCAGGTCGGCGGTTTCGTCCTCGGTCAGGCCGAGGTGCTGGCAGGCCAGCGCGCCGCCTTTTTCCCATTCATACGACATGGGGCGGCCGTGCAAGCGTTCGATGCCCTTTTCGGCCAGCAGCGACAGCGCCACCAGCGAGCGCACGGCGTCGTCGGTGGCCGGGTCGTCGAGCACGCGGTAGTCGTGGTGCAGCAAAATCGCCCAGGAGACGTCCGGCGACAGCCCCCAGTTGCGCGCCAGCAGGCAGCCGATGGCGGCGTGGTTGGTGCTGTAGCGCTGGTCCTCGACGGCGGTGAACGGCAGCTCGGCCTCGTGGCAGGCGTCGGCGTAGGTGTCGGCGTAGTCGGTGAAGCGGTTCATCAACAGCGGCACGCCGATGTCGCAGAACAGGCCGAAGGTGTGGGCGATGTCCGGCGGGGCGATGCGCAGCTTGCGCGAGGTGAACACCAGCGCCTGGGCGCGCCGCGCCGACACTTCCCAGAACGCGTTCAGGTCCGATTCCTTGCCTTCGATGGCCTGGCGCGCCAGCAGCCCGGTCAGCAATGCGGCGCACTGGTCGACGCCGAGGAAGTTGATGCCCTGTTCGACCGACTTGGCCTTGCGGGCGGCGCCGAAGAACGGCGAGTTGGCCAGCTTGAGCAGCGCGCCGGACATGCCGACGTCGTTGCCGATGATGCGGGCGATGCGGCGCGGCGACGGGTCGGACTGGGCCAGCTCGCGCTGCAGGTCGACAAGCAGACTTGGCCGTGGAGGAATACGGATGGAGCGCATCAGCGCTTCTTCCACCGCGTTTTCTACTGGCATGGCTTGGGCTGCAACTGTCGTCATGTTGTTCTTCAGGGGTAAAGGCTGCGCAGGGCCGGGGAAGGACGGCCGGCGCGGCAAATGTTAGGCGTGCAAATGAGCATGCGTACGCGACATTATCGCCGCAAGCGCGCGCCGTTTGCGCGAATTTCTCCCAATATTATTGCTGCACAGCTACATTTTGTCGTTAATTTTCGCCCGCGATACAAAATTAATGTCGCTTCGATAACGATTCAATAGCCCGTCCGTGGTCGCGCGGCCCAGATTGGCATTTACAATATCGCCCATGACCAATGTTATCGCAGGAATCAATTTCGCCGCGCCGTCGCACGAGGTGGCGCGCCGCCTGATCGGTGTGACGGTGCTGGTGGATGGCGTCGGCGGACGCATCGTCGAGACCGAGGCCTATGACCGCGAGGAGCCGGCCTCGCACTGCTACATCGGCGAGACGCCGCGCAATTTCTCGATGTTCGGCCCGCCCGGGCGCAGCTATGTGTACCGCTCGCACGGACTGCACTGGTGCCTCAATTTCGTTTGCCGCGAAGAGGGCCATGGCGCCGGGGTGCTGATCCGCGCGCTCGAGCCGGTGGCAGGGCTGGATGTGATGCGCGAGCGGCGCGGCATGGACGACGAACGCCTGCTGTGCGCCGGACCGGGGCGGCTATGCCAGGCGCTGGGCGTGACGCGCGCGCATAACAATCTGCCGCTCGACGCGCCGCCGTTCCTGCTGCTGCCGCCCGATCACGCGTTGCCGGTCGAGGTGTTAGCCGGCCCGCGCATCGGCATTTCGAAAGCCATGGAGCTGCCGTGGCGCTTCGGCGTGGCCGGCTCGCGCTTTTTGAGCAAACCCATGCGCGCCTGAGGCCGGGGCGGAGGCGGGCGCCGCCGGCGGCTCGACCTTGAACACCGACACCGCCTGCGACAGGTGCACCGCCTGGTCCTGCAGGCTTTCGGCGGCGGCCGCCGCCTGTTCCACCAGCGCCGCGTTCTGCTGCGTCACGTCATCCATCTGGCCGACCGCCTGGTTCACCTCGGCGATGCCCAGCGCCTGCTCCGCGCTGGCGTCGCTGATGCGGGCGATGATGTCGTTGACCTCGCGCACCGAGTCGACGATGTCGCCCATGCGCTCGCCGGCCTGGTGCACCGAGGCGCTGCCGCTGTCGATGGTGGCCACCGAGGCCGCGATCAGCGTTTTGATTTCCTTGGCCGCCGCCGCCGAGCGCTGCGCCAGGGTGCGCACCTCCGACGCCACCACCGCGAAGCCGCGTCCCTGCTCGCCGGCGCGCGCCGCTTCCACTGCCGCGTTGAGCGCCAGGATGTTGGTCTGGAACGAGATGCTGTCGATGACGCTGATGATGTCGACGATCTGGCGCGAGCTGGCGCGGATCGACGTCATCGTCTGCACCGCCTGCTGCACGGCCGCGCCGCCGCGCTGGGCCATATCGGTGGCGCTGGCGGCCAGCTTGCAGGCCTGCTGGGCGTTGGCGGCGTTCTGCTGCACCGCCCGGGTCAGGCTGTCCATCGCGCTGGCCGTCTGTTCGAGCGAGCTGGCCTGCATTTCGGTGCGGGTCGACAGATCGAGGTTGCCGCTGGCGATCTCGTGGGCGGCGGTGTCGATCGAGCGCACCGCCGTCAGGATCGTGCCCAGGGTCTGCGTCAGGTTGCTCATGGTTTGATCGAGCATGCGCGCGGTGTCGGCGATTTCATCGCGCCCGTCATTGCGCCGGCCGGTGCCGAGACGGCCCGCCGCCAGCGCCACGACGACGTCGGCGATGCCGCGGATGTCGCGCAGCATGGCGCCGCGCACGGCCATCGTCACGCCCAGCGAGAGCGCGATTGACAGCAGCACGACGATGCCCATCGTGGTGGTGAGGGTGGCGAAGTCGCCGGTGGCGCGGGCGTGCGCCTGCTCGCTCAACTGCTTTTGCAGCGCCGACATTTTCGCCAGCTGGTCGTTGAGTTGCAAGAACTGCGTTTCGGCCTTGGCCATCGAGTTGGTGGCGATGCTTTGATCCATCTGCGCCATCTCCATCGTTTCGAGCACGGCCTTGCGGTAGGCCGCCAGCGACTGCAGGGATTGCTCGACGATTTTGCGCTCCGCCTCGTTGACGCCCGACTCGGCGGCCAGCCGGCGCAGCCCGCCCTCGACGCCGGCGTGGCGCGCCTTGATCTGCTTGCCCAGGGCGTCGAGCCGCGACTGCGCGAAGCTGCCGTTGACCCAGGCCAGCAACTGGTAGATGTGGGCGTGCGCGTAGCGCGCCTCGCCGGAGACGTCGGCCGCCGCCTTGAGGCGCTCGGCGCGCACCCGCACCAGGTTCTCCATCGAGGCGTTCTGGCACACCATGCCGTAGTAGCCGGCGGCGGCGGTGACGATCAACAGCACCAGCACCAGGCCGGGCGCGAGCAGCAGTTTGGGACCTATACGTAATTTCTTCAACATGGTGCTCTCCGGCGTGGGGGCGGGCTTGGTGCGAAGCTGGGTAGATAAGCGGCGCGCTGCGTCGTTATTGCTTCTTGTAGATGCCCGCCTCCAGCACGACGTCGCCGACGCGCAGGATGTAGGTGGTCTTCGGCTCGATCTTGCCGGACGTTGGATTCTTGTACTGGTAGTCGACCCAGCCGCTGCCTTTTTTGGCGGCCAGCTCGATGATCTCGCGGCGGTATTTCTTGCCGCTGGCGTCGGGCACGTCGGTCAAGTCCTTGCCGACGATGGACGGGTTGACCGGGTGTGCCAGCACGATGCCGGTGTTGATGTCGCGCATGTCGACGTACAGCGAGCCCTGGATGATGTCCGGGTCCTTGGCGGTGATCTTTTTGATCATCGCTTCCTTGCCGTTGGCCTTCATGAAGGCGGCGCCTTTTTCGGCCATGGCGATGGCGTCTTTCTCGGTCGGTTCGGCGGCGATGGCGGCGGACTGGTTGAACAGGGCGGTCGCGGCGACGGCGGCCGATGCGAAGTGCGCGAAGTGCAGTTTCATGGTGGGTCCTTGTCAGGTGAGGGGGATTGCTCGGGTAAACTTTACGCCCGCCCCGGTCGCCGGGATTGCGCTGCCGCAAGGTGTGGCCGTATGGCAATTACGAGCGTGGTTTTATTGTCGCTTGCGCCCAGTCTCTAAATCTTTCCAAGCGTCACTTGATTTTCGGCAATTTCAATGGCCCATGGCCAGCCTACGATGGGGTTTCCGCCACCCAACAAAAGCGATAGGAAACCGCCATGACCACCAACCTGATTTCGTCCGGTACCCCAAGCGCCGCGCAGGCGCCGAAGTTCAAACCCTTCATCCGCCAGACCATCGCCAACTCGCGCCAGTGGGAATGGATCCCGCCCGATTTGCAGGAGGCGGTGCAGGTGGTGTCGCATGTGCTGCCGTTCCGCACCAACGAATATGTGCTCGACCATTTGATCGACTGGAACAACATCCCCGACGATCCGATCTATCGCCTGGTGTTCCCGCACAAGGACATGCTGCAGGCGGACGACTACGCCCAGCTGCGCGAACTGGTGCTGGGGCACGCCAACCAGCCGGCGATGGCAGAACTGGTGCGCAAGATCCGCATGCGCATGAATCCCCATCCCGCCGGCCAGATGACGCACAACGTGCCGCGCGTGAACGACGCGCCGGTCAAGGGCCTGCAGCACAAGTACAAGGAGACGGTGCTGTTCTTCCCCAGCGCCGGCCAGACCTGCCACGCCTATTGCACCTTCTGCTTCCGCTGGCCGCAGTTTGTCGGCATGGACGACATGAAGTTCGACGCCCGCGAGTCGCACGAGCTGGCGGCCTATCTGAAGCTGCATCCGGAGGTGACCGATGTGCTGATCACGGGCGGCGATCCCTTGATCATGAACACCCGCTCGCTTGAGGCCTACATCGAGCCGCTGCTGGTGCCGGAGCTGGCGCATATCCAGAACATCCGCATCGGCACCAAGTTGGTGGCGTACTGGCCGCAGCGCTTCGTCACCGACCGCGACGCCGACGATCTGCTGCGCCTCTTTGAGCGGGTGGTCGCCAGCGGCAAGAACATGGCCATCATGGGCCACTACAACCACGCGGTGGAGCTGCGCTCGGAGATCGCCCAGCTTGCCGTCAAGCGCATCGTCGGCACCGGCGCCACCCTGCGCATGCAAGGCCCGCTGATCCGCCACATCAACGAAGACCCGAAAAGCTGGGCCGAGTTGTGGCAGACCGGCGTGCGCCTGGGCGCGATTCCGTACTACATGTTCGTCGAGCGCGACACCGGCCCGCGCGAGTACTTCGAGCTGCCGCTGGCGCGCGCGCACGAGATCTTCCAGGAGGCCTACCAGATGGTGTCGGGCCTGGCGCGCACCGTGCGCGGTCCGTCGATGAGCGCCTTTCCCGGCAAGGTGGTGATCGACGGCGTGGTCACCATCGGCGGCGAGAAGGTCTTCGCGCTGCAGTTCCTGCAAGCCCGCAATCCGAACTGGGTGCGCCGTCCGTTCTACGCCAAGTACGATCCCAACGCGACCTGGATGGACCATCTGAAACCAGCCTTCGGCAAGGAGAAGTTCTTCTTTGAGGAGGAGGGCGGCAGCCGCAGCGAGTACGGCATCGAGACGCCCGGCCACCGCAAGGTGATCCCGCTGATCTCGGCGCGGCAGGAGGCCGCCGCCGCCGCGGTGTCGGCCGGTTGCAGCGCACCGAACGCCGCATAGGGGTGGCGCCATGCTGACCGGGGAACGGACGCGGGAGGACCTGGTGTGCATGCCGCCACCGCCGACCCGCAATGCGGCCACGGGGTCCGACCCCGCGCCTCCGGTTTGCGGGGTGGGGGAGCCAGCGCGCAAACTGTCGGGAAGCGCCGTGTTCCTGTTGGTGTTCCTGCCGTTCGCGCTGGGCCACTTCCTGTCGGCGTTGATGCGCACCGTGAACGCGACGGTGGCGCCGCAACTGGTGACGGCGCTTGCGCTCACGCCCGGCCAACTGGGGCTGCTGACCAGCGCCTTCTTTTTCGCCTTCGCGCTGGTGCAGCTACCGGTCGGCATTGCGCTCGATCGCTGGGGACCGGCCAAGGTGCAGCTGCCGATGCTGATCGTGGCGGCGGTGGGCGCGCTGGCCTTCTCCGGCGGCGACACCTTCGCCGAACTGCTGGTGGCGCGCGCCGTCATCGGTCTGGGCGTGGGCGGCTGCTTCATGTCGGCGGTGAAAGCGATATCGACCTGGATCGCGCCGTCGCGCATGCCGTCGGTGCAGGGCTACCTGATCGCCGTCGGCGGCCTGGGGGCGGCGTCGGCCACGTTGCCGGTGCGCCTGGCCTTGCACTACACGGACTGGCGCGGCCTGTTCGTCGTGCTGGCCATCGCTGCGGTGACCACCGGCCTGCTGATCCGCATGCTGGCGCCGTCGCAGCCGCTGTCGCCGCCAGGATCGGGTAAAGGATCGCTGCTGGCGACGATGGGCGAGGTGTACCGCCATCCGGCCTTCCGCGAGGCGGCCATGCTGGTGCTGATCCCGCACACGGTGTTCTTCGGCATGCAGGGGCTGTGGATCAGCCGCTGGCTGACCGACGTGGCGCGTTTTTCGGACGAGGCGGTCGGCTACCTGCTGTATCTGAGCATGGCGGCTATCATCTTTGGAGCCATCGCGGTGGGCATGATCACCGAGTGGGCCGGCCGGCGCGGGGTGCCGCCGATCCGCGTGGCGGCGGCCGGCGTGGCGCTGTTCATCCTGGTGCAATTGGGCTTCGTGTTCAACTGGTCGCCCAGCTTCCAGACCTTGTCGGTGCTGTTCACGCTGGTGGGCACGGTGACCGGTATCGAGTACGCGATCATCGCGCAGAACCTGCCCGGAACCTTGACGGGACGGGCCGCGACCTGTCTGAACCTGCTCATTTTCCTGGGCGCGTTCGCGGTGCAGGCGGGCTTCGGCATGGTGGTCGGCTGCTGGCGGCCCAACCTGATGCAGCAGTATCCGGCCCAGGCCTACCAGGTCGGCTTCGCGGTGCTGGTGTTGCTGCAGTTGCCCGGGTTGGGTTGGTTCGTGTGGCGGCACTGGAGACGGCCGGCGGGTTCCGGTAGAATGGACCTCCATTCCGGCAACCCGGCGACCAGCCCTTAATGACGCGATGACCAAACTTCAACAGGCCCAGAACGGAAACAGCGCGGACAACGCGTTCACCTCCCTGCCGCGCAGCTGGCAGGATTGGATCAAGGAGAATCTGGCGCGCGCGTGCAGCCCGCTGGATATGGCGAACAGCATGGCCCGCTCGGGCCAGTACAGCATGGCCGCGGCCAGCGCCGCCATCGACGAAGCCCTGCGCATGCGGGCCCGGGCCGATGGCAGCGACGGCGCCGGCGTCAGTGAGCCGGTGGCGGCGCAGAGCGTCTTCGTGGCGCCGCAGCAGATGCCCTTCATCGACATCGAACGCAATCGCGTCGCCGCCCCGGACCGCGAGGTGGAGCTGCTGTTTGTGCTCAAACAGCCGCAGGTGATCCTGCTCGGCAATGTGCTCAGCATGGAGGAGTGCGACGCCATCGTCGCCCATTGCGGCACGCGCTACACCCGCTCGACGGTCACCGACGAGGCCGACGGCGCCAGCGTGGTGCACGAGGGCCGCACCAGCGAGATGGCCTTCATCCAGCGCGGCGAGGCCGAGGTGGCCGAGCGCATCGAACGGCGCCTGGCGGCGCTGGCGCACTGGCCGGCCGAATGCGGCGAACCGTTCCAGCTGCAAAAGTACAACAGCACCCAGGAGTACCGGCCGCACTTCGACTGGCTCGACCCCGACAGCAGCGGCCATCAAAGCCACTTGCAGCGCGGCGGCCAGCGCCTGGCCACCTTCATCCTCTATCTGAGCGATGTCGAGCAGGGCGGCGGCACCGTCTTCCCCGGCATCGGGCTGGAAGTGTTCCCTAAAAAGGGCAACGCGCTGTGGTTCCTCAACACCGACGCCAACCACCAGCCGGACCGGCAAACGCTGCACGGCGGCGCGCCGGTGGTCAGCGGCACCAAGATCATCGCCAACAAGTGGTTGAGACAGGGACGCTACGGTTAGAATGTCGCAGACATCTTAACCAAGGAACTGTATGAGACTTGTGCGTTACGGCCGTCCCGGCAAAGAGAAACCAGGCCTGATCGACGACGAAGGCAAGCTGCGCGACCTGTCCGGCGTGATCGACGACATCGGCGCCGAGCAGCTGTCGGCAAAGGCGCTGCGCAAGCTGGAGAAAATTCCCCAGGCATCGTTGCCGCTGGTGCGCGGCAATCCACGCTACGGCGTGCCGATCGCGCGCGTCGGCAAATTCATCGGCATCGGCCTCAATCATTCCGACCACGCGGCCGAAATCGGCATGCCTGCGCCGAAGGAGCCGGTGGTGTTCATGAAGGCCGTTACCTGCGTCAATGGCCCCGACGATCCGGTGATGCTGCCGCAAGGGTCGAAGAAAACCGACTGGGAAGTGGAGCTGGGCGTGGTGATCGGCACGCGCGCGCAGTACGTCAGCGAGCAGGACGCGCTGAAATACGTGGCCGGCTATTGCGTGGTCAACGACGTCTCGGAGCGCGCTTTCCAGCTGGAGATGGGCACGCAATGGGACAAGGGCAAGGGCTGCGACACCTTCGGCCCGATCGGCCCGTGGCTGGTGACGCAGGAGGACATCTACGACGTGCAGAAGCTCGATCTGTACCTGGATCTGAACGGCAAGCGCATGCAAACCGGATGCACCGAAACGATGGTGTTCTCGGTGGCGCAGATCATCAGCTATCTGTCGAAGTTCATGACGCTGGAGCCGGGCGACGTGATCGCCACCGGCACCCCGCCGGGCGTGGGGCAAGCGCGCAAGCCGCAGCGCTTCCTGAAAAAAGGCGACACGCTGCGCCTGGGTATCGCCGGCCTGGGTGAGCAGCAGCAGGACGTCATCGCCTGGCAAGCGCGCTAAACCCGCACTACGCTCCCTCGCGGGGTCGTACCCGAGCGGGTACGACCCCATCGTCCGGTGTGCGGTTTGATGTCCGTGGTGTCACAACACACTGGCAAACGCCCGCTTAACGGCATCCTTAAGACGCGTGGTAATCTCCGCCAACTCCGCCTCGGTGCTGGTGAACGGCGGCGCCAGCAAAATATGGTCGCCCAGCCGGCCGTCGATGGTGCCGCCCATCGGATACACCATCAATCCCACCGCCATCGCCTGTTCCTTGATCGCCGCGTGCAGCTTGAGCTCCGGATCGAACGGCGCCTTGCTCTCGCGATCCTTGACCATCTCCATCCCGATAAACAGCCCGCGCCCGCGAATATCGCCGACATGCGGATGCTCGCCGAACGCCTCGCGCAGCATGCGGCGGAAGCTGGCGCCGCGCACCGTCACCTCGCCCAACAGGCTGTCGCGCTGGATCACCTTCTGTACCGCCAGCGCGGCGGCGGCGGCGATCGGATGTCCCATGTAGGTGTGGCCGTGCTGGAAAGCGCCGCTACCCCCGCGCAGGCGGTCGACGATGTGCTCGCGCGCCAACACCGCGCCGATCGGCTGGTAGCCGGCGCCCAGGCCCTTGCCCAGCACCACCAGGTCGGGCAGCGCGCCCTCCTGCTCGAACGCATACAGGGTGCCGGTGCGGCCCATGCCGCACATGACTTCATCGGCGATCCACAGGATGCCGTACTGGTCGCACAGCTGGCGCACGCCGCGGAAGTAGCCGGGCGTGGGCGGCACGGCGCCGGAGGTGGCGCCGACCACCGTCTCGGCGCAGAAGGCGATCACGCGCGAAGGCCCGGCGGCGAGGATGCGCGCCTCCAGCTCGCGCAGCAGGCCGTCGGTGTAGTCGTCGACGCTCTGGTCCTTGGGACGGTGGCGGTATTCGTAGCAGGGCGACACGCGCGGAACGTTCATCAACAGCGGCTCGAAGGGGCGGCGGCGCCACTCGTTGCCGCCGATGGCCAGCGCGCCGAGCGTGTTGCCATGATAGCTCTGGCGGCGTGCGATGAAGACGCTGCGTTCGGTGTTGCCCGCCTCGACGAAGTACTGGCGCGCCAGCTTGAGCGCCGTCTCCATCGCCTCCGAGCCGCCGGAGACGAGGTAGACGTGATTGAGGTCGCCGGGGGCGTCGTTGGCCAGCCGGGTGGCCAGTTCCTCGGCCGGTTCGCAGGTGAAGAAGGCGGTGTGGGCGTAGGCGTTGCGGTCGATCTGTTCGTGCATCGCGGCCAGCACGTCGGGGTGGCCGTGGCCCAGCGACGAGACGGCGGCGCCGCCGCTGGCATCAAGATAGCTGTTGCCCTGGCTGTCGCGCACCGTCAGCCCGGAGGCACTGACGGCCAGGGGCGGCGGGCGGCGCAGGTTGCGGTGGATGATGTGGCTCATGGCGTCCTTTCTGGCGTGGGGAAGAGTGTGACCGACAGCAGAAGATAGCGCCGATCGGCTTGTATTCCCTTGATAAATGCCTGAACATAAGTAAATTGTTTCCCAAAGCCACAAGGAAGAATGCTATGAACGATCGACTGGGACCGATTCCCTTCGCACACATGAGCGCGAGCCAGCAGGTGGCGGCGCAGGCGGTCATCGACGGCCCGCGCGGCGCGTTGTACGGGCCGTTCGTGCCGCTGGTCCGCAGTCCGGAGTTGATGGCGGCGGCGCAGCGCATGGGCGAGTACCTGCGCTACCGCAGCGCCATCGGCACGCGGCTGACGGAGCTGGCGATCCTGGTGACGGCGCGCCAGTGGAGCCAGCAGGTGGAGTGGGCGATCCACGAGCCGATCGCGCGCGACCACGGCATCGCCGACGGCGTGATCGCGGCGATCGCGGCGCGCCGGCGGCCCGAGGACATGGCGCCGGACGAAGCGCTGGTGCACGATTTCTGCGTGATGCTGCATCAACGGCAGCGCGTCGACGACGACACGTACGCGGCGGCGCTGGCGATGTTCGGCGAGCATGGCGTCGTCGATTTGATGGGGATCAACGGCTACTACACTTTTTTGGCGATGGTGATGAACGCGGCCCAGACGGAGGTGCCGGCATCCGCCGCCGTGCCGCTGCCGGAATAGCTTTATACTGATGCCTAACGTTCAAGGGGTTCGTCATGGCGGAAATCAATGTGAAGGAGGCGGTGAAGGCCGCCAAGGACGCGTTGCTCGAGTTATACGAGGATGATCCTCCGAAGGCGATGGCCTTGGAGGAGATCGAGAAGATCAAAGATAACGGCCGTGAGCTGTGGGCGGTAACGCTTGGATTTCTACGGCACAATGGGGTGGTCATGCAGACCCCGAACACTATTGGCGCCATCTTTAATCCTGCGCCCAGCCAAATCGACCATCGCGTTTATAAAACGGTCTTTATCGATGCGGCTTCGGGCGAGTTTGTCAAAATGGATATTCGGCAGGTATCGTAATGTCCAGCCTGGAGCAACAATTGCTCAAGTTGGTCCGTAAGCATAGCGCTCGTGGCATTCTTATCGATACCAATGTCTTGTTGTTATACCTATTCGGGAAGTTGTTGCCATCGGCGATAGGCCAAAAGCGTTTGTCCAAATATGGCATCGACGATGCGGATATTGTATCCCAGTTTGTTGGCCTGTTTGGTCAAATTCTTACTACCCAGCACGTGTTGACCGAGACCAGCAATTTGGCCAGACAGATTGTTGGCGGCGGATTAAGGCACGAGCTGTCGCTGCGGCTCTATCCATTGTTTTGCCTGGAAAGCCCCGGCTTGCTCAAGTCATGCCATGTGGATGGTCCAGCGATCGATGCCAATCTGTTCGCGCGACTAGGGTTAACCGATGCCGGTTTGACTTCCTTGGTGCAGAAAAATACCTTGCTGTTGACGGACGATCTCGACCTACACATTTCCGCAGTCTCGACTGGTGGCGACGCCATTAATTTCACGCACATGCGCGAGGCCGCTGGCACGGTGTAGCGTTAGAACTGAACCAGACTACCGAGAACGCGACGGACCAGGGAGGCCACGAAGTGAAGGACGTAATACTTGGCATTGACGCCGCATGGTCGCTAACCCAACCCAGTGGCGTTGCTGTAGTGGTAAATGAAGGCCAGCGATGGCGTCTGTTGGCGGTGGAGGCTTCCTACTCATGCTTTATTAACGGGAGAAGCCATTTAAAGCCTGCTGGCAGTTCGCCGAATGCTCGCAACTTGCTCTCCGCCGCCGCCGATAAAGCTGGCACCGGCAATGGGCGCAGCCCGACAGTCTGCTGGACGCGATGCTGCAACCGTCGCCGCTGGACGACGGCACGGTGCCGGACTACCGCTTCGGCCTGGAATGGACCCGGCGCGGCGGCCAGGAAGTGGTCTTCCACGGCGGCTCGCTGTGGGGCTTTCACACGCTGCTGCTGCGTCTTCCGCAGCAGCGCATGTCGATCATCTTGCTTTCCAACTCCGACCGCGTTGAGCCGGAATGGGAGCAACTGGCCGACGCCTGTATCAAAGAACGCGCTTGAGCCAGGCGCTGATGTCGACGATCTCTTGCTGACACAACGAGTGCTGCATCGGGTATTCGTGCCATTCGACGTCGTAGCCGAGCTGCTTCAACGCGTCGCGCGATTGCTCGGCGCGCGCCAGCGGCACCACCGGGTCCATGCGGCCGTGCGCCATGAAGATCGGCGTAGCCAGGCTTTCCTGGGTGTGCTCGGCGCCGGCCTTGGCGGCGATTGGCAGGTAGCCCGACAGGCACATCATGCCCGCCAGCTTTTCCTTCTGACGCACGCCCGTTTGCAAGGTCATCGCCGAGCCTTGCGAGAAGCCGGCCAGGATGATGCGCGAGGTCGGGATGCCGCGCGCGTTCTCGCGCGCGATCAGCGCTTCGACCTTCAGCTGCGAGGCGCGCAGGCCCGCCTCGTCCTCCTGCCGTCCCAGGTCGCTGGCGACGATGTCGTACCACGAGCGCATGACGTAGCCGCCGTTGACCGTGACCGGCATCGTCTCCGCATTAGGGAAGACGAAGCGGATCGGCGGCAGGCCGCGCAGGTCGAGCTCCTGCGGCATCGGCGCGAAGTCGTTGGCGTCGGCGCCCAGGCCGTGCATCCAGATGATGGCGACACTCGGATTGGCACCGGTTTCTTTTTCGATCGTTTGCAGCAGCGTGCTCATGGGGCTCCTTGGGGATGCGGATAGTCGTTGGGCGAAATATAGCAGGCCGGCGGCGCCGGCGGCGCCCAGCCAGCGGCGGCGCGAGGCGCGCATGCCGGCCATGGGGTGTCGCTTCAGGCGGCCGGCTGCGGGCGCAGCGCGGATTTGGGACGGAACGCCTTGCACACGGCCGGGTCGGTTTCCATGTAGGGACCGCCGATCAGGTCGATGCAGTAGGGCACTGCGGCGAAGATGCCGCCGGTAATGACGGCGCCGTCGGCGTCCTTGAGCCCGCCCAGGGTTTCGGCGATGGCTTTCGGCTGGCCCGGCAGGTTCATGATCAGGGCCGCGTGGTCGGGCGTCTCGCGGATCACCGCCGTCTGGCGCGACAGGATCGCGGTCGGCACGAAGTGCAGGCTGATCTGACGCATTTGCTCGCCGAAGCCGGGCATTTCCTTGGTGCCGACGGCCAGCGTGGCCTCCGGCGTGACGTCGCGCCGCGCCGGGCCGGTGCCGCCGGTGGTGAGCACCAGGTGGCAGCGGTCGATGTCGACAAGGTCGGTCAGCGTGGCTTCGATCAGCGCGCGCTCGTCGGCGATCAGGCGGGTTTCAAGGCGATAGGGGGTGGTCAGCGTGCGCGCCAACCAATCCTCGAGCGCCGGGATGCCTTGGTCCTGATACACGCCGCCGCTGGCGCGGTCCGAGACCGACACCAGGCCGATGACCAGCAATTGCGCGGGATCGACGGCGGTGACGCCGTCTATGGCTGTATTACTCGTCATCTATTACTCGTCATCTTGCTCGCTGTCGTCGGCGTTGTCGCCTTCGTCGGTGGCCGCTTGCTTCTTCTTGCCCTCGACCTGCTTAAGGATCTGGAAGATCTCGCGGTAGGCCTTCGGCGGCTTGTTCTCGGCCTGTTCCTTGCGCGCGTTACGGATCAGGGTGCGCAGCTGCTGCACGTCCAGTTCCGGGTTCTCTTCGAGCAGCACGGTCAGCGCCTTGTCATCGGCAAGCAGCTTGTCGCGGCGGCGTTCCAGCGCGTGCATGGCGGCCGTCTCCGACTTGGAGGCGCCTTTCCAGCTGTCGATGGCTTTCTGGATCTCGGCCACTTCGGCTTCGTCGAGGGTGCGCATCTTCTTGCCGACGAACTGCATCTGGCGGCGGCGGCCCTCGTGGTTGGTGATTTGCTGGCACTCGAGGATGGCGTCGCGCACGTCCTCGGGCATCGGCACGCGCTTGACGCGGTCACGGGCCGCTTCGACCAGCGTTTCGCCCATTTTCTGCAGGGCGTCGGACTGGCGCTTCATCTCGGATTTGGAAGGGCGTTCGTATTCTTGCTCGAATTCGGTGGAGCTGAAGCCGACCGCGCCGCGATTTGGATTTACCATAATATCAACTTTCGGTGGGGCGTGTACCTGCCCCTGTAAACTGTAAACGACTGCTATGATAACTGTTTTAGCGGCCAACCGAAGAAAACAGCCCATGAGCGATACCCATTTCACCCACACTCAGGACCAGTTGAAGCAGCTCGCACGCGATGTGCTGGCGTTTGCCAAGGGGCAGGGCGGCACCGATTGCGCCGTCGAAATCAGCGAAGGCAGTGGTTTGTCGGTGTCCGTCCGCAAGAGCAAAATCGAGACGATCGAGCAAAACAAGGACAAGGGTATGGGCGTGACGGTGTTCATCGGCCAGCGGCGCGGTAATGCCAGCACTTCCGATTTTTCGCCGGCGGCGCTGAAGGCGACGGTGGAAGCGGCCTACAACATCGCCCGCTTCACCGCCGACGACGATTGCGCCGGCCTGGCCGACGAGGACATGCTGGAACTGTCGCCGCGCGACCTGAAGCTGTTCTATCCGTGGGATTTGAGCACCGAGGAAGCTGTGGCGCTGGCCCAACGCGCCGAGGCGGCGGCGTTCGACGTCGATCCGCGCGTGACCAATTCCGAGGGCGCCAACGTGCATGTGCAGCAGTCGCATTTCGTGTCGGCCAACTCGCGCGGTTTCATCGGCGGCTATCCGTTCTCGCGCCACACGCTGTCGGTGGCGCCGATCGCCGGCAAGGGCTCCAAGATGCAGCGCGACGACTGGTATTCGTCGGTGCGCGACGCTAAAAAGATGTCGTCGCCCGAGTCCATCGGCCGTTACGCCGCCGAGCGCGCGCTGGCGCGCCTGAACGCCCGCACCATCGATACGCGCACTTGCCCGGTGCTGTTCGAGGCGCCGCTGGCGGCTGGTCTGCTGGGGGCCTTCGTGCAGGCGACGTCCGGCGGGGCGTTGTACCGCAAGTCGAGCTTTTTGATCGACTCGCTGGGCAAGCAGGTGCTGCCCAAGCATGTGCAGATCAAGGAAGACCCGCACATCGTCGGCGGCGTGGGTTCGGCGCCGTTCGACGACGAGGGCGTGCGCACCGTCAAGCGTGACGTGGTCAAGGATGGCGTGGTGCAGGGCTACTTCCTGTCGACGTACACGGGCCGCAAGCTGGGCATGAAGACCACCGGCAACGCCGGCGGCTCGCACAACCTGTCGCTGACGTCGACGTTGACGAAAAAGAGCGACGACTTCGTGGCGATGCTGAAGAAAATGGGCACCGGCCTGCTGGTGACCGAGTTGATGGGCCAGGGGACCAACTACGTGACCGGCGATTATTCGCGCGGCGCGTCAGGCTTCTGGGTCGAGAACGGGATCATCCAGTATCCGGTCGAGGAGATCACCATCGCCGGCAATATGAAAGACATGCTGGCGCAGATCGTCGCCGTCGGCACCGATACGCTGGTGCGCGGCAACAAGGAAACCGGCTCTATCCTGATCGAGAACATGGTGGTGGCGGGCGGCTGACGATCAGCGTCTCGCTACTTCGGCTTGCAAAGCGCGCTTGACGGCAGGCCGCAGGCGATCAACCGGCCCACGTCCGGATTGTCCAGGTAATCCAGGTGGGCGCGGTCCGGGCGCTCCAGCAAACCCAGCCAGGTCGGCGCGTTGGACACGAGGATGTTGTACACCGTGACATCCTCGCGCGCATAACGCTCGGACGGCAGCGTGTACGACAGCAAATCATTCGGATCGCTCAACGCGACCAGGGGCAGGGTCGGATTCAACAAGGAACGGGGCCGCCGTGCCAGACGCTCCTGCAACAGCACTTGCAAACTGTCGGGCGGAACCGGTACAGCCTGGCGAACCGCACCCACATCCCCTCCCGTGATCTGCTGATCGGCCAGCGACAGCAACGGAATCGGATTTGCCGCCATCACCAGAAAGCGCAAGCGATCGACGGCGCGTATCGCCACTTGCGACGCGCGCGAGTCGGCTTGCTCGTGCGTCATGCCTAGCAGCGTATCGAACAGGATCTTGCTGCCCAGGCTCTCCGACACCACCATCAGCGGCAAGCCCGCCGGCGCGTCGCTGGCGGCCAGCACCTGCAAGATCGCGTCCCGCATGCGGCGCTGGATCTCGTCGCGCGCCACCCCCTGATAGATCAACGGATCGGGCAGGCAATCGTCGATCAGCACATCCTTCACGCGGGCGTTGATGCGCGCGCGGATGAAGGGATAAGGCGGCTCGCCCGCGCAGATGGGCGATTTGTCGGTCTGGTCGTAGCACAGCTGGCGCTTGAGCGGCACCGTCAGCGGCGACCAGATCAGCGCATCGAAGCGCAGCCGCCCTGCCGGGGTCTCGACCGTCGACGGCACGATCTGGATCTGCGGATCGACGGCGGGGCGGGGCACAGTGTGGGGCCGGGCATCGGGTGGCGTGGTGGCGTCGGTGAGCGCCTGCGTCAGCTGGGCGACGACTCGCGCCGCCCAGCTGGCGTCGTGCGTGCACATGCCGTGCACCAGCAACACGTCGGCGTGACGGCCGTCGGCGCGCGCGGCGAGATCGATCAGGCCGGGGAATTGCGGGTTCGGCTCGACAAATTGTGGTGGACTGTAGGGGGTGCTGCAGGCGCCCAGCAGCAATGCCAGGGCGGGCAGTATGGCGCAGGCGAGCGCGCGGCGCATCGACAGTATCAAGGTGATCATGCTGAACCTCCCGAAACGGCACGCGGGATGTGCCGTATGAGGTCCAGTGTATTTTTCCCCGCGACACGCATATTGTCGCGCCGCAGAGGCTGAGCTCAAGCGCCGTTCAGGCCGCCATGGCGGCGGCCCGGGGTTCCATCTTTACTGCTGCGCCAGCAGCGACTGCAACACCGGCTGCAACACGGCGCGGCCCAGCTCGGCGCTGCGGGCGCCGTTCCAGCCCGTGTCCGGGTCCGGATCGTTGGCGTTGTCCTTGAACGGCATCTCCAGGGTCAGCGACAGGCAACCGAACGCATGGGTGATGTGCGGCGAGCCCATCGTCAACGTTTCCGGCGTGTACGGCGTTTCGCCGTAGCCATACTCGTCCTGGAAGTCCGGGCTGGCGATCAGGAAGTTGTCGATGAAATACTGTTGCGCCTCGGCCTGATCCGCCGTGAACTCCGGCAACGATTCGCTGCCGGCCACGAACACGTACGGCAAGCCTTCGTCGCCGTGGATGTCCAGGCACAGGTCGCAGCCGATCTCCAGCATCTTGTTCTTGACCAGGAACACTTCCGGGCTGCGTTCCATCGTCGGATTGAGCCACTCGCGGTTCAGGTTGGCGCCGGCCGCGTTGGTGCGCAGGTTGCCGCGTACCGAGCCGTCCGGATTCATGTTCGGCACCACGTAGAACACCGCTTCCTTCAGGCATTGGCGGCCGAACGGATTGGCCGGGTCCAGCAGCGCCTCGACCATGCCTTCGACAAACCATTCGGCCATCGTCTCGCCCGGATGCTGGCGCGCGATGACCCACACCTTTTGCTCCGCTTCCGGATCGCCGATGACCAGCATGTTCAGGTCGCGGCCGTCGATGGTGCTACCCAGGTCGACCTGTTTGACCAGCGGCGACAGTTGCGCGTTGTCCAGCAGCGCCAAGTGGCGTTCCCACGAGTACGGCTCGAAATAGGCGTAGTAGACGCTGTCGTATTCCGGCGTGTGGCTGATCGTCATGACCTGGCCGTCATAGGTGGTCGGCACGCGGAACCAGCTGTCGCGGTCGTAGCTGGCGACGGCCTGGTAATCCTTCCAGCCGTCCGGGTAGGCGGCGGCGCCGGCGTTAAGGAAACGCAGGTTCAACGGCGTCGCCTTGGCGCCCTGGACGCGGAAATAAAACCATTGCGTGATGTCGGCGTGGGAATCCTTGCGGATGTTGAGGTCGATGGCCGCCGGATCGTCGGCGCGCACGACTTCGATGGCGCCGGCGTCGAATTGCTGGCTGATTTTGATAGACATTGCGTAAGTCCTGGTGGATTCAGTGTAAAGAGTATTTTTGCACTTTTGGCGCAGTGCCGACATCATACAGGCTCGCGGCGGCGCCGGGCGCCCGCCGATCGGCCGCTGGTCAAAGTGCGCCTGCGCCAGCGCAAGCCGGACGCCGGCCGGTTTGCTAAGTTGAAGTGACTTCAACGCCGCCCAGGAGCCCGCCATGAACCCGCCGCTATTCCAGGCCGACGACTTCCGCTACTATTTTTTCGCCCGGGGCGACAAGCGCATGCACATCCACGTGTCGCACCCGGACGGCACGGCCAAGTTCTGGCTCGAGCCCGATGTCGCGCTGGTGTGGCACACCGGCTTATCGAACCGGCAACTGCGCGAGGCCGAACAATTCATCGCCGACCATGTTGTGCAAATGCGCCAGATCTGGCGCACGTGGTTACGCTAGCCCTGACGTTAGTCCGCCAAACCGCTCGAAAAACGCCGGCTCGGCGGCGGGCGCGGCGTCATCCTCGCGCCGCAGCACTGCTTCGACATGCCGCTCGGCATCCGCGTAGACCGCCTGATAGATACCGCGCGCCAGCTCGTAGGCGAGCGCCCCCGGCCACGGCGTCGGCAACAACTCCACCGGCAATTGCGGATCATGCAACTGCACGCGCCGGTAGGCATGTATCAATAGTGTCCGTATCACAAATGCCTGCTCCGGCGTCGGCTTGACTTCGCCGCCTTGCCCGCGCAGCGCGGCCAACAGCGGCTCGAAGCGCGCGATAAAGCTCTCGTACCCCAGCGCCACGTCGCTGACATCCCAGCCGCTGGCCACCAGATCGCTCAACGGCCGGCCGGCGACGCGCTCCATCGACTTGGCCTGCACCACGAACAGTTTGCCCACCACGCCCAGCCGCTTGAGCAACTCGTTGAGCGCGCCGCCGTCGGCCGCCGGATGCCCCATGATGCCGGGCGCGATCACGCTGTAACCTTCCCACAGCAACTCCTTGCGCACGGCGCTGCGCTCGGCAGCGTTGAGCGCGCCGTCGCCATTCAGCACCAAGGTCCAGCTGCCATCCCAATGCACATTGAGCGGCGCGTAGATGCGGCGGTAGGCGTGCACGAAGCGCGCCATCGCGTCGGGCGTAATCGCGTACGAGCTGCGCCGGCCGTCGCGCTGCGCGCCCAGCCAACCTTCCTGCGCCAGCCGGAACACGGACGTGCGCAGCAGCCGGTCGTTGACGCCGAACGGCGCCAGCAACTCGATCAGGCTGCCGAGCCACACCATGCCGCCGTGCGGCACGATGGCGTCGCCGAAGATGGTCACCACCAGCGACTTCGAGCGCGGCGGATCGCCGGCGAGGCAATCCGCTATCCATTCGGAATAATTCATAGGCAAACGTCGGTTCTGTACATGGAAACAATAGTTTACTTTGCCTCGACTGCGGCGCAGCATTTATTTGTCGCCCGCTTGTGGCTTCTTTCTATCGGGATACTCTATTCTAATATGATTCAAAAAAATCGTAGTAAAATGAGATTGTGTATCGTAATATGATGTGACACGAGGAGACAGCTATGTACGCACAAATGGTGGAAACCGGCCTGAGCACCGTACGCACGGCCGACGACATGGCCGCCGACGAGCGCGCCTTCCAGGCCCGCATCGACGACGGCGTCAAGATCGAGGCCAAGGACTGGATGCCGGATGCCTACCGCAAAACCTTGATCCGCCAGATTTCCCAGCACGCGCATTCCGAGATCGTCGGCCAGCTGCCGGAAGGGAACTGGGTCACGCGCGCGCCGACCTTGAAGCGCAAGTCCATCCTGCTGGCCAAGATCCAGGACGAGGCGGGCCATGGCCTGTATCTGTACAGCGCCGCCGAAACCTTGGGCGTCTCGCGCGACGAGTTGCTGGCCGCCCTGCACAGCGGCAAAGCCAAATACTCCAGCATCTTCAATTATCCGACCCTGTCGTGGGCCGACATGGGCGCCATCGGCTGGCTGGTCGACGGCTCGGCCATCATCAACCAGATCCCGCTGTGCCGCTGCTCGTACGGCCCGTATGCGCGCGCCATGATCCGCGTCTGCAAGGAGGAGTCGTTCCACGCGCGCCAGGGCTACGACATCATGATGTCGCTGGCACGGGGCACGCCGGAGCAAAAGGCGATGGCGCAGGATGCGCTCAATCGCTGGTGGTGGCCGTCGCTGATGATGTTCGGCCCCTCGGACGCCGAATCGGTTAACAGCGCGCAATCGGCGCAGTGGCGCATCAAACTGTTCTCCAACGATGAACTGCGCCAGCGCATGGTCGACCAGACCGTCCCGCAGGCGGAGTTCCTCGGCCTGACGGTGCCGGACCCGGACCTGAAATTCAACGCGGAGACCGGCCACTACGAATTCGGCGCCATCGACTGGAGCGAATTCCACAACGTCTTGAAGGGCAACGGCCCGTGCAACCGCGAGCGCCTGCGCACCCGGGTAAAAGCCTGGGAGGACGGCGCATGGTTCCGCGAAGCGCTGGTCGTCCACGCCGAAAAGCAGGCCACGAAAGCCGCCGCTTGATCGGATCCACGTAGGGCGGATTAGCGAAGCGTAATCGGCCCAAAGCGCAGCCACCAGCAAAAAAAGGAGGAACAAGACATGAGCAAAGAATGGCCCCTGTGGGAAGTCTTCATCCGCAGCCAGCACGGCCTGGCGCACAAACACGTCGGCAGCCTGCACGCCCCGGACGCCGAAATGGCCGTCAACAACGCGCGCGATGTCTACACGCGCCGCAATGAAGGCGTCAGCATCTGGGTGGTGCGCGCCGCCGACATCGTCGCCAGCAGCCCAAGCGACAAGGGCGCGCTGTTCGAGCCGGCCAACAGCAAGGTCTATCGCCACCCGACCTTCTTCCCGATGCCGGCCGAAGTCAAGAACCTGTAAGCGGAGCGCATCGTGGATAACAAAGTCAATTACCTTCTGCGCCTGGGCGACAACGCCCTGATACTTAGCCAGCAGCTCTCGCAACTATGCGGCAAAGGCCCCGCGCTGGAGGAGGACATGGCGCTGACCAACGTCGCGCTCGACCTGCTCGGCCAGACCCGCCTGTGGTACGAATACGCCGCCGAACTGGAAGGCGCCGGCCGCGACGAGGACAAGCTGGCCTACCACCGCGACGCCCATGACTTCAAGAACTGCCTGCTGCTCGAACAGCCGAACGGTAACTACGCCGACACCATGATGCGGCAGTTTTACTTCGACACCTGGCACTACTTCCTGATCGAAGGCCTGACGCGCAGCGCCGATCCGCGCATCGCCGCCATCGCCGAGAAATCGCTCAAAGAAGTCACGTACCACCTGCGCCGCAGCGGCGACTTGATCGTGCGCCTGGGCGACAGCACCGAACTGGCGCACGCGCGCACGCAGGCCGCCGCCGACGAGCTGTGGATGTACAGCGGCGAAGTGTTCGCCTACGACGCCATCGACAACGCCATGGTGGACGAGGGCATCGCGCCGCCGGCCGACGAACTGCGCGCGCAATGGCTGGCGCACGTTGCCGAGATCTTCACCGAAGCCACCTTGACCATGCCGCCGGCCGACGCCTGGATGCAAAAGGGCGGCAAGCAGGGGCGCCACACCGAGCACCTTGGCTACATCCTGGCCGAGATGCAGTTCCTGCAGCGCGCCTATCCCGGCGCCGAGTGGTAGGAGTATCAAGATGACTGCCGCTGTTTTAGAGCCCCCCGTGTTGAACTCCGCCCAGGTCTGGTCGTGGCTGGCGGAGGTGTCCGATCCCGAAATCCCGGTCATCTCGATCGTCGACCTGGGCATCGTGCGCGACGTGCGGCTGGACGATGGCGCCTGCACGGTCACCATCACGCCGACTTATTCCGGCTGCCCTGCGATGCAGGTGATCGCCGAGGCGATCACCGAGGCGCTGCACGCGCATGGCGTCCTGGATGTGCGCCTGCAAAACCAGCTGTCGCCCGCCTGGACCACCGACTGGATGAGCGAGGAGGGCAAGGCCAAGCTGTCGGGCTACGGCATCGCGCCGCCGGCCGAACAGGTGATCGACATCAGCGGCCTGACGGGTGGTCCACGCGGCGCGCTGGCGGCCATCTCGCGCCGCCCGCAGCCGCGCCTTGCCATCGCCTGTCCCAATTGCGGCTCACACCACACCGAGGTCACCAGCCAGTTCGGCTCCACGCCTTGCAAGGCGCTGTACAAGTGCCTGGACTGCCGCGAGCCTTTCGATTACTTCAAGTGCCACTAACGACCATGAGCAAATTCCACCCGCTGACCGTCTCGCAAGTGCGCAACGAAACGCGCGACACCATCGCCGTCACCTTTGCCCTACCACCCGAGCTGCAAGACAGCTTCCGCTTCCAGCAGGGGCAGCACCTGACCTTGCGCGCCATCATCGATGACGAGGACGTGCGCCGCTCTTACTCGATCTGTTCGGCCGTGCAGGACGGCGCGCTGCGCGTGGCCATCAAGCGCACGCAGGGCGGGCTTTTCTCCAGCTGGGCAAACGAGTCGATCAAACCTGGTTTGACGCTCGACGTCATGCCGCCGATGGGCCATTTCAACGTGCCGCTGGACGCCGCCAACCACAAGCACTATCTGGCCTTCGCCGCCGGCAGCGGCATCACCCCCATCCTGTCGATCATCAAGACCACGCTGGCGGCCGAACCGCACAGCCGCTTCACGCTCTTTTACGGCAACCGCGCCTCGTCGTCGGTGATCTTCAAGGAAGAACTGTCGGACCTCAAAGACACTTACATGGACCGCTTGAAGCTGGCCTACGTCATGAGCCGCGAGCAGCAGGACATCGAATTGTTCAACGGACGCATCACCAAGGACAAATGCGCGCAGTTCCTGCGCCACTGGGTACGCGTGGACGATATCGACGTCGCCTTCATCTGCGGTCCGGAAGACATGATGCTGGGCGTATCCGAAGCGCTGCAGGAAGCCGGTATGCCGAAGTCGAACATCAAGGTCGAACTGTTCGCCGCCAGCATCCCCAAACACCAGCACAAGCCGCGCGCGCTCGATCCGGCTGCGGCGCGCCACGAAACCGAAGTCACCGTCATCATGGATGGTAGCGCCAGCAGCTTCACCATGGACCAGGACAAGGAATCGCTGCTCGATGCCGGCCTGCGCGCCGGCATCGACATGCGCTATTCGTGCAAGGGCGGCGTGTGCTCCACCTGCCGCTGCAAACTGCTCGAAGGTAAAGTCGACATGGACGTCAACTACGCGCTGGAAGACTATGAGATCGCGCGTGGCTATGTCCTCAGCTGCCAGAGCTTCCCCATCACCGATAAAGTCGTCATCGACTTCGACCAGGCCGAATAAAACGGAGACGCCATGAACTACGAGAACATCCTTTTTGAGATCAACGACGGCATCGCCCAGCTCACGCTGAACCGTCCCGACAAGCTCAATAGCTTCACGCAGGCGATGCATGACGAGGTGCGGCACGCCGTGCACAAGGTCGGCACCGACAAGAGCGTGCGCGTGTTGATACTCACCGGCGCCGGGCGCGGCTTCTGCGCAGGCCAGGATTTGTCGGACCGCGCGGTGGAGCCGGGAGCGCGTGCCGTCGACCTGGGCGACTCTGTCGAAAAGAACTACGCGCCGCTGGTGCTGGCGCTGCGCGGCTTGCCGATGCCCGTCATCTGCGCCGTCAACGGCGTGGCCGCCGGCGCCGGCGCCAATCTCGCGCTGGCGTGCGACATCGTCCTCGCCGCCAAGTCGGCATCGTTTGTCGAAGTGTTCTGCAAACTGGGCCTGATCCCGGACACCGGCGGTACCTACTTCCTGCCACGCCTGATCGGCAGCGCCCGGGCGATGGGCCTGACCATGTTGGGCGAAAAACTCAGCGCCGAGAAAGCCGAAGCCTGGGGCCTGATCTGGAAAGCGGTGCCGGACGAGGAACTGGCCGCCGAAACCATGGCCATGGCACGCCACTTCGCCACCGCGCCAACCAAGGGCCTGGCCTTCACCAAGCAGGCGCTGTACGCCAGTCCGCACAACACCTTACAACAGCAGTTGACGCTCGAATGCGGCATGATGAGCGAACTGGGTCGCACCGAGGACTACCGCGAAGGCGTCGCCGCCTTTATGGAAAAACGCGCACCGCAATTCCAGGGGAAATAAGCATGGCAGCTTTGAGCAAGGACCGCCTGGTCGCCGTCATCGGCAGCGGCGCCATGGGCGCAGGCATCGCGCAGGTGGCCGCGGTCGCCGGCTACACCGTCAAGTTGTACGATACCCGTCCCGAAGCGGTGGCCAAGGCCATCTCCGATATCGCGCTGGTGTTCAACAAGCTGGTGGCGAAGGAGCGCATGAGCGCCGTCGACGCGGCGGCGGCAATCGCCCGCCTGCGGGCAGCCGTCACGCTGGACGATGTTGCTGGCGCGGGTCTAGTGGTTGAAGCCATCGTCGAGAACCTGGACGCCAAACGCGGCCTCTTCGCCGAGCTGGAAGCGTTCGTCGCCGACGACTGCATCCTTGCCACCAACACGTCGTCGATCTCGGTCACCGCTATCGCCGCCAAGCTGCGCAGGCCGGAGCGACTGGTCGGCATGCACTTCTTCAATCCGGTGCCGTTGATGGCGCTGGTCGAAGTGATCAGCGGCCTGGCGACCGACGCCGCCGTCGCGCAAACCGTCTGCGACACCGCCGCGGCGTGGGGCAAGAATCCGGTGCACGCCAAATCGACCCCGGGCTTTATCGTCAACCGGGTCGCGCGGCCGTTCTATGCAGAAGGTTGGCGCCTGCTCAACGAGCAAGCCGCCGATGCCGCCACCATCGACGCCGTCATGCGCGAAGCTGGCGGCTTCCGCATGGGGCCATTCGAGTTGATGGACCTGATCGGGCATGACGTCAACTTCTCGGTGACGCAATCGGTGTTCAATGCCTACTTCAACGACCCTCGCTTTACGCCGTCGGTGCTGCAGCAGGAGATGGTCAACGCCGGATATCTTGGTCGTAAATCGGGACGGGGTTTTTATCTCTACGGCGACGGCGCCAGTGCTTTGCCGCAGCCGCAAACCGAAGCCGCGCAGCCGGTGCCGGAGTTCGTCAGTTACACCGTCGAACAGGGGGCGAAGGCCGGCGCGCCGCGCGTCGCGGGCAGCGCTGCGGCCGACGCGCTGGCCGAACGTCTGCGCGCGGCAGGTATCAACGTCACCCATCGACAGTCGCCGGAGGCGCGCGGTCACGCCGCCGGTGCGGATGGCGCGCCCGCGTTCCACTGCAACGGCGCCGCCGTCTACCTGACCGACGGCCGCAGCGCCACCGACCGGGCGCGCGACAACCAGCATCCGGATACCGTTCTGTTCGACCTGGCGCTGGATTACGCCACCGCCACCCGCATCGCCGTCACCTGCGCCGATCAATGCTCTCGGGCCGCGTACCAGTCGGTGGTGGGCCTGTTCCAGGCCGCCGGCTTTGCCGTCACCCGTCTGGAGGACGTTCCCGGCATGGCCGTCATGCGCACCGTCGCCATGCTCGCCAACGAGGCTGCGGACGCCGTCAACCAGGGCGTGTGCAGCGCCGAGGCGGCGGACATCGCCATGCAGAAGGGCGTCAACTATCCGCGCGGGCCGCTCGCGTGGGCGGATTCGGTAGGCATCGGCCAGATCGTCACCGTGTTGACCAACCTGGCCGCGAGCTACGGGGAGGACCGTTATCGGGTCTCGCCGCTGCTGCGCCGCAAGCACGCCAGCGGAGCCGGTTTTCATGCATAAGCCACTGCCTTCGATTCCGTCTTCGGCCGATGCGCAAGCGTTGGCGGAGAAAGTCGCCGACGCGATGTTCTCGCGCGATCCCGCCTCCAAGGGGCTGGGCATGACGATCAACGCGGTCGGTCCTGGTCGCGCCAGCATGTCCATGACCATACGCGCAGATATGCTCAACGGCCACCAGAGCTGCCACGGCGGCTTTATCTTCACGCTGGCCGACAGCGCGTTCGCCTTCGCCTGCAACAGCTACAACCTGAACACTGTGGGCGCCGCCTGCACCATCGATTACCTGGCGCCGGGCAGGCTGCACGACGTCCTCACCGCCGAAGCGGTGGAGCTGGCGCTGAACGGCAAGAGCGGCGTCTACGACGTCAAGGTCACTAATCAGGAAGGCCGGACGGTTGCCCTGTTCCGGGGTAAGTCGCTGCGCGTCGGCGGTGAAGTCATATAAATACGGAGGAGACACCGATGGTGCAACGCATTCCCGAACCGTCCGATCTGGAGCCGATCGAGCGCGCCAGCAAGGACGAGCTTCAAGCCTTGCAGCTGCAACGCATGCAGTGGTCGCTGAAGCACGCCTACGACAACGTCCCGCACTACCGCGCCGCCTTCGACGCCGCCGGCGTGCATCCCGACGACCTGCGCACGCTGACAGACATCGCCAAATTCCCGTTCACCGGCAAAAAGGAACTGCGCGACAACTACCCGTTCGGCATGTTCGCCGTGCCCCAGGACCGGGTGGTACGGGTGCATGCGTCGAGCGGCACAACAGGCAAGCCGACGGTGGTCGGCTACACGCAGAACGATATCGACACCTGGGCCAACGTGGTCGCGCGATCGATCCGTGCGGCTGGCGGACGTCGCGGCGACATGGTGCACATCTCCTACGGCTACGGCCTGTTCACCGGCGGTTTGGGCGCGCACTATGGCGCCGAGCGGCTTGGCTGCACGGTGATCCCCATGTCCGGCGGCCAGACCGAGAAGCAGGTGCAACTGATCCAGGACTTCAAGCCGTCGATCATCATGGTCACGCCGTCGTACATGTTGAACATCATCGAGGAGTTCCAGCGCCAGGGGCTTGACCCCGCCGCCAGTTCGCTCAAGGTCGGCATTTTCGGCGCCGAGCCTTGGACCGATGCCATGCGCGCCGAGATCGAGCAGCGCGCCGGCATCGACGCGGTCGACATCTACGGCCTGTCCGAAGTCATGGGGCCGGGTGTCGCCAGCGAATGCATCGAGAGCAAGGACGGGCCGGTGATCTGGGAAGACCATTTCTACCCGGAGATCATCGATCCCGAAACGGGAGAAGTGCTGCCGGATGGCGAGGAGGGGGAACTGGTTTTCACGTCGCTGAGCAAGGAGGCGCTGCCGATCATTCGCTATCGCACGCGTGACCTTACACGGCTGCTGCCGGCCACCTCGCGCTCGATGCGCCGCATCGGCAAGATCACCGGCCGCTCGGACGACATGCTGATCATCAGGGGCGTCAACGTCTTCCCCTCGCAGATTGAAGAACTGATACTCAAGATGCCCAAACTGGCCCCGCAATATCAGTTGATCGTTTCCCGCGACGGACATCTGGACAAGCTGGATGTGCTGGCCGAACTGCGCGTCGAAGCGGGCGACCTGCCGGCCGGCGAAACCGAGGCGTTGGCCCGTGAGCTGGAACAACGCATCAAGACCAACGTCGGCGTAACGACGAAGGTGCGACTGATGGCCGCGAACGGCATCGAGCGCACGCTGACCGGCAAGGCGCGCCGCGTGGTCGACCAGCGTCCGCGCGACCGGGCCTGAGGGGCGAACATGGTCAAGGTCTATGAAATCAATGGCGTTACCCCGGTTGTCCATCCGACCGCTTACGTGCATCCGAGCGCGGTGCTGATCGGCGACGTCATCGTCGGACCACGTTGCTATGTCGGTCCGCTGGCGGCGCTGCGCGGCGACTTCGGACGGCTGGTACTGGAGGAGGGCGCCAACCTGCAGGACACCTGCGTCATGCATGGCTTTCCCGGCGCCGACACTGTCGTCGAGCAGGACGGCCATATCGGCCACGGCGCGGTGCTGCACGGTTGCCGCATCGGCCGCAACGCGCTGGTGGGCATGAACAGCGTGATCATGGATAACGCCGTCATCGGCGCCGACAGCATCGTCGCCGCCATGACCTTCGTCCGCGCCGGCATGGAAGTGCCGGCCCGCAGTCTGGTGGTGGGCACGCCGGCCAAGGTGATGCGCGAACTGCGCGACGACGAGATTCAATGGAAGACCGCCGGCACCGGCCAATACCAGGAGCTGGCCGTGCGGTCCATGCAAACCATGCGCGAGGTCGACGCGCTGACCGAAGTGGAAGCGGACCGCAAGCGCATCGAGTGGGAAAGCTCGCTGCCGCTGCACCTGCATAAGAACGCCTCGGCATAAATCACGGAGAAGACAACATGTCACGAATTTCAACCCCGGTATCAACCCTGCAAAGCCTGATCGGCGGCCGCTGGATCGGCCGCGAAGCCTCGACGCCGCTGCACAGCGCCTTGAATAACTCGCTGATCTACCACACCCACGCCGAGCGGATCGACTTCGACGAAGCCGTCACGTACGCCCGCAAGACCGGCGTGCCGGCATTGATGAAACTCGACTTCCAGCAGCGCGCTGCGCGCCTGAAGGCGCTGGCGCTGTATCTGGTCGGCCGCAAGGAGGAGCTGTACGCGATCTCGCACCTGACCGGCGCGACCCGCGCCGACAGCTGGGTCGATATCGAAGGCGGCACCGGCACCTTGTTCGCCTACGCCAGCATGGGCGGGCGCGAGCTGCCGTCGTCGAACGTGCTGCACGAAGGTCCCGCCATGGCGCTGGGTAAAAACGGCGGCTTCTCCGGCACCCACATCCTGGTGCCGCGCGGCGGCCTGGCGGTGCACATCAACGCCTTCAACTTCCCGATCTGGGGCCTGCTGGAGAAGTTCGCCCCCAGCTTCCTGGCGGCGATGCCGTGCATCGGCAAGCCCGCCACCGCCACCAGCTACCTGACGGAGGCGGTGGTGCGCATGATGCACGAATCCGGCCTGCTGCCGGAAGGGGCGCTGCAACTGGTCATCGGCAGCACCGGCGACCTGCTGGACCGCCTTGGCGGCGCCGACGTGGTCACCTTCACCGGTTCCGCCGATACCGCCGCCAAGCTGCGCGTTAACCGCAACCTGATCGCCAACTCGGTGCCGTTTACCGCCGAAGCGGATTCGCTCAATTGCGCCATCCTGGCGCCGGACGTGACGCCGGACGACGCCGAGTTCGACCTGTTCGTCAAGGAGGTCGCGCGCGAGATGACCGGCAAGGCGGGGCAGAAGTGCACCGCGATCCGCCGCATCATCGTCCCGGAGAACATGGTCGACGCGGTCGGCACGCGGCTGCGCGAGCGCCTGGCCAAGGTCAGCGTCGGCGATCCGTCCGTCGAAGGCGTGCGCATGGGCGCTTTGGCATCCAGGGAGCAGCAGCGCGATGTCGGCGAGCGGCTGGCGATGCTCGCGCGCGGCAATGAGGTGCTGTTCGGTGAGAGCGACGGCTTCAAGCCGGTGGGCGACGGTGTCGCCGATGGCGCCTTCTTCGCACTCACGCTGCTATTGTGCCGCGACGGCATGGTGAACGACGCCGTGCACGATGTCGAAGCCTTCGGTCCGGTCAGCACTATCATCAGCTACAACGGCATCGACGAAGCGCTGGCGCTGGCCGCGCGCGGCAAGGGCAGCCTGGTGTCGACCCTGGTGACCAAGGAGCCGGCCATCGCCGCCTACGCCGTGCCGGTGGCCGCCGCCTCGCACGGGCGGGTGCTGATACTGGAACGTGAAGCGTCGGTCGACTCCACCGGCCACGGTTCGCCGCTGCCGCAGCTCAAGCACGGCGGTCCGGGACGCGCCGGCGGCGGCGAGGAGCTGGGCGGCATCCGCGCGGTGCGCCATTTCCTGCAGCGCGCGGCCGTTCAGGGTTCGCCAACGATGCTGGCGGCCGTCACCGGCGAGTACGTGCGCGGGGCCAGGGTGCAGGAGAGCGAAGTGCACCCGTTCCGCAGACACTTCGAGGACCTCAAGATCGGCGACTCGTTGCTCACTCACCGCCGCACGGTCAGCGAAGCCGACATCGTCAACTTCGGCGGCGTCTCGGGTGACTACTTCTACATGCACTTCGACGATATCGCCGCCAGGGACACGCAGTTCGGCAAACGCATCGCGCATGGCTACTTCGTGCTGTCGGCGGCGGCCGGGCTGTTCGTCTCGCCGGCGCCGGGCCCGGTGCTGGCCAATTATGGGCTGGACAACCTGCGCTTCATCACGCCGGTCGCCATCGGCGACACCATCCGCGCGCGCCTGACCTGCAAGCGCAAAGTGGACCGCAACCGCACCGACGACAAGGGCGTCGGCCAGGGCGTGGTCGCGTGGGACGTGCAGGTCACCAACCAGAACGACGAGCTGGTGGCCAGTTACGACATCCTCACCCTGGTGATGAAACGTTCGTGATGGGGGAGGGGTGCTTTCCTTTTTGACTGCCGCCGGTCACAATAGCGCTTTATTTTTAAGCAGGCGGCAGTCATGGCGAGCACCATCACCAAACACAAAATCGTTCTCAACCCGCTGGAAAACCCGCGCAGTTGGCTGACCATCGCGGTGGCGGTGTTATGTCTATTTGTGGTAACGCAGCTGCCGCGTGGCTGGGATCTGGTCGGCGTGCTGCGGATAGTGTTGCTGGGCTTTGCCGGCTACATCGCATCGGCGGCGATCGAGCATCTGCCGGTGCGCGGCATGGTGTCGGCGGAGAGCAGCACGGCCTTCCTGGGCCGGATCGCCCAATTCGGCTACATCCCGGCGGAGGAAACGGCGCAAGGCCGCACCTTCGTGCGCAAGAGCGCCTCGCCGCTGCGCGCGATGTTCGGCCCGATCATCGTCGGCCGGCCGGTGGGCAACGAGTTCCCCGTCACCGTCCCGCTGCGCTTCCACCGCGCACTCAAACGCATCCAGGCTTAAACGTTAGAAGCACCACTAAAACACGTAGGGCGGATTAGCGAAGCGTAATCGGCCATGGTTGAGTAGCTGGCGGCTCAACCATGGCCGATTACGGCGTTCCGCCTAATCCGCCCCGCGTTATCAACATCAAATCGTTAGCTGAGGACGACTTTCCGGAAAACCTCGTACCCCACCAGCGCGAAAAAGATATACGCGCACCAGGGAATGACAAACGACGGCACCGCCGCGATGTAGATCGCTTTGTCCAAGATCGTGTAGATCGAGGAAAAGGCGAAAGCCGCCGCCAGTACCCAATTCTTCTGTTTCGTGAAAAGGCCGACACACGTTATCGATGCGGCCAGGCTGAGTATCGTCGCAGTCTGCATGGTGATTCTCAGCGCGCCAGGCCAAACGGATCGTCGATGCTGTGCGCAGGCTCGGTGAACCATTTCGGACCGTTCTCGGTCATGTAGAAATGGTCCTCATGGCGCACGCCGAATTCGCCGGGGATGCAGATCATCGGCTCGTTCGAGAAGCACATGCCCACGTCCAGCGGCGTCTTGTTGCCGCCCACCAGATACGGCCACTCGTGGATATCCAGCCCGATCCCGTGGCCGGTGCGGTGCGGCAGGCCTGGCAGCTTGTAGCCCGGGCCGAAACCGTCGGCTTCCAGCGAACGCCGCGCCGCCTGGTCCACTTCCTCGCACGGCACGCCCAGTTGCGCCGCGTTGAAGGCCGCCAGTTGCGCCGCCTTCTCGCTGTTCCACACCGAACGCTGACGCTCGCTGATCTCGCCGTAGACGTAGGTCCGGGTGATGTCGGAGATGTAGTTATGCAGCTTGCAGCCGGTATCGATCAACACAGTGTCGCCCGGTTTGAGCGTCTGCACATAGCTCACGCCATGCGGATACGCGGTGGCCTCGCCAAACAACACGATGACGAAATACGAACCCGATGCGCCGACCTTGCGGTGCGCGCGGTCGATGAATTCCTCCACTTCGACGGTGGTGATCCCTTCGCGCAGAATGCTGGCGGCGGCCACGTGCACCGCCATCGTCATGTCCTTGGCACGCTGCATCAGGGCGATCTCGTTGGCCGATTTGCGGGTGCGGCAATGCGCGGTCACGGTACTGGCGTTCTCCAGCGCGTAGCCTTCGGCCAGCGGGCGGATGCCGTCGTAGATAAAGAAGGCAGCGCTTTCGCAAATGCCCACGCGCGGCGCTGTGGCGCCAGCGGCGGCGGGCGCGATGCCCATGCGCTTGAGCGTATCGACGAACAACTGGTACGGGCTTTCGTGCTCGTGCCAGCAGTTGACCGCGCCCTCGACCAGCATGAAGTCCTTCAGCGTGCTTTCTTCGAACGCCGGGGCGATGTATTCGACCGCGCCGCTGGCGGGGATGATGGCGCCGACCATGCGTTCGCTGGCATGCCACTTGGTGCCGGTGAAGTAGGTCATGTTGGCGCCGGCGTTAACATAGATCGCCGCGATGCCCTGATTGCGCATGAAGGCCTGGGCGCGTTCGACGCGCTGCAGATGCTCCTCCTTGCCGATCGGGACCGCGCCTGCGGTCATGTCGGATAACGTCGACAAAGCCTGCTCTATGGTCTTTCCGCCAATAGTCATTTTTTTAACATCCCTGTTTGAGTTTTCGAACGCGCGCGGAACCGGCCCGCGACAGCCCCCGATGATAGCAGTTTTGCGCGGGGCACCTTTCCCCTCCGTCTTGCTCCGTCATCGTGCCGTAACAAGCAAATGCTAGTGTGCCGGCTTCTCCGCACTCACTTTCAGGACAATAGCATGCAGCGCAAAAAAGCCTTCTCCACCCGTCTCCTGTTGATTCCGACGGCCGCCGCGATCCTTGTCGCGGCTGTCGCCTGCGGCGGGGGCGACGAGCCGGTGGGCAGCAATGTGCCGCCGTTGCCGAGCGGCCGCTGGATCGCCGGCGATCTGCACACCCACACCACGCAGTCGGCCGACGCGGATGTCAGCCAGACGCTGGACAAGGTACTGGGCAAAGCCTTCACCACGTTTGGCCTGGACTGGATGGCGGTGTCCAACCACCTGCGCGTATCGACGCGCGACGAGAAGGGCGCGAAGCTCGATACCTCGATCCCGATGTCGGTCGGCGTGGAGCGCTACGAGATCCCGCGCGTGCAGGCATTGCAGGCGGGCGGCACCTACGCCGACAAGCTGATTTTCAGCGGCTTCGAATGGGATATGCCGACCCACGACCATATTGGCGTCGGCATCTTCCAGGGCACGGATAAGCTGACCGCCAGCGTCAAGGGGATGAAGGAATTCGAATACCTGTTCACCACCCGCGACCCGGCCATGTTCGACGCCGCCGACGTCGCCGTGTGGAAGGCGAAGTACGGCGAGACCCGCTACAACAAGACCGCCGACGACGCCCTCAAGGCGATCAGCTGGTTGAAGGACAACTATCCGGACACCAGCTACGCGGTCATCAATCACCCGTCCCGCAACAAGGGCAGCTACACGGTCGATGATTTCCGCCGCTTTAACGACATCGCGCCGAACATCATGTTCGCCATCGAAGGCATGGTCGGCAACCAGATGGAGCCGGATCGCGGCGGCTACACCGCCGCCTACACGCCGGAAAACGCGCCGCTGCGCGCCTACGGGGGCGTCGATTACGTGGTGGCCAAGGTCGGCGGCGTGTGGGACGCGCTGCTGGGCGAGGGACGCCGCGTCTGGAACCTGACCGATTCCGACACCCATTTCAAGATCGTCAACGGCAACAGCAGCGGCTACTTCCCGGGCGAGTACGCGAAGAACTACGTGTTCAACGCCGCGCAGGGTGCACCGGCCATGAAGGACCTGCTGCAAGGTCTGCGATCGGGAAAAATGTTCTCGGTCTACGGTGATTTGATCAACGCGCTGGACTTCAACCTGGCCAGCAGGGATGACCGCAAGGAGATGGGCGGAGAGCTCAAGGTCGCCAGCGGCGAGAAGGTGGTCGTCACGATCCGCTTCAAGACGCCGGCGAAGAACAACTACGAGAAGCCGGTCGACAGCGGCACCGCCGCCAACGTCAAACCGGTGGTCGACCACGTCGACCTGATCGTCGGCGATGTGGGAACCAAAGCTGCGCAGGGCAGCGCGGCATACAGCGTGGCCACCAACGCCAGCACCAAGGTGGTCAAGCGCTTCACCAGCGCCGACTGGAAGGTCGACGCCGACGGCTACTTCACCATCAGCTACGAGACCACCGCCACCAAGAACCAGTATTACCGCCTGCGCGGCACCAATCTCGGCACCGATGTCGCCGGCTTGACGCAGGGCGGTGAACCGCTGGCGGATCAACGCACCGGCACAACCGACAACACCCAGCGCTTCAACGACATCAACGACCGTAACTACCGCAGCCTGTGGTTCTATTCGAACCCGGTGTTCGTCACGCTGCGGTAACCGGACCAGCCCTTACTTGGCGAGCAGGCTGACCTTGTCGAGGACGAAGGAGGTTTTCAGCGATGCGTTCTCGCGCATCGCGAAGTGCAGGGTCACCTGCCTGCCCTTGAACTCGCTGAGGTCGAAGGTGCGGACCTTGTAGCCGTCGGCGGCATCGACATTGGAGTAGGTGGCCAAGGTGCGCAGCACCCGTCCCAAGCTGCCGCGCACCGTGACCACCAGCGTGTCGTGGGCGGTGTTGGTTGTATCGGCGCTGTCGACGTGCAGCGCGAAGCTCAGCTCCGCGCTGGTCGCTTCCGCCGGTATCGTCACCGCCTGGGTCAGCGTTTGACTGGTGCGCCGGCCCTTGCCGCCCATCCAGGCGAAGCGCGTGCCTTCGTGCGCGGTCTGACCGGACAGGCTGCCGATGGTACTGGTGGTGCCGCGCCAGCCGGTGGTTCCGTCTTCGAAGCCGCCGTTGACCACAAGTTCGGTGGCGTCCCCGCCGCCACCGTCGCCGCCTTCTTCATCGATATCGGCGCCGACGTTGATGGCCGCGTAGGCGCGCTTGACGGCGATGGCTTCCTTGGAGTCGGCCCCGTACAGCTCCTGCGCGGATGCCAGCACCTTGTTGCGGGCGTCCGCATAGTTGGTGGACGACGTGAACTTGGTGGTCAACGCCTTGAACCAGATGCGATAGGCCTTGTCGTTGCCGATGCCGCTCATCGCCGCCGGCTTCTTGACCAGGTATTTGCTGTGATGGTCGGTGGCCGGATCGGCGTTGGATCCCATCGACAGGAAGTAGAACATGCGGTTATTCGGCCCGCTGGAGTGGTGCACGTCCAGGTTCTTGAGGGAGCTGCTCCAGGCATCCGCACTGCTTCCATCCTTGCTAGGCTTGTACATCCAGCGCAGCGGCTCGCCGCTCTTGCTGATCTCCTTGCCCGTCATCCAATCGTTGCCGGTGGCGGGCACCACGTTGCCGGTGCCGCCGGCGCGCGCGTAGGCTTCCACCATGTCGCCGCCGATGTCGGAGTTCGACTCGTTCAAGCCGCCGGACTCGCCGGCGTAGATCAGGTCCGCGGTGGAGGCGGTGACGCCGTGCGACATTTCGTGGCCGATCACGTCGATCGATCCGAGGCTGAGGAAGAAGGAGCCGTCGCCGATGTACATGCACTTGCATCTGTCGTCGTAGAACGCGTTATCGTAGTTCTTGTCGACGTGGACGGCGATGTGGGTGGCGGTGTTGTTCCCGTCGAGCGACTGCCATCCCAGCACGTTCTTGTTGGTGTCGTAGGTGTTCATCAGGCCCCATAAGGCGTTGACGGCGGCGGTCTGGCCGTTGGCGTCGGTGGTGCTGCCGCCGTTGTATTGCAAGCCGTCGCCCCAGTTGTTGGTGCTGTTCGTGTAGACGCTGCCCGGATTGGGGTTGTTGGACGAACTATGATCGGCGTTGGTGATGGCCATGCCGCCGAATTTGCCGCCGGTGCCGCGCAGCGGGTCCAGCATCTGGAACATGCCGCCCGATTGCGATGTACTGATCGGCACCACGCCGTTGTACTGGCTCTTGCCTTGGCCGATGACGGTTTGCAGCGCCTGCCATTGGGTGATGATCGCGCCGGTCTTGGCATTGACCACGGTGTCGTAGTAGAACGGCTTGCCATCCTGCGCCATGCGGGTCCGCACATAGTAGGCCAGCTCGTGGCGCTCGACCACATCCTGGACATCGAGCGCATTGAGTTCTGATTCGGGTTTGTTGGCCGCCGAGGCCGTGCGCACCGTTTTCATGATCGGATAGAGCAGCAGTTCGGCGCTTGGCGTCCAGCGGTGAACGCCGCGCGGCGAGACCGATCTCACGGCGACGTCGATCGCTTGTTCGGACGTTAGCGCCGGGGTCATGTCCACTGGCGTCGCGGCCGCGCTGGGCACCAGGCCGGGGCGCCGGTCCGACACCGAGGAGCTGACGATGTCGCCGGCGTTGTTGGTCACCACCACCGACTCGGAGCCGAACACCCGCAGGCCCTTGTAGGTATGCTGCGCGCGCGTGATCTTCTGGCCGACGACGCCGGGATGTTGGACGCTGATGCGGAAGCTGTAATCGGCCGGGATGCCGCGCGACCTTTCGAGCGCCGTCAACTTCGATACCAGGCCCGCGCTCTCCTGCGGGGATGGGGGCGCGATCGGCGCCGCCATCAGCTGGATGCCCGGTTGCGCACCGGCGGTGGCGGCCATGGCGGCGGTGGCGATGCATGCGGCAATGCGTGTGGCAACGCGTGTGACGAGTAAGGGCGTGTGCAGGTTCATCTCATCCTCCGAATCCGTTCCGGCGGGCATCGATTGATGGCGCCGAGTCCGCAAAAGCGGATGACCCACGCTAGACCGTCCGCGCGGGTGGCGTTATGTCACAGATCAAAATATTATTAATTATGCACTACTTCTGATTGACGCCCTGGGAGGCCGTGAAAAGATCATGGGGATAGGTGAAGACCCAATCGGCGTAGCGCGACTTCCTGGCCAGCCCCGCATCGTCGTCGTCGAAGTTGTCCTGTTTGATCGGCCGCTGCGTCGACGTGGAGCGGATGCCGACGATGCGGCCCTGCTGCAGCACCAGATGCCATTCAGCCTTGCCGGTGACGGGATCGGTGTACAGCCGGCGCAGGTGGCGCCTGGGATTGGCGAAGCGCGGGTCCTTCAGCAAATCCTCCATCGTCAGCGGATACTGGTTCTGGCCCGCCGCGCCGGCGTTGTAGTAGCGCTCCAGCGCATGACGGAACTCGTGGCCGATGAAGAGCAGCTCGCGCTCCTTGTCGCGCCGCGCGGCGGTCGCGTACAGCTCCGCGCCGATGGTCAGGCCAACGCCCATGAACGCCACCAGCATCAGCGTCCACAGATAGGCAAAGCCGCGCTGGTGTAGCTTGGGGAGTTGGCTAGAGCTGTTGATATGGCGTGCCATCGCGCGTCTTTCCTTTGGCGCCGCTGCGGATGTCGGCCACGCCGGGCTTCTCGGCGTCTGCGGACGGCAGCAATTGCCAAGTCGCTGCGGATTCCGTCACCGGGTCCAGCGGGATTTTGCGGAAGTAGTGGTGGTTCACCAGATCCGCCAGCGCGGCCGGGTATTCGCCATTGTCGGCGTAGTATTTGTCGATGCCGCTGCGCAGAACCTGCAGGTTCTCCCTCAGCGCGATCTCCCGCGATTTGTCGACCGAGCTGAAATAGCGGGGCAGGGCAATCGTCAGCAGCAGCGATATGATCGCCAGCACCACCAGCAGTTCGACCAGTGTGAATCCCTTGTTTGTGCGGTTCATGACGTCACCATAGACGGAGCGGAATGCCGTTCAATCCCGTTTTTGTGGAACGGGAGCTGATGTCGAAGACGTCCTCGCCCTCGGTCGGGTTGTCCGGCGGCGAAGCATAAGAGCGCAGCGCCCAGCCGCCGCCTGCTCCGCCGCTGGCGAAGCCGTTGCCATTGCCGTCGGGCGGCGCGAAGGGATCGCGCGGCAGGCGGCGCAGGAAGTACATGTTCTGCTTGCGCGGGCTGCGCAGGTCCGGCACGCCGTTGACCAGATCTTCCAGCTTCTTCGGATAGCCGGAGTCGCCGATCGCCAATTTGATGCGGCCGTTGTCGGCGGCCCGCTTGTAGGCGTCGATGGCTTCGCGGATCTCGATCAGCGCGGTGCGCAGCTGGCGTTCGTGCTCGCGCTGCACCGCCACCTGCGCCATCGGCGCGGCCACCATGGCCAGCGTGGCGAGGATGGCCAATGTGATCATCAATTCGATGAAGGTAAAGCCACGCTGGCTTGCCCTGGGCATGGCTATTGCCCCTTCTTCGGCGCATAGGGCGCCTGGCCGGTGGGCTCGGGCTTGGCCGCCTGTGGCATCAGCGCGCTATCGGCGCCGGTCATGCCCGAACCGCTGCTTATCGCCGGGTTGTCCGCAGCCGGTTGCGTGGGCGCGCTGTCTTGCACCATGCCCTGCGCCATGTCACCGGCCGAGGCCAAGGTGACGCCGGCCTGACCGCGTCCACCGACATCGGATTCGGTGCCCGAGTAGAATTCCGCCGCCGGTAGTTCCGGACGCTGTATCGAGCGCAGGATGCGCGGCGTGATCGACAGCACGATCTCGCTGCGGGTCGAGTCGTCCTTCTGGCTGCCGAACAGGCGGCTCATCATCGGCAGATCGCCGATGCCCGGAATCTTGTTGGCCGTGGTGCGATCCTCGTCGTTGATCAGGCCAGCGAGCACCTGTGTCTCGCCATCCTTCAGCCTTAGCACGGTGGCTGCGCTGCGCGTGCCGATCTGGTAGGCCTGGGTTCCGGATTTGCTGATGATCTCCTTGACCACGCTGCTCACCTCCAGGTTGATCTTGATGGCCACCTCGTCGTCCAGATACACGTTCGGTTCGACATCGAGTTTCAGGCCCACGTCCACATAATTGACGCTGTCCGCGCTCACGCCATTGTTGGTCGTCACCGTGATCACGGGCACGCGGTCGCCGATCAGTACCTTGGCCTTATCCTTGTTACGCACGCGGATGCGCGGATTGGCCAGGATATTGCTGTCCGTGTCGGTCTTGTTGGCATTGAGTTTGACGGAACCAAGTTCCAGTCCAATCTTGCCGCTGTTGATGTGCCGCAGATCGCCCACGTTCAACGCCCCGAACTCGCCGCTGCCCAGCAAGGTCAGGCCGGCCGAATCGGGCCAGCGTATGCCCAGCTCCTGGCCGCGCGTGCGCTTCACCTCCAGCACCTCCACCTCCAGCATGACTTCCGGATCCGCCACATCCTGCATGGAGATGATCCGCTCGGCCATGCGGATCATGGCGGGCGTGTCGCGCATGATGATGCTGCCGATACGTTCATCGGTGACGATGTCCCTGGCCTTGAGCAGCGTCTTGAGCGAAAACGCAACCGTCTTGACGTCGGCGTTCGCCAGCAGGAAGTTACGCACCACCAGCTGCTGGTAGTCCTTCACCTTTTGCGGATTGTTCGGATAAATGGTGATGGAACGGTCGCCGGTGATGCTTTGCTCCAGCTGATTGGCGCTGAGCAGCATGCCGATGGCCTCCTCGATGCTGGTGTCGCGCACCGAGATCGTCGCGCGCAGCGCCGGATCGACCTCGCGGTCGAAGACGAAATTCAGGCCGGACACCTTGCCGATGAAATCGAACACCGCGCGCACCGGCGCGTCGCGGAACTCCAGCGTGACGGGTTTGCGGTAGGCGGCGGCCAGACGTCCACTAGCTGGCCGCAGGCGCGTCTGCGCGTCGTTCAAGCGCGCCTTGAGCCGCAGCAGGTCGCGCTGGCCCGGGCGCTGTGCCAGCACGGGGCGCAGCAGTTCCTGTGCCTGCGCCAGATCCGCTTCGCCGCCGCGCTGGTAAAGTGCTTCGGCGTCCGCCATCACCTGCTGGTGGCGCTGGTCCTGCGTCAGCGCCGACAGCCCCTGGCGCGCGACCTGGTTGGCGGGATCGATCGCCAGCGCCTGCTCGTACTGCTTGGCAGCTTCGGTGCCCTGGCCCTTGAGGCGCAGCGCGTCGGCGCGGCTGTTCATGGTGTTGACCAATTTGAGCCTGCGGTTCAGTAGCACGATGCGGTATTCGGCGTTGTGCGGGTCTTCCTTGGCCGCCTGTTCCAGCTTGGCCAGCCCCTGGTCGATCTGGCCGGCGTCCAGCAGCGCGTTGCCTTCCTTGAAGGTCTGGTTGCCTGCGCAGGCGCACAGCAGTAGGCTGGTTGCGATCACGTGGAAGCGCGTGGCGATGGTCTTGTTCAATTGGTGTCCCCTACGACGAGAGATTGTTTCTGATTGAGCGGCAGATAGATGAAGTTCATCGTGTCGCCGCTTACGCTGTCGAGCAGGTAGCTGTCGTTGATTCTTTCGCCGGGACGGGCGACCACGTTCTGACCGTCGATCTGCAGGAAGTAGGCGGTCTTGCCCTCGTCGGAGAAGCGTCCCATGAACTGGAACGGCAGCGGCGGCGGACCGGATGGCGTGGCGCGCTGGCGCGCTGGCGCCGATTGTTCCGCCATCACCTTGAGCGGCGACTGCGGCGCCCAGCTTTGTTTGGCGAACACGTTACCCAGTTCATCGTCGGCGACGCGGGAGTGGATTTGCAGATCGACGCCGACCGGAGGCGCCGCCTGCACGGCGGTGATTTCCGCAGGAAGCGCGTCCGGTTGCGGAGCGCTGGCGGGGACCGAGACCTCGCGAGTGGTGGCCGCCGCCGGACCCACCACGCCGCCATCCTGCTCCGGCGCGAACCACGCCGCCAGCAAGGTGGCCACGGCCGCCGTGCCAAGTACGATTTTCCTCATCGCCGCTCCTCCTGTCGCCGCACCAGCAGAACGAACTGGATGCGGGCTTCGACATCGCCCGCCTCGATTTGCTCACGCTTGAACGCGACCGACTCCAGCGTCAGCGTCGGCAGCGTTTGCAGCGCGGTGATGAGGAAGCTTTGCACGTTGGCGAAATCGGCTTTGACGGGCAGCGTGATCCGGTAGCGCAGGAATCCGGCGTTGGCGTCCTGCTCGGGTTTGTATTCCGCCTTGGAAAGGGGGATATTGCTTTGCTGCGCCACCCGCACCAGTTCCTTGAGCTGGTCGGGAATCGCGTCATGCGGCGGCAGATGATTGAAGAACGCGGCGACGCCGCTGGCGGTGGTGACCACCGGGGCGGGGGGGATCGCGGCCGTGCGCGCGGCGGTGTTCAGCTGCTCGGTCAGGGCGATCAGCTGCTGTTCCAGTTGCGTCGCGTGCCATTGAGCCAGCAGCGCAAGCAGGGCGCAAGCGATGCCGACGACGGCACCGGCGCCGGCGAGACGCATCCGGCGCCGCGCCTCCCAAACCAGCCGGCCCGCCAGATTGGGGGCTATGTTCAGCTTTATAGCTTTGCCGGGTTTTACTGCCGCCATTGCGCCTCCAGCTGGAATTGATACGGACGTTCACCGCCGGCGCCGGCTGCCGCGCTGGTTATCTCGTGCTTGAGCAGGTACACCGACCGGAACATCCTTTGTTGATTGAGGAAGGCGAGGTAATTGATCATGTCTTGTGCGGTTTCCGCTTCGGCGCTGATCTTTAAAGTTCCGGCCGGCGTCGATAGCGCGGCCGCTTCGCCGTCCTGCGCAGGCTCGCCATTCAGATCGAGTCCCAGCAGGGCGATGCGCATATCCTCGCGGGCTTCGATAGTCTTGAGCAGCCGCGTGACAGGCAGGTTCAGTTGACGCACCGCCTCCGCCACCGCCTTCACCTGAAGGTCCATTTGCTGCTGCTGGGCCGGCGCCAGGGCGGGGCGTGTGAGGCGTTGCGGTTGCAGCGTTGCCGACTGCGCGTCCAGCCGTGCGTGCAGACGAGCGACGGTTTGTCGCTGCGCCGTCCAGTTGATGGCCGCCGGCAGAAGCATCAGCAATCCGACCGCAAGCACAGCCAGCCGCCAGCCGGTTAGCGGCGCTGCGCGTGGAATAAAATCAAGGCGGGTCATGCCGCGACTCCCGATGAAGCGGTCGCCGGCTGCGGCGCCATCACGGCGACGCCGAATGGGTTGGCGACGATACGGAAGCGCGGCGGCAGGGTATCCGCGACCAGTTGGACGATGGCGCCGGACGCGATATTGGGACCAATACCGGGGGCGGTGCCCGGATCGACCACGGCGACGTGCTCGATGGCGGCCAACTCCGGCAGGCGCAGGGTCCAGCGCTGCCAGGCTTGCGGCAGCTCCTGCCGCCATGCTCCGCTGGCCGGTTGCGATTGGATCGCCACGATTCGTCCCCGATCCAGCGCCGCCATGGTGATACGTCCGGGTTCGATCAGCGCCAGGGCGGCGGAGGGCGCGCGTGCATCCTCCGCCGCCAGAGAGCGCAGCGCTGTGCAGAGCAGGGGTTCGACGACGCGGCACGAGTGACCGCATTCTTCGGCCAATTCCTTGAGCGCGTGCAGCAACGTGGCGTCGATGCCGCAGACGACGCGCGCCTGCCCGTAAGGCGCGTCGTCGCCGACGACATGCCAGCCGCGCGCGGCGTCGCCATAAAGGGCGGTCAGTTGCGATTGCAGGAAGTGCGCGGCGCCCGGTTCCGACAGCAGCGCTTCGCTCCACGGTGCCACCACCATATGGCTCCAGCGACCGGAGAGACTGATTTCAAGCTGCAGGCCTGCCCATGTCGCCGCCGATTCGATCAGCAACGCGCGCAGCGCATCGAGGCTGGCTTGCCAATGCCCGCCTGGATTGACCAGCGCGATTTGCTGCGCGCTGCCCTCGATGACACGGCTGCCCTGGCGCACAACGCAAGACAGCTGTTGCGGCGCCAGCAGAATATGCAGGCGGCGCCCGGCAAGGGGGCGTAACCTGGCCGACTGGAGAGGCCGGGTCAGACGTTCAATAAGTGACACGATTGAGCTCCAGTAAAGTGGTTTCGCCCTGCCGCACCAGATCCAGCCCGGCGCTGCGCGCCAGGCGGAATCCCATCGTCGCGGCTTCCTCCTTCATGCGCGAGACCGGCGCGCGGGTACAGATCATCTCGCGCATGGCGTCGTTCAGTATCAGCACTTCGGCCACCGCCTTGCGGCCCTTGTAGCCAGTGCCCCGGCAATGACCGCACCCCGCGCCGGCCTTGAAACGCCATTCGCCCACATCCTCCCGTGCCAGGCCGCTGTCCTTCAAGTCCTGCGGATCTGGCTCGATATCGACCGCGCAATGCTCGCAATTGAGCCGCAGCAGCCGTTGCGCGACGATGCCGTTCAACGCGGCGGCAAAGCTGTACGGGTCTACGCCCATGTGCAGGAAGCGGCCGACAACGTCGAACACGTTGTTGGCGTGGACCGTCGTGAAAACCAGGTGGCCCGTCAGCGACGCCTGCACCGCAATCTGCGCCGTTTCGTCGTCGCGGATCTCGCCGATCATGATCTTGTCCGGATCGTGGCGCAGGATGGAGCGCAGACCGCGCGCGAAGGTCAGGCCCTTCTTTTCGTTGACGGGGATTTGCAGCACGCGCGGCAGGCGGTACTCCACCGGGTCTTCGATGGTGACGATTTTGTCGCGGCCCGTGTTGATCTCGGTGATGGCCGCGTACAGCGTGGTGGTCTTGCCGGAGCCGGTGGGCCCGGTCACCAGCAGCATGCCGTGCGGCTTGGCGGCCAGGCGCCGGATTTGCACGATGGCGTCGCTGTTCAGGCCCAGGTTTTCCAGCCGCAGCGCCTGCGCCGCCTCGGTCAGCGCGCGCCGGTCCAGCAACCGCAGCACCGCATCCTCGCCGAAGATGTTGGGCATGATCGAGACGCGGAAGTCGATCTCGCTGCCTTTCACGCGCACCTTGAAGCGGCCGTCCTGCGGGATGCGGCGCTCGGCGATGTCCAGTTCCGCCAGCACCTTGATGCGGGAAATGATCTGCTCCGCCATCTGCAAGCCCTGCACCTGGCCCGCCTGCACCAGCACCCCGTCGACACGGTATTTGATGATCAAACTGGCCGCGTCGCACTCGAGGTGGATATCGCTGGCCTGGAATTTGAGCGCGTCGTAGATGGTCGAGTTGACCAGCTTGACGACCGGGCTGCTGTCTTCGCTGATGCGTATCAGCGAGATGTCCTCGATGCTCTGATCGAGGCCGGACAGCTCGCCGTGGCTGCCGTCCTCCATCATGTCCTGCATGGCCTGCTGCACGTTCTCCTGCTGCGCCAGATAGGCGGTCAGGTCGTCCGGATGCGCCAGCGCCACGGTGTAGCCGGCGCCGATCGCGTAGTCGGCCCACTGCAAGGTGTCGTCCGCGAACGGATTGCCGATCACCAGCACCAGGGCGCCGCCATCGGCGCGCAGCGGCACGCATTCGCGCTGGGCGCAGTCGGTGAAGGACAACAGGTCGAAGGCCGGCAGCGCCGCCTGCAGCCGTGCCATCGGCCAGGCCGGATAGCAGAACAGCTGCGCGAGCTGGCGCGTAAATTCCTCCGGCGTCAGGCCGGACATTTCCTCCATCACCGTCATCGGCGGACGGCCCTGCGCCAGCGCGTCGGCGCGCGCGCTATGCAGCATGTCGGGGCCGAGGACGGCCGGTTCGCGTGCATTCATGACAAACTCCCCGCCAACTCGAAGATCGGCATGTACATCAACACCACCACGCCGCCGATCACCACACCGATCAGCGTCATCAAAACCGGTTCCAGCAGGCGCGAAGCCCAGTCGACCCAGCGCGCGAACTCCTCGTCGTGGAATTTGGCCGAGCGTTCCAGCATGTCGCCCAGGCGACCCGTGTTCTCGCCGACCTTGAGCAGCGATTGCGCCACCGGGGTGGCCAGCGCGTTCTGTTCCAGCGCGGTGGAAAAGGGCAGCCCCTGTTCGACCGCGCGGCGGGTCTGCACCAATTGCGATTGTTGCGAGGGCAGCAGCATGGCGTTGGTCATCGCCAGCGCCCTGGCGAGCGGGATGCCCGCGTGCAGCAGCAGGCTGAGGGCGCGGTAGAAGCGCGACAACCGGAATTCCGCCGCCTTGGCAGACAACACCGGCAGCCGCAGCACCGCCAGCACCAGCCGCTGTCGCAGCGCGGCGTTGGTTATGCCGAGCACCGCCGCCAGGCTGACGGCGGCCAGTGCGCCGGCGCACAGCCAGGGATGGGCGGCCAGGGCCTGGCCGAAGCCGAGCAGCATCTGCGACGCCCAGGGAATATCGCGGCCGGAGCCTTCATACACCACGCTGAATTTTGGCACCACGTACCCGAGCAGGAATAAGGTGACCAGGCTGCCGACCACCAGCAGCATGGCGGGGTAGATCGCCGCCGAGACGAGCTTTTTGCGGATGGCGTCGAACTGCAACTGGTAGCCGACGAAGCGCGCCAGCGCCTCCGGCAGATTGCCGGAGCGTTCGGCGGCGCGCACGGTGGCCACGTACAGTTCGGGGAATACGGCGGGGAAGTCCGCCAGGGTGTCGGAAAAGCTCTTGCCTTGCTGGAGCGAGCGCTGTATTAGCGTCAGTGTCGCGCGCGCGACTGCGCGGGTTTCCTTGTTGAGCAGCGTGGCGGTGGCCTCGCTCAGATTGAGTCCCGCTTCGAGTAACGCCAGTAGCTCCTGGCTGAATTGCAGCAGCGGGAAGGGCTGCTTTCCGATGCCGGGGCGTACACGCTCCCCCGCACCGGTGTTGCCGGTGCTGATGGTGCTATCGATGGCAAGCACGCGCCAGCCGCTGCGCGCCGCCTGCCGGACCGCCTCCGCCTCGCTGGCGGCGTCGATCGCTATGGTTTGCCGGCCCCCAGGCCCGCCCTGCACTTGTAATCGAAACTGCATCGCATACTTTGCATACCGAGTGGCTTCAAAAACAGGGCGGCGACCATGCTGCCGTCGCCGCCCCCTTCTACGCTTATTGCGTGACCAGGCTGACTTTATCGACCACGAACGAGGTTTGCAGCGACGAGTCCTCCGTGGCCGCGAACGACAAGGTCACGGTCTGGCCCTTGTAGGCGGCCAGGTTGAAGGTGCGCGTCTGGTAGCCGCTGGCCGCATTCGCGTTCGAATACGTGGCCAGGGTTCCCAATACGGTGCCGGCGCTGTTCTTCACGGTCACGACCAGTTTGTCGTAGGCGGTGGTGCCGCTTTCGGCGGTGTCGACGTGCAGCGCGAAGGTCAGCGTGGCGCTGGTGGCGGCCGATGGAATCGCCACGCTCTGCGTCAGCGTTTCGGTCGCGGTCCTGCCGTTGCCGCCCAACCAGGCGTAGCGCGCGCCTTCGAAGGCCGTCTGGCCGGTAAAGGTGCCAATCGCGCCGGTGGTGCCGGCCCAACCGGTGGTGCCGGATTCGAAGCCGCCGTTGACGATCTTCTCGGCGCCGCCGCCGGTGCTGCCGACGGTCAAGGTGGCGTTGCCCGACGTCGCGGTCTTGACCGGCGACGACGAGTCGCTGACGACGGCGTTGAACACCGCGCCGTTGTCGGCCGTTTGCGCCGTCAGCGAGTAGGTGGCCGAGGTGGCGCCGCTGATCTGCGCGCCGTTGCGGAACCACTTGTAGGTGTACGGCGACGTGCCGCCGCTGGCGCCGACGCTGAACGACGCGGTCGCGCCCACGGCCACGGTCACGCTGGCCGGCTGGGTCGAGATCGAGACGCCGGAGCCGCCGCCGGTTTCGTCGACGTCCGCGCCGACGTTGATGGCGGCGTAGGCGCGCTGCACGGCGATGGCTTCCTTCGAACCCGTGCCATACAGCTCCTGCGCCGCCAGCAGCACCTTGGCGCGGGCGTCGGCGTAGTTGGTCGACGACGTGAACTTGGTGGTCAACGCTTTAAACCAAATGCGATAGGCCTTGTCGTTGCCGATGCCGGTCATCGCGGCGGGGCTCTTGATCAGGTATTGGCTGTAGTAGTCGCTGGTGGTGGTGGCGTTCGATCCCTGCGACAGGAAATAGAACATGCGGTTGTTAGGACCGCTCGACAGGTGGACGTCGATGTTCTTGATCGTGCTGCTCCAGGCGTTCGGGCTGCGGCCATCCTTGCTTGGCTTGTACAGCCAGCGCAATGGCTGTCCGTTGCGGGCGATCTCCTTGCCCGTCATCCAATCGTTGCCGGTGGCAGGGATCACGGTGCCGGTGCCGCCGGCGCGCGCGTACGCTTCGACCATTTCGCCGCCGATATCGGAGTGCGATTCGTTCAAGCCGCCCGACTCGCCCGCGTAGGTCAGGTTGGAGGTGGCGTCGGTGATCCCGTGCGACATTTCGTGGCCGATCACGTCGATCGAACCGAGGTTGTAGAAGCTGCTGCCGCCGTCGCCGATGTACATGCATTTGCAGCCAGGGTCGAAGAAGGCGTTGTCGTAGGCGGTATCGACGTGGGCGGCGATGTAGGTCGCCGTGTTGTTACCGTCGAGCGATTGCCAGCCGAGGACGTTCTTGTTGGTGTCGTAGGTGTTCATCAGGCCCCACAGCGCGTTGACCGCCGCCGTTTGGCCGTTGGCGTTGGTGGTGCTGCCGCCGTTGATGTACTGCTGGCCGTCGCCCCAGGTGTTGCTGCTGTTGGTGTAGATGGTGCCCGGGCTCGGGCTGTCGGCCGATGCGTGGTTGGCGTTGGTGATCGCCATGCCGCCGAATTTGCCGCCGGTGCCACGGCTGGAGTCGAGCATCTGGAAGGTGCTGCCCGACTGCGAGGTATTGATCGGGACCGCGCCGTTGTACTGGCTGTTGCCGGTGCCGGTCACGGTTTGCAGCGCCTTCCATTGCGCGACCACGGCGCCGGTCTTGGCGTCGATGATGGTGTCGTAGTAGACCGGCTTGCGGTCCTGCGCCATGCGGGTTTGCACGTAGTAGGCCAGTACGTAGCGGTCGACCACTTCCTCCAGATCGAGCGCGTTGAGCGCGGCCTCGGACTTGTTGACGGCGGACGGCACGCGCACCGATTTCATCACCGGATAGATCAGCAGTTCGGCGCTGGGCGTCCAGCGGTGTACGCCGCGCGGCGCCACTGCCTTGACGACCTTGTCGATGGCGTCGCCGGAGCTCAGCGCCGGCGTCAGGTCCGTCACGGGCGCGGCGAGCTGGCGGCCCGACTGCGAGTTGGTGCTGGCGGCGTTGGCATCCAATCCGGCGCGGCGGTCCGCCACCGATTCGCTAACGATGTCGCCGGCGCCGTTGGTCACCACCACCGATTCGGAGCCGAACACGCGCAGGCCCTTGTAGGTGTGCTGCGCGCGCACGATCTTCTCGCCGACGACGCCGGGATGCTGGCTGGCGATGCGGAAGCTGTTGTCGCTGCCGATGCCGCGCCGCGCGTCGAGCGCGGACAGTTTGGCGACCAGTCCCGCCGTCTCTTGTGGAGAGGCGAGGTTGACTGGGGCCGCCATCAGCGGGCCGGCCGCGCAGGCGCCGTTCGAAGCGAGTAGGGACATTGCGGCGACGACGGATGCGGTAAGTAGGGTCTTACGTTGGTTCATCTCTTCTCCAGGGTGGGTAGGTGCGCGAAGGTTTGCCTGGCCATGGTGGCGGCCAACTCGGCGTCTCCGATACCGCGCTGACGGATGGCTGCGCGGCGATTTTTTTTGCGTCAAAACGGCGAGTAAAAACGACACTATTCTTTTCAAGATCACGAAGTCAAAAATCTTTGAAAATTGGTCGCGGACCAAAAAAATGTCTCAAATGAGACATTTAGGGTGGCGGATCTATGGCTTTGGAGGTGGGTAGCCCTAGCACGTAAGGCCGGTTATCACGCGCACGATTGCCGCGTTTTGTCGTAAATCAATCATGAAGTTGATCGATGCCGCAAGTTTCGGTTGCTATGCAACACTATGCTCATCTTTTCAGCAAGGCTGTTGCAAATTTTTAATCTTGCGAATTAAACTAGGTCATGCCGGCCGCAGCTTGTTGCCACGAGCCGGCGCATAAAAAGCGCAGGGGCACGACCCCGCAAGCGCGACCCGGGAACTTCAGGAAAAAGAGAAAATGACCACACACCCTCAACACGTTCGCATCGCCACGCGCTTCCTGCGCGCCAACCGTACCGCGCTGCCGCCTCCCATCTAGCGCGGTCGCGTAGTTTGTCACGTTAGCTGCATACCGGCCGCCGGCCAGTCCCTATCCGGGACGCCGGCGCGGGTATCGCATCGTCCGCGGCCGCCGATCACGGTGGGCCGCGGGACGCAGCGCCAGCTAGTTGTTCAGGTTTTGTCCGCCGGCGCGCGGGCAGGGGGATCTTTTATGCTATCGATTGCCACCAAGGTGGAACGCATTGTTATGGAGTCGTCCTTTCTGACGGAAGGACTGAGACGGGGATTGATCAACCTGTCGGAGCTGGCGCGCCAGCTGCAGCCGCAGATCGAGAGCGATCTGTGGAAGCCGGTGGGGCAGGCCGCCGTGGTGATGGCGCTGCGGCGCGTGGCCGAACGGCTGCCGGAGCAGCCAAGCAGGGGGATCTCGCTGGTGCACAAAACCGGCGAGCTGACCACCCGCACGGAGCTGACCGAATACACGTTCCGCCACTCCGACCGCATTCACGAATGCCACCGCGAGCTGCTGGCCAAGGCCGAACCTTTGCGCGGCGCCTTCGTGACGGTGACGCGCGGCGTCAACGAGGTGATGGTGATCTGCAGCCGGGTGCTGATGCCGGTGGTGGAGGAGGTGTTCGCCGGCGAGCGGCTGCTCGCGCGGCAGGACGATCTGAACGCCGTGACCTTGCACCTCAATCCCGACACCAGCCGCGAGCCGGGCATCTATCACGCCATTCTCAAACAGCTGGCTTGGGACAAGATCAATCTGGTCAACATGATCTGCACCTACACCGAGCTGACCATCCTGCTCAAGCAGGAGCAGACCGGCGCGGCGTTCTCGGTGCTGTCACGGCTGGTGATGCACTGATTTTCAACCCGCACAGCCAACCTGGGGTCGTACGGGGGCGCCGAGTACCCTCGGGGTACGACCCCGCCCTGCCGGGTTACTTGGCGAGTTGTTCGCGCACGCGGGCGATGGCCTTGCGCACCTGGTTCGGCGCGGTGCCGCCAACGTGGTCGCGCGCGGCCACCGAGCCCTCTAGCGTCAGCACGGCGAACACGTCGTCCTCGATCAGGGCCGAGTAGGCGCGCAGCTGCTCCAAGGTCATTTCGGACAGGTCGATTTTTAAATCGTCGCAGGCGCGCACGGCGTGGGCCACGGCTTCGTGGGCGTCACGGAACGGCAGGCCCTTCTTGACCAGGTAGTCAGCCAGGTCGGTCGCGGTGGCATAGCCTTGCAGCGCGGCGGCGCGCATCGCCTCCGGTTTGACGCTGATGCCGCCGGCCATGTCGGCGAAGATGCGCAAGGTGTCGACCACGGTGTCGACGGTGTCGAACAGCGGTTCCTTGTCTTCCTGGTTGTCCTTGTTGTAGGCCAGCGGCTGGCCCTTCATCAGGGTCAGAAGGCCCATCAGGTGGCCGTAGACGCGGCCCGTCTTACCGCGCGCCAGTTCCGGCACGTCGGGATTTTTCTTTTGCGGCATGATCGACGAGCCGGTGCAGAAGCGGTCGGCGATGTCGATGAAGCCGACGCGGGGGCTCATCCAGATCACCAGCTCCTCGGACATGCGCGACACGTGCGTCATGATCAGCGAGGCGGCGGCGGTGAATTCGATCGCGAAGTCGCGGTCGGAGACGGCGTCCAGCGAGTTGTGGCAGACATCGTCGAAGCCCAGCGTTTTGGCCACGCGTTCGCGGTCGATCGGGAAGGTGGTGCCGGCTAGCGCAGCCGCGCCCAGCGGCAGGCGGTTGACGCGCTTGCGGCAATCGAGCATGCGTTCGGCGTCGCGGCCGAACATCTCGACGTAGGCCAGCATGTGGTGGCCGAAGGTGATCGGCTGCGCCACCTGCATGTGGGTGAAGCCGGGCATGATGGTGTCGGCGTTCTTCTCGGCCAGGTCGGTCAGCGCGCCGCGCAGGGCGCCGAGCAGTTCGACCACGTCGTCGATGGCGGCGCGCACGTACAGGCGGATGTCGGTGGCCACCTGGTCGTTGCGGGAGCGGCCGGTGTGCAGCCGCTTGCCGGCGTCGCCAACCAGTTCGGTCAGGCGTTTTTCGATATTCAGGTGGACGTCTTCCAGGTCGAGCAGCCATTCGAACTGGCCGGCTTCGATCTCGGACGAGATTTGCGCCATGCCGCGCTCGATCTCGGCGCGGTCGGCGGCGCTGATGATGCCCTGCGCGGCCAGCATCTCGGCGTGCGCCAGCGAGCCCTGGATGTCGGCCTTGGCCAGGCGTTTGTCGAAGAAGACGGAGGCGGTATAGCGTTTGACGAGGTCGGAAACAGGTTCGTTGAAGCGGGCCGACCAGGCTTCGCTCTTTTTGGAAAGTTGTGCGGTCATAGTGGTGGGAATGGCTTTCGCGGTATTGGTGTCGATTGTCAGGACGGATTATAAACCGTCAACTGCTCAAAAATATGTCATTATTGCTATTTTGGCCACATAAAACATGACGACCCTGCAGATCAGCACCGACAAGGGGCAACTTGACGTTCCCCTGATTTACCAATTCCTCAGCGAGCAATCGACGTGGGCGATCGGCATGCCGCGCGCGGTGCTGGAGCGCGCCATCGCCAATTCGCTGTGTTTCGGCGCGTATCTGGACGGGCGCCAGATCGGTTTCGCGCGCGTGGTGACCGACTGCGCCACCTTCGCCAACCTGGTCGACGTGTTCGTGCTGCCGGAGCACCGGGGCCACGGCTACAGCAAGCGCCTGGTCGAGGCGATCGTCGCGCATCCGGATTTGCAGGGCTTGCGGCGCTTCACCCTGGCCACCGCCGACGCGCACGGCTTGTACGCGCAGTTCGGGTTCACGCCGCCGGTGCGCCCGGCGACCTTGATGGAACGCTACTGCCCCGACGTCTACCGCAGCTAACCCCGGGGTCAGGTCCGACATTCGGACAAATCGACCAAATCGGGAACTTTTTCAACCCGCAAAGGTTCCCCAATTGCTCCCCAATGTCCGAATGTCGGACCTGACCCCCGGGGTTCATAGACTGGCTCTTTATCCTACTGCCAGTTCATCAGTACCGGCGGCACCAGCAGCGCCATCGCCATCACCGCGTAGATCAGTTGCAGGGGGATCATCCACTTGGCCCAGGTGATCCATGGCACCCGCGCCAGCGCCAGCACGCCCACCGTGATGCCCGACGTCGGGATCATCGGCGTGGTCAGCTCGCCGAACTGGAACGCCAGGATCGCGGTCTGGCGCGTCACGCCCACCAGGTCCGCCAGCGGCGCCATGATCGGCATCGTCAGCGCGGCCTGGCCGGTGCCCGAGTGGATGAAGAAGTTGATCACCGTCTGGATGCCGAACATTTTCCATGCCGTGAAAATGGGGCTGGACGATTGCACCAGCGGCGTCAAACCGTGCAGCATGGTGTCGATGATTTGCGCGTCGCGCGCCAGGATCATCGTGCCGCGCGCCAGCGCGATCACCAGCGCCGTGCCGACCAGGTCGCGCGCGCCCTGGATGAAGCCTTCGACGATCTGCCCCGAGTCGAGCCGCCCCACCAGGCCGATGACCACGCCCATGGTCAGGAACAGCGCGGCGATTTCGTCGATGTACCAGCCGTAGTGCACCACGCCGGCCACCATGATGGCCAGCGAGCCGGCGAAGATCCACAGCACGCGCTTGTGGCGCGCCGTCATGGCGTGCAGCTCTCCCAGTCCCTCGGGCTGCTCCTTGCGCTTTTCCAGGTCGAGCGCGTACGTCGGACTCAGTTGCGGATTCTTTTTCACGCGCGCCGCGTACCACATCAGGAAGGCCGCGGTGATGGCGGTGGCGATGGTCCAGGCGATCAGCCGGTAGCCCCAGCCGGAGAATACCGGCACGCCGGCGATGCCCTGCGCGATGCCGACGTTGAACGGGTTGAGGAAGGCGGCGCCGAAGCCCACCTGCGAACCGAGGAAGGGGATCGAGACGCCGGTGATGGTGTCATAGCCCAGCGCCAGCGCCAGCGGCACGAAAATCAATATGAACGGTATGGCCTCCTCGTTCATGCCGAAGGTGGCCCCGCCCAGCGAGAACAGTGTGACGAACACCGGGATCAGCGCCTTCTGGATGAAGGCCGAATCCTTGTGCGCGCGCGCCAGCGCCTTGATCATCGAGTCGATCGCCTCGGTCTTTTGCAGTACCGCGAAGGCGCCGCCGACGATCAGCACGAAGCCGATGATTTGCGCCGCCTCGACGAAGCCCTTGATCGGCGCCTTGAGCAGCGCCACCACCCCCTGCGGCGCGCTCGGCACGTAGTGGAAGCTGTCCGGCACGATCAGCTGCTTGCCGTCGACCAGGTGGGTGTCGTATTTGCCGCCCGGGACCAGCCAGGTGGCGGCGGCGATCAGCGCCAGGATGATGAACAGCAAGACGAAGGTGTGCGGCAGTTTGAATTTTTTGGTGGTCATGGGAGCGGCGTGGTTGGTATTGTTTTTATTGGCTCAGCAGATCGCCGGCGCGGTAGGCCTGGGCGCCCGCCACTTTGCCGACGTTCATCCCGCGCAGCACGTGGCGGTGGGCGCTGCGGGCAAAGAACACGCCGGCCACGCCGGCCCGCACCACCGTCGTCTCGCCGCTGACCGGGTCGATCAAGTCGGCGACGGCGTCGCCGGGCGCGACGCGCGCGCCCAGCTCGCGCGTGTAGACCAGCACCCCGGCGTGCGGCGCGTACAGCGGCTCGACGCCTTCGAGCGGCGTGGCCTCGCACAGCGCGGCCGGCAGCGGCGCGGCGGCGATGGCGGCGGCGCCGGCGCCGCTGCCGTCGTCGCGCAGCACGCCGTTCAAGGCCAGGAAGCGCAGCAAACCGGCGGCGTCCTTCTCGGCCAGGTCGTAGCCCACCTCCATCTCGCCGCGCAGCTCCACGGTGGTCGACAGGCAGGCCGGCGGAATCGGATATTTGCCCTCGAAGTGGCGCTCCAGGTCCCACCACAGGCGGCTGCACGCCTCGTCGAACGGTTCGCCGCCGGCCTGGTAGGCCAGCAGCAGCGCGTGCGCGCCCATCAGCGCCGACAGCGGCGCGATGGCGTCGGCCAGCGGCGTGCCGGCGTAGATGTGCATCACCGCCTCGTTATCGCAGTGCAGGTCGAGCACGATGTCGGCGTCGACGGCCATCGTCATCAGCGCTTTTTTCAAGGTGTCGGCGTCGGTCGACGGGCGCCAGTCGGCGATGGCGGCGCGCGCGTGCTCGCGGATCAGGCGCACGTTGGCGTCGGCGTCCTGGCCGAGCAGCCCGTCGAGCGATTTTTTCAGCTCGTCGAACACGTGCTTGTAGTTGCGGTTGAAATTGACGCCGGTGGTCAGGTCGAAGCGGCCGAAGGCGGCGCCGTGGATCGCCTGCGCCAGCCCGATCGGGTTGGCCGCCGGCACCAGGATGACCTCGCCGGCGATCTGGCCGGCCGCCTCCAGCGCCACCAGCCGCTTGCGCAGGAACTGCGCCACCAGCATGCCGGGCACCTCGTCGGCGTGCAGCGAGGCCTGGATGTAGACCTTTTTGCCGGCGCCCGGGGTGCCGAAGTGCAGGCTGGTCAGTTCGAACGCGGTGCTGCTGTGCGGGCCGGAGAGGGGGTGTTTTTGTACTTGCATGATGGTCTGGCAGGGAAGGTTGACGGTGCGGTTGACGTGCTTGGCGAACGTGCACAACGCGTGCACAACGCTTGAGTATGTAGCACTATTTTCACAAAGTAAATCGTTCGGGCCGAATCGGACGGTGCTTTCTTGAGTTTTCCACGCGAACTGCGTACAGTTAGTTGATTGGAACTATTTACATATAGCATAACAACCCGCGAAGAGAGAATTATGGCTGAATTGCACGGCATGCGAATTTCCACAATGGCGCGCTCGGTGCGCCGCGCGATCGGTCTGGGCGCGGTGATCGGCGTGCTCGGCCAACCGGGCCTGGCGCTGGCCCAGGACGCGGCGGCGCCGGACGCCGTCGCCGCCAAGCCGATGCCACGGGTCGAGATCACCGGTTCGGCGATCAAGCGCATCGAGTCGGAAACGGCGTTGCCGGTGCAGGTCATCACCCGCGAGGAGATCGACAAGGTGGGCGTGACCACCGCTTCCGAAATCCTGGCCCGGTTGTCGGCCAACGTCGGCGGCCTGACCGACGGCGCCAGCATCAACGTCGGCGGCGACCAGCGCGGCTTCAACAGCGCCAACCTGCGCGGCATCGGCACCTCGTCGACCTTGGTGCTGCTCAACGGCCGCCGCATGGCCAACTTCGCCTCCCCCGGCGACGACACCGGCGTCGACCTCAATAACATCCCGGCCGCCGCGATCCAGCGCGTCGAGGTGCTGCTCGACGGCGCCTCGGCGCTGTACGGCACCGACGCCATCGGCGGCGTGATCAACTTCATCACCCGCAAGGATTACCAGGGCGTGGAACTGAACGCCTACGGCCTCAAGACCGACGAGGGCGGCGCCGGCAAGCGCAAGGCCAGCATCACGGCCGGTTTCGGCGACCTGGCCAAGGACGGCTTCAACGTGTTCGCCGTGGCCGACGTGCAGAAGTCCAACGCGCTGAGCACCTCGCAGCGCAAATTCATCGGCGACCTGCGGGTGGCCGAGCGCCTGCCGCACCTGCTGTCGGGCTACACGTCGCCGGCCAACATCCGCCTCTCCAGCGCCCAGCGCGACGAACTGCAGGAGCAGAACTTCCTCATCAACGGCAAGCCGATCACCAACCGCACCATCAATCCGTCGGTGCCCGCGTGCGCGGCGCCGGCCAACCTGTATCTGCCGGCCGGCATCGGCGGCATCGACGCCTGCACCTACGATTACATGCGCGATACCGAGTTGTTCCCCGAGTCGGACAAGACCAACCTGCTCACGCGCGGCGTGCTGCAGCTCACCCCGAACAGCCAGCTGTACGCCGAGGTGGCGCTGAGCCGCTCGAAAACGAAGTACATCGGCTCGGGCGCGCGCGCCGACGACGCCGAGATCGACTACAAGAAGATCCCCGCCTTCGCCGGCTTCACGCTTTCGCCGGACGAGGACGCCGATCCGGACGCGCCGGTGACCGTCGGCCTGCGCATGCGCATGAACGAGGCCGGGCGCCGCGCCACCGAGTTGACCAGCGAGAGCCAGCGCTTCGTGGTCGGCCTGACCGGCACCGCCAACGGCTGGGATTACGACGTCGGCGTCAACCACAGCGTCAACAAGATCAAGGACCGCGACACCCACGGCTACCTGTTGAAGGACAAGATGCTGCAAGGGATCGCCGACGGCCTGATCAACCCGTTCGGGCCGTCGAGCCAGGCCGGCATCGACCTGCTCAACAGCATCCAGGTCGACGACGTCGCCCGGCGCGCGCGCGGCACCATGGATTCGGTCGACTTCAAGCTCTCGCACGCGATCGGCGCGCTGGCCGGCGGCGACGCCGCGCTGGCCGTCGGCGGCGAGTACCGCCGCGAGCGCACCAGCTACAACCCGTCGGAGCTGCTGTTGAGCGACAACATCAACAACGATCCGGCGCCGGAGGAGGAGCGCGCCTACAGCAACAGCCGCAAGGTCAAGGCGGTGTACGGCGAACTGCTGCTGCCCTTCACCAAGCAGTGGGAGGCGCAGCTGTCGGCGCGCTACGACCATTACCAGGTGGTCGGCGGCGCCGCCAGTCCGAAGGTGGGCGTAAGCTACACCCCGACCAAGACCATGCTGTTCCGCGCCTCGGCCGGGCGCGGCTTCCGCGCGCCGTCGATGACCGACCTGTATCGCGCCAACATCTACAGCGTCACCGCCACCTTACCCGATCCCGTGGCCTGCGCCGTGGAGGACGCCACGCTGGCCGATTGCGCCGACAACTGGAGCACGCGCCGCTATTCGAACGCCAACCTCAAGCCCGAGCGCAGCCGCCAGTTCTCGACCGGCATGGTGATCCAGCCGTCTAAAAACGCGTCGATGACGGTCGACTACTGGAACATCGAGCGCACCGACTTGATCAGCGAGATCGGCGACGACATCATCCTGGGCAACCTGGCCAAGTACGGCAACCTGGTGCACCGCGACGAGGACGGCGTGATCGACTACATCGAACTGCGCAAGGAAAACCGCGGCGCGCAAAAGGCCTCGGGCATCGATGTGATCCTCGACTACAACGGCGTGCGCACCTGGGCCGGCAATTTCGGCGGGCGCCTGTCGGGCACCTACGTGCTCACCTCGAAGATCCAGAACGACGTCGGCGACCCGTATGTCAGCAACCTGGGACGCTTCGTCACCGACGGCGTGGTGCAGCGCTGGCGCCATACCGTCAACTTCGACTGGGACATGGGGCCGTATTCGGCCACGTTGTCGAACACCTTCTCGAGCGGCTACCACGACCAGAACTCGGCCATCAACACGGACGACGGCACGGTGGTGGCGCCGAATCGCGTCAGCTCCTACTCGCTGTGGGACCTGTCGGGCGCCTGGCAGGTGAGCAAGGCGTTCAAGCTGCGCGCCGGCATCCAGAACCTGTTCGACAAGGCGCCGCCGTTCTCCAACCAGGCCTATTTCTTCCTGTCCGGCTACGATCCGACCTACACGGATCCGCGCGGCCGGCGCTTCTTCGCCAACGCCAGCTACGCCTTCAAATGAAAGCCCCCCACAATGTAATACATGCTTAAGTAATTGATTGGTATCATCTGTATTACCACGGCGCCGCGCGCAAGCCCCGGCGCCGGTTTCATCATTGGAAGGGCAACATGAAATTTACAGGTTCTACGTTCCAGCGCCTTTGCTTGCTTTGGCTGCTGGTGTTCGCCGGCGTCAGTGCGCATGCGGCCCAGGGAGCGGCCGCCACGTCGTCGGCCAAGGCGCAGTCGGGGACCAAGGCCAGCAAGCCGGCCAAGGCGGTGCCGCCGCCCAAGCCCGTGCTGGCGCCGCCGGCGGGCAACCTGGTCGTCATCGGCGGCGGCCTGCGCGCCGACAACGCGGAAGTCTGGCAGCGCATCGTGCAGCTGGCCGGCGGGCGTGGCGCGCGCATCGGCGTGTTCGGCTCGGCCTCGATCAATCCGGAAAAATCGGCGCAAAACACGGTTAACAAACTCAATCAATATGGCGCCCAGGCGTTCTTCATCCCGCTCGGCGTAACCCTGCCCAACAGCGATTACCGCAAGGCCGCCGAGGACCCGGAGGTGGTGGCGCTGATCCATTCGGCCACCGGCATCTACTTCACCGGCGGCGACCAGGCCCGCATCACCAAGGCGCTGGTGCGCCCGGACGGCTCGCGCACGCTGGCGCTGGAGGCGGTGTGGGACGTCTACCGCGACGGCGGCGTGGTGGCCGGCTCCAGCGCCGGCGCGGCCATCATGAGCACCACCATGTTCTACGACGCCAAGGCGACCCTGGACATGCTCAAACAGGGTGTCACCGACGGCAACGAGATCGCCCCGGGCCTGGGCTTCATCGGCGACGACGTCTTCGTCGACCAGCATTTGCTGGTGCGCGGCCGCTTCGCCCGCATGATCCCGGTGATGTTGAAAAAAGGTTATCAGATCGGCCTGGGCATCGACGAGAACAGCGCGATGGTGGTCAACGCCCGCCGCGACGTGGAAATCATCGGCTACAGCGGCGCGCTGCTGCTCGATTTGTCGGCGGCGATCACCGACCGTGGCATCAAGGGTTTCAATATTAGCAACGCCACCATCAGTTATCTGGACCGGGGCGACAAATTCAACCTGGTCTCGCGCGAGTTCACGCCGTCGGCCGACAAGGCCGACAACAAGCTCGATCCGAACCAGCCGGACATGCGCGGCACCGTCTACACCAACGACATCCTCGGTAACAACGCGGTGCTGGACCTGATGGTGAACCTGATCGACAACGCCCAGCAGGAGGCCATCGGCATCGCCTTCGGCAATCCGCGCGACTCGTCGCCGGACCTGGGATTCGAGTTCCGGTTCAGTAAAACCATCAACAGCGTCGGTTACAGCTCCACCGAGGTGGAGGCGTATTCGGTGCTCAAACTGAGGATGGACATCCGGCCGATCCAGCTCCAGCAGCCGCTTTACCGATACCGGTAGCGGGCAAACCGGGTTATATTGAAAGGGACGGCGAAAGGGACGGCACCCCAAGCGCCGTCCCTTTTTATTTGGGGAGGCGGCCACCATGCGCACACCGGGCACCATGTTGAAGCACCTGATCGGGGCGGTCCTGATGCTGGCCGTTCCGCTGGAGGGCGCCGCCGGCATGGCGGCGCCTGTATCGGCGGCCAAGCCGGCGCCGGCCGCTCCCAAGGGTTCGCTGGTGATCATCGGCGGCGGCCTGCGGGGCGACAACGCCGACGTCTGGCAGCGCATCGTCGCGCTGGCCGGCGGACCGGGCGCGCGCATCGCCGTGCTGCCGTCGGCGGCGGCCGATCCGCAGCGGACCGGCGACAGGATCGTCGAGCGTCTCAATGGCTATGGCGCCGCCGCCTTCGTGGTGCCGCTGGCGGTGCGCCTGGACGGCAGCGATTTCCGCCAGGTGGCCGAGGATGGCGAGCTGGCGGCGGCCGTGCGCGGCGCCGGCGGCGTGTTCTTCTCCGGCGGCGACCAGTCCCGCATCACGCACGCGCTGGTGCGCGAGGACGGCAGCCGCAGCGCGGTGCTGGAGGCGGTGTGGGACGTCTACCGCAACGGCGGCGTGGTGGCCGGCGACAGCGCCGGCGCCGCCATCATGAGCAGCACCATGTTTTATGCGCCGCGTTCGGTGTTCGGTATGCTGCGCGGCGGCGTCAACGACGGCCGTGAAATCGCGCCCGGCCTGGGCTTCATTGGCGACGACGTCTTCGTCGACCAGCACCTGCTGGTGCGCGGACGCTTCGCCCGCATGATCCCGGCCATGCTCAAGAAAGGCTACAAGTTCGGGCTGGGGATCGACGAGAATACGGCGATGGTGGTCGACAGCCGCCGCAACGTGGAAATCGTCGGCCACAAGGGCGCGCTGCTGATCGACCTGTCGCGCGCCACCACCGATGCCGCCAGCGCTGGCTTCAACGTCTCCAACGCGGTGATCAGCTATCTGGATCGGGGTGACCGCTACGACCTGGCTTCGCATGTCTTCACGCCGTCCGAGGCCAAGGCCGGCGGCCGGCTGCGGGCGGAGCACGCGGTGCTGCACCAGCCGGTGTTCTCGCCCGATATCCTGGGCCGCAACGCTGTGGTGGAACTGATGGAAAGCCTGATCGTCAACCGCCGCGTCGAAGCGATTGGCATCGCCACCAGCGGCCCGCAATCGCTGCTGCCGGAGCTGGGATTCCAGTTCACCTTCAGCAAAACGCGCGACAGCGTCGGCTACGCGTCGGCGTCGGCTGCGGCGCAAAGCTACTCGATCCTCAACGTCCGGCTCGATATCCGTCCGCTCGACATCGGCCAGTCGATGACGACGCGGGAAAACTAGGCGGGGAGGGCGGGGGCGCTAAAAATCGCTTTTACTAAATGCCGCTAATCTTTGCTAACCCTTGCTAGCCCGCGCTATTCCTTACTAAAATTGCCGCGCGTGACGCTAAACCATACTAAATTTCGCGGCACTGAACCGGCAACAACCTAAAATAACGGTCACGTTTTCAACCGTTTGCCAGGAATCCCATGAGCCTCTTCGTTCACTCCCGCCGCTTTGTCTCGGCGCTGTTATTGGCGTTGTCCGTAGGCGCCGTTCCCGCGTTGGCGGCAGCGCCTGCTGCGGGCGGCCAGCCGGCCACCGTCCGTCTCGACTACATCCACAGCGGCAACGCGCTCAACGAGCAGTACGCGATGGAGCGCGTGGTGATCGAGCCGTTGCCGTGGCCGGGCGACATGCGCCGCACCATCGACGATACCAATCGTGGTAACAACCTGGTGGAGGTGGTCGACGCCGCATCCGGCAAGGTGCTGTACTCGCGCGGTTTTTCGACCGTCTTCGCGGAGTGGGCCAGCACCGAGGAAGCCGGCAAGACCAATCGCGGCTTCCAGGAGTCGGTGCGCTTTCCGAAACCGGACAAGCCGGTGAAGGTGCGCATCCTCAAGCGCGACGAACGCGGCGCCTTTTCGGTGGTTTGGACGACCAGCGTCGATACCGACGCGATGGATGTGGTGCGCAAACAGGCGCCCGCGCCGGCCAAGCCGATCGGCATCCGCGTCAACGGCCCCTCGAAGGACAAGGTCGATCTGCTGATTCTGGGCGACGGCTACACGGCCGGGGAGATGAAGAAGTTCGAGGCCACCGCGCGCCGCCTGGCCGACCATCTGTTCAACACCTCGCCGTTCAAGGAGCGCGCCAAGGACTTCAACGTTTGGGCGCTGGCTTTGCCGACGCAGGAATCGGGCGTGTCGCGTCCGTCGACCGGCGTGCATCACGCCTCGCCGCTGGGCACCCGCTACGACATCTTCGGCAGCGAGCGTTATGTGCTGACCACCGACAACCGCGCGCTGCGCGAACTTGCGCAGAACGCGCCGTATGAATTCATCGAGATCCTCGTCAACAACGACACCTATGGCGGTGGCGGCATCTTCGGCCAGTTCAGCACAGCGGCGGCCAACAACGATTGGGCCAACTATCTGTTCGTGCACGAATTCGGCCACCACTTCGCCGGGCTGGCCGACGAGTACTACACCTCGCCGGTGGCCTACGCCACGGGCGGCGCCACGCGCCAGGAACCGTGGGAGCCGAATGCTACGGCGCTGCATGATCCGGCCAATGTGAAGTGGAAGAAGTTCGTCAAGGAGGGCACGCCGTTGCCGACGCCGTGGAAGAAGGACGAATACGAGGCGGCATCGCGCGCGTATCAGAAGGAGCGTGTCGCGCTGCGCCAGGCCAACCGGCCGGAATCGGAGATGAGCGCCTTGTTCCACAAGGACCTGCAGCACACCAATGAACTGTTCTCCCGTGATCCGCACCGCCACACGGTGGGCGCGTTCGAGGGAGCGAACTACGAGGCCAAGGGGTATTACCGTCCCGAGATGCAGTGCATCATGTTCGATCGCAGCGATAAATTCTGTTCGGTGTGCGCGGACGGGATCAGCACCATCATCGACCTCTACTCCCGGCCGAAAAGCGAATAATCGGTTTTAGTACGGTACCGTACAGAGCTCATCGGCTTGGGTTGCTATTCTGGATACGTGATCTGGCGCTTCTAAACAAGAGCGCAACGCAGGCAAGGCCGGAGGCCTTGCTTTAATAAGATAAGAACGCATCCAAATTAAACTTGAGAGGAAATATCATGAGCAAAATCATCGCTACCCTGATCGCCGGCCTGTTCGCAACCGCTGCTTTCGCACAAACCCCTGCGCAAACCACCGAAGTCACCAAGGCGCAGCAAGAAGCCAACAAGGACGTCGCCAAGGCCGAGCAGAAAGAGCTGAAAGCTGACGCTAAAGCAGACAAAAAAGCCAACAAGGCTGTCGCCAAAGCCAATCAGACCCACGACGAAGCCCAGGCTAAAGTAAACGTGGAAGCCGCCAAAGCGAACGAAAAAATCGCCAAGGCTGATCCAGAAGACAAAGCCAAAGCTGCCGCCAAAGGCGAAAAGAACATCGCTAAAGCCGAAGAAAAGGCCAACAAAAAGGCCGTGAAAGCCGACGCCAAAGCGATCAAGGCAACCGTTGACGCCACCGAAGACAAAGCGCTGGCCGCCAACAAGACCGACGCGGTGAAAGCCAAATCGGCTGCCGAAGTCAAAGAAGCCGCCGCTAAGCATTAATTAGCGCGCAATAGAAAAAAGACGGGCTTGCCCGTCTTTTTTTTTCGCTTTTCGATCGCATGCAAACCCGCAATGCAAGGCGGGGTCGGACCCGCAGGGTCCGACCCCAAACCCGCAGCGCTAGGTAATAGGCGTCAGCGATGTGGGTTTGATTTTGGTCGCCAGCGCTTTGCCTTTGCGCGCGCGCTTGCCGAAGTGGACAGCCAGTGCCGATGCCGACAGACGCTCTTCCTGCGCCTTGCCGCCACGTCCGATACCGGAGACGATCACGCCTTTCTGGCTGATCGGTTTGGCCGCGATCAAGGTCTCCTTGTCGTCCAGCTCCATCAGGATGACGCCACGGCCGCCATTGGTCAGCACCTTCATTTCGTCCATGCCGAACACCAGCACCCGCGCGTTGGCCGACAAGACCGCGACCGCGCTGGCGCCTTCCGCCACCACCGCCGGTGGCAGCGGTACGTCACCCTCGTCCAGGGTGACGAACGCCTTGCCGCCCTTGATGCGGCTGACCATGTCGCCGGCTTTGGCGATGAAGCCGAAGCCCGCGCTGGTGGCCATCATCAGCTGCGTGGCGGCGGGACCGGCGAAGTAATGCTGGATGCGGGCGCCGGAAGCCAGGTCGATCAGGGTGGTGATCGGCACGCCGTCGCCACGCGCGTTGGGCAGCGCGGCCACGGGTACCGAGTACACCTTGCCGTTGCTGCCGAAAGCGAGCAGGTTGTCGACCGTGCGGCACTCGAACGCGCCATACAGCGTGTCGCCTGCCTTGAACGTGAACTGCGTGGCGTCGTGGCCGATGCCGGTGCGCGCGCGTATCCATCCTTTTTCCGAAATGATGACGGTGACCGGTTCGTCCACCACCTTCTGTTCGACCACGGCTTTCTGCGCTTCTTCGATCAAGGTGCGGCGTGCGTCGCCGTATTGCTTGGTGTCGGCTTCGATTTCCTTGATGATGGCGCGCTTCATCGACGATGGATTGTCGAGCAGGTCCTGCAGCAGCTGCTTCTCTTTACGTAGTTCGGCCAGTTCCTGCTGAATCTTGATCGCTTCGAGACGCGCCAGTTGGCGCAGGCGGATTTCCAGGATGTCTTCGGCCTGGATGTCCGACAGGCGGAAGCGCTCCATCAGTGCCGCTTTCGGTTCGTCCGAGTTGCGGATGATGTGGATCACTTCATCGATGTTCAGCAGAATGGTCTCGCGGCCTTCCAGAATATGGATGCGCGCGTCGACCTTACCCAGCTTGAACTTGGTGCGGCGGGTGACGGTGATGAAGCGGAAGTCGATCCATTCCTGCAGAATCTCGCCCAGGCCCTTTTGGCGCGGACGGCCATCGCCGCCGATCATCACCAGGTTGATCGACGCTGACGATTCCAGCGAAGTATGCGCCAGCAGCATCAGCATGAATTCCGTCTGATCCTGGTTCTTCGACTTCGGTTCGAACACCAGGCGCACCGGCGCCGCGCGGCCCGATTCGTCGCGGATGGTGTCGAGCGAGTTGAGGATCAGCGACTTGAGCGCCAGCTGTTCCGGCGACAGCGCCTTCTTGCCCATCTTGATCTTGGGATTGGTCAGCTCCTCGATCTCTTCGAGCACCTTCTGCGACGAGGTGCCCGGCGGCAGTTCGGTGACCACCGCCTGCCACTGGCCGCGCGCCAGCTCTTCGATCTTCCAGCGCGCGCGCACCTTCATGCTGCCACGCCCGTTGGCGTACATTTCGCTGATCTGCGCCGCCGGCGTGATGATCTGGCCACCGCCCGGGAAGTCCGGACCGGGCACCAGCGCCATCAACTCGCTGTGCGAGATCTTTGGATTGCGGATCATGGCGACGGCCGCCTGCGTGACCTCGCCCAGGTTGTGCGACGGGATTTCCGTCGCCAGGCCGACCGCGATACCGGAGGCGCCGTTCAGCAGCACCATCGGCAGACGCGCCGGCAGCAGGCACGGTTCTTCGGTCGAGCCGTCGTAGTTGGCCTGGAATTCCACGGTGCCGAGATTGATCTCGTCGAGCAGCACCTTGGCGATCGGCGTGAGCCGCGCTTCGGTGTATCGCATCGCCGCAGCGCCGTCGCCGTCGCGCGAGCCGAAGTTACCCTGACCGTCGACCAGCGGGTAACGCAGCGAGAAGTCCTGCGCCATGCGCACCATGGCGTCGTACACCGACTGGTCGCCGTGCGGGTGCAATTTACCCAGCACGTCGCCGACCACGGTGGCCGATTTGCGCGGCTTGGCGGTCGGGTTCAGGCCCATTTCGTTCATCGCGTACAGAATGCGGCGCTGCACCGGCTTCTGGCCGTCGCACACGTCCGGCAGCGCGCGGCCCTTGACCACCGAGATGGCGTAATCGAGGTAGGCGCGTTCGGCGAAGGTGGACAGGGTCAGCGTTTCGCCGCCGTCGCCGCCATCGCCGCCGTCTGGCGGGACGCCGCCATCGCCGCCGTCTGGCGGGACGCCGCCATCGCCGCCGTCTGGCGGGACGCCGCCGTCGCCGCCTTGCGGCGGAACGGGAGGCACAGGGGGCTGGCCGGCTTGCGCCAGCGCCGGCGCGGATTCGTCAAAGAGATTTGCTTGAGTCATAGTCGTTCAAAATTAAATATCGGCTTCGGCTTCGTTGCCGTGTTCTTCGATCCACGCTCGGCGGGCGGCGGCTTCGCCTTTACCCATCAGCATATTGAAGCGCGCGGCCGATTCGCCGTGGGCGAAAGCGCCCAGCGACACCGGCAGCAGGCGGCGGGTGTCCGGATTCATCGTGGTTTCCCACAGCTGTTCGGCGTTCATCTCTCCCAGGCCTTTGAAGCGGGAGATCGCCCAGGCGCCTTCCTTCAGGCCATCCTTGCGCAGCTTGTCCTCGATGGCCACCAACTCGCCCGGATCGAGCGCATACAGCTTCTGGATCGGCTTCTTGCCGCGCGCCGGCGCGTCGACGCGGTACAGCGGCGGACGCGCGATGCAGATATTCCCGTTGGCGATCAGGCCGGGGAAGTGCTTGAAGAAGAGCGTCAGCAGCAGTACCTGGATGTGCGAGCCATCGACGTCCGCATCGGAGAGGATGCAGATTTTGCCGTAGCGCAGACCGGACAGGTCGGGCGTGCTGTCGGCCGTGTGCGGGTCGACGCCGATGGCGACCGAGATGTCGTGGATCTCGTTGTTGGCGAACAGTCGGTCGCGGTCCGTCTCCCACGAGTTGAGCACCTTGCCGCGCAGCGGCAAGATGGCCTGGAACTCCTTGTCGCGGCCCATCTTGGCCGAACCGCCCGCCGAGTCACCCTCGACCAGGAACAATTCGGTGCGATGCACGTCGGTCGATTCGCAGTCGGTCAGCTTGCCCGGCAAAACGGCCACGCCGGACGATTTCTTCTTCTCGACTTTTTGCAGGGAGCGCAGGCGCGATTGCGCCTGTTTGATGACCAGCTCCGCCAGCTTCTTGCCGTAGTCGACGTGATGGTTCAGCCACAGTTCCAGCGCAGGCTTGGAGTAGGTCGACACCAGTCGCACGGCGTCGCGTGAATTGAGGCGTTCCTTGATCTGGCCCTGGAACTGCGGGTCCAGCACCTTGGCCGACAACACGAACGAGACGCGCGCGAACACGTCTTCCGGCAGCAGCTTGACGCCTTTCGGCAGCAGCGAGTGCATCTCGACGAAGTTCTTCACGGCGCCGTACAAACCGTCGCGCAGGCCCGATTCGTGGGTGCCGCCGTTCGGCGTCGGAATCAGGTTGACGTAGGATTCGCGCACCACGGCGCCTTGCTCGGTCCATGCCACCACCCATGCCGCGCCTTCGCCTTCGGCGAAGCCTTCGGCGTCCGGGCCGGCGAACTGCGCGCCCTCGAACAGCGGGATCAGCGTCTCGCCATCGGTCGATTGGGCCAGTGCCTCGGTCAGGTAACCGCGCAGGCCGTCGTTGTACTGCCAGGTTTGCGATTCGCCGGTCTTTGCGTTGGCCAGGGTGACGGTCACGCCGGGCAGCAGCACCGCCTTGGAGCGCAGCAAGCGCTGAAGTTCGGTCTGCGAGATCGCGGGAGAGTCGAAGTATTTGGCGTCCGGCCAGGCGGTGACGCGCGTACCGGACTTTTTGCCGTCGCGCGGGGCGACTACGGAGGACAGCGGCTCGACCACGTCGCCGTGCTCGAAGGCCAGCTTGTGCAGGCCGGTGCCATCGGGCTCCTTGCGCCAGACGGTGATCTCCAGGCGCTTGGACAGCGCGTTGGTGACCGACACGCCGACGCCGTGCAGACCGCCCGAGAAGGCGTATGCGCCGCCCGAGCCCTTGTCGAACTTACCGCCGGCGTGCAGGCGGGTGAAGACGATTTCCACCGTCGGCACGCCTTCTTCAGGGTGCAGGCCCACCGGGATGCCGCGGCCGTCGTCTTCGACGGTGATGCTGCCATCGGCGTTTTGCGTGACGATGATGTTCTTGCAATGGCCGCCCAGCGCCTCGTCGGAGGCATTGTCGATCACTTCCTGGATGATGTGCAGCGGATTTTCGGTGCGGGTGTACATGCCCGGACGTTGCTTGACTGGTTCCAGGCCCTTGAGGACCCGGATGGATGATTCGCTGTAGTCGGAAACTGGTTTTTTAGTGGCCATACGTTCAAGCTTGTGATTTTAATACTGGGTTTATGTACAGTTTTATACGTTCGTTTGCGTATTCTATCCTCAACCGGGTGCTATCGAGGCCTAAAACGGGACAAAAAATAGCTGCGGGCCAATTTATACACGATGTTTACAACGGCAGCGTGACTTTTTAGACCGTTTTTACGGGCGTGTGACTAAGCTGTTTTGTCTCACAACCACCCGAAAGAACCGATTTATGAACAGATTGATGCTCGCCGCAGCCGCCTGCGCCGCCTTCGCGTGCGCCCACGCGTACGCCGGGGAGGACGCTCCCAAGCCGGATAACGAGACCAGTTTCAATGCGGCCGTCCTCTCGGACTACCGCTACCGGGGGATCTCGCAGACCCGCCTCAAGCCGGCGCTGCAGGGTGGCGCCGACTATGTGAACAATCCAACCGGCTTGTATGCCGGCGTCTGGATGTCGACCATCAAATGGACCAAGGACGCGGGCGGGGACGGCGATGTCGAAGTCGATATCTATGCGGGCAAGCGCGGGCAGGTCGGCGAGGCCGTGTCATACGATGTGGGCGTGCTGACCTACGTGTATCCGCCCAACGACCTGAAAAACGTGCGCGGCTTCGCCAACGCCGACACCACCGAGATTTACGGGCAGCTGGGTTTTGGACCTGCCTATATTAAGTACTCGCACGCGGTGACCAATTTGTTTGGGTTCGTCGACAGCAAAAACAGCGGTTACGTGGATGTCGGCGCGAACATCGACACCGGCGATGGCTACACCGTCAATCTGCACGCCGGCCACCAGAAGGTGAAGAACAACGATGCCTCGAGCTACACCGACTGGAAGATCGGCGCAACCAAGGACTTCGGCGTGGTGACCGGCGCGCTGGCGGTGATCGGCACGAACGCCGGCAAGACCGCCTACGCATCGCCGGCCAACGGCAAGTTCCTCGGCAAGACCGCGCTGCAACTGACCATCAGTAAGGTCTTTTAATCTTTTTAGCACCCAACCCGCAGATCCGAGCAGGGGTCGTACCCAGCGGGGTACGACCCCGCAACGGTTCGGGTGCGGCGGTGAACCGGCGCCTTTCGTTGATTTTTACGGTTTGTTTACACCGCCCCTCCAAGTCTTTACAAAATCTTTAGACCCATCCCGCTAACCTTCCCAGTATCAAAACAAGACCTGTGAGGGTGTGATGGACATAGTATTTATCGGTGCGATGGTGGTGTTCTTCGCCGTGACCGTGGCCTTTGCCGCCGGTTGCGACAAGCTGGGAGGCCAGCCATGAGCCTCTTCTACGTGATCGGCGCGGTCGCCGCCGGCGGCCTGCTGGTGTATCTGATCGTGGCGCTGCTGAAAGCGGAGGAACTGTGATGACCATGCAATCGATCGTTCTGCTGGTGGTGTTCCTGGCCGCCGTCATCGCATTGGCCTACCCGCTGGGCATCCTGTTGACGCGCGTCGGCGACGACGGCGCCATTCCGGGCATGGGCTGGATCGGCAAGATCGAGGCGCTGCTGTACCGCGCCGCCGGCATTACCGGTAAAGACGGCAAGCCCGAAGGCCAGAACTGGAAAGCCTACGCCATCTCTCTACTGGCCTTCAACGGCATCGGCGCGCTGGCCGTCTATGCGCTTCAGCGCCTGCAGGCCTTCTTGCCGCTCAATCCCCAGGGCATGGCCAACATCAGCCCCGATTCCTCGTTCAACACCGCCGTCAGCTTCGTCGCCAACACCAACTGGCAGGGCTACAGCGGCGAACAGACCATGAGCTACCTGACCCAGATGCTGGCGCTAACCGGCCAGAATTTCTTCTCCGCCGCCACCGGCATGGCCGTCGCCTATGCGCTGATCCGGGGCTTTTCCTCGCGCTCGGCCAAGTCGATCGGTAACTTCTGGGTCGACGCCACCCGTTCGACCTTGTATGTGCTGCTGCCGCTGTCGCTGGTCTTCGCCGTGTTCCTGATGGGGCAGGGCGTGATCCAGAACTTCTCCGCCTATAAAGAGGTGACCCTGCTCGATCCGGTCACCTACACGCAGCCCAAAGTCGGCGCCGACGGCCAGTCGCTGAAGGACGCCAAGGGCGAGCCGGTCACCGAGACGCTGATCGCCAAAACGCAAACCATCGCCATGGGACCGGTCGCATCGCAGGAGGCGATCAAGATGCTGGGTACGAACGGTGGCGGCTTCTTCAACGCCAACTCGGCGCATCCATACGAGAATCCGACGCCACTGACTAACTTCATGCAGATGCTGGCCATCTTCCTGATCCCGGCGGGCTTGTGCTTCGCGTTCGGGCGCATGGTGGGCGATCCGCGCCAGGGGTGGGCGGTGCTGGGCGCGATGACGTTGCTGTTCGTCGCCACCACGGTCGTGGTGCTGGGCGCCGAGCAGCAGGCGCATCCCGCGCTACAGGCGCTCAACGTCGACCAGACCATGAGCGCGCTGCAATCGGGCGGCAATATGGAAGGCAAGGAGACCCGCTTCGGCATCAGCGCCTCGGCATTGTTCGCCGCCGTGACGACGGCCGCCTCCTGCGGCGCGGTCAACGCGATGCACGATTCGTTCATGCCGATCGGCGGCATGATCCCGATGCTGTTGATCCAGTTCGGCGAGGTGATTTTTGGCGGCGTCGGCTCCGGCCTGTACGGCATGCTGATCTTCGCTATCATGGCCGTATTCATCGCCGGCCTGATGATCGGCCGCACGCCGGAATACCTGGGCAAGAAAATCCAGGCCTACGAGATGAAGATGACCTCCATCGCCATCCTGGTGACGCCGACCCTGGTGCTGGTCGGTACCGCCATCGCCGTCATGACGGACGTCGGCAAGGCCGGCATCGCCAATCCCGGCGCCCACGGCTTCTCCGAGATACTGTACGCGTTCAGCTCCGCCGCCAACAACAACGGCAGCGCCTTCGCCGGCCTGTCCGCCAACACGCCGTTCTACAACAGCATGCTGGCGGTGGCGATGTGGTTCGGACGCTTCGCGATGATCGTGCCGATCCTGGCCATCGCCGGTTCGCTGGCCGGTAAAAACCGCTTGCAGGCGAATGCCGGCACGATGCCGACCCACGGCCTGATGTTCATCGGCCTGCTGTGCGGCGTGGTGGCGCTGGTCGGCGTGCTCAATTATGTTCCGGCGCTTGCGCTCGGCCCGATGGTCGACCACTTGCAGCTGTTTGCAAAATAAGGAATCACCATGTCGCAGACTATCCAAAAAGAGATGACCATCTTTACCAATCCACCGGTCAAAAAGCAGGGCATGTTCGATAGCGAGCTGCTGATGCCGGCCATCGCCGACTCGTTCCGCAAGCTCAGTCCCGCAACGCAGGTGCGCAGTCCCGTGATGTTCGTGGTCTACGTCGGCAGCATCATCACCACCTTGCTGTATGTGCAGGCGCTGTTCGGCAAGGGCGAGACCAGCCCCGGTTTCATCCTGGCGATTACCGTCTGGTTGTGGTTCACGGTGCTGTTCGCGAACTTCGCCGAGGCCATGGCCGAGGGCCGCAGCAAGGCGCAGGCGGCGTCGCTGCGCAGTTTGAAGCAAACCGTGGTCGCCAAGAAACTGGCCACGCCGAACCATGGCACCACCTGGCTGCCGCAGCCGGCGCTCGATCTACGCAAGGGTAACTACATCCTCGTTGAGGCGGGCGACGTGATCCCGATCGACGGCGAAGTGGTCGAAGGCGTGGCCTCGGTCGACGAAAGCGCCATCACCGGCGAATCTGCGCCGGTGATCCGCGAGTCCGGCGGCGACTTCTCGTCCGTCACTGGCGGCACCCGCGTGCTGTCGGACTGGCTGGTGGTCAAGGTCACCGCCAACCCCGGCGAGACCTTCCTCGACCGCATGATCTCGATGGTCGAAGGCGCCAAACGCCAGAAAACGCCGAACGAGATCGCGCTGACGATCCTGCTGGTGGCGCTGACCATCGTGTTCCTGATCGTCACCGTGACTTTGCTGCCGTTTTCGCTGTTTTCCGTGGCGGCCAGCGGCAGCGGCACGCCGGTCACCATCACGGTGCTGATCGCGCTGCTGGTATGCCTGATCCCGACCACCATCGGCGGCCTGCTGTCGGCCATCGGCGTGGCGGGCATGAGCCGCATGATGCAGGCCAACGTGATCGCCACCTCCGGCCGCGCGGTGGAGGCGGCAGGCGACGTCGACGTGCTGCTGCTCGATAAAACCGGCACCATCACGCTCGGCAACCGCCAGGCGTCGTCATTCGTGCCGGCGCCCGGCGTGACCGACCAGCAGTTGGCGGACATCGCGCAACTGGCCTCGCTGGCCGACGAAACGCCGGAAGGGCGCAGCATCGTGGTGCTGGCGAAGCAGAAGTTCAACCTGCGCGAGCGCGAGATGGCGTCGCTGAACGCGGTGTTCGTGCCGTTCACCGCCCAAACCCGCATGAGCGGCGTCGATATCGGCGACCGGGCGATCCGCAAAGGGGCAGCCGACACCGTGCGCAAATACGTCGAGTCCCTGGGCCTTCCATACCCGGCCGAGGTGACCCGCGCCGTCGACGACATCTCGCGGCGCGGCAGCACGCCGCTGGTGGTGGTTGACGGTGGCCGCGTGATGGGCGTAGTGGAGTTGAAGGACATCGTCAAGGGCGGCATCAAGGAGCGTTTCGCCGAGTTGCGCCGCATGGGCATCAAGACCGTCATGATCACCGGCGACAACAAGTTGACCGCCGCCGCCATCGCCGCCGAGGCGGGCGTGGACGACTTCCTGGCCGAGGCGACGCCGGAGGACAAGCTCAAACTGATACGCAGCTACCAGTCCGAGGGCCGGTTGGTGGCGATGACCGGCGACGGCACCAACGACGCGCCTGCGCTGGCGCAGGCCGATGTCGCCGTGGCGATGAACTCGGGCACGCAGGCGGCCAAGGAGGCCGGCAACATGGTGGACCTGGATTCGAATCCGACCAAGCTGCTGGAGATCGTCGAAATCGGCAAGCAGATGCTGATGACGCGCGGTTCGCTGACAACGTTCTCGATCTCCAACGACATCGCCAAATACTTTGCGATTATTCCGGCGGCCTTCGTCGGCACTTATCCGCAATTGAAGGCGCTCGACATCATGCACTTGGCCAGCCCGTCGTCGGCCATCATGTCGGCGGTCATTTTCAACGCGCTGATCATCGTCGCGCTGATCCCGCTGGCGCTCAAAGGTGTGCGTTACCGCGCCATCGGCGCCGTCGCGCTGTTGCGCCGCAACCTGCTGCTGTACGGCGTGGGCGGCATCATCCTGCCGTTCGTCGGCATCAAGGCCATCGACCTGCTGCTGTCGGCGCTTAACCTGGTTTAAGGAGTACATCATGTCGTTTTCCGCAATTCGTCCCGCCGTCGTCGTCTTCAGCGCCTTGACCCTGATCTGCGGCGTGGTCTACCCGCTCGCCGTCACCGGCATCGGTGCCGCCGCGTTCTCCGCCAAGGCGGCAGGCAGCCTGGTGGAAGCAGGCGGCAAGGAGGTCGGCTCGACGCTGATCGGCCAGTCGTTCTCGTCGCCGCAGTATTTCTGGGGCCGTCCGTCGGCCACTGGGCCTATGCCAAACAACGCGGCCGGGTCCAGCGGCTCGAACCAGGGACCGAACAACCCCGCGCTGCTGGATGCCGTCAAGGGGCGAATCGATGCGCTCAAGGCGGCCGATCCCTCCAACAGCGCTCCCATTCCGGTCGATCTGGTGACGGCGTCCGCCAGCGGCCTCGATCCCGAGATCAGCGTGGCCGCCGCGCGCTATCAGGCCGGCCGCATCGCCGCCGAGCGTAAGCTGCCCGCCAAGGAGGTGCTGGCGCTGATCGACCGCCATCAGATCGCCCAGGTGTTCGGTTTCTTCGGCGAGCCGAGGGTCAATGTTCTGGTGCTGAATCTGGCGCTGGATGGGACGGCAAGCCTCGACAAGCGGTAGAATCACCGCATGTCCATGTTCCCCAACGAGAGCCAACGACCCGACCCCGATGCGCTGCTGGCGCAGGTGCAGGCGCAGGAGCGCAAGGCGGCACGCGGCAAGCTGCGCATCTACTTCGGGGCCTCGGCCGGCGTCGGCAAGACCTACGCGATGCTGGCCGCCGCCCGCAAGCTGCGGGCCGAAGGGCAGGAAGTGCTGGTCGGCGTGGTCGAAACCCACGGACGCGGCGAGACGGCCGCCATGCTGGGGGACCTGGACGTGCTGCCGCCCAAGCGGATCGACTATCGCGGCAAAACCCTGAGCGAATTCGATCTCGATGGCGCGCTTGCCCGGCGCCCGCCGCTGATCCTCATGGACGAACTGGCGCACTCCAACGCGCCCGGCTCGCGCCATCCCAAACGGTGGCAGGACATCGAAGAACTGCTCGACGCCGGCATCGACGTGCTCACCACCGTCAACGTGCAGCATCTTGAAAGCCTCAACGATGTCGTCGGCGGCATCACCGGCATCCGGGTCGGCGAGACGGTGCCCGACACGGTGTTCGACCAGGCCGACGAGGTGGTGCTGGTCGATATCCCGGCCGACGAGCTGCTGGCGCGTCTTAAAAGCGGCAAGGTCTATCAGGAGCTGCAGGCCGAGCGCGCGTCGAAGAACTTCTTCCGCAAAGGGAATCTGATCGCGCTGCGCGAGCTGGCGCTGCGCCGCACCGCCGACCGGGTCGAGGACGACGTGCGCGCCTACCGCGTCGAGCAATCGATCGCAGACATCTGGAAGACCGGCGCCGCGCTGCTGGCCTGCGTCGGCCCGCGTCCCGGCGGCGAGCACACGGTGCGCAGCACGGCGCGGCTAGCCGGCCAGCTTGGCACCGGCTGGCATGCGATCTACGTCGAGACGCCCTCGCTGCACCGGCTGCCCGCCGCGCGGCGCGAGCAGATCCTCAGAACCCTCAAGCTGGCGGAAAGCCTTGGCGCGACCACGGCGGTCATTTCCGGGCGCGACATCGCCTTGGCGGCCGTGGAGTACGCGCGCGGACACAACCTGTCCAAGATCGTGGTCGGCCGCGCCCAGCCGACTTGGCCTTGGCGCCCGCCGCATATCAAGCGTCTGGCGCTCTACGCGCCGGACCTGGACCTGATTGAAATTGGCCGGGCGAGCAAGGAGCCGGAGACGGCATCGCCGGTTCCCATTGGCCGCGACGACGGCGCAGGCGCCTTGGCCGGCGACGCCGATGATCCCGGCGTGAAAGTGCCGTGGCTGCGCAGCCGTGCCACCGGTTACCTGATCGCCGTCGCGGCCAGCGTTGCCACCGCGCTGGTGGCAACGCCGCTGGCGGTCTGGCTCGACCTGGCCAACATCGCGATGCTGTTTTTGCTGATGGTGGTGCTGGTGGCGGTGCGCTTTGGTCGCGGACCATCGGTGCTGGGCACCTGCGTGAGTGTGGCCTGCTTCGACTTCTTCTTCGTCCCGCCGCGCTTCACGTTCGCCGTGACCGATTTCCAGTACGTGATCACGTTTGTCGTGATGCTGGCGGTGGGGCTGATCACCGGCCATTTGACCGCCGGCCTGCGCTTCGAGGCGCGCATCGCATCGCAGCGCGAAAAGCGCTCGCGCGCGCTGTACGAGTTCGCGCGCGAGCTGTCCGGCGCGCTGCAAACCGAGCAAATATTCGAGACCACGCAGGCGGCGGTCCAGCGCGCCTTCCACGCACGCTCCACCCTGATGGTGCCGGACGACGAGGGCCATCTTCGGATGCCTCCAGCCGGCAACGGCGGAGGCGGCGCCCAGGCCGTCGATGCCGCCTATATCGCGCACCGCTCCGCGCTCGACATGGCTATCGCCCAATGGTCGTTCGACCACGCCGAAAGCGCGGGCCTGGGCACCGGCACCTTGCCGGCCAGCCGGATTTTCTACCTGCCTCTGGAAGCGCCGATGCGCACGCGCGGCGTGCTGGCGATCGAACCGGCGAACGCGCGCTGGATACTGATCCCCGAGCAGCGGCAGCAGCTCGACACCTTCGCCGCGTTGGCCGCCATTGCGCTGGAACGGGTGCATTACATTGAAGTGGCGCAGAATGCGCTGGTCAACATGGAGTCCGAGCGGCTGCGCAATTCGCTGCTGGCGGCGCTGTCGCACGACCTGCGCACGCCGCTGACGTCTCTGGTCGGCCTGTCCGAATCGCTGGCCGGATCGAAACCTGCGCTCGCGCCCTCACAGTTGGATATGGCGGCCGCGCTGCACGACGAGGCGCTGCGCATGAGCGCCCTGGTTTCGAATCTGCTCGACATGGCGCGCATCCAGAGCGGGGAGGTGAAATTCAACCTCCAATGGCAGCCGCTGGAGGAGGTGGTGGGCAGCGCGCTGCGCGCCAGCGCCTCGCTGTTGAAGGGCCATTTGGTGCGCACGCGGTTGCCGTCCGACCTGCCGCTGCTGCGCTACGACGCCGTGCTGATCGAACGGGTACTGTGCAACCTGGTGGAAAACGCCGGCAAATATACGCCGCCGGGATCGCAGATCGTCATCGCCGCCGAACTGCATGGCGCCTGGATCAATATCCTGGTTTATGATGACGGTCCGGGTTTGCCGCCGGGACGCGAGGAAGCCGTCTTCGAGAAATTCACGCGCGGCGAACGGGAATCGGCCAAGCCGGGTGTCGGTCTGGGGCTGGCGATCTGCCGCGCCATTGTCGAGGCGCACGGCGGGCGCATCGCGGCGTTGCCGTCGCCGTTGGGCGGAGCGGGCTTCACGATCTCGCTGCCGCTTGGCACGCCGCCGGAAATGCCGGAGATGCAGGAGCTGGAACAGGATAGCTGATATGAATGACGCAGATGAATGACGTAGCGACCGCCCCCATTGCCTTGCTGGTCGAGGACGAGCCGCAGATCCGCCGTTTCGTGCGTGCCGCGTTGGAGGAGGAGGGCTGGCAGGTGCACGAGGCAGCGACCATGCAGCGTGGCCTGATCGACGCCGGCACCCGCAAACCGGACCTGATCGTGCTCGATCTGGGTCTGCCCGATGGCGACGGCATCGATTTCGTCGCCGATCTGCGCAAATGGTCGACGGTGCCGGTGATCGTGTTGTCGGCGCGGGTCAACGAAGCCGACAAGATCCGCGCGCTCGACGCCGGGGCGGACGATTATCTGACCAAACCGTTCGGCGTCGGCGAGTTGCTGGCGCGGGTGCGCGCCACCTTGCGGCGCCAGCGCCAGCCGGCGGCCGACAATGATGGCCTGATCGTCTTCGGCGACGTTGCGGTGGACTTGAAGAATCGCCGCGTCACGCGCGCCGGGGAGAATGTCCACCTCACGCCGACCGAGTATCGCCTGCTCGCGGTTTTGGTGGGTAACGCCGGCCGCGTGATGACCAATCCGCAGTTACTGCGCGCCGTATGGGGGCCGTCGCAAGGCGAGAACGGCCACTATCTGCGCATCTACATGGGGCATCTGCGGCATAAGCTGGAGGCCGATCCGGCCCAGCCCCGTCACCTATTGACCGAAACAGCTGTTGGTTATCGCCTGCAATTCTAACTTCGCTCCGCGCCGAAGTGTCGCGGCGATCGCGCCGCTATAGTCTACGCATCGTTATCGAGGAGACTATATGCCTGAGCAGACAACCGTGCCGCATGAGCGTTTTTTTGTGACCAGCCCTGATGGGCCGAAGCTGGCGATGCAGGTGCGGCGCGCCGCCGGCTCGCGCGGCGACGTGCTGTACGTTCACGGCTCCACATTCGGGGCGGATCTGTCGGTGCTTTACGCGCTGGACGGCCGCAGTTGGGCCGATGCCTTGAACGATGCCGGCTTCACCGTTTGGGGGCTCGACTTTGCCGGCTATGGGGAGTCCGAGCGCTATGCTGTCGCTTCCGGCCACGCTGTCGGCAGCCTGGCCGAAGTTCTGCCGCAGTTGCGGAGGGCGGTAGGTGCGGTAAGGCAGCGCAACGGCCAGCGTCGACTATCGTTGCTGGGACATTCGTGGGGCGCGACGGTGGCCGCCGCATACGCCGCCGCGTATCAGGATGAAGTCGATGCGTTGGTGCTGTTTGCGCCCGTGACGGTACGCGCATCGGCGGCAATCGCGCCGCCGCCGTCGGCCGCCAGCCAGCCGTCGCATTATCCGCTGACGCTGTGGGCGCAGTACCGCCGCTTTGTCGAGGATGTGCCGCGCGGCCAGCCGCAGGTATTCGATGAAGCGCATTTTGAGAGTTGGGGCGCGGCCTTCCTGAAAACGGATTCCGATGCCCACCTGCGCACGCCGCCGGCGGTGAGCACGCCGGCCGGGCCGCAGTTGGATGTTCGGGCCATGTGGTCGGGGAAGGCGCTTTACGATCCGTCGCTCATTGTGGCGCCTACCTTGCTGGTGCGTGGCGAATGGGACAGCGTCTGTGATGCCGACGACGCCCGTCGCCTGCTGGAAGAGCTGGGCGGCGCCGTGCGCGTGTCTGCGATTATCCCCGGCGCCACGCATTTGATGCATCTGGAGGCGCGGCGCGGACTCCTCTACAATGAGGTGAACAAGTTTTTGCAGGAGCGTGGAGGATGATGATGATCGAGGCGGTGCGACCATGATGGCGCCGGGACAGCCGCGTTTCGCGCGCGTGGCCGCCGCCATTGGCGATCCCACGCGGGCGCTGATGTTGTCACGGCTGCTCGACGGGCGTTGTTATACGGCCACCGAGCTGGCCGAGCATGCGGGTGTGGCTGCCTCCACCGCTTCTCAGCACCTAAAGCTGCTGGTGGACGAGGGGCTGGCGCAGGTACGGGCGCAAGGGCGGCACCGCTATTTCATGTTGGCCGATGCGGATGTCGCGCATGCGCTGGAGGCGCTGCTGCGGGTGGCCGATGGCGCGCTGCCGGAGTCCACGCGTTGGCGGGAGCCGGCGATGCGCGGGTTGCGTCATGCGCGGAGTTGTTATGGGCATTTGGCGGGGGAGCTTGGCGTGCGCTTGTGCGAGGCGATGGTGGCGCAGGGCTGGGTGATGGAGGAGGGCGGCCGCGATTATGCGTTGACGGCGGCAGGGCGCGAGGGACTGGCGCAAATGGGTGTGCCGAAGGAGGTGCTGGAAGCGCGGACAGGGCGGCGGCAGTTGTACGGCTGTGTCGACTGGTCCGAGCGGCGAGATCACTTTGCCGGACCGCTGGCCGTGGCGATGTTGGAAGCTTGGATAAATCAAGGGTGGCTGCGCCGCGAGCGGGATTCGCGGGAGTTGACGTTGACGGCCACCGGTGGCAACAGGCTGGCGGCGTTTTTCTGATGATCGTGGCGACGGGCGACCGCGTTCAACGGCGTAACCAAACCCGCAAGGCGGTGAGCCATCGCGGGGTCGGACCCCATGGGGTCCGACCCCTTTGTGGCCTTGCGGGTTTCACTTGCTCAAGGTCCGCATGGCACGCTCCAGCCCATCCATCGTCAGCGGGAACATCCGGTTGTTCATCAGCTGGCGGATGATGCTGACCGATTGCCGGTACTGCCAAATTCCCTCCGGCTCCGGATTGAGCCAGACGAATTTCGGAAACGCGTTGGTAAAGCGCGCCAGCCACTCGCTGCCCGCTTCCGCGTTGTTGTACTCGACCGATCCCCCCGGCTGCAGCACCTCATAGGGACTCATGGTCGCATCGCCGACAAAAATCAGCTTGGTATCCGCCGGATACTTGCGCAGGATGTCCCACGTCGGAAACCGCTCCGAATGCCTGCGCCGGTTGTTCTTCCACATATAGTCATAAACGCAGTTGTGGAAGTAGAAGAACTCCATGTTCTTGAACTCCGTCTTCGACGCCGAGAACAGCTCCTCGGTGCGCTCGATATGATCGTCCATCGTCCCGCCCACGTCGAACAGCATCAGCACCTTGATGTTGTTCTTGCGCTCTGGCTGCATCTTGATGTCCAGGTAGCCGGCGTTGCTGGCCGTGGCGCGGATGGTGGCGTCGAGCGCCAGTTCCTCCTCGGCGCCCTGGCGCGCGAACTTGCGCAAGCGTCGCAGCGCGACCTTGATGTTGCGCGTGCCGATTTCCTTGTCGCCGTCGTAGTCTTTATACGCGCGCGCCTCCCACACCTTGACCGCCGTGCGGTTGCCGCCCTTGCCGCCGATGCGCACGCCCTCCGGATTGGTGCCGCCGTTGCCGAAGGGCGAGGTGCCGCCCGTGCCTATCCATTTGCTGCCGCCTTCGTGGCGCTCCTTCTGCTCCTTGAGCAGTTCCTGCAGGCGGTCCATCAGCTTGTCGTAGCCGAATTTCTCCAGCTCGGCCCTTTGCTGGTCGCTGAGCTCACGCTTCATGCGCTGCAGCAGCCAGTCCAGCGGGATCGCGCTGTTGGTCTCGAAGACATCGTTAATACCCTTGAAGTACATGCCGAAGGCGCGGTCGAATTTGTCGAAGTGCGCCTCGTCCTTCACCAAGGTGAGGCGCGACAAGTAATAGAAGTCGTCGAGCGAGGCGTCGATGACGTTTTTTCGCATGGCTTCAAGCAGGGTCAAAAACTCCTTGATCGTGACCGGGATCTTGGCGTCCTTGAGGGTGAAGAAGAAATCGATCAGCATCTCAGGCCTTCCCGTGCCGTTCCAGACGGTAGCGCAGCTGCGCCTTGATCTCCGGCCATTCGCCGGCGGTGATGCTGTACATGACCGTGTCGCGCACGGTGCCGTCGCGCCGCACGGCGTGGTGGCGCAGCACGCCGTCCTTGCGCGCGCCCAGGCGCTCGATGGCCGCCTGCGAGGCGTGGTTGAAGTTATCGGTGCGCAGTCCGACCAGCGCCGCGCCCAGTTTCTCGAACGCGTGCGTCATCAGCAGCAGCTTGCAGGTGGAGTTGACGTGGCTGCGCTGACGGCTTTTGGCGTACCAGGTGTAGCCGATCTCCATGCGAGCGATGCCCGGGACGATGTCGTGATAACTGGTCGTGCCGACGACGGCACCGGTGACGGTGTCGATCACGGCGAAGGCCAGCCGGGTGGGACGCATCTCCAGCGCCTTGTCGATATAGGCGTCCACTTCGTTCGGCGCCGGCACGGAAGTGACTCGCAGGGTCCACAGCTCGCCGTCCTGCGCGGCGGCCAGCAGGCCTTCGGCGTGCTGCGGCCCGAGGGGCTCGAGGCGCACGCCGTTCAATTCCAGGATGACCGGGGAGGGGACTTTCATCAGCGGTTGGTCCTCGACATGAACACCAGGCGCTCGAACAGATGCACGTCCTGCTCGTTCTTGAGCAACGCGCCGTGCAGCGGCGGCACGATGGCTTTGGCGTCCTGGCTGCGCAGCGCCTCGGCGGGGATGTCCTCGGCCATCAGGAGCTTGAGCCAGTCCAGGAATTCGGACGTCGACGGCTTTTTCTTCAGGCCCGGCACGTCGCGCACCTCGTAGAAGCTTTGCAGCGCCTGCGCCAGCAGATCCTTCTTCAGATTAGGGTAGTGCACGGCGACGATCTGCTCCATCGTGTCGCGGTCGGGGAATTTAATATAGTGGAAGAAGCAGCGGCGCAGGAAGGCGTCGGGCAGCTCCTTTTCGTTGTTGGAGGTGATGATCACCAGCGGGCGGTGCACCGCGCGTACCATTTCGCGCGTCTCGTAGACGTAGAACTCCATCCGATCGAGCTCGCGCAGCAGGTCGTTGGGGAACTCGATGTCCGCCTTGTCGATTTCGTCGATCAGCAAAACGACCGGCTCCGGCGCCGTGAAAGCCTGCCACAGCACCCCCTTGACGATGTAGTTTTGGATGTCGCGCACACGCTCGTCGCCGAGCTGGGAGTCGCGCAAACGCGACACCGCGTCGTATTCGTACAAACCTTGTTGCGCCTTGGTGGTCGACTTGATGTGCCATTGCATCAGCGGCATGTTCAGCGCGGCGGCCACTTCCTCGGCCAGCATGGTCTTGCCGGTGCCCGGCTCGCCCTTGATCAGCAGCGGGCGTTGCAGCGTCAGGGCCGCATTCACGGCCAGTTTCAGGTCATTGGTCGCGACGTACTGGTCGGAACCCTCAAAGCGTGGGGTGGCTTGCATGCGTTATGTCTCGGTGAAAATGGGATTTGTCGAGTATAGGGGAGATTGGCCGATGTTGTGGCCCGGTATCACCCCGATAGGCGGCCTCGGCACTGTGTTGTTCCGGCAATGATTCTGTGTAGCTTAGAAAAATTTCTTGAGTTAGAATCGCAGGCTAATAGTGCAAAAGTCAAGTTTTGCATCCGCGGTAGTATCCGATTACTTACCTTGCAAACACCATGAAAAAAATCACCGCACTTCTCGTGCTCGCAGGCCTCGCCCAGACCGTCCAGGTCGCCACCGCGGCGGAAATCGTGGGCAACGCCCAGAACGCCAAGGCCAAGGTTGAAATGTGTATCGGTTGTCATGGAATTCCGGGCTATAAAGCCACCTTCCCGGAAGTGTTTCAGGTGCCGATGATCGGCGGACAGTCGGCCAAGTATATTGAAAACGCGCTGCAGGCCTATAAGAAGGGCGATCGCAAGCACCCATCCATGAAGGGCATCGCCGCCAGCCTGTCGGACCAGGATATCGCCGACGTTGCAGCCTTCTATGCGCAGCAGACGCGCACCGCCGCGAAATGAGGACCGCCACTATGAAAAAACTGATCGCCGCACTGTTCTGTTCCACCCTGTCGTTCGCCGCCGTCGCTGGCGGCAATGTCGCCGCCGGCAAGGCCGTGGCCGACAAGTACAGCTGCTTCACCTGCCATGGCAAGGATTACAACTCCCCGATCGACCCCAGCTATCCGAAGCTGGCCGGCCAGCACAAGGATTACCTTCAGCACGCGCTGATCGGCTACAAGCGCGGCGATGGCGCCAACGGCCGCAACAACGCCATCATGACCGGCCAGGTCAAGCCGCTGACCAATCAGGACATCAAGGATCTGGCGGCGTATTTCAACAGCCTGCCGGGCAGCCTGGTGGTGCACCGCTAGGCCATCGCGGTGACCTCCAGCCCCGAAAAGCCACGCATTGCGTGGCTTTTTTGCATCTTTTTGCCGATTTTTTTGCGCCCGTCTACGTAGTTTCTTCCGCCTTCCTTAAGTGTTATCCCTCATCTTGCGCCAACCTTGCGCTGCTAAAATCCTCTTTCTTGATAATATCTATGGACACTCGCTCAATTCTATTGTCGGTTTTCGCCGCCAATAAGCATTGGGCAAGCATCGGCAGCCGTCACCCTCTTCGTCCGCGCGCAGTCACCGCCAAGGACGACCAGCCACCTTCGAATGCCACTTCCCGGCGCCATCGCGTGCGGGATGGCCGGTAACGCCAGTCCCGAATACAGTCAGTACCTATGAATGGAGTTACGTATGCGTAAGTCATTATTAATTTTGATGTCGTGCCTGATCCTGGCGGCATGTAGCAAATCGCCGGCGCCCTCAGCCGACAAACCGGTCGACGTGCTGTTGGTCGGCGCCGGCACCATGAGCGCCACACTGGGCGCGATGCTCAAGGAAATGGACCCGAGCCTGACCATGGCCATCTACGAGCGCATGGATTCGGTCGCCGCCGAGAGCTCCGATGCGATGAACAACGCCGGCACCGGCCACTCGGCCTTCGCTGAGCTGAACTACACGCCGGAAGCGGCCGACGGCCACATCGAGACCAAGAAAGCGGTCGAAATCAACGAGCAGTTCGAGATTTCCAAGCAATTCTGGGCCTACCAGGTCAAGAACAAGTACATCGGCGCGCCGCAAACCTTCATCAACAACGTGCCGCACATGGCCTTTGTCTGGGGCGACGACAACATCAACTTCCTGCGCAAGCGCTACGCCGCGTTGCAGAAGGAAAACCTGTTCAAGGGCATGCTGTACTCGGAAGATCCGGCCGTCATCCAGCAATGGGCGCCGCTGATCATGACCGGCCGCGACAAGGGCCAGAAAGTGGCCGCCACCCGCATGGAAATCGGCACCGACGTCAATTTCGGCAACCTCACGCGCGCGCTGGTCAAGCACCTGACCGACACCCACGGCACCACCCTCAACCTGCGTCACCAGGTGGAAGACATCAAGCGCGGCACCGACGGCAACTGGAACGTCACCGTCAAGAACCTGGCCGACGACTCGGTCAAGACCGTGCGCGCCAAGTTCGTCTTCATCGGCGCCGGCGGCGGTTCGCTGCCGCTGCTGGAAAAATCGGGCATCCCGGAAGCCAAGGGCTACGGCGGCGTACCGGTCGGCGGCCAATGGCTGGTCACCACCAACCAGGCGCTGATCGACCAGCACGCGGCCAAGGTGTACGGCAAGGCGTCGGTCGGCTCGCCGCCGATGTCGGTGCCGCACCTGGACACCCGCATCATCGACGGCAAGAAAGCGCTGCTGTTCGGCCCGTTCGCCACGTTCTCGACCAAGTTCCTGAAAAACGGTTCGTGGCTCGACCTGCCGGCCTCGATCGACAGCGGCAACGTCCGTCCGATGCTGCAAGCCGGCTACGACAACATCCCGCTGACCAAGTATCTGGTCGGCCAGGTGATGAACTCGCCTGAAGACCGTCTGGCCGCGCTGAAAGAGTACCTGCCGACCGCCAAGCTGGAAGACTGGACGCTGCAAAACGCCGGCCAGCGCGTACAGATCGTCAAGGACGACCCTGAAAAAGGCGGCCTGCTGCAGTTCGGTACCGAAGTGGTCGGTTCGGCCGACGGCAGCATCGTCGCGCTGCTGGGCGCCTCGCCCGGCGCCTCGACCGCGCCGCCGATCATGATCAAAGTGTTGCAGACCGCGTTCAAGGCCAAGCTGGCCACGCCGGAATGGGACGCGAAGATGAAGGCCATGGTGCCGTCCTACGGTCACAAGCTGAACAGCGATCCTGTGCTGGCGAACAAGATTCGCCACTACAGCAGCGACATCCTGGGTCTGAAGGCGTTCACCTTGGACGAGCCGGCAGTCGCCGCCGCTCCGGCGGAGACCGCAGCCAAGTAAAGCAAGCCGCCGCAAAGACAAAAGCCACGCAACCGCGTGGCTTTTTTCATCCGTTGTTTTATTTGATGCGGCGCTTGACGGCTTCGATGTAGGCGTCGCCGTCCGGCGGGGTGCCGGTGCGCTGGGCGTTCCAGATCATCTCGCCCAGGCATTCCATGATCTCGTGCTGCGCTTCGTGCGCGGAGTCGAGCTTGAGGGTGAGGGCGGTGGCGGCGTCGCGGATGCCGCGCGGCTGGTCGATCGAGATCTGCTCGTCGATCGACAGGTGCATCGACAGGTGCAGGAAGGGATTGGCTTGCGCGCCCTCCACCGAGTAGTCGCGCGACAGCGCCGTGTCGACGTCGGCCAGTACGTCGTGGTATTCGGGGTGGTGGCGCGCCCAGTCGGCCGCCATCGCTTCGAGCGGGGTGAGGATTTCGTTGGCCCGCTGCTTGCGGTAGGCCTCGCAGAAGAAGCGGCGGACGTCGTCGGATGATGGATTGAACATGCCGCCATTGTACCTCCGGCGAAAAAAAAGCGGGACAGTGTGCCTGCCCCGCTTTTTTTGTTGTGGTCCTTGTTGCTGTCTTTATTGCCGTCCTGCTAACCGTTCAGCTGTCGCTTTTGACCGGCTCGGCCGGCCCTGCCGCGACGGCGGCCACGGTGGTCGCGGTGGCCGTTGAAACCGCCTCGGCCGGCGCGCAGGCCGATCCCGGTGGTTCCGGGTTCGGACGCGGCGCGTGCGGCTGGCGCAGGTAGCGCGAGCCGTGCTGGCGTCGATCATGGCCGTTGGCCGGCCAAGTCAGGAAGCGCGAGAGCTCCTGCAGCGCGCGCTGGTAGACGTCGCGCTTGAACTCGATCACCACATCGAGCGGCACCCAGTACTCGTGCCAGCGCCAGGCGTCGAATTCCGGATGGTCCGTCAGGCGCAGGTTGACGTCGTTGTCGCGCGCGCACATGCGCAGCAGGAACCAAATCTGCTTCTGCCCACGGTAATGGCCGCGGATTTCCCGCTTGATGAAATGATCCGGCACCTCATAGCGCAGCCAGTCGCGGGTGCGGCCGACGATTTTTACGTGCTCGGCCCGCAGGCCGATCTCTTCCTCCAACTCCCGGTACATCGCCTGCTCAGGCGTTTCTCCGTATTTGATGCCACCTTGCGGAAACTGCCACGAATGCTCACGCACGCGTTTGCCCCACCACACCTCGTTCTGGGCGTTGAGCAGGATGATGCCGACGTTGGGCCGAAACCCCTCCCGATCGAGCATATTGCACCTCAAACTTTCTGCGACTGAGCTCCCTGCTTATATTTTTGCCCATAAAAAGACTCTTCGGCTGGGTTTTCGGGGTACGAAAACGGTCGAAGGGCCATCTATTGAACGCATTTGTATAAAGTATGGACGCATCAGCCAGCTAATCCTTTAAAATTAGGTTGATTATAACTCTCTCTTTTTAAAAAGAATTCACCGTATGCGCGCCTCACGATTTTTTATTTCCACGCTTAAAGAAGCGCCTTCCGACGCCGAGATCGTCAGTCACCAGTTAATGATGCGCGCCGGCATGATCAAGCGCCTGGGCTCGGGCATCTACACGTACATGCCGATGGGCCTGCGCGTCATCCGCAAAGTCGAAGCGATCGTACGCGAAGAGATGAACAAGTCCGCCGCCATTGAGCTGCTGATGCCGCTGATCCAGCCGGCCGAACTGTGGCAGGAAACGGGCCGCTGGGACAAGATGGGCGCAGAGTTGCTTCGCATCAAGGATCGCCACGGCCGCGAATTCGCCTTCCAGCCGACCGCCGAGGAAGTCATCACCGACGTTGTCCGCTCGGAAATTAAATCGTACCGTCAACTTCCGTTGAATTTTTACCACATTCAGACCAAGTTCCGCGACGAACGCCGCCCACGCTTCGGCCTGATGCGCGGCCGCGAGTTCACCATGAAGGACGCCTACTCGTTCGACCGCGACCTGGCCGGCATGCAAGCGTCGTACAAGATCATGTATGACGCCTATGTGCGCATCTTCAACCGCTTCGGCCTGAAGTTCCGCGCCGTGGCGGCCGACAACGGCGCCATCGGCGGCACCGGTTCGCACGAATTCCACGTCATCGCCAGCACCGGCGAGGACGCGGTCGTCTACTGCCCGACCTCCGACTACGCAGCCAACATGGAAGCGGCCGAAGCCTTGCCGCTGAACGCCACCCGTCCAGCCGCCGCCCAAGAATTGACCAAAGTTTCCACGCCGGACGCCACCAAGTGCGAGCTGGTCGCCGAGCAGCTCAAGCTGCCGCTGGCGCAGACCGTCAAGACGCTGGCGCTGACCGTCGAGACCGAAAAAGACGGCAAAGTGGCTAAACAGTATTTCATGTTGCTGCTGCGCGGCGACCATGAGCTGAACGAAGTCAAGATGGGCAAAGTGGCCGGCCTGGCCGATCACCGCTTCTCGACCGAGGCGGAAATCCTGGAAGTGTACGGCTGCGTGCCCGGCTACCTGGGTCCGATCGGCACCAAGGCCGCTGTCACCGTGGTGGCCGACCGCACCGTCGCCAACATGGCAGACTTCGTCTGCGGCGCCAACGACGCCGGCTTCCACTACACCGGCGCCAACTGGGGCCGCGACGTGGCCGAACCTGCCATCGTCGCCGACCTGCGCAACGTCGTCGAAGGCGACGCCTCGCCCGACGGCAAGGGCGTGCTGGCGATCGAGCGCGGCATCGAAGTGGGCCACGTGTTCCAGCTCGGCACCGCGTACTCGGAATCGATGAAGGCCACCTTCCTCGACGAGAACGGCAAACCGGCGCCGCTGCAGATGGGTTGCTACGGCATCGGCATCACCCGCATCCTGGGCGCGGCGATCGAGCAGAACTTCGACGACAAGGGCATCATCTGGCCGACATCGCTGGCGCCGTTCGAACTGGTGCTGTGCCCGATGGGCATGGACCGCAGCGAAGCGGTCAAGGAAGCGGCCGAGAAGCTGTACGCCGACGCGCAGGCGGCCGGAATCGACGTCATCCTCGACGACCGTGGCCTGCGTCCGGGCGGCATGTTCGCCGACTGGGAGCTGATCGGCGTGCCGCACCGCGTGGTCATTGGCGACCGTGGCCTGAAGGAAGGCAACCTGGAATACCAGGGCCGCCGCGACACCGAAGCGACCGCCGTGCCGGTGGCCGATGTGATCAGCTTCATCCAGGGCAAAATGTCGCAGTGAACAAATGTAGTCTAGCCGGCGCATTGTTGGCTCTGGCGCTGTCATCGATGATGGCGCCGGCCGCGCAAGCCGGCAATCAGAAGGAGGAGGCGCTGGCCGATTCGGTCCGCGTCGCCCTCGCCAACAGCATCAAGGATGCGACGCCGCCGCGCATCACCTTCCGTAACGACGCCGAACGGCTGCGTTACGAAGGCTGGCTGGCGCAGATGTCGGCGCGCCTCAAGCGCAAGCTGCCCGACGAGCAAACCCGCCATGAATTCCTTGCCACCGTGTGGTACGAGTCGCGCCGCGCCGGGCTGGAGCCGGGCATGGTGCTGGGCCTGATCCAGGTCGAATCGGCGTATCGCAAGTACGCGGTCTCGCTGGTGGGCGCGCGCGGGTATATGCAAGTGATGCCGTTCTGGACCAACGTAATCGGCGACCGCGACCGCAGCGCCCTGTTCAATATGCAAACCAACTTGCGGTACGGCTGCGCGATCTTGCGCATGTACATCGATATGGAAGGTGGCAACCTCTACCTCGCGCTGGGCCGCTACAACGGCAGCCGTGGCAGGCCGCAATACCCGAACGCCGTACTCACGGCGTGGAATAATTGGAAGTAGGAACGTCTTCTAAACCACGTAGGGCGGATTAGCGAAGCGTAATCGGCCATGGTTGCGCCGTCGGCGGCTCGTCGATGGCCGATTACGGCGTTCCGCCTAATCCGCCCTACGTGGTTCAGAATTTGTCTATGTCCCAGGCCCCAGTATCAAAATACCCTGAAGTGACGAGATGTTCTCGGGATCGGACCAGCTGCCGAGCAGGCGCCCCTCACTGTCGAATTCTAATAACTGCCGTCCTTTGCCGCCGTTGTCCGGACCGTGGCCCTGCCAGTTGGCGACGATCAGCCGCCCATCGTCCAACTGCTGGAAGGTGGCGTAGAAAAACGGCGCGACTTCCGCCGGCACGTCGGCTTCGCCACCAAACGTTGCAAGCAACTCGCCTTGCGCGTCGAAGCGCGCCATGAAACCACCATATCCGGCCGAGACCAACGTCGTGCCGTCCGCGCATTGCTCCGCCTTCCACGCATGAAAGAAGCCCGGCGCCCGCAACTCGCGCACGGCATTGAGCGCGCTGTCGGTCTCCAGGATGTGATCGTTCATGCACAGCAGATAGCCGCCGCCGGCCGTGCGCCGCATCAGCCGCACGTAGTCGCCGTCGCGGCGGGCCGTGTGCGTCAGTTTGAAATCGCGGTCCAATGTCAGCACGTTGATGCCGCCGGCGCCATCCAGGTTGTAGCCTGCCACCAGCGTCGAACCATCGTCCAGACGGCACACGGAGGTGACGTCGCTCCAGCGGTCGCACGAGGCCAGTACTTCGCCCGTGCCGATCCGCAGCTCGAAGAAGCCACGTTCAAAGCCGATCAACACGCGGTCGTCGTCAAGGCGCTGCATGTCGCGCGCCAGCGGGAAGTCGGCCAGATCGCGCGACCATAGCGCCCCCGGACGCGTGGTGTCGACCAGGGAAATGCGCTGGCGGCCTTCGTCGATGGCGAGCAGTTTGTGTGTCAGTGTCATGTGTTGATGTCCTCGTTACCAGTAGGGTTCCCACGTGCGGCTCAGGCGCACCAGGGATTCGAAATAAAAGTAGTCGCCCCAGATGCAGCTTTCGTCGATGCCGATGCGGTGCGGTTTGTGATAGACGGCGTGCCGTAGCAGCCCGCCGCCGGCCGCGCCGCTCGTGTCCGCGTAGTGTTCGGACAGCTGCCGCACGGTGCGCAACGCGGCGGCCTCGTAATCGGCGCGCAGCGGGTCGAGCAGCGGCAGGTTCTTGGCCAGCTCCAGCAGGCCGCAGGCGGCGATGGCGGCGGCCGAGCTGTCGCGCTCTTCCTCGCCCGACGTGAAGATCAAGTCCCAGTAGCAGATGCCGTCTTCCGGCAACCGGTTCAGGTAGTAGTTGGCCAGCACCTTGGACAAGTCCAGCAAACGCGTGTCGCCGTTGTGGCGGAACACCAGCGGGAAGCCGGAGATGCCCCACGCCTGGCCGCGCGCCCAGCACGAGTCGTCGGCGAAGCCTTGGTGCGTCTTGCCGTGGCGCGGCAGGCCGGTGGCCGTGTCGAAGAAGAAGGTGTGGAAGGTCGAGCCGTCCGGCCGCACGATGTGGCGCGCCGCCATGTCGATATGCCGGTCGGCGGCCTGGCGGAAGCGCAGGTCGCCGCTGTGCTCGCTGGCCCAGTACAGCAGCGGCAGGTTGAGGTTGCAGTCGATGATCATGCGGCCGCTTTGCTCGGGATCGTTCAGGTCGCCCCACGCCTGGATGATGCCGGCGCGCGGCTGGTAGCGCTCCAGCAGCAGATGCGCCGCGCCCATCGCCGCCTCGGCTGCGACGGCGCTGCCGGTGAGCTTGTACGCCGACACGCACGACAGGCTGTACAGGAATCCCAGGTCGTGGTGGTTGACGTTGATCTTTTCCGCTTGCCGCTGGTGGAAGCTGAGCACGTGGCGCTCGGCGGCGTCGCGGTAGCGCTGGGCGCCGGTCGCTTCGTAGGCCAGCCACAGCATGCCGGTCCAGAAGCCGTTGGTCCATTCGATATTGCCGATGGCCGGGTAGACGCCGGCCGTGCTCGATGGCGCCGGGAACTCGTCGCCGAAGTGGGCCAGGTTGCGGTCGATCGACGCCAGCGCCTGGTCGAGCGCGCGCGTGAGCATCTGCCGGCTTTGCTGGTCGGGCGGGGTGGCGCCTTTCAACGGTTCGATGACGGCGGCGTTCAGGGATACGGACATAGGTTTTCCTTGATGATCACAGAGTCTTTTGCAGTGGCTCGACGGCGTCCGCGTCGCGGTCAGCCTGGGGCTTGCTGGCGCTGCGGCGCGGCGTTTCGGCCGGCGTCGGTTCCAGCGCGAAGGCCGACAGCACCAAGAACACCAGTCCCAGTCCCGCCAGCACCAGATAAGTCGAAGGGAAGCCGATCAGGTCGTAGCTCTTGCCGACCATCGGCGACAGGATCGCCAGCCCCAGCGAGTGGCCGAAGCTGACGCCGACCATGTACAGGGTGGAGGCCAGCCGCGTGTCGAAGTGGTGGGCGATGTAGCGGAAAACCGATACCACCAGTATCGGCAACTCGACCGAGTGCAGCATCTTCAGCACCGAAATCGACACCGGCCCGACGGCGAAGCTGGAGCCGCCGATGCGCAGCATCATGATGGCGCCGGCCAGCATCAGCCCGTTCTTGGCGCCGATGCGCTTGACCAGGATCGGCGACAGGAACAGGCCGCCCGCCTCGATGAAGATCTGCGCGGAGTTGAGATAGCCGAACATGGCCGCGCCCATTTGCGGCGTCGGGAACAGCGAGGCGAAGTAGCTGGGGAATTGCTGGTCGAACACCAGATACAGATTCGTCACACCCAGGATGAACACCATGAAGCGCCAGAACTTGGGATCGCGCAGCAGGCCGAGCGCGTCGGCCAGCTTGACCTTGTTCGCTTCGGTGACGGTGCCGGTGTCGGTCTCGGTGCGCCACACCAGCAGCATGATAATCATCAACAGCCCGGCGCCGGAGGCGATGAAGAAGTTGATGCCGGGATTGATGTTGAACAGGTGGCCGGTCATCATCGCGGCGCTGGCGAAGCCGAGCGAGCCGCACAGGCGCACGCGGCTGTATTCGAAGCCGTAGCGGCGGCCGATGCGGTCGACATACGATTCGATCGCGTAGCTGCCGGCGATGAAGGTCACGCCCAGGTAAAGGCCGCCGATGGCCGCGCCCAGCAGCAGGTTGGCCTTGAGCAGCGGCGCGTAGACGAACATGAAGAACAGGCCGCACATTGTGCACAGCGCGCTGACGGTCCACAGGATGTGCTTGCGCATGCCCACCTTGTCGGAGATGAAGCCGTAGATCGGCTGCGAGCACATCGCGGCGACGAAGTTGGCGGCGAACACCACGCCGGCCTCGGTGCCGGACAACTTCAGCGTGTTGCGCAGCCACAGGGTCAGCAGCGAGATGCTCATCGCCTGCGCAAAGAAGTACACAAAGACGAAGACGCTCAGGAACCGGAAATGCGATTGGGTTTGGGTCATGACGGGTTCCTGTTATGGCTGGGCCGGGGTGATCCAGATGGCGACGCCACCCGAGGCCGACAGCTTGGCCTCGATAACGCTGGAGGCATCGACCGCGCGCCGCTCGATGCCGACCTTGGTCGTTGTCGGTGCGGCTGCGTCATCTGCATAGAGGGTGGCCTGGTACTTCTTGCCCTTTTCCAGGAAGTTCAATGGAATGCTGACGTTGCGCGCATCGTTGTTGGTGATGGCGCCGATGAACCAGTCGGCGCCGCTGCGGCGCGCGACCGTGACGGATTCTCCCGGCTTGCCCGAGATAACCTTGCTCTGGTCCCAGCTCACCGGAATCTTGTCCCAGAATTCCAGCTCCGGCTCGTTGTTTTCCTTTTCGGGCCGGTCGTACCAGTACAAGGTCTGCAAGGGGCTGTAGTAGATCGCCGCCAGCGCCAGCTGATGCGCATGCGTGGTTTTGATGCGCGGATCGAAATAGCAGATCGTGTAGTCGGCCGCACCGGCCAGATAGCGGGTGAACGGCAGCACCGTGTTATGCGTCGCGTCGGGCATTTCCTCGTTGCCGCGCACGCCTTCGGAAGTCAGCAGGTTGGGCCAGGTGCGCTGTTCGCCGGTGGGGCGCCAATCGTCATGGATGTTGACCATGATCTGGGCATCAGCCGCCTGCTGGATGGCCTTGTTGACCCAGGTGGACCAGCGGTGTGAGCCGACCTGGGCGAACCCGAATTTCACGCCTTTGACGCCCCAGTCCTTGTAGGTCTTGAACAGCGTATCCGACTGCGTCAGCAGCGCTTGCTGGTTGACGTAGAGCCAGATGCCGACGCCCCGGTCCTTGCCGTATTTGATGATCGCCGGCAGGTCGAAGTCCGGTATCGCCACCTTGGTCGCGTCGGAATCGAAGGAGAAGGCGGGGCCGTACCATTTCCAGTCGAACAGCACGTATTGCAGCTTGTGCTTGACGGCGAAGTCGATGTTGGCCTTGGCGGCGGCGGTGGTCTGCGTCATCACGCGCATGATCTTGCCGGGCTTGATCCAGTCCGGCTTGGCGATCTTCGACGGCGGGTTGAGGTTGAGGATGAAATGGTTGTTGTCGACCAGCGCGCCGGCAGATTCTGCGATCATGATGCCGCGCCATGGCGTGGCGAACGGCGAGATCAGGTCGGCCGGGTCGTGCATCGCGGTGACGATGGTGTTCGGCTTGGTCTTGCTCAGTTTGAACTTGGTGCGCGAGTAGTCGACCATTTGCGCTTCGAGCAGGGCGACGTGGATGCCGCCGAGCACTTCAAGCGTCAGCGGGCGTTCGGCTTCGTCGGGCCAGTTGGCCAGTTCCAGCTTTTTGTACGGCGCCTGCGCCCAACCGGCAAACCAGGCTTTGGTTTCCACCGGCAGGGTGAACTCGGTGTTTTCCTGCGTGACGCGGTAGTAGCTGCCTTTGGGGTTTTCCGGGAACACGAAGCGGAAGGCGGCGCCCTCGTTGTAGGCGCGCACTTCCAGCTTCATCGTGTAGTCGGGATTGTCGTCCTTGACCATGTTCACGGTCAGCTGGTTGTAGTTGTCCGGAATCTCGGCTTGTTCGCCGTGCAGGGGTTTCCAGGTGGCGGCGTGGGTGGTGGTGCTGTTGCCGGTGATGGCCAGGTTGTCGAACCATTTTTTGTGGCGGTCGATTTTGAGCGCCATCGAGCTTTCGGACAGGTGGTTGTCCAGTTGCAGGTCCAGCAGCGAATCGAGGATGACGGGCTTGTGTTTGTAGTTGACGCGGTAATACAGCTGCCGCTCGCCGGTGGCTGCCGTGGTTTGATAGAAGATGTACTGCAGGTTCTTATCGGGCGACTGCACGGTGGCCAGATGCTGTTGCTCCGCCGCGTGGCTCTGCGCAGCAACCGCAAGCAGCAGAACCAAGATCATGCGCGGAGACACGTAGGGCGGATTAGCGCAGCGTAATCCGCCAATGCATGCGTCGCCGACGGTTCGAAGATGGCCGATTACGGCGTTCCGCCTAATCCGCCCTACGTGTCTCCGTAGTAACGCGTGGCTTGTGTGGGCCAGTGTATTCATTCTTGTCTCGTTTATAGTTGTCTTATGGATCGATTGTAGACTGTCAGGGCTCGCTTGCGATCAGATTGAGCACCTCATAACATGCGCCCATCGTGTGGTAATCCACCTTCCCGGCCGGGCTCTTCTGATTACTGAGCTTGGCGTTCGATGGACCCAGCACCCGGTACCACGCGCCATGTTCGTGGTCGACAAAGTGCTCCCAGCTATACGCCCAGATCTTGTCGTACCAATCCCAATACCTCGGATCGCCGGTTCGCTCGGCCAGCATGGCCGCCGCCGCGAAACTCTCGGCCTGCACCCAGAAATACTTGTCGCCATCGCAAATCTCGTCCGCAGGCCCGAAGCCATAGAAAATCCCCCCATGCTCCGCATCCCACGCCTTGCCCAGCGCAATGTCGAACAATTGCGCGGCGCGTGGCGCCATCCACTCAACCTCGCCGTCGAGCGCCACCGGATGCCGCTCCAGCTGCAACAGCAGCTTGGCCCATTCGGTCAGATGCCCCGGCTGGTAACCCCACGGACGGAAGATGTTGCTCTTGTCGTGGCGGTTGTAGTGCCAGTCCACCGACCAGTCGGCCTGATAGTGTTCCCAAATCATGCCGCCGGCCAGCCCGGCCTGGCGCATCGTGATATTGCGCGCCAGGGTGACGGCGCGCTGCAGATAATGCGTCTCGCCCGACGCCTCGAAGGAGGCGATCAGCGCCTCGCAAGCATGCATATTGGCGTTCTGCCCGCGATACGGATCGAGCACGCGCCAGTCGGCGCTGGCCTGGTCGGCGTACAGCCCGTGTTCGGGCTGCCAGAAGCGCTTCTCCATCAGATCGAACGTCTCCTTCATATAGACACGCGCCTCCGTGATGCCGGCCGCCAGCGCCTGCGAGTACGCCAGCAGCACGAACGCCAGGCCGTAGCAATGGTTGTCGCCGTCGGTGACCTGCTTCTTGCCGTCGCGCCACGACAACTGCCACGCGTAGCCGCCGGTGCGCGCGTTGCGGTGCACGTTGCGCAGGAAGGCGACCCCGTGGTGTACCGCTTCCAGATAGGCCGGGTCGCGGAACTGGCGGTAGGCTTTGGCGTAGTTGAAGACGAAACGCGTGCTGCTGACCAGGTGCCGCGTGTGGTGGTCGTAGACGGTGCCGTCGTCCAGGAAGAAGTGGAAGAATCCACCGCTCGGGTCGATGCAGCGCGGGTGGTAGAACCGCATGGTGTGCGCAATGTGCGACAGCAGCATGTCGCGCGAGCGAAAGTCGGGATGCATGGTCCGGTTCTCCTTAGCGGGTGGGGGGCGTGGCGTTGGGCCAGGCGGCGATGCGGTAGCGCGTGTGCCACGGTTCTTCCGGCCGCAGCGCGACGCCGAGCCTGTCTTCCAGCGGATGGCCGGCCGGCGCGCGGGCGACGCGGCCCAGGTCGAACAGGCTGTTGACCGGCTCGGCGCCGATCGCCAGATGGCGGCTCATCCACGGGTAATTGATGCGGCCGCCGTTGCTGATCCACAGCATCAGGTCCGGCAATTGCACGGTGTCCCACCACATGCCGACGCAGGCGTCGTAATCGAGGTAGTGCAGCGCGAACGGCGGCGCCCCGTCCGTGGCCGCCAGGGTGCTCACCTGCATCAGCTCCTCGGTCGGCATCATCAGCGGCAATTGCGCCAGATCGAGTGCGCCATCGACGCCGGCCATGGCCGACAGCGAACCGGAGCGCGTGTCGGGCACCAGGCGCGACACGGCGCCGGGCGCGGCGGTCGGATAGCTGTGGATGCCGGCGTGCTCGCCGAGCACCACCTTCACCCGTCCCGGCGTGGGCGGAATGCGGAAGGTCGGATGCAGGCCGACCGGTATGCGCGATGGGCGGCGCGACCAGATGCCCAGGCTGATATCGAGCGCGGCGGCGCGCGGATCGACCGCGATCACCCGTTCGACGCGAGCGATTGCGCTGCCGGCCGGGTAGTCGATCGCCAGGTGCACGCGGTGCGGCGTGGCCTCAATGCAGTGCCAGTGGTGGTTGGCGGCGTAGCCGTGCATCCACTCGTCGCCGCTGGCTCTGTCATTGTCTATGGTGCGCAGCCAGCCGGACGGCAGGGCGCCGGGATCGTCGGTGCGGCCGAAGGGCACGCACGGCCATTCGCCGCGCATGCGCCGCAGCAGGCCGGGCAGGGCGGCGGCGCCGGTGGTGCTGGCCCATGGCGCCACGTGCATGATGTCGAGCTCGCGCTCGTCGTCGAGCCGCAGGCTCACCGGGCCGAGCATGCCGCCCAGGGCCTGCACCTCGGCGCGGCCGAAGTCCCACGCCAGTTGCCACGCGCGGCGCGTTTCTTTTTCAGCCCGTTCACTCATGCGGTTCGTATCGTTCATCGCGCCAGCCATCCGCCGTCCACCGGCAGGGTGATGCCGTGCACATAGTCGCTGGCGCGGCCGGCCAGGAACATCGCCGCGCCGGCCAGGTCGTCCGGCTTGCCCCAGCGTCCGGCCGGGATGCGCGCCAGTATCGCCTCGGAGCGCTGGGCGTCCTCGCGCAGCGCGGTGGTGTTGTTGGTTTCGAAGTAGCCCGGCGCCAGCGCGTTGACGTTGATGCCCTTGGTCGCCCATTCGTTGGCCAGCGCGCGCGTCAGTCCGGCCAGCGCGCTCTTGCTGGCGGCGTAGGCCGGCACGCGGATGCCGCCCTGGAACGACAGCAGCGAGGCGACGTTGATGATCTTGCCGCCGTGGCGCGTCGCCATGTGCCTGGCCACCGCCTGCGACAGGAAGAAGACGGTGCGCAGATTGGTGTTCATGACCGCATCCCAGTTTTCCTCGGTGACGTCGAGACTGTCGGCGCGGTGGATGGTGCCGGCGTTATTGACCAGGATATCCAGCTGGCCGTTGAAGGCGATCGCCTCCTCCACCACGCGCTGCACCGGCTCGGTGGAGCCGAAATCGGCGCGCACGAACAGAAAGCGGCGGCCCAGCGCCTGGACTTGCGCGGCGGTGTCGTCGGCGGGGCTGCGGCCGGCGGCGACGATGTCGGCGCCGGCGCCTGCCAGCGCGATCGCGATCGCCTGGCCGAGTCCGGTGTTGGCGCCGGTGACGAGCGCCGTGCGGCCGGTCAAGTTAAACAGTTCGGACATCGATGCTCCTTATTTCAGCTGACAGATATCGAGCACGTTCATGTCGGTGTAGTCGAGGTTTTCGCCGCCCATGGCCCAGATGAAGGCGTAGTTGGCCGTGCCAGAACCCATGTGGATCGACCACGGCGGCGAGACCACCGCTTCTTCGTTGGCGACGATGATGTGGCGCGCCGAATCCGGCTCCCCCATGAAGTGGAAGATGCGCTGCTGCTCGTCGAGGTTGAAGTAGAAATAGACCTCCGAGCGGCGGTCGTGCAGGTGCGGCGGCATCGTGTTCCAGACGCTGCCGGTCTTCAGTATCGTCAAGCCGAGCAGCAGTTGCGCCGACTTGCACACGCCGGGAATCACGTACTGATAAATGGTGCGGGCGTTCGATGTCTCGGCGCTGCCGCGCTCCAGCGGAACGGCCTGGGCGTGCGTGATCTTGGTCAGTTCGTGGCGGGCGTGGGCCGGCGTCGAGGCTAGGTAGAAGCGCGCCGGATTGGCCGCATCGACCGATTCGAAGCTGACATCGTTGCTGCCCATCGGGATATACAGGCCGTCGAGCGGCGCCATGTCGAAGGTTTGGCCGTCGACGGTGATGCGGCCGGCGCCGCCGGCGACGTTGATCACGCCCAGCTCGCGGCGCGACAGGAAGGGCTGGCCCAGCGCGGAGACCGGCTCCGTGTGCGTCGGCAGCTTGATCGCCTCGGCGACGGGCGCGGCGCCGCCGATCACGAACCGCTCGTGGTGGCAGTAATTGAGCTTGATCCGGTCGCTGACGAACAGGTTGCTGATTAAATAGCGCTCGCGTAACTGTTCATTGCTAACTTGCGTCATCATGTCCGGATGAGTGGCATGAAATATTTTTTCGTACATCTGGGTCTCCTGGCAATGAATTCTACTGATATCTGTTATCGATAACAAGTATAATGGCATACCCGTTTGAAAAGCAACGCACAGGAAGCCGGGGATCGTGGTTTTTTGGGATCCGGCCTGATCAACTTGAAGAGTGATTCGTGAGGAGTGGTCTGTTGAAAACCGCTGTCGCCCTGTTTTTGAGCCTGTGTGCCGCCTCGGCCGCCGCGCAGCCGCCGTCCAGCCAGCCGTGGGTCGCCGACCTGGGCAACGGCCAGTATCAAAACCCCATCCTGTACGCCGACTATTCCGACCCGGACGCGATCCGCGTCGGGCAGATGTTCTATATGACGTCGTCGAGCTTCAGCAACGCGCCCGGGCTGCCGCTGCTGCAATCGTCCGACATGGTCAACTGGGAGCTGGTGGGCCACGCGCTGCCGAAGCTGGTGCCGGAGGATGTGTTCGCCAAGCCGCAGCCGGGCAAGGGCGTCTGGGCGCCGTCGCTGCGCCACCATGCCGGCAAATTCTGGATTTTCTATCCGGACCCGGATTTCGGCGTCTATGTGATGACGGCGCAAAACTTCGCCGGCCCCTGGAGCGCGCCGCATCTGCTGCTGGCCGGTAAAGGCATCATCGATCCAGCGCCGCTGTGGGATGACGACGGCAAAGCCTGGCTGGTGCACGGCTGGGCCAAGAGCCGCTCCGGCATCAACAACATTTTGACCTTGCGCAGCATGGACGCGGACGCCCGCAAGCTGCTCGACGAGCGCGGCAGGGACATCATCGACGGCGGAAAATTGCCGGGCTATCACACGGTCGAAGGTCCGAAGCTGCACAAGAAGGATGGCTACTACTACATCTTCGCGCCGGCCGGCGGCGTCGAGCACGGCTGGCAATCCGTGTTCAGGTCCCGCAATATCGAGGGGCCGTACGAGGACAAGATCGTCATGGCGCAGGGTACCTCCACGATCAACGGGCCGCACCAGGGCGCGTGGGTGGATGGGGTGGACGGGCGCGACTGGTTTTATCATTTCCAGGACAAGGGTGCGTACGGGCGGGTCGTTCTTTTGCAGCTGATGCAATGGCGCGACGGCTGGCCGGTGATCGGCGTGGACAAGGACAACACCGGCGTCGGCGAGCCGGTGCTGACCCACGCCAAGCCGGCCGGCAAGGATCGCGGCATCCTGGTGCCGCCGACCGGGGACGAGTTTGGCGCTGGGGCGCTTGGCTTGCAGTGGCAGTGGAATGCCAATCCGGCGCCGAACGCGGCAGGCGGCTGGTATTCGCTGAAGGCGCGGCCGGGCTTCCTACGGCTGCCGGCCTTGGCCGCGCCGGAGGAGGGCAGCGCGCGCGAGGTGCCGTCGGTGTTGACGCAGAAGTTCCCCGCGCCTGTCTTCACGGTCGATACAAAGATCGAGGCGCGCGGGACCGATCTTCAGCGGGCCGGATTGCTGGTGCTGGGGATCCGGTATGCGTGGCTGGGTTTGCGCCAGAGCGATGGGGTGACAAAGCTGGTGTTGTCCACCTGCGAGGAGCCGGCGCTGACGTGCAAGGAGCGCGTCGAACCGTTGCGCAACGTGGGCCGCGAGCCGGTGTATCTGCGCGCCGAGGTTGGCGATGGCGCGATGGTGAAGTTTTCGTATAGCCTCGACGGCATACAGTTCACGCCGGCAGGCAAGCCGTTCCAGGCGACCGTGGGACGCTGGGTGGGCGCGCAGGTCGGCCTGGTCAGCACGCGCTGGCCGGCGGCGGGAAAGAAGCCATCGTACATGGACGTCGACTATTTCCGCGTCACGGGAGTCACACGTGTTCCACGTAGGGCGGATTAGGCGGAACGCCGTAATCGGCCATGCATGCGTCAACGAGACGCATCCATGGCCGATTACGCTGCGCTAATCCGCCCTACGTGATACCATGGCTGTGTTAAAGTTATCGATAACATGAAAATAAAATCAGGAGACTAGCGTGTTCAAAAAGATACTGACGGCGGCGGCTTTGCTGTGGTGTGCGTCGTCCTCGGCGCAGGTGCAGGTATTCCCATTCCCCGAGCAGATCAGGTACTCGCACCACAGCGACGACTTCACGGTACGCGTGCGTACCCCCGGCGGCGTCTGGCAGGACCTGTACGAATACAAAGTCAAAGTGGACCTCGATACGCAAAGCACCGCCTCGATGGTCTACTTCAACTTCGACGGCCCGGTGGAAGTCGCGGTACAAAAGAACAACGGCCGCTTCTCCAGCGTGGCGATCCGTCCGGACGCCAAAGGCATCAAACCGGTCATCAAAGGCCAGACCGCCTTCTTCACGCTGAACCGTCCCGCCAACCTCAGCATCGAATTCGACGACGACCGCCTGCACAACCTGCACCTGTTCACGCACGCGATCCGCAAGGACATGCCCAAGCCGCCAGCCCGCAAGCCCAACGAGGCGATCGGCAAGGGCGAAACGCCGGACTTTACCCAGCCGGTGGTGTACTTCGGCCCAGGCGTGCACGATGGCGACTTCAACCTGCGCTCCAACACCACGGTGTACATCGACGGCTCGGCCATGCTGAAGCGCCCGCTGATCATCAACGGCGTGCAAAACGTGAAGGTCATCAGCGACGGTCTGTTCGACAGCGTCGATATGCTGACGATCAAGGATTCGAAGAACGTGGTGATCGACGGTCCGATCTTCTTCAACCAGATACACGGGACGATGCGCTGCATCACCTCGCAGGATATCGAGGAGCGCAACATCCGCACCATTGGCGGCGGCAAGTGGTCGGACGGACTGGGCCACTTCGCTTGCGAGCGGGTGACGGTTGCCGACAGCTTCATCCGCACGTCCGACGACTGCATCACCTTATATAACCACCGCTGGGATATCTGGGGCAACACGCGCGACATCGTCGTCAAGGACTCGACCCTCTGGGCCGACATCGCGCACGCGGTGATGATCGGCATCCACGGCAACACGCCGTCGCCCGTACATCCGGAGCCGGAGGTGCTGGAGCGCATCCGCTTCAGCAATATCGACATTCTGGATCACGACGAGGACGACCCCGAATACGAGGGCGCGATCGGCATTATGGCGGCCGACGACAACCTGGTGCGGGATGTGGTGTTTGAAGATATCAGGGTGGAGCGCATCGAAGAGGGCAAGCTGTTCAACCTGCACATCGCCTTCACGCCAAAATACAATACGAGCCCGGGGCGGGGCATCGAGAATGTCACGTTGCGCAACATTCATTTTTCCGGCAACGGCTCCCCCAGCGCGTCGGCGATCTACGGCTATGACGAGACGCGCAAGGTCAAGAACATCACCATCGACAACGTGACGGTCGGCGGCCGCAAGATCAAGGGCGCCGAAGCGAACGTGCTCGACATCGGCAAGTTCGTCGAAGGCGTGACATACAAATAGTCCTAGCCGGACAGGCAATCAAAATACCTGGGAAATACGTAGGGCGGATTAGCGAAGCGTAATCGGCCATGCATGCATGCGTCGCTGACGATGCATGCATGGCCGATTACGGCGTTCCGCCTAATCCGCCCTACGTGTCACTATGGCAACGCCGCGACCTCCGACCATCTTAGATGATGATATCGCTTTTAGGCGCCGCCGCTTTCGCTTCCAGTTCCGCCAGACGCGTTTCCAGCGTTTCCAGCTTCGCGCGGGTTTTCGCTAAAACTTGCGTTTGAACATCAAATTCCTCGCGCGTCACCAGGTCCAATTTGGAGAATCCCTGCGTCATCATGGACTTGACGTTCTTCTCAATGTCCTTTGCTGGTGAGTTTTGGACGGCTTGACTGATCTTGTTTTGCAAGTCGTTAAAAAAAGTGTTCATATCCATAATATTCCTTGATCTGATGGGGTTATGTATGCACTATAAAAGTGCAGACATGCGTCATTGTGGTGCAAAACCAAAGACTCTTGCGTTCGACACTTTCAAATTCTCACTTTCGTCGGAGTACGTCCGTTGTCGCGGATGCTACGGCGGCTATCTACCGAGCAACATTAGCTGGCACGCATTCTGCTAAAGAGGTAAATGAATGCCGCTCACTGCTTTGCCTCAAAAGGATTTTACCCGTAACCGTATTCCCTATCTGTGACTAAGTTCGATAACTACAAGGACAAAATTATGAAAAGCACGAACCTGACTCTGATCGCAGCATTGACCATCGCATTCGCCACCATGAGCGCCTCGGCGCAGGCCCAGGACGCGCAACCCGCAGCCGCAGCCGTACCAGACAACCAAATCAGCTACAACATTGCTGTTACCAGCGACTACCGCTATCGCGGCATATCGCAAACCCGTCTGAATCCAGCGCTGCAAGGCGGCGTGGATTACGTCAACAATCCGACCGGTCTGTATGTCGGTACCTGGGCCTCCTCCATCAAGTGGGTCAAGGACGGTGGCGGCGATGCCAATATCGAAGTCGATGTCTACGCCGGCAAGCGCGGCGAGATCACCAAGGATTTCACCTACGACGTCGGTGGCCTGTACTACATCTACCCGTCGAACGGCCTGACCCCGAGCGCCAACACCTTCGAGCTGTACGCGCAAGTCGGCACCGGCCCGTTCTCGCTCAAATATTCGCACTCGACGACCAACCTGTTCGGCTTTGCCGACAGTAAAAACAGCGGCTACGTCGATGCCCAGTTCAACCAGGACGTCTACGACGGCTACATCCTGAACCTGCACGCCGGCCATCAGAAGGTCAAGAACAACAGCGCGTCCAGCTACAGCGATTACAAAGTGGGCTTCACCAAAGATTTCGGCGTAGCGACGGTGGCATTGGCGGCGGTCTTTACCAATACGGACACCTACGTCGGACGCGGTAAAAACCTCGGCAAAACCGGGGCTGTGCTTACCATTTCCAAAACCTTCTAAGCGAGGCCAGCATGAAAATGATTACCGCCATTATCAAGCCGTTCAAGCTCGACGAGGTCCGCGAGGCCTTGTCGGCGATCAACGTGCAAGGCATCACCGTGACCGAGGTGAAAGGCTTCGGTCGCCAGAAAGGCCACACCGAGCTGTATCGCGGTGCCGAGTACGTCGTGGACTTCCTGCCGAAGACCAAGATCGAGGCGGCGGTGGACGATGCCATCGTCGAACAGGCGATCGAAGCGATCGAAGGCGCTGCCCGCACCGGCAAAATCGGTGACGGCAAGATCTTTGTGTACAACCTGGAACAGGTGATCCGTATTCGTACCGGTGAAACCGGCCACGAAGCTCTTTAAGGGGAAGATTGATGAAGAAAACTATAACAACATTGCTCGCTGGGGTTTCCATCCTGTTCGCACTCGCCGCGCCGGTCCACGCCCAGGAGGCCAAACCGGCTGATGCGCCTGCCGCCGCCACCGCGCCCGCCGCCGCCGCACCTGAAGCGCCGGCCGCTCCGGCCGCCGCGCCCGCCGCCACCGCGCCTGCGGCCGCCGAGGCAGCGCCCGCAGCACCGGCGCCAACGCCACAGAAGGGCGACACCGCCTGGATGATGGTCTCGACCCTGCTGGTGATCCTGATGACGATTCCCGGCCTGGCGCTGTTCTACGGCGGCCTGGTCCGTTCCAAAAACATGCTGTCGATCCTGATGCAGGTGTTCATGGTCTTCGCCCTGATCGTGGTGCTGTGGTGCGTGTACGGCTATTCGCTGGCATTCACCGAAGGCAACGCCTTCTACGGCAAATTCGACCGTGCCTTCCTGAACGGCATCTTCGATCCGGCCAAGGGCGCGTTCTCGTACGCCGCCACCTTCAGCAAGGGCGTGGTCATTCCTGAATTTATCTACGTCGCCTTCCAGGCCACGTTCGCCGCCATCACCTGCGGCCTGATCGTCGGCGCCTTCGCCGAACGCGCCAAGTTCACCGCCGTGCTTGCCTTCGTCGTGCTGTGGTTCACCTTCGCCTACCTGCCGATCGCCCACATGGTCTGGTTCTGGACCGGTCCGGACGCGATCAAGGACGCGGCCACCGCCGCCACCGAAGCGGCAAAAGCGGGCTTCCTGTTCCAAAAAGGCGCGCTGGACTTCGCCGGCGGCACCGTGGTGCACATCAACGCCGCTGTTGCCGGCCTGGTCGGTGCCTACATGATCGGCAAACGCGTCGGCTACGGCCGCGAATCGATGGCCCCGCACTCGGTCACCATGACCATGATCGGCGCCTCGCTGCTGTGGGTCGGCTGGTTCGGTTTCAATGCCGGTTCGGCGCTGGAAGCCGCTGACATCGCCGCGCTGGCCTTCGTCAACACCTTGCTGGCCACCGCCGCCGCGACCGTGTCGTGGGTGTTCGCCGAGTGGATCTTCAAAGGCAAGCCATCGATGCTGGGTGGCGCCTCGGGTGCGGTGGCCGGCCTGGTCGCCATCACCCCGGCCTGCGGTTTCGTCGGTCCGATGGGCGCGCTGGTCATCGGCCTGGCCGCCGGCGTCGTCTGCCTGTGGGGTGTGAACGGTCTGAAACGCCTGCTGGGCGCCGACGACTCCCTGGACGTGTTCGGCGTCCACGGCGTCGGCGGTATCCTCGGCGCGCTGCTGACCGGCGTGTTCGCTTCGCCATCGCTGGGCGGCCAGGGCATCTGGGACTACGTTGCCAACAAGGCATCGGCTGACTACTCGATCATGGGCCAGGTCACCACCCAGGCGACCGCCGTCGGCGTCACCATCCTGTGGTCGGCTGTCGTCTCGTTCATCGCCTACAAGCTGGTCGACGTGGTCATCGGCCTGCGCGTTCCTGAAGAGGAAGAGCGCGAAGGCCTGGACATCACCACCCACGGCGAGTCCGCTTACCACGCTTAATCGTTGTTGTTGTAATAACCCGCTTCGGCGGGTGCCCACAAAAGCGCCTCGAATGAGGCGCTTTTTTCGTTTGCGCGCCATTTCCACCTTTAAAATAGGGTTTTCGCCCTGATTTGGGCTATCTGCAAGGTAATATTTGAGGTTCTGTTGCCTGGAGGGCCGTCCTCCCGCACATTTAAGGAAGTAATCATGGTTCCCCATCTCGTCACGGCTCTGACCGGTCCGCTGCTCGATCTCGAAGAAAAAATCCTGGCCGCCACGCCGGCCATTGAGCGCTGGTTCCGTCTGGAATGGCAAGAACACACGCCGCCGTTCTATTGCTCGGTCGATATGCGCAACGCCGGCTACAAGCTGGCGCCGGTCGATACCAACCTGTTCCCGGGCGGTTTCAACCACCTGGCCACGGAAATGCTGCCGCTGTCAGTGCAGGCCGCGATGGCCGCGATCGACAAATATTGTCCGGACGCGCGCAATCTGCTGCTGATCCCGGAAATCCACCAGCGCCACCCGACCTACTGGCAAAACGTCGCGCGGCTGATGCAAATCTTCCGCCAGACCGGCCTGCACGTGCGCCTCGGTTCGCTGTCGCCTGAGGTGACGCAGCCGACCCCGATCGCTCTGTCGGACGGCAACATGCTGGTGGTCGAGCCGCTGGTGCGCTCGGCCAACGGCCGCCGCGTCGGGTTGAAGGACTTCGATCCGTGCACGATTTTGCTCAACAACGACCTGTCGGCGGGCATTCCGGAGATCTTGCAGAACATCCATGAGCAGAGCCTGCTGCCGCCGCTGCACGCCGGCTGGGCCGTGCGCCGCAAGAGCAACCACCTGAACGCCTACGACGAGGTGGTCAAGAAGTTCGGCAAGCTGATCGGCGTCGATCCGTGGATGCTCAACCCGTTCCACGCCAAGTGCGACGCGGTGAACTTCCGCACCGGAGACGGCTACGATTGCCTGGCCGCCAATGTCGACGCGCTGCTGGCCAAGATCAAGAAGAAGTACAAGGAATACGGCATGAAGGAGCACAAGCCCTTCGTGATCGTCAAGCCGGACGCCGGGACCTACGGCACCAGCATCCTGACGATCAAGGATTCCAGCGAAATCAAGGACTTGAGCCAGGCCCAGCGCGACAAGATGATCGTCATCAAGGATGGCAAGGAAGTGACCGACTTCATCATCCAGGAGGGCGTGCCGACTTTCGAGAGCATCAAGGACGACGTCGCCGAGCCGGTGGTGTACATGATCGACCGCTACGTGGTCGGCGGTTTCTACCGCGTGCACGCGGAAAAGGGCGTCGACCAGAACCTCAACGCGCCCGGTTCGCAGTACGTGCCGCTGGCGTTCGCGCAGCAGCACGCGGTGCCGGATTTGAAGGCGAAGCCGGGCACGGCGGCGCCGAACCGCTTCTACGTCTACGGCGTGGTGGCGCGGCTGGCGCTGCTGGCGGCGTCGCTGGAAATGGAACGCACCGATCCGAATCCGGAAGTGTATTGAGCGCTTACGTCGCGGCGGCGCCAGCTTTTAACCCGCACGGCGGCACGCAGGGGTCGTACCCCAAGGGGTACGACCCCGACTGGCCTTGCGGGTTAGTGCGGGGCTCACTCTGCGGCCTCCAACCGGCCTGAGCCGGTGTCCCCGGCGAATCTCGGCTAAAATCAGGCATTACCCAGATTGGATGCGCCCATGAAAATAGCTTTCCTCGCCGATCCCTTGGCCAGTTTCAAGACGTACAAGGATTCGACCTACGCCATGATGGTGGAGGCCGCCAAACGCGGCCATACCGTCTACGCCTTCGAGCAAAAAGACATGGCCGTCAACGGCGGCGTGGCCTACGCCAATGTTGCTCAAATAACCATCCTGGACGACGCCACCGACTGGTTCCGCGCCGCGCCGGCCGTGGAAACCAATCTGGGCGAGTTCGACGCCATCATCCAGCGCAAGGACCCGCCGTTCGACATGGAGTACATCTACGGCACTTATATGCTGGAGCTGGCCGAGAAGCAGGGCGCCAACGTCTTCAACAAGCCGTCGACCATCCGCGACCACAACGAAAAGCTGGCCATCGCCCAGTTCAGCGAGTTCACCTCGCCGACCCTGGTGACGGCCGACGAGGCGCGCATCCGCGCCTTCCAGGCCGAGCATGGCGACGTCATCCTCAAGCCGCTCGACGGCATGGGCGGCACCGGCATCTTCCGCGTCAAGCCGGACGCGATGAACCTGGGCGCCATCATCGAGACGCTGACCGACAACGGCAAGCGCACCATCATGGCCCAGCGCTTCATTCCGGACATCGCCAAGGGCGACAAGCGCATCCTCGTCATCGGTGGCAAGCCCGTGCCGTTTTCGCTGGCGCGCATCCCGCAAAACGGCGAGGTGCGGGGCAATCTGGCGGCCGGCGGCCTTGGCGTAGCGCAACCTTTGACCGAACGGGACTTCGAAATCGCCAATACCCTGGGGCCGATACTGGCCGCGCGCGGCTTGTTGCTGGTAGGATTGGACGTGATTGGGGATTGCCTGACGGAAGTTAACGTTACCAGTCCGACCTGTTTCCAGGAAATCACCCAGCAGGCCGGTTTCCCGGTGGCGGCGATGTTCATGGATGCGGTGGAGGCGGCCGTGGAAGTGGCGACCCCGGCTCGATGATGATTATTCAAAATAATTTTGCCGGACGGCCTCAAAAACCTCCGCGCTCACTGGCGGTTTAAGAATATGGTTGGCATACTGCTTATGACGCACGCACCGCTGGGACAGGCGTTCATCGCCGCCTGCGCGCATGTGTTCCGTGGTCCGACCGAGCGGCTCGAGGCGATCGATGTGATCGCCGACCAGGACCTCGGTGAAGTGCAGTCCCTGGCGGCGGCGGCGATCAAACGGCTCGACGACGGCGACGGCGTGTTGATCATGACCGATGTCAAGGGCGGTACCCCCGCCAATTGTTGCGACCGCTTGGCGGACGCGGGCCGGGTGGAGGTCATCGCCGGCATCAGTTTGCCGATGCTGCTGCGGGCCATCACCTACCGGCGCGACACGCTCGACGTGGTCGTCGAGATGGCCCTGGCCGGCGCGCAAAGCGGAGCGGTGCGCGTCGACAACCGGATTCGCGTCGTGTAGTGACGACGCGGGAATTTTTTGTGCGGCTTATTTTGCGCGGTGGATGTTTTGTAACGGATGCTGCGCCGATTTCTCATTGAGACAAAAGAAAAATGATTCAACAAGAACTTGAGATTATCAACAAGCTCGGACTGCATGCCCGCGCTTCCGCCAAATTTACCCAACTGGCAGCAAAGTTTCAAAGCGACGTATGGCTGACCCGTAACGCGCGTCGCATCAACGCCAAGTCCATCATGGGCGTGATGATGCTGGCCGCCGGCAAGGGCGCCAAGGTCACCCTGGAGGCCGACGGCCCCGATGAAAGCGAATGCATCGCCGCCTTGTCGGCGCTGGTCAACGACAAGTTCGGCGAAGGCGAGTAATGCCCTCGGATCGTAGCCGTTCCCGCATTTTCACTGGTCCACCCATGGCTTCTTTCACACTGCACGGCATTCCCGTCTCCCGCGGCATCGCCATCGGCCGCGCGCACAAGCTGGCGCCGGCGGCGCTCGACGTCAAGCATTACCTGGTGGCCGAAGAGCATCTGGAAGCGGAAGTGGTGCGGTTGCAGCAGGCGCTGGCCCAGGTGCACAAGGAACTGCAAACGCTGTGGAACGAGCTGCCCAAGGACGCGCCGACCGAGTTGGGCGCCTTCATCGACGTCCACGCGCTGATCCTGTCGGACCCGATGATCTCGGAGGCGCCGCTCGACATTATCCGCGCGCGCCACTACAACGCCGAATGGGCGCTGCTGACCCAGATCGACGAGCTGTCGGCGCAGTTCGACGAGATCGAGGACCCGTACCTGCGCGAGCGCAAGGCCGACATCCAGCAGGTGGCCGAGCGCGTGCTCAAGGTCTTGATGGGCACCGCGCAGATCCTGCCGCCGACCACCAACAGCGGCGACGAATTCCAGGCGCAGATGATCATCGTCGCCCACGACATCTCGCCGGCCGACATGCTGCAGTTCCGCGACCGCTCCTTCATCGGCTTCGTCACCGACGTCGGCGGCCAGAACTCGCACACGGCCATCGTCGCGCGCAGCCTGGATATTCCGGCGGCCGTCGGCATGTCCGGCGCTTCCACCCTGATCGAGCAGGACGACTGGCTGATCATCGACGGCGACGCCGGCGTGGTCATCGCCAACCCCAGCGCGCTGGTGCTGGAGCAGTACCGCGAGCGCCAGGGCGCCGCGCTGCGCGCCCGCAAAAAGCTCAATAAGCTCAAGAAGACGCCGGCCATCACCAAGGACGGCACCGAGATCACGCTGCTGGCCAACATCGAGCTGCCCGACGACTGCCCGGCGGCGATGGAGGCGGGGGCCAACGGCGTGGGCCTGTTCCGCTCCGAGTTCCTGTTCATGGGCCGCAACAGCAAGATCCCGTCCGAGGACGAACAATTCGAGCAGTACAAGCGCGCCGTGGTGGCGATGAAGGGCCGGCCGGTGACGATCCGCACGCTCGACATCGGCGCCGACAAGCCGCTCGACCAGACCGAGCACACCGCGCTCAATCCGGCGCTGGGCCTGCGGGCGATCCGCTATTGCCTGGCCGAGCCGCAGATTTTCCTCACCCAGCTGCGCGCCATCCTGCGCGCGTCGGCGTTCGGCAAGGTGAAAATTCTGATTCCGATGCTGGCGCACGCGTTCGAGATCGACCAGTCGCTGGCGATGATCGCCCAGGCCAAGGCCGAACTGCGCGAGGCGAAGATCAAATTCGACGACACGGTGCCGGTGGGCGCGATGATCGAAATCCCGGCGGCGGCGCTGTCGCTGCCGATGTTCGTCAAGCGCATGAACTTCCTGTCGATCGGCACCAACGACCTGATTCAGTACACCCTGGCGATCGACCGGGTTGATTATGAGGTCGCGCACCTTTACAATCCGCTGCATCCGGCGGTGCTGCAATTGATCTCGATGACGATTGCGGCCGGGCATAAAGCCGGGATCGAAGTCGCCGTGTGCGGCGAAATGGCGGGCGACGTCAAACTGACACGCCTGCTGCTGGGCATGGGACTGCGCGAATTCTCGATGCACCCGGCGCAGCTGCTGTCGGTCAAGCAGGAAATCCTGAATAGCGACCTTGCGCGGATCGTTCCGCAAACCCGCAAGATCATGCGCTCGATGGAACCAGGTGCAATTGCAGACGCGGTCGAACAATTGCAGCTGATGTAAGTCGGTGGGACCCATCCTCGCGGTCCCGCCCTGATACATGGCCCGTGGGGCCGCCCCAAAACTCTAATTAAAATATGTCATCCCTGGGATACGTCAAACCGCAAACCATGCATTTTGCGCAGCCGCTGCCGCTGCAAAGCGGCGCCGCGCTGCAAGACTACATGCTGATGTACGAAACCTACGGCACCCTCAACGCCGACAAATCGAACGCGGTGCTGGTGTGCCACGCGCTCAACGCCTCGCACCACGTCGCCGGCGAATACGAGGGCGTACCGAAAAGCCTGGGCTGGTGGGACAACATGGTCGGTCCCGGCAAGTCGCTCGACACCGACAAGTTCTTCGTCATCGGCATCAACAACCTCGGCTCGTGCTTCGGCTCGACGGGCCCGATGCACAACAACCCCGCCACCGGCAAGCCTTACGGCGCCGCCTTCCCGGTCGTCACGGTGGAAGACTGGGTCTCCGCGCAGGCGCGCCTTGCCGACGCGCTGGGCATCACCCAGTTCGCCGCCGTCATGGGCGGCTCGCTGGGCGGCATGCAGGCGCTGGCCTGGTCCATCATGTACCCGGAGCGGCTGCGCCACTGCGTGGTGATCGCCTCGACGGCCAAGCTGTCGGCGCAGAACATCGCTTTCAACGACGTCGCCCGCCAGGCCATCCTGTCCGACCCGGACTACCATGGCGGCGACTTCTATGAGCACGGCGTGGTGCCGAAGAACGGCCTGCGCGTGGCGCGCATGGTCGGCCATATCACCTACCTGTCCGACGACGACATGGCCGAAAAATTCGGACGCAGGCTGCGCGCGGCGGTGGACGACATCGCCGGCGTCCCGGGCGACAATCCGGCCAACTACAAATTCGGCTTCGGCGTCGACTTCGAGATCGAATCGTACCTGCGCTACCAGGGCGACAAGTTCAGCGAATACTTCGACGCCAACACCTACCTGCTGATCACCAAGGCGCTCGACTACTTCGACCCGGCGCGCCACCACGGCGGCGACCTGGCCAAGACCCTGGCCGGCACCCGCGCCAAGTTCTTTGTGGCCTCGTTCACCACCGACTGGCGCTTCTCGCCGGAGCGCAGCCAGGAGATCGTGCAGGCGCTGGTGAGCAACCGCCGTCGGGTGACCTACGCAGAAATCGACGCGCCGCACGGCCACGACGCCTTCCTGCTGGAGGACCCGCGCTACCTGAAACTGGTGCGCGCGTACTACGACCAGGTGTGGAACGATATCAAGGAGCCAGCATGAACTTCACCCAACTAAGCACGGCCCGTCCGGACCTGGCCTTCATCGCCCACTGGGTGCCGAACAACGCGCACGTGCTGGACGTCGGCTGCGGCGACGGCGTGATGATGGACTACCTGCAAAGCGACAAGCAGTGCAGCGGCTACGGCATCGAGATCGCCGACGACAAGGTATTGGACAGCACGAAACGCGGCGTGCAGGTGATCCAGCAGGACATGGAGAACGGTTTGTCGCTGTTCGGCGATAACTCCTTCGACACGGTGCTGTGCCTGTCGTCCTTGCAGATGATGAAGCATGTGGAAGCACTGCTGCGCGATATCGTCCGCGTCGGCAAAGAGGCAATCGTCTCGTTCCCCAACTTCGCCTACTGGCCGCACCGCGTGTCGCTGCTCAAGGGCCGCATGCCGGTGTCCGAGTCGCTGCCGTACGAGTGGTACGACACGCCCAACCTGCGCTGCGCCACCATCAACGATTTCCGCGACCTGGCCGTCGAATGCGGGCTGGAAGTGATCGAATACGTCGCCCTGGCCGAGGGGCGGCGCGTGTCGTTCCTGCCCAACCTGCGTGGCGACCTGGCGGTGTTCCGCCTGCGGAAAAAAGTCGACTCGAAGGCAGCACACTGATGGCCGCCCAGGAGCAGAAGCGACACTGGCTGTCGTATCTGAACGGCCGCACGGTATCCATTCTGTTCCTGGGCTTCAGCTCCGGGCTGCCGCTGTACACGCTGATCTACCTGATGCAGGCGTGGCTGGCCAAGTCCGGACTGGATGTGAAGGCGCTCGGCCTGTTCGCGCTGGTGACGTTCCCGTACACCTTCAAGTTCCTGTGGGCGCCGTTTATGGACCGCTACACCATCGGCCCGCTGGGCCGGCGGCGCGGCTGGATGGCGGTCACGCAGATCGGCCTGTTCCTGGTCATCGGCGGGTTGGGCATGCTCGACCCCAAGCTCGAGCTGACCCTGATCGCCGTCTTCGTCGGCGTCATCGCCTTCCTGTCGGCCAGCCAGGACGTGGTGGTCGACGCCTACCGGCGCGAGATCCTGGCCGAGGACGAGCAGGGCCTGGGCGCGGCCATCATCGTCAACGCCTACAAGGCGGCCAGCCTGATCCCCAGCGCGCTGGGGCTGGTGCTGGCCGATACGATGTCGTGGCAGGCGGTGTTCTGGATCGTCGCCGCGTTCATGCTGCCGGGCTTCGTCTGCACCTTGCTGGCGAAGGAGCCGGCCGTCTACGGCGCGCCGCCCAAGAACCTGCAGGAGGCGGTGGTGCTGCCGTTCCGCGAATTCATCCTGCGCGACGGCTTGAAGCAGGCGGTCATCATCATTATGTTCGTCCTGCTGTACAAGATCGGCGACAGCATGGCGACCGCGTTGTCGACCAAGTTCTTCCTCGATGTCGGCTTCACCACCAAGCAGATCGGCCTCGCGGCCAACGCCACCGGCTGGTGGGCCAGCCTGGCCGGCGGCGCCGTCGGCGGCATCTGGATGATCAAACTGGGCATCAACCGCGCGCTGTGGGTGTTCGGGGTGCTGCAGGCGATCGCGATTCTGGGCTTCGCCTGGCTGGCCAACGTGGGGCCGGACCCGGTGCTATTGAGCGCCGTGTTCGGGTTCGAGGCGTTCGCCAGCCTGGGGTTGGGATCGGCGGCGCTGGTGGCATTTATGTCAAGGGCGACCGATCCCCGCTATACTGCCACCCAGTACGCGTTGTTTTCCAGTCTGGCTGCGGTCCCGCGCACATTCATTAATTCCTCCGTGGGTTATATTGTTGCCGAAACGGGTTGGTTCTGGTTCTTTATCGTGTGTTTCATCCTCGCCTTCCCGGCGATGATGATGCTGCCGAAAATCGCTCCTTGGAATAGTGCAAATGAAAAAGCTTAAATTGAAGAGCGCCGCCATGGCGCTGGTCTGTGTGATGGGCGCCTTGCCGGTCTACGCGCAAAACGACGGCATTCCGGTCGAAAAACTCTCGCGCATGCGCGGGATTGGCGGCGATTCCGCGCAGTTCGACCAACAGTCCAAGCTTCAGTACGATCAGATGCTGAAGCAGGCGCACGACAAGGATGCCGTCGCCAGCGACAACAATCCGCAGCTGATACGCTTGCGCGCCATCGCCAAGCGCCTGATTCCCTTCACCACGCGCTGGAATCCGGACGCGGCGCAATGGAAGTGGGAAGTCAACCTGCTCAAGTCGGACACCGTCAACGCCTTCTGCATGCCGGGCGGACGCATCGCCTTCTACAACGGCATCCTGACCAAGCTGAATCTGACCGACGATGAAGTGGCGGCGGTGATGGGGCACGAGATCGCCCACGCGCTGCGCGAACACGCGCGCGAGCAGGCCGGCAAGAACACCGTCACGCAGGTCGGCTCGCGCATACTCGGCGCCATCGGCTCGGCCTATTTCGGCGTGGATCCGCGTCTGGGCGACGCGGCGGCCGGCATGGTCTCCCAGGGCGCTGCGTTGACGTTCTCGCGCGGCGATGAAACCGAGGCCGATCTGGTTGGCATCGACCTGGCCGCGCGCGCCGGCTTCGATCCGCGCGCCGGCGTGGCGTTGTGGCAGAAGATGGGCGCGATCAACAAGAGCCAGCCGATCAGCTTCCTGTCGACCCACCCGACCGGCAAGGACCGCATCGCCAACATGAACAAGAACATGCCGCTGGTGCTGCCGGTGTACGCCCGCGCCAAGGGGCTGGACCCGAACAACCTGCCCAAGTACCACTCGCTGGCGCTGCCGAAGTCCTGATGTCGCGGCCACCGTTGCCGATGCGCGACGGGGTCGCGCCCAGCTATCTGTGGCTGCCGGAAGGACAGTGGCCGGACCTGATCACCTTTCTGGTGGCGCGCTTTCCCGACGTCGAGGCGTCGACCTGGTACGAGCGCATGGCGCGCGACGAGGTCGTCGACGGCGACGGCAAGCCGCTGGCGCCGCACAGCCCCTTCAAGCGTGGCATGCGCATCTTTTACTACCGGGAGCTGGAGGCGGAGACGCCGATACCGTTCGCCGAAGAGATCCTCTTCATGGACGAGCATCTGGTGGTGGTCGACAAGCCGCATTTCCTGCCGATGACGCCGGGCGGGCGCTTCCTGCACGAGACCTTGCTGGTGCGGCTGAAGAAGACGCTGGGCGAGCAAGCGCTGACGCCGATCCACCGGCTCGACCGCGAGACGGCCGGCGTGGTAATCTTCTCGCGCAAGCAGGAGAGCCGTGGCGCGTATCAATCGATGTTCCAGAAGCGGGTGATCGAGAAGGAATACGAGGCGTTGGCGCCGACGTTGAAGGGTGTCGAGTATCCGTTCACGTACCGCAGCCGGATGGTCGACGGCGACAAGTTCTTCATCATGAAGGAGGAGGAGGGCGAGCCCAATTCCGAGACCATCATCGAGGTGATCGAGCACCGCGCCGATTGCACCTTGTACCGGCTGTTTCCGCACACGGGCCGCAAGCACCAGTTGCGCTTGCATCTGTCATCGCTCGGCATCCCGATCATCAACGACGCGTTTTATCCGGTGGCGCTGCCGTGCAAGGCGGACGACGTGTCGCAGCCGTTGAAACTGCTGGCGCGCCGCATCTCGTTCCTGGACCCGCTGACAAACGACTGGCGCGAGTTCAGCAGCCGCCGCAGCTTGTGATTGTTTAGTCGGTGGTTGATCACCCGTCAATCACGTAGGGCGGATTAGCGAAGCGTAATCGGCCATGCATGCGTTACGTTGGCGCATGCATGGCCGATTACGGCGTTCCGCCTAATCCGCCCTACGTGTTTCCGGGGTATTTCCGAGGTGCCTCCGAGGTGTTTTCGACGTCGCAGCGCTCAGTCGTGCGCGTACTCGATGATCAACGGCGCGTGGTCCGAGAACTTTTCTTCCTTGTAGACCGCCACCGTGGTGGCCTTGGCGGCGATGCCCGGGGTCGCGACATGGTAGTCGATGCGCCAGCCGACGTTCTTCGCATACGCCTGCCCACGGTTGCTCCACCACGTGTACTGCTCCTCGCGCGGGTCGAGGCCTCGGTGCACGTCGACAAAACCCACCTCGTCGAACACCCGCGTCATCCATTCGCGTTCCTCCGGCAGGAAGCCGGAATTCTTCTTGTTGCCCTTCCAGTTCTTCAAATCGATCTCTTTATGCGCGATGTTCCAGTCGCCGCAGATGACCACTTCGCGGCCCTCGGCATGCAATTGCTGCAGGTGCGGCAGGAACAGCGCCATGAAACGGAACTTGGCCTCCTGCCGCTCCGGGCCCGACGATCCCGACGGGCAATACACCGAAATCACGCTAAGATTGCCGAAATCACAACGGACATAGCGGCCCTCGGCGTCGAATTCCGGCGCGCCGAAGCCGATGACCACGCGGTCCGGTTCGATTTTGCTGTAGACGCCGGTGCCGGAGTAGCCTTTTTTCTCGGCATAGTGGAAGTGGCCGTGGTAGCCGCCCGGGTTCAGGAACTCGGGCGTCATGTCCGGCGCCTGCGCCTTGAGTTCTTGTACGCAGATGAAGTCGGCGTCCTGCGTGGCCATCCACTTGAAAAAGCCCTTGGAGGATGCCGAACGGATGCCGTTCAGGTTGGCGGAAATGATTTTTGGCATGGAGAGGTGCTTAAAAAAGAGTGCTTAAAAATGAGACAGAATTTTGGAATGCGTTAGTGTAGCGTTAAAATACGGCCACTTTAAAGAAATGAGGCAGCATGAACAATTTACGTCAGCAATTTATCGAGTTTTCGGTCGACACCGGTGTGCTGCGCTTCGGCGAGTTCACCACCAAGGCCGGGCGCCAGTCGCCGTACTTCTTCAACGCCGGCCTGTTCCACGACGGCGCGACTCTGGCCCAGCTGGCCCAGTTCTACGCCCAGACCCTGCTCGATTCGGGCGTCGAGTTCGACATGCTGTTCGGCCCGGCCTACAAGGGCATCACCCTGGCGTCGGCCACGGCGGTGGCGCTGGCCGGCAAGGGCCGCAACACCTCGTTCGCCTTCAACCGCAAGGAAGCCAAGGCCCACGGCGAGGGCGGCTCGCTGGTCGGCGCCAAGCTGCAAGGCAAGGTCGTCATCATCGACGACGTGATCTCGGCCGGCACCTCGGTGCGCGAATCGGTGGACATGATACGCGCCGCCGGCGCCGAGCCATGCGCCGTGCTGATCGCGCTGGACCGCATGGAGCGCTCGGCCAACGCCGACGGCGTCATGTCGCCGAACTCGGCGGTGCAGGAAGTGTCCAAACTCTACAATATCCCGGTCATTTCGATCGGCAACCTGGACGATTTGTTCGCCTATTTGAACGGCAAGGGCGCCGATCCGCAGTTGCTGCAGCATAAAGACGCCGTGGCGGCGTATCGCGAACGCTACGGAATCGCCTGATCTATCATTTGGTCTGGCGCTGATGGATTGTCGAATCGGCCATATTGCTAGACTTTGATATTTCTATGGTGTAACCTTTTGAGACGGCATTTAGACCGTGGACAAACAAGGCAGATCCATGAACATCGCAACAATGAAGGTGCACGGCGACGACGCCGGACTGGCAGACGTCCGCGACGGCTTGCCAACCGAACCGGATAGCGACTGGCAGAAGGGCGACGTCAAGCCCGACGGCCGGGTGCGCATCGATTCCGGTTTCTATGTCGGCATCGGCACGGACGAGAACCCGGACGAGCTGCTCAAGCAGATCCGCCACTACCTGGCCGAATGCCAGGCGCGCGGCATCCACTTCGAACGCTCGGATGTCGCCGCCGAACTGCGCATCTCCTTCACCACCGAGCGTGGCGCGGCGACGCCCAGCCTGGACTTCACCCTGGCCGATTTGACCTTGCTGGTCGAAATGGGCATCACGCTCAGCATCATCGCCTGATGCGCTTCGCCGAAACGCGGCTTGCCGGTTTTCGTTGCGGGCAGGCCGAGCGGCGCATTCACATCTGGGAGCCGGCGGCGGCGCCGCCTCGCGCCGTGCTGCTCGCCATCCACGGCGGCATGGCGCATGGCGGCGACTACGTCACCCCGGCGCTGTTCTTCCGCCAGCACGGCGTCGCCACCGTCGCCTACGACCTGTGCGGGCACCAGGACGCGCGCCGGGTCGATATCCCCGGCTTCCACGTGTTCCTCGACGACAGCGTGCTGTTCCTGCAATGGGTCAAGCGCGAGTATCCCGGCGTGCCGATCTTCGTGATGGGCCACTCGATGGGCGCGCTGATCGCCACCCATCTGGGACTGGGCGGTTTCGCCGGCGACGCCGCCATCGAGGGTTTCATTTTTTCGTCGCCGTACTATGTCAACGCGATCAAGGTGTCGCCGCTGCTGCTGGCGCTGGCAGGCGTGCTGGGGGTGCTGGCGCCGCGCATGAAGGTGCCGCTGGCGCCGTTGACGGACGTGCTCACGCACGACGGCGCCATCACCGCGCGCCATCACGCCGACGAGCGCGACGGGGTGCGCGCCACCGAGATCACGGTCCGCTTCGGCAACGCGCTGACGGCGGCCCAGCGGGGGCTGGCGGCGCGGCTGCCGGCGTGGAACCATCGCTTGTTTGCCGTCGTGGCGGGGGACGATAAGCTGGCCGACGCCGACGCGGCCGAAGCGATGCTTAAGTCGGTGCCGGCGGCGCTGTTGACGTATCAGCGCCATCCGCAAAATTATCACGAGAACTTCAACGAGCTCAATCGCGAGCAAATCTTCGCCGACATCCTCGATTGGATGCGGCTGCCGCCTGCCGGCTGATCGTCATCGGACCGGAGGCGGCGGGCGCGGGCCTGGCCCGCGCCGTCGTGCTTACTTCAACACCCAGACATACTGCATCTCAATGGTGGACTCGAACGGTTTGCCGGCCTTGGTGGCGGGCTTGAACGTGCACTTCTCAATGCCGGTGCGCGCCGCCTCGTCCAGGTGGGCGAAGCCACTGGACTTGACCACCTCGGAGCGCTTGGACTTGCCGTCCGTACCCACCGTGAAGGCCAGCGTCACGGTGCCTTCCTCCTTGCGGGCAATAGCGCCATCCGGCCACACGGGCTTTGCGCAGCTGTTGATGTCCATCACCGCGCCGTGCGTCTGCCCGGCGACTTTGTCGGCGGCGACGGCCTCGGCGTAGATCGCCAGACTGGCTAGCGCCAGGCCGAGCATCGGGATCGCCGCTTTCCAGTTCAGGGCCCGCGGTGCGGGGCGTACCAAATGTTGAATCCGTTCCATTAAATTTCCTCCGTTGGCCGCTTGGGCCAGGTGGTGGGTGGAGAACTGGAGTTTTTCCAGTTCTGAAAGTGCAAGGGCCAGACGCCGCGGTTCGCCCAGTGTCCTTGCTGCTAAATCGTCTGCCATCAGTTCGCGCTCGACCCGGACGCGGTTCGATATCCACCAGACCGCCGGGTGGTAGAACAACACCGTCTCGATCACGTTCTGCAGCAGGTTGACCAGATAGTCGTGATGTTTGATATGCGCCATTTCGTGCGCCAGCAGCGCGCCCAGCAGATCGGGCGGCATGCCCGACACCAGCGACGCCGGCACCAGCACGACCGGACGCCACCAACCGGCGGTGACCGGGCTGGCCAGCGTGTCGACGATCCGCAGGCGTACGGTGCGCGTCACGCCGAAGCGCAGCGCCAGCCGCGCCAGGCTGGCCTCCCATCGCAGACGGTCGGCGCGGTGGCGGGGCGCCTCTTCGCGTATGGCGCGTTGTATCCACAACAGCCCGAACGCCATGCGCAGCGCCAGCGCGGCCGCGCATAGCGCCCACAGGCCGACGATGCCGCGCAGCGAATCGCGCAAGTCGAACGATTCGCCGGCGCCGGTGATGGTCTGCGCGGCCAGCTGGATCATTTGGAAGTCGACGCCGGCGGCGGCGGTCGAGTCGCCGAGCCGCTGATACAGCTCGAGCGCGGGCCAGCACAGGCAAGCCATCAGCGCCGAGCAGGCCAGCAGGTAGCGGTACTCGGCGCGCGTGTTGCGCATCAACGCCAGCGCCAGCGCGGTGGCGCAGCCGATCAACAGGCCTTGCCACAGGAAGTGAATCAAGGTCAGGCCCAGGGCGAACGTGAGGTGGCTCATTTGTCGTCGTCCTTCAGCAGTTGCTCGATCTCCTGACGCTCCTTTTTGGAGATGCCGCTGCGCAGCGCCGCCAGCACCAGCGCCTTGGCCGAGCCGGCAAAGGCCTTTTGCACCAGGTCCTTGAGCAGGTTGGTTTGCAGCGCGTCCTGTGCCTGTGCCGGCGCATAGACGTGCGAGCGCTGGCTTTCGTCGCGGATGAGGATGCCTTTGGTGTGCATGATCTGCATCAGGCGCAGCACCGTGCCGTAGGCCAGCTCGGGTTTGTCGGCCAGCATGGCCTCGTGCACCTGCTTGGCCGTGGCCGAGCCGAGCGGCCACAAGGTTTGCAGCAGGTCGAGCTCCGCCGTCGTCGGTTTGGGAATGGACATCATCGCCTCTTGTAAGCTTGCTAAAGTATTTGTAGATTAGTCTGTCTAGACAAAAATGTATACTTTAATTTGCAGAGCTGGGCAGGGCGTTGTTTTATCTAGACAAGTATGTTTAGTTCAATCATTTCGATGACTGGCGCGGCGCTGCTTATTAGTCCAAGGTCCAGACATATTGCATCTGCAGCCACGCTTCTTGCGGCTTGCCGCGCAGCCTGCCGGGAACGAATTTGCATTCGCGATGCTGACGCGGGCCGCTTCGACCAGGTCCTCGTGGCCGCTCGACTTGTCACTTTCGATCGCTGAATTTTACCGTCTTCGCCCACCAGCAGGGCCAGCGCGTGTGTGGAGGGTGGTGTCAGCCCGCGACGATCTTCCGGTTGGCCGCTCCCGGCAACATGCGCAAGGTCTTGCCGACCGACGCCGTGTAGGTCTTCGACTGGATGGTGTCGACGTAACGGTATTCGGCGCGCGTTTCGGTCGGCGTGACCGTCAGCACCACGAAGCCGCGCGAGGCCGTCTCGGCGTATTGCAGCGGTCCGATCAGCTGTTCCATGCCGCCCGCCACGGTGGCCGGCGCGGCGGTGGGGAAGTAGCTCTCGAAGCCCGGCGAGCTTACCGACGGCACGCCGAATTCGACGCCGACCGCCTGGCCGTTGATGTCGGCCAGGTCGCTGGCCCAGGCATTGTGCGTGTCGCCGGCCAGCACCACCAGGTTCTTGTCGAGCGTGCGCGCCATGCCGAGCACCGTCTCGCGCGCGGCGGCATAGCCGTCCCAGGCGTCGAGGTTGTAGGGCACTTTGGGCGCGGCCAGTTGCTGTTGTTCCGCATCGCTCAGCGCCACGCCCGCGCGCACCTTGGCCGCGATGGCGAGATAGGACGAGTAGCCGGTGGCGGTCAGCACCATCGGCGCCGGCAGCAGCATGCGCGCCATCAGCACCTGCTGGCCCAGCACTTGCCAGGTGGCGGTCGATTTGCTCATCTGGCTTTGCAGCCACGCTGTCTGCTCGGTCCCCATCAGCTGGCGCGTCGGGTTCGACACGTCCGCCGCGAAGGCCGCGCTGTTGAAGCTGCCGTCCGCGCCGGCGTAGCTGGCGTAGGCCAGTTGCTTGTCGCGGCCGATCACGCGGGTGTCGAGCATGTGCAGCGACAGCAGGTTGCCGAAGTCGAAGGAGCGGTAGATGCGGTCGGGCCGCTTGGCATCGGGCACGCGGATCGGCATCCATTCGTGATACGCCTGGATCGCCATCAGGCGGCGCGCGGCCCACAGGCCCTCGGTGGCGGGATTGTGGTTTTCCGCGCCGTCGCGCCAGGTGTCGTTGGCCAGCTCGTGGTCGTCCCAGACGGCGATGAACGGGATGCGCGCGTGCACCGCCTGCAGGTCCGGGTCGGTGCGGTATTGCTGGTAGCGGCGGCGGTAGTCGGTCAGGGTGATGATCTCGGTGGCTGGCTGCGACACCCGGTTCAGGGCGGCGGCGTTCTGCGACGCGTAGCCGCCGGCCGCGTATTCGTAGATGTAGTCGCCCAGGTGCAGGCCGACGTCGATGTCGTCGAATTTGGCGGCGTCGCCGTAGACGTTGAAGTAGCCGGTCGGGTAGTTCGAGCAGCTGAAGACGGCGAAGCGGGCGCGCGACACGGCGCCGGTCGGCAAGGTCTTGGTGCGGCCGACCGGCGAGTCCACGCCCTGGCAGCGGAAGCGGTAGTAGTAGGCGCGGTTGGCCGACAGGCCGGTGGCGTCGACCTTGACCGTGTAATCGCCGGCGGCGCCGGCGCGGGCCGTGCCGGAGGCGACGATCTTGGCGAATCCGCTGTCTTCCGCCACCATCCAGCCCACGTCCATGTCGTCGGCGCCGGGCGTCGCCGTCACACGGGTCCACAGGATCACGCGGTCGCTCAGCGGGTCGCCGCTGGCCACGCCGTGCGCAAAGCTGACCGGCTGGTAGTACGGGTCGCCGCCACCGCAGGCGCTGAGCGAAATGGCGGCGGTGCCGACCGAAAAGTTGCGGATGAACTTGCGACGCGAATTCGATGGTGTCATGGCTGGGCTGTTGCCGAAAGTGAAAGAACGCGTATCTTAAGCAGCCCGCATGACGCTTTCATGACATGGTGTATCGGACGCGGAAAGAGCGCCGGTGTCAGCGGCGATGCTTGTCGAGGAAGCGCCAGATGACGTCGTTGGCATCGATGTCGCGGGTGGTTTTGCCGATCGGCAGGCCGACGTTGAACGGGTCCGCGCCCGGCCACGTGTGGCCGCCCTCCCTGACGGTCGCCAGCGCCACGCTTTGTCGGCCGTTGCCCTGTTCGAGCCAGGTCACGTCGGTGCCGTCGCCGGGATCGGCGTCGATGACACGGCGGCTGGCGCTGTCGGCGCCGGCGCCGTTCCATTTCGCCCAATAGCCGAAGGTCTCCTCCGCCGACAAATACCCGGTCGGCTTGCCGCCATGGGCCACGACCTGGTCGGCGGTGCCGTGCAGCAGCAGCACGCCGACCTTGCCGGGCTTGGTGTGGTGTTTGATTACCGGTTCCGGCATCGGCGCGCCAACCGAGGCGACGGCCGCGAACAGGTGGGGCAACTCGGCGGCGATCCGCAGCGCGAAAAAGCCGCCGCGCGACAGGCCGGTGGCGTACACGCGTTCGGCGTCGACGCGGTAGTCCTGCTTCAGTCTGGCGAGCAGTGCTTCGGTAAAGCCGATGTCGTCGGTGCCGTCGAGATAGGACATGCCGAAACCGACGTTCCAGTCCTGCTTGATGCCCGACGGGTAGACGACGATGAACTGGTGGCGGTCGGCGGCGCGGTTCATTTGCGTGTAGAGCATTTGTTCGGCCATGGTCATGCCGCCGCCATGGAAGTTGAACACCACCGGAAAGGCCTTGCGGGGCTCGCTGTCATACGACGGCGGCGTGTAGACGAGGTAGCGGCGCTTTTCCTCCTTGTGGGGAAGGGATTTCACCTGCGCGAAAGACGCCGGCGCGGCGTATGCGAGGACCAACAGGCTGATCAGGATTTTCATGGTGCGTACCCGGAAGAAGTTGAGGAGTACGCAGCATAGAAAACCGGCGGTGAAATCGCGGTGAAATCGGGCCGGTTTCAGCGCGGGCGTAGTGGCAAGGGAGGCACGAGGGGTACGATGTCGACCCGATACGCCGCCGCTTCGGCGTGGAAGGCGATTTCCCAGCCCATGGCCTTGGCGATGCGCCGCAAAAGATGCTGGCCGTGCAGAAAGCCTTGCATCGTGCCCGCCCGGTCCGGATTGATCGTGTTTGCGAGGCTGAGCACGCCGTCCGCGAACGACAGCCTCAGCCGGGAGCCGGCGCCGCCATGGAACAGCGCGTTGCCCAGGCAGTTGTTCAGCAACAGCATGGACAGATGGCGGTTTCCCGTGACCTCCAGCCGGTCGGGCAGATGCAGCGCGAGGCGGTCGCCGTCCCAGTCGGCCGCCTCCAGCAGGCGCAGCAGGCTGTCCTCTATGCAGCCGCGCAGGTCGACCGTCTCGTTAGCGATGTGCTCCGCGCGCGCCAGCGCGAACAGGACGTCGACGGTGCCTCCGAGCTCGCCGAGGCCGGCCCGCAGCTGCGATAGCTCATGCGCTTGCAGCGGACGCGACGCGGCCTGGCCGAGGACGTTGTTCATGACGGTCAGCGGCGTGCGCAACTCATGGCTGACGTCGCGGGTAAACGCCTGCTCCCGGTGCAGCGCCGCGTGCAACGCGGCTATCGTGGTGCCGAGCTTGTCCGCCAGGTAGCCGATTTCATCGCGGCGTTGCCGGGCGCTGAAGTCGGTCGACCCCTCCGGCGCCAGGCTTTTTACTTCGTCGGCCAATACCTGCAGCGGCAGCACAAGGCGCCGCGACAGCAGGTAGGCGAGCAGCAGCGCCAAGGCGATCAGCCCCAGCGCGACCGCGACCAGCACGCCGCCGACATCCTGGAACAGTTTGGACACCACCAGCAGCGGGCCGGCGTCGGCCAGCAGGTAGAGCCGCCGCCGGCCGTCCGCCGCATGCAGGTCGAGCGTGCGCAGATGAAAGTGCTGGCCGGTGTCGGTGAATATCTCGCCGCGCTCGCGCCCGGCCGCCACCTGCGCGCGCACGACGGGCGGCAGCGCGCCGGCGTTCCGGTAGACGCGAATCAGGTCGTTGCCGGTCGACTGTATGTCGCCGCCCGAGCGGAATTGCGCGGTCACGACGGCCGCTTCCCGCTCCAGCAGGCGGTCGACCAGCATGTCCTCGGTCACGTAGGAGATGATCAGCGCCAGGCCGGTATAGCCAACGCACAGCAGCACCGTGAAGCCGGCCAGCGCCGCGAACAGCCCGTGGCGGATAGATTTAAACACGGTCCTCCGCATCCAGCTTGAGGCGGTAGCCGAGCTGCGGGATGGTGGCGACCATGTCCGGCGCGCCGGCCAGTTCCAGCTGTTTGCGCAGCGCGTAGATGTGCGATTTGAGGGCGTCGCTGTCCGGTGGGTTCGCGCCCCACAGCGCGTGCGTCAGCGCCGTCCGGGACACCGCGTGCGGGTGCGCGGCGCTTAGCGCGGACAGAATCTTGAAACCGGTCTGCGTCAGCGGCACCGGGACGCCGTTGTGGAGCGTGCGCTTTTCCCTGGGAAGCAAGGTCAGCGGGCCGACGCGCACTTCCTGGCCGACATGCAGTTGCGCGCGCCGCGCCAGCGCCTCGCAACGCAGGGCGAGTTCGCGCAGGTCGAACGGTTTGGTCAGATAATCGTCGGCGCCGCCGTTGAAGCCGCGCGCCTTGTCTTCGAACGCGTCGCGGGCGGTGAGCATCAATATCGGCACGTTGCGCGGCGCGCGCGCCTTGATCGCGCGGCAGACGTCGAGGCCGTCGATGTCGGGGAGATTGAGGTCGAGCAGAACGACATCGTACGTCTCGCGCGTCGCCAGTTCGATGGCGAGCGCGCCGGTGGCGGCATGGTCGGTTTGCCACTTGAGGCCGTCGAGGAAGTCCACGATCTGGCGCGCGATCGTCGGGTGGTCTTCCACCACCAGGATGGTCAGGGAGTTGCGGTTCATTATCTGGGTGCGCGATGGACGTGGACGCGGCAAGTGCGACGGGTGGCGGTCGCTGCCGCACAGCAGTATAGCGGCAACCAACCATGCCGGGGTCGGCGGCGGACAAGGGCCGGCAGGTTGATATTTCTCCAAGCCGGCCCATCCCAAATCGGTAGTGTGCATAGAGGCCCATCCCTCCAGGAGACTATCATGTCACACGCCTGCCGTTGTTTGTTGTTGACCGCTTTGACCGCCATTCTCGTGGCCGCCCAAGCGTCGCCGCGCTATGCCTTCACCGCCGTGGGACTCACGTCCGAAAAAAGCTTGGCCCAGAGTATTAGCAATGCGGGTCACGTCACCGGCAGGGTGGTAAGCAAGCCCTTCCTGTATTCACACGGCGTGTTCACGCAACTGCCGAGTCCAACGTACGGCATAGGTGAAGGCGTCAATAGCTCGGGACAGGTCGTGGGCGGTTTGTCGGATGGCCCCGGCGAGGGCCGCGCCTTTCTGTACAGCGACGGCGTCATGCACGAGTTCGCCGGCCCGGGTTCGACGGCCAACGCCATCAACGAGGCCGGCCATGTGGCCGGCACAGTGGTCAAGGACGGCTACGGGCGTGCCTTCCTGTACCGCGACGGCGTCATCCACGACCTCGGCACCTTACCTGCGGGCAAATTTAGCTCTGCGACGGCCATGAACAATCGTGGCCAGATCGCCGGCATTGCCGAGTATCAGTGGTCCGAGTGGGGCGGCGGGCCGGAGCACGCCTTCTTATACGAGAACGGTGTCATGACGGACCTGGGCACACTCGGTGGTAGGAACAGCTGGGCCTTTGGCATCAATGAGCGTGGCCAAGTGGTGGGCGGCTCGGAGCTTCCCGAAGGGGACCCCGACGGCGAGCATGCCTTCCTGTACGAGGATGGCGTCATGCTGGACCTCGGCACGCTGGCGCCGGGGTCGAAGTCGCGGGCGCGCGGGATCAATAATCTGGGCCAGGTGGTCGGTTCGTATTCGTTAAACACAGGGCGCTCCTTCATCTACCACCGGCGCTTCGGCATGCGCGATCTGAACGCCATGGTGGACCCGGCGAGCGGCTGGTTCATCCAGGGAGCCTACAGCATCAACGACCGTCAGCAGATTGTCGGCCTGGGCTGCAAGAACGGCCAATACGGCGCGGTGCTGCTCAATCCCATCAAGGCCGGCGCCTGGGTCGGCAGCGACCATGTGGAGGAAGACGAGCCGGCGCGGCATGAACCGGCGCAGGAGAATCCGCCTTGCCCGTACGGGTAGGCCAGCCATTGCACATCATCGCTGGGGTCACGAGTAACCTTGGGCATCAGCCAGTGACCCGCACAATCGCGATGTGGAAGAGCAGCGGGTACAACCTGATCATTCGACCGTATCCGTCCCCCGGCCCGCTTTCTTCCGAAACTGGGCCGCCTTGTAGCGGTTGCCGCACAGGGCCATGCTGCACCAGCGCCGCTTGTGCGCTTTGGTGCGGTCGTAAAACCACAGGATGCATTCGGGGTGCTCGCACTGCTTGACGAGGTGGAAGTCGCCTTCGACCAGTAGTTGCGCAGTTGCCTCGGCCACCGCACCCAACATCGATGAGACCGGGTCGGCGCGGACCTGCCGCGTGAGAGTCAAGCCGCCTTCGCTGTCACGTGCCAGGTGCGGCGCGGTGAGGTGGGCTTGCAGATACGCGTCGAGGCCGGCAATATCGCCGAGCCTGTCATCCTTGCGTTCCCCGATCAGCCGCCTTGCCAACGCGCGCAGCGTTTTCGCCCGTGTCAGCAGCGCGGCCAGGTCCACCGGGCTTTCCGTGCCGACCGGCGCGATGCCATGGCGCGCCAGCCACGCCAGAACGTCCTCTCCGCTATCCCAATAGTCGACCGTTTCGCCGTCCACGCTGGCCTCGGTGTTCAGCAGATCCATCGCCAGATGGTCGCCCACCCTCGGCGCTTCCGATACCCCGCTAGCGGGATGCTTTTGTGCTCTCATGATCTGATAACCGTTAAAGTTTGTGTTGACAGGTTACTTAAAACTTCGGATACTCCGTCTTAAGTAACCAATTTGAGTCAATTATAGCGGTTATTCAAGCCGCTCAACATTTACTAGCCGAAGGAATCGACATGAACCTCAAACCGTCGCTGTTCGCCGCAGCCAGCCTAGCCACCGCCCTCGTCGCCAACGCCGCCGACAATACCGCGCAAGTCCATCACCGTACGCTGGAAGTCCAGGGCGTCAACATCTTCTACCGCGAGGCTGGCCCGGCCAAGGCGCCCGTTGTGTTGCTGCTGCATGGCTTTGGCGCCTCTTCGTATATGTTCCGCGATCTGATCCCGCAACTGGCGACCAAATACCACGTGATCGCGCCGGATTTGCCGGGCTTCGGCCAGACGAGCGTCATGCCCGGCAAGCAGTTCGCTTACACCTTCGACAACCTCGCCTCCGTGATCGACGCCTTCACTGTGGCGAAGGGGGCGGAGCGCTACGCGATGTATGTGTTCGATTATGGCGCGCCGGTCGGCTGGCGCCTGGCGGTGAGGAATCCGCAAAAAGTCACGGCGATCGTCAGCCAGAACGGCAATGGCTACGAAGAGGGCTTGAGCGACGGGTGGGCCGATATGCGCAAGGCCTGGGCCGATCCCACCGCCGCCAACCGCGAGGCCTTGCGCCGCTTCAATACGCTGGACATGACCAAATGGCAGTACACCGAGGGCGTGCGCGATGCGTCGCTGATTGCGCCAGAGACATGGCAGTTGGCGCACGCGGCGATAGAGCGCATCGGCGTTGAGGTGCAAATGGACCTGCTGCTCGACTACGGCCAGAACATCAAGCAGTACAGCCAGCTGCATGAATTTTTCCGCAGCCACCGCCCGCCGACCTTGGCGATCTGGGGCAAGAACGATCCGTTCTTCCTGCCGGCCGGCGCCGAAGCGTTTAAACGCGACAATCCTAAAGCCGAAGTGCGCTTCCTGGACTCGGGCCACTTCGCCATCGAGACCCACGGCCAGGAGATCGCCACGCAAATGCTGGAATTCCTGAACCGTAACGTCAAGCCTTGACGACAAATGAAAACGCCCCGCGAGCCTTGTGGCTGGCGGGGCGTTTTCTTTCAGTTTTGCGAAAAGGCTTATTCGGCCAGCTTGGCCTTCAGCAGCTCGGTCAGCTGGGCCGGGTTGGCCTTGCCGCGCGACGCCTTCATCGCCTGGCCGATCAGCGCGTTGAGCGCCGCTTCCTTGCCGGCGCGGTACTGCTCCACCGATTTGGCGTTGGCGGCGATGACGTCATTAACGATGGCTTCCAGCGCGCCGGTGTCCGAGATCTGCTTCAGACCCTTGGCTTCGATGATGGTGTCGACCAGGTTCTCATCCGAAGATTTGGCTTCCCACATGCCGGCGAAGACTTCCTTCGCCGCCTTGTTGGAGATCGTGCCGTCGGCGATGCGCTTCAACATCGCGGCCAGCTGCGCGGCCGATACCGGCGAGTCGTCCAGGTCCACGCCTTCGCGGTTCAGGGTCGACGAGACGTCGCCCATCAGCCAGTTGGCGGCGGCCTTGGCGTTTTCCTTGCCGGCTTTTTCCACCACGGCGACGAAGTAGGTCGCCATCGATTTGGACGCCGTCAGCACCAGCGAATCGTATTCCGGCAGCGCGTACTCGCTGACGAAACGCGCGCGCATGGCGGCCGGCAGTTCCGGCATCGAGGCCTTCACCTTCGCGATCCATTCGTCCGAAATCACCAGCGGCGGCAGGTCGGGGTCCGGGAAGTAGCGGTAATCCTGCGCGTCTTCCTTGCTGCGCATTTCGCGCGTCTCTTTGCGGTCCGGATCGTACAGGCGCGTCGCCTGCACGACCTTGCCGCCGTCTTCGATCAACTCGATCTGGCGGCGCACTTCGACGTGCACCGCTTCCTCGATGAAGCGGAACGAGTTCAGGTTCTTGATCTCGCAACGGGTGCCGTATTCCTTCTGTCCCTTGGGGCGCACCGAGACGTTGACGTCGCAGCGGAACGAGCCTTCCTGCATGTTGCCGTCGCAGACGCCGAGCCACATCACCAGCGAGTGCAGCGCCTTGGCGTAGGCCACCGCTTCGGCGGCGCTGCGGATTTCCGGCTCGGAGACGATTTCCAGCAGCGGCGTGCCGGCGCGGTTCAAGTCGATGCCGCTCATGCCGGCGTAGTCCTCGTGCAGCGATTTGCCGGCGTCTTCTTCCAGGTGGGCGCGCGTCAGGTTGACGGTCTTGGTGACGAATTCGCCATCCTTTTCGAAGCCGAACGTCAGCGAGCCGCCGATGACCACCGGGTCTTCGAACTGGCTGATCTGGTAGCCCTTCGGCAGGTCCGGATAGAAGTAGTTTTTGCGGGCGAAGATCGACGCCGGCGCGATTTTTGCGCCGACGGCCAGGCCGAAGCGGATGGCGCGGTCGACGGCCTGCTTGTTCATCACCGGCAGCACGCCGGGCAGCGCCAGGTCCACGGGACTGGCTTGCGTGTTCGGCTCGGCGCCGAACTTGATCGGCGAGCCGCTGAAGATTTTTGATTCGGTCGTGAGCTGCACGTGGTTCTCAAGACCGATGACGACTTCCCATTCCATATGATTCTCGCTCTGTTCTATGTTAGATGCCGGCCGGAGCGCGGGTGTGCCAGTCGGTCGCCAGCTGGTACTGGTGGGCGACGTTGAGCAGCTTCGCTTCGCCGAAATGCTTGCCGATGATTTGCAGTCCCACCGGGCGGTTGGCGTTCTTGTCGCCCTGGCCGAAGCCGCACGGGATCGACATGCCGGGCAGGCCGGCCAGGCTGGTCGACAGAGTGAAGATGTCGGCCAAGTAGGCGGCCACCGGGTCGTCGGACTTGTCGCCCAGGTCCCAGGCGACGGTCGGCGCGACCGGGCCCATGATGACGTCGCAGACGGCGTTCGGGCCGTTGAGCACCGCTTCGAAGTCCTGCGCGATCAGGCGGCGGATCTTTTGCGCCTTGAGGTAGTAGGCGTCGTAGTAGCCGTGGCACAGCACATACGTCCCCACCATGATGCGGCGTTTGACTTCGGCGCCGAAGCCTTCCGCGCGGCTCTTGCGGTACATGTCCGACAGGTCCTTGTAGTCGGCGGCGCGGTGGCCGTAACGCACGCCGTCAAAGCGCGACAGGTTGGACGACGCCTCGGCCGGAGCGATCATGTAGTAGGCCGGGATCGACAGCGCGGTATTCGGCAGCGAAATGTCGACCAGGGTCGCGCCCAGCGCCACGTACTGCGCCAGCGCGGCGCGCACGGCCTGTTCGACGTCGGCCGCGAGGCCTTCGCCGAAGTATTCCTTCGGTACGCCGATGCGCAGGCCGGTCAGGGGCTGGCCCAGTTCACGCGTGAAGTCTTCGTCGACCCCGCCCAGTTCCGGCGTCAGCGAGGTCGAATCGCGTTCGTCGAAGCCGGCCATGGCGTTGAGCAGCAGTGCGCAGTCCTCGGCCGTTTGCGCCATCGGGCCGCCCTGGTCGAGCGACGAGGCGAAGGCGATCATGCCGAAGCGGGACACGCGGCCGTACGTCGGCTTGATGCCGGTGATGCCGCAGAAGGCGGCCGGCTGGCGGATCGAGCCGCCGGTGTCGGTGCCGGTGACGGCCGGCGCCAGGCGCGCGGCGATGGCGGCGGCCGAGCCGCCCGACGAGCCGCCCGGCACGGCGTTCTTGTCCCACGGGTTCTTGACCGGGCCAAAGGCCGAGTTCTCGTTGGCCGAGCCCATGGCGAATTCGTCGCAATTCAATTTGCCCAAGGTGACCATGCCGGCCTTGCGGAACTTCTCGACGACGGTGGCGTCGAACGGGCTGACGTAGTCGGCCAGCATCTTCGAGCCGGCGGTCGAGCGCCAGTCGCGCGTGACGAAGATATCCTTGTGGGCGATCGGCACGCCGGTCAGCGGGGTGGCGGTGCCGGCGGCGATGCGGGCGTCCGCCTCGGCGGCCTGCGCCAGCGTCAGGGCGCGGTCCACGTGCAGGAAGGCGTTCAGGTCGCTCTTCTCGATGCGGTCGAGGAAGTGCGTGGCCAGCTCGGTGGCGGTGACGGCTTTGCTTTGCAGGAGCGCGGACAGCTCTTTAAGGGTTTTGGTGTGCATGGCGTTTCAATTCAATTCGGGGATGATCGAGGCGAAGATGGGGGCTAAGCCTCGTGGCAAAAGCCACGCGCGTGGTCGGCTTGCTTACTCGGCTTGCTTTTTCGGCTTGCTTATTCGATCACTTTCGGCACCAGATACAGGCCATCCTGTGTCTTTGGCGCGACGGCCTGGTAGTCCTCGCGGCGATTGGACTCGGTGGCCGCGTCCTCGCGCAGGCGCAGGGCGATGTTGTTCATGTGCGCCGCCAGCGGGTGGCTCAGCGGGGCGACGCCGTCGGTGTCGACCGCCTGCATCTGTTCGGCCAGCGCGAAAATGCCATTCAGCTGCTCGAGCGCGGTGGCGCTCTGCTGCTCGCTCATCTCAAGCTGGGCCAGTTTGGCAATGCGTGTTACGTCGGATAGGGTCAGGGACATAGCGAATGGCGCGGACGGGCCGCGCGGGGTTTAATTGTTACATTGATAAAAAACTTGAAGTTCTGGCTAATCGCTGGCAAAAGCGGACGATTGCCGCTTAACTTGCAAGCTGAGCCGATACACTTTTGGGTGGATTTTCGGCAAATCGCATTCAAATTATAAGGTAGAATGGCGGGTTGATGCGTTGCCGGGGCTGAATCATTGCCGCCGCCGCTCTCCACAGGACATCTTTCTACAGCTTACGCGCACCCAGCGGCGCCACAGGACACACATGTTTGGTTTTTTACGCAGGTATATTTCCACTGATCTGGCCATCGATTTGGGCACGGCCAACACCTTGATTTACGTCCGCGGCCAGGGCATCGTCCTGGATGAACCATCGGTCGTCGCGATCCGCCAAGAGGGCGGTCCTAACGGCAAGAAAACGATACAAGCGGTTGGTAAGGAAGCAAAACAGATGCTGGGCAAAGTCCCCGGCAACATCGAGGCGATCCGCCCGATGAAAGACGGCGTGATCGCCGACTTCACCGTCACCGAGCAAATGCTCAAGCAGTTCATCCGCATGGTGCACGACTCCAAATTCTTCCGTCCTTCCCCGCGCATCATCATTTGCGTGCCGTGCGGCTCGACCCAGGTCGAACGCCGCGCGATCCGCGAATCGGCGCTCGGCGCCGGCGCCTCGCAGGTGTACCTGATCGAAGAACCGATGGCCGCCGCGATCGGCGCCGGCCTGCCGGTGTCGGACGCCACCGGCTCGATGGTGGTCGACATCGGCGGCGGCACCACCGAGGTGGGCATCATCTCGCTGGGCGGCATGGTCTATAAAGGTTCGGTGCGCGTCGGCGGCGACAAGTTCGACGAGGCGATCGTCAACTACATCCGCCGCAACTACGGCATGCTGATCGGCGAGCAGACCGCCGAGGCGATCAAGAAGGCCATCGGTTCGGCCTTCCCGGGATCGGAAGTCAAGGAGATGGAAGTCAAGGGCCGCAACCTGTCCGAGGGTATTCCGCGCTCGTTCACGATTTCGTCCAACGAGATCCTCGAAGCGCTGACCGATCCGCTCAATAACATCGTCTCGGCCGTGAAGAACGCGCTGGAACAGACGCCGCCCGAACTGGGCGCCGACATCGCCGAAAAAGGCATGATGCTGACCGGCGGCGGCGCGCTGCTGCGCGATCTGGACCGCCTGCTGATGGAGGAAACCGGCCTGCCGGTGCTGGTGGCCGAAGACCCGCTGACCTGCGTGGTGCGGGGATCGGGCATGGCGCTGGAGCGGATGGACCAACTGGGCTCGATCTTCTCCTACGAATGATCAAGACGGGGCCGCGAAACAGCGGCCCCGGTGCTTTGGGTGAGTTGACAGTCTCGTTGGCGCGGGAGCGCCGGATTATTGGAAGTCATGGAATACAGTCCTCCGCCACTTTTCAAGCAAGGCGCTTCGGCCCGGGTCAAGATGACGGTGTTCGCGTGCATATCGATTGCACTGCTGTTGGTCGACGCGCGCATGCGCACCCTGTCGACCGTGCGCCAGGTCGCGGGTACCGTGTTGTATCCGCTGCAGATGGTCGCGCTGCTGCCGCGCGACGCCATTTACGGCGTCGGCGACTACTTCTCCACCTTGTCGTCGATGAAAAAGCAGGTCAATGAGCTCAAACGCCAGCAGATCGCCGACGCCCAGGCGCTGCAGCAGGCGCAGCTTCGCACCGTCGAGAACAACCAGCTGCGCAAGCTGATGGGCGCGCGCGAGCAGCTGCCCGTCAAGTCGATGCTGGCCGAGGTGCTGTACGACGCGCGCGACGCCAACAGCCGCAAGATCATCCTCGACCGCGGCATCAAGAGCGACGTCATGCTCGGCATGCCGGTGATCGACAACCAGGGCGTGGTCGGGCAGGTGACGCGGGTGTTCCCGTTCACGTCCGAGGTCACGCTGCTGACCGATAAAGAACAGGCCATTCCCGTCCAGCTGCTGCGCAACGGCTTGCGCAGCGTCGCTTATGGCCGCGGCAAGATCGGCGCGCTGGAGCTGCGCTTCACCGCGCCCAACGCCGATATCCAGGTCGGCGACATCGTCGTCACCTCGGGCCTGGACGGCATCTATCCGGCCGGCCTGGCCGTGGCGCGCGTGACGCAGGTGGAAAACAGCGCCGGCGGTTCCTTCGGCGGCGTGATCTGCCAGCCGCTGGCCGGCGTCGCCAACAATACCCAGTTGCTGATCCTGATGTCGACGCCGGAGCTGCCTCCGCGCCCGCCCGAGGAAGAGCCGCGCACGCCGAAGAAGGGCAATAACAAGATGGCGCCCGTCAAGGACCCGGCGAAAGAGGGCGCCGACGGCCAGGCCGCGCCGGCCGCCGCTGCCACCGCCCCAGTCAACAACGCGGCGCCGGGACTGATGCCGGTGATGCCGCCGCCGCTGCCGCCCAAAGTCGCGCCGACAGACGGCGCCGCCACCGCGCCTGCCACTGGCGCGGCAGCCAAACCCACGACCACCACGCCGGCGACGGCCGCACCGGCTGCACAAGCACCGGCCGCCGCCACCACACCGAAGGAGCCGGCACGATGAACCGTCCACACTATATTCTGCTGCCGGTCAGCCCGCTGTTCATCGCCTTCAGCCTGTTCTGCGCCTTTTTACTGAACTTGCTGCCGTGGGGGCAGTTCGTCGGCGTGCCCGATTTCGTCGCGCTGGTGCTGGTGTTCTGGGGCGTCCACCAGCCGCGCAAGGTCGGCATCGGCACCGCCTTCTTCCTTGGCCTGCTGATGGACGTCCACGACTCGACCCTGCTGGGCGAGAACGCGCTGGCCTATACCTTGCTGTCGTACTTCGCCATCATGCTGCACCGGCGCGTGCTGTGGTTCCCGCTGCTGACGCAGGCGATGCACGTGTTTCCGCTGCTGCTCATGGCGCAGTCGATCCAGCTGGTGATCCGCTTCTTCGTCTCCGGTAAGTTCCCGAGCTGGTACTACTTCGTCGAAAGCGTGATCGCCGTGGCCCTGTGGCCGATCGCCACCTGGCTGCTGCTGGCGCCCCAGCGGCGCGCGGTCGACCGCGACCACACCCGCCCGATCTGATCGATCTGATCCCGGCCCCGCCATGACTGAGCTTAAGGACAACCAGCGCGAACTGCACAAGTTCCGTCTGCGCCTGACGGTACTGGGCGGGTTGGTGTTCATTTGCTTCGGGCTGCTGCTGACGCGCTTCATCTGGCTGCAGGTGGTCAAGCACGCCGACTACGCCGTCAAGGCGGAGGACAACCGCATCGCCATCGTGCCGATCGCGCCCAACCGGGGCCTGATCCTGGACCGCAACGGCGTGGTCCTGGCGCGTAACTTCTCGGCCTACACGCTGGAGGTCACGCCGGCCAAGCTGTCCATGACCTTGGACGAAACGATCGACGAACTGGCCAAACTGGTCTCCATCGAGGTCAAGGACCGCAAGCGCTTTCGCAAGCTGCTGGAAGAGTCCAAGCGCTTCGAGAGCGTGCCGCTGCGCACCCGGCTGACCGACGAGGAGGTGGCCCGCTTCTCTGCGCAACGCTTCCGCTTTCCCGGCGTGGAGATCCAGGCCCGCCTGTTCCGCCAGTACCCGCAGGGCGAGATCGCCTCGCACGTGATCGGGTATATCGGCCGCGTCAACCAGTCCGAGGCCCGCGCCATCGCCGAAACCGATGATGCCGCCAACTATAACGGCACCAACCATATCGGCAAGGAAGGCTTGGAAAAAAGCTACGAGAAGCACCTGCACGGCACCACCGGTTACGAGGAGGTGGAGGTGTCGGCCGGCGGGCGCGCGATCCGCACGCTGTCGCGCACCAACGCCACGCCGGGCAGCAACCTGATACTGTCGATCGACATCGAGCTGCAGAAGGTGATCGAGGAAGCCTTCGGCGAATGGCGCGGCGCGCTGGTGGCGATCGAACCGGAGACGGGCGACATCCTGGCCTATGTGTCGCGGCCCGGCTACGATCCCAACCTGTTCGTCGACGGCATCGACTCGCAAAGCTGGAACGAACTCAATACTTCGCTGGACCGGCCCATGGTGAACCGCCCGCTGTCGGGCACCTATCCGCCGGGATCGACCTTCAAGCCCTTCATGGCGCTGGCGGCGCTGGAGCTGGGCAAGCGCACGCCGAACCAGTCGATCTCGGACGCGGGCTACTTCACCTTGGGCGGGCACCGCTTCCGCGACGACAAGCCGGGCGGCCACGGCACCGTCGACATGTACAAGTCCATCGTCGACTCCTGCGACACGTATTACTACATCCTCGGCAACGAGATGGGGATCGACGCGATCAGCGATTTCATGAAGCCTTTCGGTTTCGGCCAGCTGACCGGCATCGACCTGGAACACGAGAAGCAGGGCGTGCTGCCGTCGAAGGAATGGAAGCGCAACCGCTTCAAGAAAAACGTGGCGGCGCAGAAGTGGGTCGGCGGCGACACCATCTCGATCAGCATCGGCAACGGCTACAACAACTACACGCCGCTGCAAATGGCGCACGCCACGGCCAACCTGGCCAACAACGGCGTGGTGATGAAGCCGCACCTGGTCAAGATCGTCGAAGACCCGGCCACGCGCGCGCGCCGGCTGACGGTGCCCAAGGAAAGCTACCGCATCCCGCTCAAGCAGCAGAATATCGACTTCATCAAGAACGCGATGGTCGGCGTGACCACCGGCGGCACGGCCGCGCGCGCGTTCGCCAACGCCGGCTACACCTCCGGCGGCAAGACCGGCACCGCGCAGCTGTTCGCCATCAAGAAGAACGAGAAGTACAATGCCGCCCTGGTCGCCGAGCGCCTGCGCGACAACGCCCTCTACACGGCCTTCGCGCCGGCCGACAAGCCGCGCATCGCCATCGCCGTGGTGGTGGAGAACGGCGGCTTCGGCGCCGCCGTGGCCGCGCCGATCGTGCGCAAGGCCCTGGACTACTACATGCTCGGCAAGCGCGCCGGCGACAAGGACACCACGCCCGTGCCGAAGGAGGACGCGGTGCTGCGCTCCTTGCCGGAGCTCCAGGCCGAACAGGGCGTGGTCGATGAAAAAAAGCCGGGTGCTGAAACCCCGGGCAACACCGAATAAAAGGATCTGCATGCGCATCAACGAAAGGCGTTCCCTGTGGCGCCGCCTTCGCCCGTACTTCACGGTTTTCGACGGACCGCTGACCTTCATCATCCTGATGCTGCTGACGGTCAGTTCGATCACCTTGTACTCGGCCAGCATCGGCATTCCGGGCAAGATGGAAGACCACATGCGCAACATCCTGCTGTCGTTCGCGGTGATGTGGGTCGTCGCCAACATCTCGCCGCAGATGATGATGCGTATCGCGGTGCCGGCCTACACGGTCGGCATGATCCTGCTGGTGGCGGTGGCGCTGGTCGGCACCATCAAGCTTGGCGCCCGGCGCTGGCTGCACGTCGGGATCGACATCCAGCCGTCCGAATTCATGAAAATCGTCACGCCGATGATGCTGGCCTGGTTCTTCCAGCATCGCGCCGGGCAGCTGCGCTGGCAAAGCTATGGCATCGCCGCGCTGCTGCTGATGATGCCCGTGGGTCTGATCGTCAGGCAGCCCGACCTCGGCACCGCGCTGCTGGTGGTGGCGGCGGGCTTCTCGGTCATCTTCCTGGCCGGCCTGTCGTGGAAGGCGCTGGCCGGCCTGCTGGCCGCCTTCGCCGCCAGCCTCCCGGTGATCTGGTCGCTGCTGCACGACTACCAGCGCGAACGCGTGATGACCTTGATCGATCCGACCTCCGACCCGCTGGGCAAGGGATTCCACATCATCCAGTCGACCATCGCCGTCGGCTCGGGCGGCATCACCGGCAAGGGCTGGACGCAGGGCACGCAGGCCCACCTGGAATTCATCCCGGAGCGCACCACCGACTTTATCTTCGCCGTCTACTCCGAGGAGTTCGGCCTGGTGGGCAACCTGGTGCTGATGCTGCTGTTCCTGCTGTTGATCGGCCGTGGCCTGATGATCGCCGGGAACGCGCCCAATTTCTTCAGCCGCCTGATGGCCGGCGCCATGACAATGATTTACTTCACCTACGCGTTCGTCAACATGGGCATGGTCAGCGGCATCCTGCCGGTGGTCGGCGTGCCGCTGCCGTATATGAGCTACGGCGGCACCGCGTTGCTCACCCTGGGCATCGCCGGCGGTATTTTGATGAGCATCCAGCGCCACCGCAAGCTGGTGCAAACGTGATGCGCGCCGATACCGATACCCACGACGTCGACGCGCGCCGCTTCCGCCGCCGCCTCAAGGGACTGGCGATGGTCGCGTTCATCGGCCTCGGGCTGCTGATGGCGCGCATCGTCTGGTTGCAGGTGGTGCGGCATGACGACTATGCCGTCATGGCCGAACAGAATCGCGCCGCGGCGCAGCCGTCGGGGCAGCCGCCCGCCGGCGCGAAGTAAGGGCGCCGCATGCATTTCAACGACGGGCGCTCGCCTTGGCAGCGCCTCCGCCCCCATGTCATGGTGTTCGACATTCCGCTGGCGCTCATCATCCTCGCCTTGCTGTCGGTGGGACTGGTCACGCTGTATTCGGCCGGCATCGCCATTCCGGGCAAGGTGTCCGATCAGCTGCGCAATATCGCCGCCGCCTTCTTCGTCATGTGGCTGGCCGCGAACATTCCACCGCAAACGCTGATGCGCCTCGCCGTGCCGGTGTACGCGCTGGCCGTGGCGCTGCTGGTCGCCGTCGCGCTGGTGGGCACGATCAAAGGCGGTTCGCGCCGCTGGATCACCATCGGCATCCAGCTGCAGCCGTCCGAATTCATGAAGATCGCCATGCCGCTGATGCTGGCGTGGTTCTTCCAGCGCCAGGCCGGCCAGCTGCGCTGGCAGGCGTATGCGGTCGCCGCGTTGTTGCTTGCGGTTCCCGTGGTCCTCATCGCGCGCCAGCCGGATCTCGGCACGGCCTTGCTGGTGGTGGCGGCCGGCGCCTGCGTGATCTTCCTCGCCGGCCTGTCGTGGAAGGCGCTTGCCGCGCTGGGCGCGGCCGCCTGCGTCGGCATGCCGTTGTTGTGGTCCGCGATGCACGATTACCAGCGCGAGCGCGTGCTGACCTTGATCGATCCCTATCACGACCCGCTGGGCAAGGGCTTTCATATCATCCAGTCGATGATCGCCATCGGCTCCGGCGGCGCGGCGGGCAAGGGCTGGACCCAGGGCACGCAGACGCACCTTGAGTTCATCCCCGAGCGCACCACCGATTTCATTTTCGCCGTCTTCTCCGAGGAATTCGGCCTAACCGGCAATCTGGTGCTGATGGTGCTGTACCTGCTGCTGATCTGGCGCGGACTCTCCATCGCCCTCAATGCATCCACTTTCTTTACGCGCCTGCTGGCGGGCGCCATTACGATGATTTACTTTACCTACGCTTTCGTCAACATGGGCATGGTCAGCGGGATCGTGCCGGTGGTCGGCGTGCCGCTTCCTTTCATGAGCTATGGCGGCACGGCGCTGCTGACACTGGGCCTTGGCGCCGGCATTTTAATGAGCATCCAGCGGCACAGCCGCGGTGTGCGTAGCGGTTCCGGCGCGCCGGCCTGGGGTGCGCTGGCATGATGGAGATGAAAGACACCGAGCGCGAACTGAAAGAGTTCCGCACGAGGATCGCGGTGCTTGGGCTGGCGGTGTTCGTCTGCTTTGGATTGCTGCTGGCGCGCTTCATCTGGCTGCAGGTGATCAAACATGACGACTTTGTCGTCAAGGCGGAGGAGAACCGTATCGCCATCGTCCCGATCACGCCCAATCGCGGGCTGATTTTGGATCGCAACGGCGTTATCCTGGCGCGCAATTACTCGGCCTACACGCTGGAGATCACGCCCTCCAAGCTGACCGCCACGCTGGACGAGACGATCGACGAGCTGGCCAAACTGGTCAATATCGAAGTCAAGGACCGCAAGCGCTTCAAGAAGCTGATGGAGGAATCGAAGCGCTTCGAGAGCGTGCCGCTGCGCACCCGCTTGACCGACGAGGAGGTGGCGCGATTTTCGGCGCAGCGCTTCCGCTTCCGTGGCGTCGAGGTGCAGGCGCGCCTGTTCCGTCAGTACCCGCTGGGCGAGACGGCGTCGCACGTGATCGGCTACATCGGCCGCATCAGCCGCGCCGAGGCCAACGCCATCGACGACGGCGAGGACGCCACCAACTATAAAGGCACCGACCATATCGGCAAAGAGGGGCTGGAAAAAAGCTACGAGCAGCAGCTGCACGGCCGCACCGGCTATGAAGAGGTGGAGGTGACGGCCGGCGGACGTGCGGTGCGCACCTTGTCGCGCAAGCCCGCCATCCCGGGCAGTAATCTGATCCTGTCGATCGATATCGAGTTGCAGAAGGTTGTGGAAGACGCCTTTGGCGACCGACGTGGCGCGCTGGTGGCGATCGAGCCTTCCACCGGCGACATCCTGGCCTACGTGTCGCGGCCCGGTTACGATCCCAACCTGTTCGTCGACGGTATCGATACGCAGAGCTGGAATGAACTCAACACCTCGCTGGACCGGCCGATGGTGAACCGGCCGCTGTCGGGCACCTATGCGCCGGGCTCCACTTTCAAGCCGTTCATGGCGCTGGCGGCGCTGGAGCTGGGCAAGCGCACCACCACCCAGGCCACCTACGATCCGGGTTACTACTACCTGGGCGGCCACAAATTCAACGACGACTTGGTCGGCGGCCATGGTTCGGTCGCCATGCACAAGTCCATCGTCGTCTCCTGTAACACCTATTACTACGAGCTGGGTCATGACATGGGGATCGACATGATCCACGATTTCATGAAGCCTTTCGGCTTCGGCCAGAAGACCGGCATCGACCTTTTCAACGAGAAGGTCGGCGTGCTGCCGTCGCAGGAGTGGAAGCGCAAGCGTTTCAAGGGTGCGGCCGGGCGCTGGGTAGGTGGTGATACGATCTCGATCAGTAACGGCTCCGGCTACAACGCCTACACCCCGCTGCAGATCGCGCACGCGGTGGCCAACCTGGCCAACGACGGCGTGGTGATGAAGCCCCATTTGGTCAAGATAATCGAGGACGGGGCCACGCGCGCGCGCGCGCTGACGGTGTCGAAGGAGAGCTATCGGATTCCGCTCAAGCAGGAGAACATCGATTTCATCAAGAACGCGATGGTCGGCGTGACCACGGAGGCCGGCGGCACCGGCGTTCGGGCATTCACCGGTGCCCAATACCGGGTCGGCGGCAAGACCGGTACGGCACAGGTGATCACGATTAAGAAAGGCGACAAGTACAATGCCGCCAAACTGGCGGAACGCCTGCGCGACAACGCGCTGTTTACCGCCTTCGCGCCGGCCGAGAAGCCGCGCATCGCGATCGCGCTGGTCGTGGAAAACGCCGGCAAGGGCGGCCTGGAAGCTGCGCCTATCGCGCGCAAGGCCCTCGACTATTACCTGCTGGGCAAACGCCCCGCCGGAAAGGATACAACCAAAGTGGAAAAAGAAGACGCGGAAGAAATCGTGCCGGTGGAAGGTCAGACCTTGGAAGAGCAGGCCGCCGCCGCAAGGCTGGAGCGTGGCGTCGGTGTGACCGGCGACGCGAACGGCACGGCGCCGGCACAGCCGGCGGCACCGGCCGCGCCGGCGCCCGCGCCAGCCCCGGCGCCGGCCGCTCCTGCGCCCACCACGCAACCGGCACCGGTGGTGCGGAAAAACCAATGAGGATGACGCCATGTGTATGAACCGAAGCCAACTACGGAACGCCTGCGCGGCACTGGCCCTGCTGGCGCTGGCTGGCTGCGGCACCGTTCCGACATCGGACGAAACGACCTCCCGGCCACCACGTGCCTCGGGACCTGTGATCAAGGCGCCGTCCACCACCAAGCCTGCCACCGGCCTGCCGGTGCTGCCGCCGGCTAACTCGGGGCGGGGCGGCTACTATCAGGACGACGGTCCCGGCGACGCGCCGCCGGAGAATCTGGCCAATGTGCCGGATGCCGACGTGCGCAACGATCCGCTGCTGCCGCGCTCCAACCGCCCCTATGTCGTCTTCGGCAAGACCTATACGCCGATCACGGACAACGAGCCTTTCACGCAGGTGGGCATGGGCACCTGGTACGGCAAGAAATTCCACGGCCAGCGCACGTCGTCGGGCGAGATTTACGATATGTACAAGATGACGGCCGCGCATCCAACGCTGCCCATTCCGTCGTACGCGCGGGTGTCGAACATGGTCAGCGGGGCGACGGTGATCGTGCGTATCAACGACCGGGGGCCGTTCCATGCCAAGCGCGCCATCGACGTGTCGTACACGGCGGCGCTGAAACTGGGCTTGCTGGGCAAGGGCAGCCATGAGCTGAAGATCGAGCGCATTCTGCCCGAGGAGATCGACCGCATGCTGGCGACGAAAGAGGGCGTGTCGGGCACGAAGGCGCCGCGCTTGCAGACGTCGTCGCAGTCCGGGGCGCGATTGTCGTCGTATGCGGGGGAGAGTAGCAAGCAGCCTTCGACGACGCCGCAGCCGTTGGTGCTGACGCCGAAGGCGGTATCGGGTAGCGGTGTGGCTGCCGCGCCGGCGGTTGCTTCGGCGGCTGCGCCGGGTGCGGCGTCGGGCACTAAGTCCGAAATCGAGACGTTGATGCTGGCCGATAGCGTGCCGGCGGCCACCAGCGGCTTTTATCTGCAGCTTGGCGCTTATACCCGGGCGGAGAATGCGGAAGCCGTGCGGGGCAAGCTGACGGGGAATGGTTTTTCGACCTTGGAAGTGGTGCAGAGCGGGCCTGTGCACCGTTTGTTCGGCGGGCCGTTTGCCAGCCGCCAGGAGGCGTTGCAGGCGGCGCAGGGATTGCCGCCGGCGTTGAGCCTCAAGCCGATTGTGGTTCAGCGCTGAGGCATGGGCAGTCGGGGTGCGTATTGACGCATGCGTTGTCTGAACCACGTAGGGCGGATTAGCGCAGCGTAATCGGCCATGCATGCGTTATCGTCGGCGCATGCATGGCCGATTACGGCGTTCCGCCTAATCCGCCCTACGTATCTCCTCGGCGGATACTCTTTTGCTGGCCCTTATTTGCAACTGTGGGTTTGCGTGTTCGGGAAATCGGCGCGGATCTTTTCCAGATCCGCTTGCAATTCCGCGTCGACGTCGCGGAACTGGAACGCCAGCAGCTTGCTCCCGCTCATGCGCGGCGTGACGCGCGCGGTGCGTACGCCTTGCTTGACCAGCGCCGCCAGCTGGTTCTGCGCCGCCGTTTCGCTCTTGAACACGCCCAGCGAGATCGCCCAGCGCATCGGTGAATTGTCCGGCATGACGAAGAAGTTGGTCACGCCCAGTCCGCGCAGTTCGGCCGCTTTTTTGTCGGCGGCTTCCTTGCTGCCCATCGGCGGGATGTTCACGATGTAGCTCGATATCTCGGTGCCCGGCAGGTTGCGGCGCGATTGGCGGTCGCCCAGATTCAATGCGGCCAGACGCGCTTCGAACCGGCGCGCGTCGGCGATGACGAAGCTGCCGATCTCCACGCACGCCAGCGGCTGCGGCGCGGCCTTGCCGTCAACCGGCGCGCTGGCCGCGTCGCCTGCGGCGGCAACGGCAGGCGCATGGCCAGCCCGCTCCGCCGAAACGATGGTCAGCTGATTGGCGTTGAGCTGATTGACAAGGCGCGCCGGTTCGCGCTCGTTGCCGCTGAAGTGACCGAGATAGCCCCGCCCATACGCGAACAGCGCGGCGTTGACGGCTAACAGCGACCAGAAAATAAACTTCAGCACGGGCTTCCTCGGTGGGGCAATTCGATTCAGTCGGTCCGCCCGGCGCCGGCGGCGGCGTGCAGGCCTATCAACACGATATTTTCGACGATACGGTGCGGCACCTTGAGCATCGGCGCGATGTAGGGCGCCGCGCCGCCGGAGATGATGCATTCCGCCGCCTGGTGCCGCGCGAACGCGTGCTCGATGGCGCCGCTCTGCGCGGCCAGGCAGCCGCTCAAAATGGCGTCGTCGGTATTGTCGGCGAATCCGTCAGGCAGCTTACCGTCTTGCGCAATTTGCGGCAACTGCGCCGTGTTGCGCGCCAGCGAACTGGCCATCAAGCCCAGGCCGGGCAGGATCATCCCGCCCAGGAATACGCCGTCGGCGGTGATGGCGTCGATGGTGGTGGCGGTGCCGCAGTTGGCGACGATGATGGCGCGCCCCGGCGCCAGGGTGTGGCCGGCGATCGCGGCGGCGAAACGGTCGCAGCCCAGTTGCGCGGGATTGCGGTAGCCGTTGGTCAGCCCCGCCAGCGACGGCCGCGATTCGAACCAGCTTATAGCTACCCCCTGCGCCTGCGCCAGCGGCATGGCGGGGAAGGTCCGCTGCAGCACATACTCGAGGTGGACGCGCAGCGCGTTGCCGGCCACGTTGGCGATCAGGATGCGTTCGACCGGACGCTGGGCGACGGCTTCGCTCCAGATCAGTTCAAGCTGCGTCAGGTCGGCGTGGACCACGGCGCCATGCGCCAGCCACGTGCCGGGCTGCGCGTCCGCGTCGGCCAGCGCCCATTTGACGCGGGTGTTGCCGGCGTCGATCAGTAAAATCATGATAATCCGATGGAGGAGGGGATGGTTGACGACAGGCGCAGCGAGACGTCGCCGGACAGCACCTCGACCCGTCCGTGCTCCGTGTCGAGCATCAGCCGCCCGATGGCGTCGACACCGGCGGCGCGGCCCTGTTGCAGCACCTGGCCGTGGTCGAGGATGACGACGTCCCGCCCCTGCCACGCGTGCAGCAGGTTCCAGCGCTCGGCGAAGGGCGCGAAGCCGGTGTCGTCGAATTCGGCCAGCACGGCGGCCAGGCGGCTCAGTAAGGCGGCCATCAATTCGTTGCGGTCCATTTTCGCCAGCCACGGCGCGGCGGCCACCGCGCGGCCGATCTGTTCTTCCAGTTCGTCGGGCATCAGCAGGTTGATGCCGACGCCGATGACGGCCCAGACGGCGCCATCGACGTCCTTGCGCGAGGTTTGCGTTTCGACCAGGATGCCGGCCAGTTTTTTACCGTCGCGCAGCAGGTCGTTGGGCCATTTGATTTGCACCGGTACGCCCAGCGAGGCGATGGTCTCGGCCAGCGCCACGCCGACCGCCATCGGCAGGCCGGTCATGCGGTGCAACGGTCCCTTGAAGCGCCAGGCCAGCGAGAACATCAGCGCGGCGCCCGGCGTGGACAGCCAGCTGCGCCCTGCGCGGCCACGGCCGGCGGTCTGGTTTTCGGCGATGCGCAGCAGCGGGCCGTCCAAGGTGTCGAGGCGGGCCAGCAGATCGGCGTTGGTGGAGCCGGTTTCGGCGACGACTTCGATCGCCACGTGGGTGGCGCTGGTGGCGCAGCGGGCGGCGACGGCGTCCGGCGACAACGATAGGGATGCGGCGGTCATGGTGCGGCCTTGCGCGGTTTGTGCGGCGCCCTGGCGAAGGCGAAATCGTAGACGGCGTTCGGCATCAGGCGCAGCACCTTTGCGACCACGCCCATCTGCCACGGAATGACGGCATAGCTGGCGCCGGCGGCGATGGTGCGCGCGGCCTTGGCGGCGAATTTTTCAGGCGCCATCAGGAACGGCATCGGATAAGGATTCACCTTCGTCATCGGCGTATCGATGTAGCCGGGGCAGAGCGTGACGACCTTGAGGCCGTAGGGTTTCATCTCCAACCGCAGCGATTCGCAGTAGCTGATCACGGCCGCCTTGGAGGCGCTGTACGCCTCGGCGCCAGGCAGGCCGCGTATGCCGGCCACGCTGCCGATGCCGACCAGCCGCGCCGGCGTGCGCTGCGCCCTCATCGCCGCGATGAACGGCGCGAAGGTGGCGGCGGTGGCGACCACGTTGGTGGCGATGATGCTGTCGAACACCGCGATGTCCTCGGCGAACTCGGTCAAGGTGCCCGCCGAGATGCCGGCGTTGGCGATGACCACGTCAATGCCGCCGGCATGGGCCAGGAAGTCGCGCGCGGCAGCAGCGATGGCGGCGTGGTCGCGCACATCGACGACGTAGGCGCGGTGTTTTTCCGAATTGGGGAATGAGGCGATCAGGCTATCGAGCGCGTCGCCGCGCCGGCCCAGCAGGCCCAGGACGGCGCCCTGCGACGCGTATTGCGCCGCGAGCGCGGCGCCGATGCCGCTGGAGGCGCCGGTGATGAAGACGCGCTGACCGCTCATGCCCGGGCGCCAGGTGGCGCCGGCTGCCGGGCCGAAGCCGTTGTCAACGCGTCTTTGGAGGACATGCTTACTTCTTTTCCGCTTTCGCTTTCGCGACCAGGATATCCATCACTTGCAGGCCCTGGGTGTGCAGCTGGGCTTCGCTGGTGGCGGTCTTGGAGCCTTCGTCGGACATCGATGGCGACGTCACATACTTGCCGTCGATGGCGAACATCGGCCACGAGTCGACGCCGTAGGTGTCCATCATCGCGGTGGCCTTGCGGATGCGGGCCTGCACGCCGAAGCTGCGATAGGTGTCGATGAATTTCTGGCGGTCGATGCCCTGCTTGGCGATGAAGTCGAACACCAGCTCGTCGCGGTTCATGCGGTTGCGGTTGACGTGCATCTCGTTGAAGATCTTGGTGTTGATCGCCTCGGTCATCAGGCCCATGGCTTCCAGCGTGTAGAACATTTTTTGCTGCGGCAGCTCGGTGTTGGTGCGCGAAATGTGCGTGCGCTTGAAGACGATGTTGTCGCCTTGCTTCTTGACCCAGGCGGTCAAGGACGGGTCCAGCGCGTGGCAGTGCGGGCAGGCGTAGTCGAAGAACTCGATCACTTCCACCTTTTTGCCGGTGTCGACGGGCTGCGGCGTCGGCAAGGTTTTGTATTCGACGCCGTTCTTCGGTTCGGCCGGGGATGCGGAAGCCGACATCGGTGAAAAGGCGACTGCGCTCAGCATCAGCGCGCTCAAAACGTATTTCAGAATTCGCATCATTACTCCTGGCTTGGTTCGTTACTTTTGATTGCGCACGACTGCGACGTCGACGCCGTTTTCAGACAACTTGCTGCGGACTTTGTTCATCGCCTCGACCTGGTTGAACGGGCCGATGCGAACCCGGTGCAGCACGCCGGTGTCGGTGGTGCGGTCCGACAGGTTGGCCTCGAAGCCGAGCAACGCCAGCTTGGCGCGGGCGCTTTCGGCGTCGGCCACCTCGCGGAAGGCGCCGGCCTGCAGGTAATAGATGTACTTTTCGTCGCCGCCGTTGGCCGGCGCGGCGGTGGCGCCCGCCGCCGGTGCGGCGGTGTTGGCCGGGGTCTTGGCGACCGGCGTCGGCGTCACGTTCGACGCCGAAGGAACGGTTTTCGGCTTGTCGGCCGCGGCACCCTGGATACGGTCGACCACCGCCTGCAGCGGATCGGCCGCGGGCGCTTTCGGCGCGGCCGGAGCCGGCGCGGCGGGCGCCGCAGGCGGCGCGGTTGGCGTATCCCGGCTCAAGTCCTTGGCCGCCGCGCGCGCCGCTTCCTTGCTGCCGTACATAGGCTTGTTCGGATCGGCCGCCTGGCCCGCGGTCGTTTCCGTACTCTTGTTGCTGCGCCCCTTGTCGGTGAACGGGGAGGCCCCCTTGTTGATCACCAGCGCGACGACGACGGCGACGGTCAGGCCGATGACCAGGCCGATGACGATGCCGATGAAGGTGTTGCCCTGTTGGCGCGAACGCGGGGTGAGACTGGTACGGAAATTCATTGTGCGGGATATCCTTCGCAATTACATTTTGTTGGGAGCGGAGACGCCGATCAGCGCCAAACCGTTTTGCAGCACCTGGCGGGTGGCGACCATCAGCGCGATACGGGCCGCCTTGAGCGCCTCGTCGTCGACCAGCACGCGTTCGGCGAAATAGAAGCTGTGCAGGTTGGCGGCCAGGTCGCGCAGGTAGAAGGCGATCTGGTGCGGGCCCAGTTCGGCCTGGGCGCGCGCCAGGGTCTCCGGGTACGCGGCCAGGGTGGCCAGCAGGGTCGCCTCGGTCGGCGCGGTCAGCGGCGACAGGTCGACATCGGCCAGCGCGGCGACGTCGCCGGTGAACTGTTCGAGCATGCGGCAGATACGCGCGTGCGCGTACTGCACGTAATACACCGGATTTTCATCCGAGGTTTTCAGCGCGACGTCGACGTCGAACACGAATTCGGTGTCGGCTTTGCGCGAGATGAGGAAGAAGCGCACCGCATCGCGGCCCTTGGTGATGTCGCCGCCGCCGGACCATTCGATCAGGTCGCGCACGGTGACGTAGGAACCGGCGCGCTTGGAGATCTTGACCTCCTCGCCGCCCTTCATCACGGTGACCATCTTGTGCAGCACGTAGTCCGGGAACCCCTGCGGGATGCCGACGTTGACCGCCTGCAGGCCGGCGCGCACGCGGGCGATGGTGCCGTGGTGGTCGGAGCCCTGGACGTTGATCGCCTGGCCGAAACCGCGCTGGAACTTGACGATGTGGTAGGCCACGTCCGGCACGAAGTAGGTGTAGGTGCCGTCCTTCTTGCGCATCACGCGGTTCTTGTCGTCGCCGTAGTCCTCGGTGCGCAGCCACAGCGCGCCTTCCTCTTCGTAGGTCTTGCCGGATTTATTGAGCATGTCGACGGCCGCGTCGACCTTGCCGTCGGCGTACAGCGACGATTCGAGGTAGTAGTTGTCGAACTTGACGCCGAAGGCCTGCAGGTCGATATCCTGCTCGTTGCGCAGGTAGGTTACGGCGAAGGCGCGGATCGATTCGATGTCGTCGATATCGCCGGAAGCGGTGGCCGGGGCGCCGTCGGAGGCCGAAACGGTCTTTTTGGCCTTGAAGTCCTCGGCGATGTCGGCGATGTAGTCGCCGTTGTAGGCCGATTCGGGCCACTGGGCGTCGCCGGGCTTGAAGCCGCGCAGGCGCGCCTGGACCGAATTGGCCAGGGTCTGGATTTGCACGCCGGCGTCGTTGTAGTAGAACTCGCGGGTGACCTTGTAGCCCTGGGAGCCGAACAGCGACGACAGCGCGTCGCCCAGCGCGGCCTGGCGGCCGTGGCCCACGTGCAGCGGGCCGGTCGGGTTGGCCGAGACGAATTCGATGATCACGCTCTTGCCGTCGCCCGTATCGCTGCTGCCGTAGGCGGCGCCCTGCGCCAGCACCGCCTTGACCACGGCCTGCTTGGCGGCGGCGCTCACGCGCAGGTTGATGAAGCCCGGACCGGCGATGTCGGCCGACTCCACCAGGCCCTTGCCGGCGGGGTTGGCCAGCAGCGCCTCGACCACCTTGGTGGCCAGTTCGCGCGGGTTCATTTTGAGCTGCTTGGCCAGTTGCATGGCGATGTTACAGGCCACGTCACCGTGCGACGGGTCGCGCGGGCGCTCCAGCACGACGTTGCTGGTGACTTCCGTCCCGGCCAGGATCGGTGCGAGGGCGGCCTGGAACAGGGCGGTGATATCTTGTTTTTGTTGGGCGAGCATGAGCGAAATGGCGGCCGGGCCGCGCTAAAAAATTCATCTGAAAGCGAAAACGGCCGGCGCTCTGGCACCGGCCAAACAATGGTCATTATACTGGTTTGCACGGCGCCGGTGAGGGTAGCCGAGCGCCCGCGCCGCAGCGCGACGGGCTTGCGGCTAACCGACTTTTACATTCTTGTCAGCGACTTGTCATAGGCGCTGCTGTGGCACTACTGTATACTGCGCGATCACGGCTGCCGGCCGCTCTCTGGAATTAGCATATGAACAAGCAGCGCCCGACGCTCTCACTGAAGTCACCCGCCAAGGCGGCAGCGCCCAAGCTGCGCGCCAGCCATGCGCGTGACCTGAAACCGGCGCTGCAAACCAGCTTCCAGACCGGCTTGCGGCCAGATTCGCTCGCTTTCAGCCTGATCGGCGCCGCCCACGCGGTGGCCCAGGTCCGCACCGGCACCAATCTGCCGCAGGCGCTGGCGCAGGTATGGGCCAAAAGCGAAGCCAAAAACGACCTCACCCCGCAGGCGCGCGGCGCCATGCAGGACATCGCCTACCGCTGCATGCGCCAGCTGGGCCAGAGCGAGACCCTGATCGCGCTGATGGCGCCCAAGGCGCCGGACCCGCTGGTCGGCGCGCTGCTGGCCTGCGCGCTGGCCCTGATGACGGCGCCGGACGCCGTCAAGCCGTACGAGGAATTCACCGTTGTCGACCAGACCGTGACGGCGGCCGACGCCCACCCGGACACCGCGCGCGCCAAAAACATGGTCAACGCCGTGCTGCGCCGCTTCCTGCGCGAGCGCAAGGCGCTGCTGGAGACGGCGCTGCTGCAGCCGCTGGCCAAGTGGAACTACCCGCAATGGTGGATCGACGCGGTGCGCGCGGCCTGGCCGCAGGACTGGCAGGCGGTGCTGGCGAGCGGCAACACCGCGCCGCCGCTGACGTTGCGCGTCAACGTCCGCAAAACCTCGGTGGAGCAGTATCTGGCGACCCTGGCGCAAGCCGGCATGGACGCCACGCAAATCGGCCCTTACGCCGTGCGCCTCGCCAAACCGGTCGGCGTGAGCCTCATTCCCGGCTTCGCCGACGGCCTGGTGTCGGTGCAGGACGCCGCCGCCCAGCTGGCAGCGCCGCTGCTGGACGTGCAAAACGGCATGCGCGTGCTCGACGCCTGCGCCGCCCCTGGCGGCAAGACCTGCCACATCCTGGAACTGGCCGGCGCCGACGCGGATGTCCATGTGACGGCGCTCGACGCCGACCCCAAGCGCCTGGCGCGGGTCGAGGAAAATCTGCAGCGATTGCAGCTGAAAGCCGCATTGCAGGCCGCCGAGGCGCAAACATCGACCTGGTGGGACGGCAAACCGTTCGACCGCATCCTGGCCGACGTGCCGTGTACGGCCTCCGGCATCGTGCGCCGCCACCCGGATATCCGCTGGCTGCGCCGCAAGGGCGACACGCTCCAACTTGCAACACTTTCGGCCAAAATCCTCGACAACCTTTGGCAGATGCTTGCCCCGGATGGTAAATTGCTGTTCGTAACGTGTTCCTTGTGGCCGCAGGAATCGGAAGCGCAGGCCGCCGCCTTCGCCGTGCGCAACAATGCGGTGCGGCTCGACGCGCCCGGTCAATTGCTGCCGGCCGGCGGCGAATGCCAGGACCACGATGGTTTGTTCTACGCGCTTTTCCAGAAAAATGCGTAAGCGTTTTGCCTGGTTTTTCGCCTGTTTTTTTGCTGCATTTCCCGTCGCACCCCCGCGTATTACGCACCTATTGAGCACCGGCCCACACGTGATACAACGATTTTTTCGCCTGCTGATCGGGCCCTTGCTGCTGATACTGGCCTGCGCGCTGCCGCAGGCGGCCAGCGCTGCCGACGGCGTCGAGATCAAGCGGGCCTACGTGGAGGCGACCGACGAGGGCTACCGCCTGTCGGCCAATTACGGCTTCGACCTCAGCCACGGCCTGGAAGACACCCTGCAATACGGCGTCGTGCTGTATTTCACCACCAGCATCGAATTCACCCGTCCGCGCTGGTATTGGTTCGACGAGAAGGCTATTGTTGCGCGCCAGACCATCAGCCTGTCGTACAACGTGCTCACGCGCCAGTACCACGTGGCCGTCATCGGCAGCGTGCGGCAAAGTTTCTCGTCGCTCGACGACGCGCTGTTCCTGATCCGCCGCCCCAACCGCTGGATCGTCGCGCCGCGCGGCGCGCTCAAGGTCGGCGAGACTTACAGCGTCAAGCTGAGCATGGGGCTGGACCCGAACTACCTGCCCAAG